>CAVBST010000060.1:0-2188 GCA_963598325.1 uncultured Prevotella sp. | reverse complement strand
AGGGAGTGCAGCGCACGTAGTCGCCGGCGCCGGTCGCAAGGGCGCAGACGGATCCGGCGGCGAGGTAGTCCTCGACGATAGGCCTTAGCTGGTCCGCCGGCATCTCCCTGCGCTCCTTTGAAGTCCAATAGGCCGCTGCCTCTTTGTATTCGTCGGACGTCACTTGTCGTATCACTCCTTGGTCCGTATTTTGCTAATCAGATACCCCGGCAACAATCTCATAGCGAGTAGTGCGTCCACCGCCAACCCGCCTAATCAGCCCGCCATCCACCATAGACATAAGAACGCGGCCAGCCTGGGTCTGACCCACTCCCAGCAATTCCTGCACCTGCTTTCTGGAAACGCACGGATTAGCTTCGAGGTATGTCAGAACCTTTTCTTCGCTGGATGCCGGCTTGTTCTTCTCGTCCAGCTTGACCTGGTCGTCGTTTACCGCACTAGCCATTGCATTCATGTTTGGCAGCACGATCTTGAAGGCATTGCTAGTCGCCATGACCTGGGGCGCTTTTTCAAGCCCTGCGTAGGCACCCATTATCTTCTTCATACCGGTACCGTAGGCCTCAATAAGCTGCAGCCTGTAGAACACGTTAGCCAGCCCAGGGTTCCTGCAAACTGAAACGCCCAACGCAAGGTCTTCAAGCTCGATGCCTTGAGCAAGCCCGCCGATGGAGACAAACTCAATCCGGTCGTCGTAAATGCTGATCAGCGAGCTAGCGCTAAAGGAATAGTCGCGATGCACCAGCGTGTTGAGAAGCGCCTCGCGAACAGCGGTTTCTGGATAATCCCTAGAGTCAATCCTAAGCAACTTATCGAAGGTTGCTCGATTCTTGTTCTGCAGGTCAATGTACTCATATATCTCATCGAGCTGCCTCGTTAGCGAGCCGCTGAACTCTCGGCGATCCTTAAACACATTTTGGTCTGTTCCCTCAAACACCGCCACTTTGATGACGTGCGGGCACTGGTCAGACAAAAGAAGGCCGAGGTTCGTATAGAGACTGTCTTCCGAAATAAGCCTAAGCGTCTTCATCTGCGGACGGCCAAAGTCGATACCTCGAATTTCGAACTCTCTCTGAACGGCCTCAAAAGTCAGATCTTGATCGACCGACCGCATGTCTTCAAAGCTATCTCCGTCGGTTTCCTTGATCATTTGGCGAATGGCGGCGTCTGTCGCCGGCACAGAAGAATAGCCCTGTCGCACATAGACGCCCTCAGGCCTTAGCCCTTTTTTAGCCAGGTAATATGGTCTGTTTGTGCCCCGCTGAACCTCAACAGAGACAACCTTCTTACCGTCGAATTCCAGCGTCTCATAGTGAACGAACATCGTGACATCCGGCTTTACGGAGTCACGCACCGCATTGGAGATTTGCAGGGCGCAAGCATCGGGGTTTTCAACGCCCAGAACGGTACCGTCATCTGCAACGCCAACAAATACCGTTCCGCCGCCGCAATTTGCGAACGCGACGATTTCCTTCTTGATGTCGTCTCGCACAAGCGCCTTTAGTTCAACAGTTTCCGTCTCTTGAAAGCGCATTCTTCCCACCTTTCTAATCATTTTCTAACCATTCTAACCACTTTCTAATCTTTCTAACCATTATGAGGAGAATAAGGTTAGAAACATGTATGGCAACGAAGACCCCGCCGGCAAGCGAGTTATCGCCAATAGCCGACGGGTGCATTGCATTCAGCGCCGGCCCGACCGGCGTTATGGCCCGATGGTCAATCAACGTCATTGGATGCATTTCGGCAATTAGGGCTGACTGGTGCCATTTGCGGCACTGCCGCGGTTTCGAACGGTGCCACTCGCAGCCCACTGTTATGCAACCTTTTTGCCGAGCGAGTGGCATATTCAACCGCCTAAACAACCTCGACCATCGTCAGTTCCTAATCCGGAAAATAGAATGCACCCACAAGGAATAGGCAACTCGAGTTGCGTAAAATGTCCTGCCTTGCGAAAGATGTGGGGCCAGGTGCCATAAAGGGCGGATATCCGCAACGCACCTTGGAGCATTTGGATGCTCCAAGGGAAGGGACAACAAGCGCCTTGGCGATTGTGGAGGAGGAACATCATGAAAAGATTATTAGCGATGATTTTGCCAGCCGCTATGATGCTCGCCCTTGCCGCCTGCGGGGTTTCCGCCCGGACGGAAACCGCCTCGGCGGGCGACGTGGATACATCGAACGAAACAAA
>CAVBST010000059.1:0-2379 GCA_963598325.1 uncultured Prevotella sp. | reverse complement strand
GGGCTGGCCCCGCCTTGGGCTGCCTGGCCGGGCCGATGCTGGTGCAGGCCGCGCTGAGCGTGTGGTTCCTGCATGCGATGCAGCGGTTCAATGATGCCATCCCCAGTGACCGCCGGGCAACGCTCATCAGCGTGGACAGCATGGCATACAGTGTGCTGATGATCCCTGCCAGCCCGCTGATCGGGCGGATCGCCGATGTGACCGGCCATGCCGGGGCCGGGCTTTGTGCCCTGGGTGCGTTGGTGCTGGCCAGTGCTGTCTTGCTGCCGCGCAGAAAATAATACGCGATACAACGTGGCTGCAACTGCCTGTTGACAAACTTCCAGCCCCACTTTCTTGCCCGCAACCAGGGAAAATGGTAGAGTGCAGACATAGCGTACGCCATCCCTTACCTGTAGGGGCGAGCAGTGCTCGCCCGTGGCCGTTTCCTGTGTGCGGCCATCTTGAAAATGGGCTGCACCATCCAGTCGGCGGGCGAGCAATGTGTACAGAGTAGTAACATAGGTAACAGGTAGGGAAGGAAGATAGGTAACAGTTTTTTGGTACAATGAAGGCATAAAAACTCAATTGGAGTGAAAGTTTATGCCGTGGAAAGAAAAAACTGTTATGGAACAACGAAAAGAATTCATCGAGCAGGCTGCCGAGTGCAGTAACTTCAGCGAACTGTGCCGGGAATACGGCATCAGCCGCAAGACCGGGTACAAATGGCTGCGAAGATTCCGGGAAGCAGCTTTGCTGGAGGACCAGAGCCGCAGGCCGAAGCATCCCTATCGAAAGACGGCTCCCGCTGTGGAAGCGGCCATCCTTGCAATGCGCGAGGAAAACACTGCCTGGGGCGGCAAGACCATCCGAGCGGTTCTGGCGGCAGACGGTATTTCCGACCTGCCCAGCGCCAAGACATGCTGCAATATTCTAAAAAGAAATGGCTGCATACCCGAGGAAGAGTCCCGTAAACGCAAACCGTATCAGCGATTTGAATACGAGCAGTGCAATGCACTGTGGCAGACAGACTTCAAGGGAGATTTTCCGCTGCTGGATGGCACGCGCTGTTATCCACTGGATATTTTAGACGACCATTCGCGGTTTTGCCTCTGCACAGAGCCCAAAGGTGCGGCAGCCGGTGTTCAGGAAAGCTTTCTTCGAGTTTTTCAGGAGTATGGGCTGCCGGATGCGCTTCTTTCGGATAACGGCCCACAGTTTGCCGGGTTCCGGGGCGGTTACACGCGGTTCGAGCGCTGGCTCATGGACTTGAATATTCTCCCCATTCACGGACGTATCCTGCATCCTCAGACGCAAGGGAAGATTGAGCGGTTTCACCGCACGATGAAAGCGGAACTGCTGCGAGAACCGTTCCGCGACCTGGCAGAGGCTACAGAAAAGTTTGCGGCCTGGCGATGGAAGTACAACGAGATCCGCCCTCACAGTGCCCTGGGAATGAAGCCTCCGGCTACGGTGTATACGCCAAGCAGCCGCAAGCTTTTTGAGCCGAAGCCCTACGAATACACTTCCGGGAATGTCTACAAGGTCAACAGCTGGGGCTATCTGCGGTTTGGGCCGGTGCAGCTGTATCTCAGCGAGACAATGGCAAATACCTACGTTGAAGTTCTCCCTTGCGATGATACATTCAGCATCCGCTACCGCAATTTCCAGATTGCTCTTGTCGATGCAAATGAAAGAATTCTCATTAACCGCCGCATCCGAAAACTGTAACCTATGTTTCTTCCCCGGTGTTACCTATGTTTCGCTTGACACAATGTGCGCCCCTACAACGCAACCCACGATAGCATTTCGGCCCCGAAGGGGTCAATCTGGAGAATGACACAAAAGCGTTAAGAAAAATGCAGCACTCCTGCATTTTTTAGCTTTTGGGTTCTTCGACCACCACTTTGGGGTTCCTAGGGGCGAGTAGCCCCTAGGCCGGGGATTGCGCGTAGCACACGAGCGGGCCAGCTTTGCTGGATGGTGGCGCTCGTTGTGCGCCGCCAAGCGGCTGCCTCGGAACAGCGAGACTTTTTTCGCTTCCTTTTTTGGTCACAAAAAAGGAAGGTCTTGCGGAAGAATCCCAATAAAAAAGTGGCTCACCGCAAGGTGGTGAGCCACGCTATAGATATTTTTATTTAACCTTATCGAGGTGATGGCAGGCAGCCCAGTGGCCGCTGGAAACTTCCTTGAACTCCGGTACCTCGGCGGCGCAGCGCTCGTCGGCGTAGGGGCAGCGGGTGCGGAAACGGCAGCCGCTCGGCGGGTTCAGGGGGCTGGGCACGTCGCCCTGCAGCACAATACGGTGGCTCTCGCGGGCGGTCTTGGGGTCCGCCACGGGGATAGCCGAGATCAGGCTGCGGGTGTAGGGGTGGATGCTGTGGGCGATCAGCTCAAAGC
>CAVBST010000058.1:0-2723 GCA_963598325.1 uncultured Prevotella sp. | reverse complement strand
CAAGCCCCTTCCCATGTGCCTATGGGAAGGGGCTTTCTGTTTGACCCAATAGGGAAGCTGTAGATTATAAGCCCTACTTTTCAACTATAAAATCAGCAACCGTATCGAACAGGAGATGATAGTTAGAGCCCCGGTGAAGCGAATTCGTCCCTTTGAAACAATATCCCCAGGTTTCGGCGTAATCACCAGGAACAGCAACCTGTTCACTGCGCAACCTTTCCAGGAAGAAGCCAGGGTTCTTGTAGCATTCTTCCGCAAACGCACTGGCCAAGCGCTCTTTATCCCTGCCAGACAAGTTGCCGCCAATACCATAAAGCGCATGCTCTAGGTTCCTGGACATGAAAAACACCCGATAGGGAACCTGTTTGCCGCCTTTGCCAAGAAAAGCTGTCTGGCAGAGTCGTTTTATAGCCGCGCATTTAACCCTATTTCGCTCCAATATCGAATCGCGACTGCAGGTTCGGATCTCGTCTTCGCCATAGATTATCTTTCGAGCAGTCACATCTTGGACCACAGCACCGGGGCGAACCAATGCGCCGTCCGAATCGACAACATGAATGATCGCTGCCAAATCCGCCCAACCGTAACCCTGGTTATTGCCTAGATAGGAAACAACGAACTCCCGAACAGTTTTAACGACATCGCTGTACACTTTAAAGGCTCCATTATGCTGGAACAGGCTGGCTGTAGTCACATCGGTATGAAAGCTTCTTGCAGATACAAAAGCCCTATCGACAAGCAACCTCGTTGGACCCAGCAGGGCATCCTCATCCGAAGGGCCTTCAACTAGCAGCAGGATAACTTTTTTCATTTGGGCCCACTCCCCGCATACCGCTGAAGAAGCGAAGCAAAATCAAGGTCTTCGCCTGGATGGCCTGCCTTCGAAAAAGCAGCCGCGATCATCGATTTATCGGTGGGCTGATACATTTCTTCGCCCTGCCCGCCAAGCACAATTGACTTGAAGTACTGCGAACGCACGTTGTTGCTGTTGTGGATGCCCTTAAGCCTTACGAAGCGATTCGATGGATTCGAGGTGGTGAACACAAGGGAGCGAAGAGGAAGCTTTTCTAGCGGCCTTAGATTATGAGCCGTAAACACAAGCTGCCCCTTCATTCTTGGCTCCATAACCTCAAGAAGTTCGCCTAGCAGGTACTCAAAAACCCCAGAGTCCAGCTCGTCGATAAAGATAGACGCCCCGGGATTGTTGTATGCGGCAATAAGCGCACCAAGGATCGACACAACCTTCTGTATACCCGTAGATTCGCACCTTAGAGGGACCTTTGTCCCGTTGCGATTAGAAAGAAGCTCAAGCTCAACGCCCGGCTCCCCAGAATCAAGAAGGCGATCGCCTAACTTGCACACCTCAACCCTAAGACCTGGGATCAGCCTTTCCAGAACAACATTAGAAACATTGAACGCAGAGCAGAGAGCGGTGTACTGCTGTTCCGAAACAACGCTCTGGTCGGAAAGATCAAGAGCGAAACCCCTGCTCCCATTGATTGCCTGCCCCGAAGAGAGCAGCATAACCCCCAATGAAATTACTGCTTCATGCTTCTGGTTAATCACAACCAGATCGTTCTGGGCAAAGCCCCGCAAAAGGGAAAGGATCCTTTCAAGAGGCTCCAGTGTTTCCGACGAAGCAGCCTGCAAGGTTTTGGGAAGGTTACCGCTTTCCCTTCGCTTATCAACCTCGGAAACAAAACCGTCGATCGCCCTGGAAAACCCATCGGAGAAAACGAACGACTTCCCCATGTCAAAGCTCGCTATTTCGTTTGCCGAAAAAGCCGCAGCCGCATTCTTTGAGGAAGCAAGGATGGAGCGCCACCTGCCGGAAGGGCCCACCGTTGCAAACTTATCAACCGTTTCACCGTTCAAACCCGAAGGCGACACAGCGTAAGAAATCAAATTGCGCTTGCTTCTTCCGCTGCCCGCCAGCGAGATTGATTCCTCTGAAACTTTAACGCTGTCCGCGCCACGGACCAACGATGCCCCGTAAGACACTTTCAGGGGCTCGCCTTCGAGCAATTCAGGGTTAGAAACTGCAAAAACAAGCTCGAGCGCGCTTGATGCTTCATTTTTCATTAGCAGATCAGCAGTGCGCGGCTCAAGCTGCTTTCCTGCCATAAGGTCCCTAGCGCATTCCATCACATCGATAACCGACGTTTTCCCCGAGCCGTTCTGCCCGTAAATGCCAACCAGGCACCCACCGTTGGGGGCAGCAAGAAAATCAACCGTGCCGTGCTGGGTGTTCTTGATGTTTTCAATCGTCAGCTGTTCAAGACGGATCATCGTTGCATCCTAACTGACCCCAAATAGCCGCGTTGCGCGAAGATGGGAAACAATGATATTGCGAGTTACCTTTTGCTTAGGGAGAAACAAAAGCAATAGGGCAATTATAATGTCATAATTGGATTTAGAATTCGGAAATCGAATTATATTTCAACCTATGATGGTATTAGATCGGAAAAGAAGCCGAAAAAAACGGCGGCTGCATGCACAGCCGCCGTTTAAAGTGGTTTAGATTCCAAACTCACGCTTCAGGTATTCCGCCAGCTCCTGCTCCCAGTCACGCGGGGTGAAGCCGGTGGCTTCGAGCTTCCCGAGGTCGAGCGCGCTGTCGTGCGGCCTCGGCGCAATAGGGCCCTCGGCGCTGGCGTAGTAGGCAGCCGTGCTCACGGGCACCACCTTGTCGCCGTTGCCGTTCTTGGCGTCGAAGCAGGCGC
>CAVBST010000057.1:0-3033 GCA_963598325.1 uncultured Prevotella sp. | reverse complement strand
TACAAGACGCCGGTATGCAGGGCCATTCGGTGGGCGATGCCCAGGTTTCCACCAAACACGCCGGCTTCGTGGTAAACACTGGCAATGCCCAGGCTGCCGACGTGCTGCAGGTTATCCGCGATGTGCAGGCAGCCGTAAAGCAGCAGTTCAACGTAGAGCTGGAAACCGAAGTACGCATGTGGGGGTTTTAGCACCGCGAACCGCGAGTGCTTCGGCCCGTCCGCGCCGTGGGCCCCGCGCGGCGCAGATGATAACAATAGAACGCGAAACGGCGACCACGCCCGATGGGGCTGGTCGCCGTTTGTTTCTGGATATGCGGGAGCGCAGGTTAGTGGGATTCGCGCAGCTCGGCTCGCAGCATGTAGGCCATGTAGAACGCGATGGCGGAAAGGGCGCCGAATATCGCAACCCAGGCAATGGTGCCCTGCGCTAGCGAAAAGAGTGCGATAACCAGCGCAAACACGGCTGCAACCAGCATCATCACGCACGCCACCTTCCTGCCAGGGACGTACTTCAGCTCTTCAGCCTGTGCGTTCTTCTTCGACTTTCCGCTCTTCTTAGCCATGGGGTGCTCTCTTTTCGGTTCGTAGATTGTTCGATGCGGCCGCAACGTGCGGCCTGTTTTCTCGAACCCCATGCTAGATGTCGAACGTTTCCAGAATGCTACAAGCACGTATCGCAACGATGACGCGCGCAGCAGCCAGATCAGGCGAAGCCTATTTCCAGGGCTGGTTGAACTTCGGGGTAAGGCTGCCGTCTTCCGGCTGGTTGAACAGCGTTTCCTCGCCGCAGTCCTGGCAGGTTCCCACCAGCACCTTGCGCGGCATGAACGTGAGCACGATGTAGGCAACCGCGAAGGCGATGGAGAAGTACGGCATAACGAACGCGATGCCGATTACCACAGCTGCCACAATGACGTGCACATACCATTTGCTGGGCACGCGACGGCGGGTTGCCTCGTACTTGAAATTCGTGCCACCGCAAAATGGGCACGTGATCTGAGGCTCTTTTTCCTTGCGCTTGTTGGGATTTGACTTCTGGTTCTTCTTCTTGGAGCTCATCGATATTCCCCTCTGTATGCCTTCATGCGGCACGCGCTGGCGCCGCTTGCAAATTCCATTGCTCATGCCCAGGCGCTCGGACCTAGGCGGCCCGCGTCCAAGCACTTCCCCTCGTGCTGGCGCGATGCTCTTCCAAGCATACCATCCAGCCCTTGGGCAAACTTCCATCCGTTAACGTCCAACCCATAGCGAAAAGCAACCGAAACAGGCATAGTCGTGCTAGCCGGATAGCCCTCGATTCATATCCCAAGGAAATGGATCCATAGTTTTTCGATGTTTGGAGCTTATATTCGCCACTGATTAGCCCTAATATTTCAGACGATTACAGGCTAGATAGTCTGTGGCTATTGCTTTCCCATTCATATCGAATAGGTAGCAACATTCTCGAACACGTTCGGTTTTTTCGAGTGGGGGTAGCATACACACCGTTTTGCACCGCAGCGCAAAGCACAGCCCTTCAAATCCAAAGCGTCATATGCAGACGAGCAACCAGGGAGGCTCCTTGTAGGGGATGCCGTTTTGCCTTTGAAGCCAGCACTCAAACGATTGGAGAAGAATTGTCCGCTGCAGCACAGAAAGCCAAGCACTACGGCTTTGCCCTGGCAACCGTGTACATGTGCTATTTCACGTACGGCATCCAGGCCCTTATCCTGAGCCAGAACAAAGTCAACTTCTACACCCAATGGGGCATCACCGACCCCACGCAGGGCTCTGCCGCCGTTTCCATGGCAATCGCCTGGATGGGCTTCGGCAAGTTGGTAAGCGTGTGGATCGGCGGTGAGTTCTCGGATCGCATCGGGCGCAAGAAGTTCGCCGTTGCCGGCGCCATCGCCTACATCATCTGCTTCACGCTGATGTTGGTGGTAACCGACGCCACCATGTGCTACGTGGCGGCTTTCCTTTCCGGCGCTGCCACCTCGGGCTTCTGGGACGCAGCCCTCTACCCCGCCGCGCAGGAGGCCGAGCCGAAATACGCAGCCTCCGGCGTTATCGGCATCAAGGCAGCCGTTTCGGTTATGGGCGTTATCTACCCGCTGTTCGTTGCCTGGTTCAGTGCGCCGGAAATCTGGCACGTCAACATCTACCTGCCCATCGCACTTTCGGTGTTGTGCCTGATCATGACCATCATCACGCCGTTCCGTTATGACGACGAACGCGCCACCAAGGCCGAAGGCGATAGCGGCATGGACGAAGCCCAGGCCGAGATTAAAACTGCGAAGGATGCCATGCTGAAGAAGCCCGGCGTGCTGGTACAGGTGTTCACTTTGCTCATGGCGTTCATCTGCATGTTCATCATGTACGGCGCTCAGCAGTACACCAAGGCGTTCGGCATGGCCAACCTGGGCCTGGACGAAATGGGCGGCGCAGCACTGGCATCCATATACACCGTCGGGTCCATCACCGCCGTGTTCTTCTGGGCCGTGATGATGGGCAAGCTGCGCTGGAACCCGCTGAAGGTGCTGCTTATCGACTTCGCATTCTCTACCCTGGCGCTGGCGCTGGTGCTGGTGGTTCCCAATGTGGCCATCGTCTACGTGGCCATCGCGCTGCTGGGCTTCTTCGCCGCCGGCGGTGCGCTGCAAACCGGCCTGGTGGTTCGCCAGAACTACTGCCCCGGCCCGAAGGGTCGCAACACCGGAATGTACATGACGTTCATGGGCGTGGGCGCAACCTTCTTGCCCTTCATCGTGGGCGCCATGACCACCGCCATGGGTGAAACCGGCGCCCTGTACACCATGATGGGACTACTGCTTGCCGCATCCGTGGTTGGCCTGCTGTTCTGCATCTACCTGGCCAACCAGTGGTACCGTCAAGAATCTTTCGCAAATTTAAGCTGACCCCTATTTACCCATCGGCATGACTTCGGATTGCCGTCGGCTAGGCCTCCACCTCCTCGAGAAGCGATACATCCAGATAGCGCCTCTTGCCCCACTCGCACTCGGCGATGTACTTGAGCCTTGCGGTCACCAGC
>CAVBST010000056.1:0-3092 GCA_963598325.1 uncultured Prevotella sp. | reverse complement strand
GTTCCGTACCTGATCCTTTGAGGATGCCACCACGCCGTACTGGCCGTTGTGGCGCACCTCCATCGTTGCGATGGTCATCAGAACAGCCGAAGCGAACTCGGTCTTGCCAGCGCCGGACGGCAGGCAGAAGATGAAGCGGCGGTACTGCCGCTTGAACTCGCCGTTGACCATCTTTCCGCATGCGAACATGGGAAGCCACATGTTGTCGCGCTGGAACTTTTCCAGAAGGAACGGCTTCCCGTAGAAGTCATCGTTGGAGATGTGGTGGCACATGGAGGACAGGCAATGCTCGTAATCACGCGCCATGGCCAAACCAGCGCGGGAGTACTGCGTTTCAGTCCTGTACATCTTCCACCACCTCATATTCCGGCAGCTCGTAGGCTGCATCGATGGACTTGAACATTGCGGCGGTATCTGCCGCCGTCTTCACCGTGGTTGCGTCCAACAGGCCGATACGCGAACGAGCAAGGGGCGAAAGCCCCAGCATGTCGGAAAGCGCGCGAATCTCGCCCGATGCTTCCTTCAGGATCGTTAGCGCCGGGTTCTTGCGAACCAGGGGAACCTCGCGCCCGTCCGGTGTCTTGTACGGCTTAACGCCTATCTTGTCGAAGATGTTCAGCCTTCCATCTTCGGAATGGATAGCCTGCTGGGCTTGCTGGGCTACCGCATGCCAGTACGTCAAAAGGCGCAGGTTCGGCACGTCCTGCTCTGTGAAGCTGTTCACCGGCGGGCAGATCCACGCCCAAATCTCGCTCTGCACCGGGTCGCGCTCAATATCTTCCGGCATCAGAACGCCAACGGCATCCTGCTTCGCCATGCCGTAGGAATCGGTGAGCCCGCGCCGGATGGCGTTCTGCTTAGGCTTGGCACCCTTCACAGGCTCTCACTCCTTAGCGCGTTCTCGATCTTTCGGGAAATGCGCCCAAGCTTCAAGCACAGGGGGGAGGGGGTGAGCATTGAAGCGCGGGATAAATCGGATGCTGCTATGTGGGCGCGTTGGATCGTTTCCAGAACCTCTTCGTTGGACATGGAAGCGTTGGCTGCTGGCGGCGTAGACTCGCCAGGATATGCGTAGCCGCGTGCATTCCTACTCCTGCACGTGGAAGAGCAGAAGCGCGCGGTGTTCCGGTTGGCTTTGAACTCACGCCCGCACACCTCGCATCTCTTTATCATCCTTCGATCACCACCCAAACAAAAAGCCCCGCGAATCGCTTCAAAACGCGGGGCATCGTGCTTTTTCAGCGGCAGAACGCCGAGAAACTGAACTTTCTCGGCCTAACGCCGTATTTCCGCGCCAATTCCGCCGATTTCCTGTTGAACTTCCTGGCGTATTCAGCGCACCTTCGTTGCGCTTCCGCACTGGTAATTCTTCCTGCCCTGTACAGATCTCTTGCCCAGCATGCTTCGTCGTAGCAGCTCATTCCTGCACCTCCAATTCGGGAATCACCACCTCGCCAAGGCGGTCAGCGGCCTTGCGCGGGTTTCCTTTGCAGAACGTCAAAACGTTCTGATGCGTCTTCCCAAGCTTGCGCGAAGCTGCGAACTGCTTTCCAGCCCTGATCGGCAAACTCCCTGCAGGTGTTACAAGAATCGCTTCGTTGTAGTAGCGTGCGCCCGCACGCTCCATGATCTCGACCGTCTTTCCGGGCAGGTTGTAGTAGAAGCCGTCCTTGCCGCGCGCATCGCCGATGACGATTACCGCAAACCGATCTTCGGCAAGCTTCTCAACGGTTTTGCGCAGGATCACCTCGTACATTTCCAGGAAGCCATCAATGCCCATGTTGCTTATGTCCGCCGGATCATCGCTGTAGACTTCCAGATCGGCATAAGGCGGGCACGTGAACATGAAGTCGAAGCCGGTTTCCGGAACCAGCTCGTCTATGTGCGAGCTATCGCCCTGAACCCATTTCGGGCAAACCTCGCACAATCCCGATCCTTGCTCCATGTTCGCTTCTACCTGCTCTGCACGAAGCTCAACGCCCGTATAGAAGCGCCCCATCTTCTCTGCAACGATGCCACGGACGGAGCCGCCGGCGAACGGGTCGATTATCGTATCCTCTTCGCACGTGTACCAGGCATAGGAAAGCTCGCACAGAACAGGGTCGAAAACGCTTGTCCCGGTGTCGGAAAGGGAAGAGGATTCGCCGCGCTCGTATGCTGTTTCTTCGAATTCGGCGTTAGTCATCGAATGCCCTCTCTCTCTGCCTTTCGCTTCTGCGGGTAATACGATGGGTCGGCTCCCGATGCCGATGTGAACAAGGTTCCCATTAGCGTCCTTTCTTCATGATTTCAAACAGGTGCTTTTGGTTAGGCGCAATCGCTCCTAGCGTGCCCCCTGTACGCTGATGCGCTTGCATCGATGTTGTAGGTGAGCCTAGAACCCCCCCCCGCACGGTTTAGCGGAAGAGCTGCCCCCCCGGAGCCGCGCCGCGCCCAAGCTCGGAGCGGATTCCGATAGCCATCCAGGCGCGCTTCCTGTCCGCCCATTCGCCCTTGCGGGCATCAAGAACGGTAAAGGGGGCAACGCCGAACCTATCGGCAAGCTTCGCGTTGCCTTCCTCCGGTGCTTCCTCAGCTGCTTCTTCGCAAAGGTTCGGCATGAACTCTTGGAAGCCCAAGGCTTCCCAGTCCATGTTCAGGTTGTCCATATCCTCAACCAGCGCGTCGTAGTCGAAGCCACTTGAAAGCGTTGTCTGGTTGTGGACGTGCGTGTAAGCGCGGCGCTGCTCGTCCGTCAGGTGGTCGAGGAAAATCACCGGGGCGGTGTCGATGCCCAGCTGCTTCAGAGCCATAACGCGGCCATGCCCTTCTACAATTTCGGCCTGGCCGTCATCGTTGTGCCAAACGGCTATCGGGTCGCAGTTTCCGAACTGCGTAATGCTCTCGGCTATCTGGTCGATCTGCTCCCTTGGGTGCTTCTTCGCGTTGTTCGCATACGGCACCAAGTCGGCAACCGCCATCTCGCGCACTTCTAATTCCGGCATCGGTCGCATACAAGCTCCTTTCTTCGGTGCCTGAATGCTATGTGCCGTGTGAGATTTAGCGTTGCATGCTTTTTGGCGTAGCGTTGCATACCCCCCGAACCTCCAATT
>CAVBST010000055.1:0-3356 GCA_963598325.1 uncultured Prevotella sp. | reverse complement strand
GCAGAAAACAAGCCCCTTTCTGTCTTTCTTTCTAACCGAGTATTCCTCGATTTTTTGAATGACGTGATCGGCCCGTTCAGCTGAAGCCAATTTCCCGAACAAGGAGACATCGTCTACCATCTCGTCATCAATGGCCAAATCGGCAATGCCGAAATAATGAAAAGGCACAAGCATGTCGTTCTCGAGGGCATCTTGAAGCGTAATGCGATAAGCAATCACGTGGTTAAAGAGACCGTAAACATCGTAGCCATCGGTACGGGTTGGCGTAGCCGTCATACCTAAAACAAATTTCGGCGTGAAATAACTGAGAATCTTCTGGTAGCTGTTGGCGCCGGTTCTGTGTGCTTCATCGATGATTATGTAATCGAACTCATCAGGGGCGAATTTCTCCAAATTGCCCGAAAGCTGAATCACCATACCGAACAAGCAGCTCGCATCCCGCTGTGTAGGGTTGTCGAATTGCCCATAGGTGTACGAATCACCTAATACCCGCTGGAAACTTCGCTGCGAAGCATCCAATATCCGCTGCCTATGGGCAATGAACAGCACGCGGCCGGGACGCACCCTCAGCACATCAAGCGCTGATAGATATGTTTTGCCGGTACCCGTAGCCGAAACCAAAAGAGCACGCGGTTCGCTTCTCCTATGCAGAACCCCCAAAGCCTCAAGTGCCGATTCCTGCATTTTGTTGGGCTTGATGCGGGCCTTACCCGAATCAATGCTTGCGTCTGCATTATCCTTCTCTGCAGAGAATGCCGGAGGACGCATCAAAGAAGCTTTGGGCTTATGAGCACGCAGAAACGACTCATAATCTTGGATCCATTCCTCTGTCACGACGACAGAACTCTTGTCCCTCCACAGCTTTTCGAACTCACTCTTGGTCTTACGAAGGATGTCGCCTTCTGGGAATGTGCGAAACAGCACGTTCCATTCTTTACTGCACGTAAGCGCACGTTGGGTAAGGTTCGAGCTGCCAATGATGATGGTTGATATGCCCTCTTTATCGAAGAAATACCCCTTGGCATGCAAATCGCCCTGATACACGCGCGCTTCGATATTGGGATACTCCAACAGCTTTCGCAAAGCATCCGGGTCGTTGAAGTTAAGATACGTCGACGTAAGTATGCGCCCAGGAATCCCTCGTTGCTGAAGCTCATGAAGTATCCTTGCCAGGATCTGGATCCCGCTTGACGTGATAAATACAATGGAGAAGCTGAAGCTCACGCAGTCTAGAAGCTCGCTCTTGATAACGGAAAGCACGTTGCTCGAGTTGCTCTCATCATTGCTCAAAATACGCGGCGCATAGCGGTCGTCCGGCTCTTTGTCTGCGCCAATAAAGCTCGCTTGCAGGCTCTCCGTAAAATCAACGACGCTGTACTCCACTCTACCAGCCACGTGTTCTCCCAACATGAAGCCCGAACGTATCTTCCAATTGAAAAATCATAATCAAAGTCCAGGATACCCGCAGGCCAGAATTCATGCCAAACGTACCCACCTTGCGTCTATACTCATGCACATACAGCAGCAAGAAGCAGGAGACAGACACATGAAAACAGTTGAAGTCGTAGCCGCCATCATCAAACACGAGAACAAGATCTTTGCAACGCAACGCGGATACGGCGAATTTGCCGGCGGTTGGGAATTTCCCGGCGGCAAAGTGGAAGACGGCGAAACACCCGAGGCCGCCCTCGTACGTGAGATCCACGAAGAACTCGATGCGACCATTTCTGTCGATGATTTCATTTGCCAGGTGGAATACGATTACCCTACCTTTCACCTATCCATGAAATGCTATCTCTGCTCCGTTGTCACCGGCCGTCTAACCCTGCTCGAACACCATGCCGCCAAATGGCTCGACGCCAGCAATCTCGATTCCGTCGACTGGCTTCCTGCCGATATCTCCGTTGTCGACGCCATTAAAGAGCAGCGGATTCTCTCCTAATCCACCCCTCGGCCGTACCCCAGAGCTGTCGATTGCTTATAGCGTACAGAGGTATGTTGCGCATCCAGTCCTGCTCACGGAAGCCCGATATGCTGAAGCGCAGAGCACAAACATCCGGATGCCTGCCCTTGAAGGAGCGCAGGCTCCTCGCACGCAGATTTTCCTCTGCCTTCACCTCGATGGCGACAATCCGATTGCCGTCCTGCACAAGAAAGTCGATCTCTCCCGAAGAGTTTTCAGCCGACCAGTAGTAAGGGGTAAGCCCACACTCGGAAACCAGCTGCCGGCAAACGTACTGCTCGGTCAATGTGCCCTTGGATTCCGCTAAACATCACATTTTCAAGGCCTTAAAAATGTAGTTTTTCACACTTTTAAGGCGATAGTTGTGCTCGGCCAGCTACTTCTGGGCGATGAAGAACAGGCGGGGGAACGGCATCACCACTTCCCCATTCGGGCGGGGCCTCGCTACCTTGCTCATCTCTTCGCGCACTTCAGCAAGGAACTGCGGCCTCTGTTCAGGCTGCAGCTGTTCCAGGAAAGGACGAAGGCCCGTTCCGCGGAACCACTCCACCACCGCATCCACCGAGGGCATGCGGTGCATGTACGTGGTCTTCCAGATGGTGAAGTCGCTGGCCGCACCGGCAAGCACATCGAAGTACTCCACCTCTTGCAAGGTGGTGAAGAAGCGGCGCTTGGCGAAGCACGGCGCCCACCGATCGCTATCCACCACACGGTAGATGCATTGGTAAATGGGCTCGTTCGCGTTGACGGGCACCTGCACGGCAAGCAAACCGCCAGGGGCCAAGGCCCCCAGAAGCCGCTTGATAAGGGCCTCGTTTTCGGGAACCCACTGGATGCACGCATTGGAGAAGATAAGGTCGAACCCTTTCCCACTTCCAAGTTCACGCGCCAACGGCTTAGGGTCGTCGAGCGCATCGAACAGCTGGAACGACACTCGGGAAGCCGGCAGCGCGCTTGATGCGGTAGCTTCCTGGATCATGTCAGCCGAGCTGTCCACACCCAGAACCCTGGCTTCAGGAAAAGCGTTGGCAACGATAGCCGTGCTATTGCCCGGACCGCATCCCAGATCAAGCGCGGTAGCAGGCAGAAACGGGCTCCCATCCTTCATGCGATACGACTTCAACCGGGCAACCAAGTCGAACGAAGGCTGCGATCTTTCTGCATTGAACTTAAGGTATTGCTGCGGATCCCATCCCGGCATAGCTACCACCCTCTCGAACTTTCCCCTACAACCGCATTATGGACGTGCATTCCAAGAAGGCAAGCAAACGATATCCGTATCCGTCCGCGCCGGGCGGAGCCTGCGCTACCGAGACCCGGCCGGAAGGTGATGCCTCTGACCCCAGTTGGGCAGCGACGTGGGTTGGGGCATCGCCCTGAGGGGTTCTCTGAA
>CAVBST010000054.1:0-3670 GCA_963598325.1 uncultured Prevotella sp. | reverse complement strand
GAAGAAACCGCAACGCGCCTGAGATGCCGCAAACCTACTGCGTCTCCTCCTGGAACCTGGTTGCGCCGCCCTCTTTGCTCACCGTAGCTTTAACGTGCTGCACCTGCGTACCCGCACCGTTCAGCACCCCGCGCTCGATGGAGCAGTCCTCGAAATCCCTGCCCCGGGAAAGGATGATGTAGCTTTCATCGACCAACTTGTCGTTAGTGGGGTCGAGCCCTATCCAATTACTGCCGTCGAACACCTCCACCCAGGCATGGGTGGCGCCCTCGCCTTCCATCAGGCCGGCACAGTACCGTGCCGGGATGCCCTCGATTCTGCACAGCATGATAAGAACCTGAGCGTAGTCCTGGCATACCCCTGCTGCGAGCCCAAACGCCTCCCGCGCCGTGGTCTTTACCGAAGTTGCGCCACCATCGTAGGTAAAGTGACGGTATACCGCATGCATCAGGTCGGTGGCCTTCTTCAGCACCGGCGCATGCGGGATGCACTGCAAGATTCGTCGCGCGAACACCTTGGCCTCATGGCTCGGCTGGGTGTACATCGAAGGCTGGAGGTACATCGGATGCGCCGTCTCGGAATCGGTGGCCTGCTGGTCAACCATCACCAAACCGTAGCTAACAAACGAAAAAGTGCTGTGGGCTTCGGGGATGCTGCCCACATGCATGCGGTTGCCGAACCCGTCGGAGAGCTCCATCAGGTGCGTGCCCGGCGTGATGATCAGCTGCGAGTCCAGGATCTTCTGGAAGGGCGTAGAGCGCGGCGCACAGCGCAGCACGAAACTATGGGCTGTCACCGGCTCCGAGAACTCAAGGTGGGTCTCGAACGAATAGCTCAATATCCTCATTGCCAGCAGCCCCTAGAATATCTGCTCGACCAGCGTGAGCATCCGGGCAAGCTGATCGGGGCCCGCGTTTCGTGGGAATCCTTCGTCGTAGATGAGCACGATAAGGTCCTTGAAGGTGGCGCGGTTGTACGAGATGCCCATCCTATCGATGCGGCTGGCAAGCTTATGCGCCTCCCGCTCCAGCTGATCAAGCTTGTAACCCAAGCGAAGGAAGAGGTCCATGCGCTCGATGCTGAAGCCGCACTTGATGATGTTGCGGGCAACATCATCGACCACATAGTCGTCAGAGCAACCCTTGAAAGCCATGATGTCGTCGATGATGAGCGCGCAATCGAGCATTGGGGCATCGCTTTCTGCCGCATGGGCAAGGCTGTTCACCGCCATCTGCACATACGCAATGGTCTCGGTCCCTATCACGTCGCGCAGCACCACAGCATTGTCGTAGGCGGCTTCGAGCGAGCGCTTGATGCTGGAAGGGCAATCTTCGCCGAACAGGCACTGGTTGAATACCGAAACCGCGCTTTCCCCCGAAGGGTCGAAGCCCAAGGCCTGAAGCTGTTGCTTCCAGGACCCATCGGCAGAATCGATAGCCTGGTCGTAGGTGGACATGATGAAGGTAAGGGTGGTGTGAGAGCGCTCGATGTAGCGCCCCAGCCAAAACAGATGATCGATTTTATCGAGAGATAGGGATCCCATAAGGGTTCCTCCTTAAAGGCATTGAATAAGCAAACGTCGGCGAAGGGCGAAAGGGTCAGCCGGCCGTTTGCGCCGATACGGCACCTTCGGAATCGGACCCTCCCTGGCAAGGAACCTCGCTTGCTGCACGGATAGCGGCGGCCTCTTCGTCGGAACCCGCAATATCCGCGCCAAGAACCCAGGTGTCCTTGAAGCCTCCGCCCTGCGAAGAGTTCACCACCGCAGAGCCTGCGACGCGCGAATAGCGGGTCAGGCCGCTGGGCCATACCTTGGTAGTGCCGTCCGAGAGTACGAATGCGCGCAGGTCGGCCTTGCGGGGAACCTCTTCCCCATCAATGAAGGTGGGAAGGCAAAGGAAGTCGATAACCTCCTGGGCTATGAAGCGGCGCGGTTCCTGCTTGATCTTCTCGAGCAAGACGGCGAGGTCTTCCTCGGCAAGCTCGGAGCCGAACACCACGCCGTAGCCGCCCGCTTCGGCAACGTCCTTGATAACAAGCTTGTCAGCGTTCTGAAGGACGTACGCAAGGTCTTCTTCGTAGTACGGCAAATAGGTTGGCGCGTTGTGAAGAATGGACTCTTCGCCCAAGTAGTATTCGATCATCTTCGGCACGAAGTAGTAGATGCCCTTGTCGTCGGCCGCGCCGTTGCCCGGCGCGTTCACGATGGCAACGTTGCCGGCGCGGTACGCGCTCATCAGGTTCGGCACACCGATAAGGCTGTCGGGAACGAAGCAAAGCGGATCAAGGTACTCGTCCGAGGTACGGCGATACACCGCGCCTACGCGCTTGTTCTCGTTCGCGTCGCGATAGAACAGCTGCAGGTCCTGCACGAAAAGCTCATTGGGCTCAGCTAGAACCGCGCCGGCCTTCTCTGCCAAATACGAGTGCTCGAAATAGGCTGCATTGTAGCGGCCAGGGGTAAGCACCACATTTATGCCACCACAGTTTACATAGTCCATAGTCTCCCGCAATAGCTCACCGTAATTGCGGTTGTCTTTAATGGAAAGCGTTCGGAATGTTTCAGCATCGCATCTACGACACAGGCGGCGCGCAATCAATGGATACGAGGCACCGGAAGGAATGCGCAGGTTATCCTCAAGAACATACCAGGTACCGTCATCGCCCTCCACAAGGTCTATGCCAGAAATATGCGAGTAAATACCCTTCGGTGGCATAATTCCCTCGCATTGCGGAAGGTATCCAGAAGATGCAAATGCAAAGGTTTCAGGAATCACACCGTCTTTAATGATGCGCTTTTCGCCGTACAAGTCGCGCAGGTAAGCATTCAAGGCGTCGACGCGCTGAACAAGGCCGCGCTCAAGGTATTCCCATTGGGAAGCCGTGATGATACGGGGAATAGCATCGAAGGGAAACAGACGCTCTTTGAACTCCCCATGCTTATAGAGCCCAAACTTGACGCCATAGCGCGCAAGCTGGGAGTTGATCTTGGGAGTTTGCTCAACCAACTTCGAATACATCCGTTACCTCCTGCATATAGCTATAGCAACGAGGTTAGAAGCACGAAGTTACGTGGTTGTGTCATGAAAGTTAATGAAGCGCAACAACGGTATTAACCAGCAGTAACAAAGATGAATCCGTTTCATAGAAAGCAGCCTAGAATTCATGGTTGGCCGCAAAAGCAGCGCACTACAATGGAATCAAGGTTTGGTTGATGGGGATCAATGAACCAAGGGGGTACCTGCCATGGCGAATGGAAAAACTCAAAGCGCTGCGAAACTCTATACGCGCGTGAACATCGATGAGTGCCTCTACACCGACAACTTCCACTGCGGCAGCGAGTGCGTTGGCTGCGGACACTGTGAAAGCATCTGCCCAGCCCAGGCTATCGCCATGAAGGACGGGCATCCCACTTGGATCAAAAAGGAATGCTTCATGTGCTTCGGCTGCCTGCGACTGTGCCCCACCGTCGCCATACGCTATGGCGAAGCAGGCCAGGAAGAGCGTTCCAAACAAGTGGCGAAGGCTTCGTAGGCACATTACAAAACCGTCCGCGCCGATCAGGGCCCGCGCCCAACTCAACCTGTCCGCGCCGCGGGCTGGGGCACCAGCCCCTCGGGGATTCCCGCTACCCTGCTCGCTTCGCTCGTGCGGTCGCTGCTTCATGCTT
>CAVBST010000053.1:0-4523 GCA_963598325.1 uncultured Prevotella sp. | reverse complement strand
CGGGGATTCCCGCTACCCTGCTCGCTTCGCTCGTGCGGTCGCTGCTTCATGCATTGGAATATGGTTCGCTTCGCGAACCGTTCAGGATGTGATCTCAGAGAACCCCTCAGGGCGATGCCCCAACCCACGCCGCTGCCCAACTGGGGCCGAACGCGTCGCCTACCAGCCGGACCTCGGTAGCGCCGCGCATGCTCCGTCCGTCGTTATGGCAACGGGAACGCAGCGACATGGGCCGGGCATCATCCCTTCGGGGATTCCGTCCGCTGTTTGGTCTGTTAGCTACCGAATACCGTTCCGTTGATGTGCGGCCGCTATTCCTGGTCGGCGTACATGCGCCGCGTTTCATCCAATAAGTGCGTGAACTGCTCGACAGCCTGCTTAGGATGCGTAATCCGTACCATTGTGCCCAGCTGCAGCAGCCAACCGAAGAATTGGGGGCTTAGAGGCGCTTTTACATGAGCCCTCGCTCGGCCATCGCTCGTTTCGAATACGATGGCATCAAGACCGAATTTATCGATGATGGGATTCATGGCATCTTGATCGAATTCCAAGACTACAGGTACTTTCTTTGTTGCGAAAATGCCGAAACCCGGCGATAAACGTTCATCGCTTCGCCAGCCGGCAATGCGCGGATCGCGTGGAGCCTCTTCCTCAGACACGTGCACGTCTATCATGCGGTCTACGCGATAGGGCGCAAAGGGTTGGTGTCCCTCTACGTCTGCCCACTGCTCCATAAAAGAAACTAGGTAATATAGCTCGTCGGCATAGATCAGGCGCACAGGGGTCACGGAGTAGACTTTACCGCCACCGTTTAAGACGCGTTGCTTTTTCATGTCGTAGTGGAAGTAGTGGAATTCTACGTTGCGTTTCAGCCGCATGGCTTGTTGGATGATATCCAGATTCCGTAGCACCTCGGTATTGCTGGCTTTCACGCGCCCAGGAACCTCGATACGCTTTGCTAGCATTTTCCTCTGGTCAAGGCTTGCAAGGCCCTGTATGCGGCCTATGAGGGCTTCGGTCATTTCATCGGTAAGAAAAGGCGAGCTTTGCACGGCATCCAATAGCATGATCATCTCTTGCATATCTATGGGACGGGAGGCCAGATACCATTTCTTCCCGCAACGCTGCTCGACCTTAAGCCCGAAATCGCGCATAGCATGCATGTCGCGGTAAAGCGCCTTGCGCTCTACGTCAAGGCTGCGGCAAGCCAGCTCATCTATAAGTTGCTGGGTAGTGAGTCCGTTTTCGCTGTCGGTCTTCTCGAACATGATTTTAATCAGGCAGAGTAGGCGGAGTTTCTGGTTGGGTTTGTTTGGCATGGGCTCCCTCGTTCCGGGCTTGACCTCTGCTTTTATACATGCTCAGGGTTATTATTGGGTCTCATTATAAGATCTGCAAATAGATTGAGCGCTCCGGCCGCCTTGCTCTTCTAAGGATGCCTTCGCTTTTTCTTTTCACGGGCTGCATTCACCGAAATATAGCTTCAGTCCCCTTTATGGGCCTAGTTAGCATTTCCCCTGGTCATATACTGCTGAAAACAGACGATGCTACAAGGGCGAAATCGAAAACTAGAGCCAATATGTCGGCAAAATGCTGACAGGTATATGCTCTTCTACCTGCATGTTTAACGAATTCTGATCGGGTTTTTGCGAATTCAGGATTGCCGTACTCGCAGCATAAAGATTGAGCCTCGCCCAAAAGGAGGAGCTGTGTCTTTTGGATACGTTGAGCAGATGATCAACGGACGTTGGTGCGCGCAATGCGGATCCGACTCGGAAATTGACAAGTTTTTCCTATCCTCGTCGGATACGCTTGAAGGGGCAATCTCCATATTGCTCTGGCCTGATCTGCCCGACGACGAAAGGGTTCCGAGCGATCTGGATGAGGTTGAGTGCATCTATGTTCTGCAAGACTTCAGCTTTGGGGCAAGGGACAAAAACTTTCCTATGTGTGTGGTCAAAGAGATTTCGGCCAAGGAATACAAGGGCTCCCATGAGCGAAGCGATGACGAGAGCTATTCGCTGCTGTTCCCCAGTTCGTTTTTCGTATGGCACCACGAGTGTGGGGAGTAACGACAAAGGTTAAGAGAAAGGAAAAGAACGATGGCAGAGTATAAGGTTGATTATGTAAGCCCTGGCTGCAATTGCGCAAGGTTGTCTAGGGACGATGGCGAGACGATCGATATCCACGTTCCTGGGCTGTGCGGGGTAAACAGGACCTTAAGGTTCGACTTCAGCGGCGAGACCCTCATTATCAAGGACGAATGGGATAGCAGTTTCAATGTAGTGTACGACCTGACGGGCTCATCCTACGGTGGATACGTGGAACCGATCAGTTCCTGATAGGCAGTAGCATCGGGCAGGTTGAAGCGCAGAAACAACCTCGAAGCAGTAGGCATAAACACGATTGGTGCTCTGTTGCCGGGAGACAAAATCGAGAATACGAAAAGCGGTTAACCGCTTAAGCATTGGAGGCAGAAGAGATGAGTGAAACAGTTGAGATCGATGTGCCTGCTTTGATAAAAAAGCTGAAAAGCGCAGATGAAATCGATCCATACAGATATGACGGCAGCTATGAGACGGTTCAGCTAGCAGGTAGGTTGTATTACGAAAACTGGCCTACAGCGGTAAACCATTCTGATCTCGATTTGTTCTACTACCTTGTGACCATTAGAACGAAATGGACCAAAGACAAGAAAATCAACGCTTGCTCTCTCTCGGAAACAGAAAAAGAGAAATTGCTTGCCTGCAACGAGCGGGTTCACGATTTATTTGAAAAAAATACTGGCCACAAAAAACTGGGGATGTTCTACGGTCCGATTGGAACATTCGCCAGGGACAACAGTGTGCCTCTTGAGGAAGTAGAGCCTATCGTCAAGATGTTCGCTTGGCTGGCAGGGAATCCAGACGCAAGCAGTGAAGAGAAAATCAACCTGGTGGAGAAGACATTCGACCACCATATTCGTGGCTTCAAAAACGGAACCGCCTCGATAATCCTTCATTGCATCGACCCTTTCACGTTCCCGGTTATCAATTCTAATCAGGGAAGAGATACGGTGTTTTCAGTGCTAGGGGTTGAAGGCCTCCCTTCGAAGCCTGCACAGTTGAACGACCTAACGAGATACGCGGATTACTGCCGCTCGATTCAAGGATTTCGCGATAATGGGGGCTATTCGTTCAAAAACTATCGCGTCATTGACCTTATTGGGTTCGACATGCCTGTTGTCCGCAAAAACACTGGCGGTGTTGCAATCGACCCCCTTGAGGATATTCCCGAGGAAGAGCAGCTTGCGGCCCTTCAAGTGTTTTTGGGGGATGCAAGCTGCCTGGATAGGGTAACCAGCCTTCTTGAGCAAGTTAACCTGTTTGACGTTCTGAAGATAACCACCACCGAGATTCGGCACAGCAACGTTCTGGCCTGGCTTCTCGATGCCTGTCAGAACCATGGCTTCGAAGAGCTGTTCCTTTCTAAATTCCTAGGTCTCATAGGAGCTGCTGATGTCAATTCGATCGACGATTACAAAGACTTCCTTGTAAGAAATGAGGTGTCGATTGATGATGGCGGCCGGATCGACATCCTTATGGAATCAGAGAAGAACAATCTCGTTATAGCGATAGAAAACAAGGTCTTCACGGGCGAGCACGACGATCAGCTCTCTAGGTACTATGGTTATCTGGAAGAGCATTATCCCGAAATGGATAAATCCTATGTGTTCCTCACCCCTCAAGGAACCGAGGCGAGCGATTCTGAAAATTGGCAGTCTGTCGGATACGCCCAGATTGCCGAAATCCTAGACAACTGCCTCGAAGAGGCCAAGGGCACTATCTCTGATGATGCCAGGATGATTGTCGAGCACTACCTTGAAGCGGTGAGAAAAGATGTGCTTGGAAATGATCCGGTAAAAAAGGTTGCCAGAAAGATTTACCGGAAGCATAGGCTAGCTCTCGATGCCATTTATGCGCATCGACCCGATGAGCAAACGGATGTGATGGAACGCCTTTCTGAGGCTCTAGATGAGAATGGTGCCCATACGATCAAACGGGATAGAAGCAGGGTTCTCTTCACAACCGATTCGCTGCCCACTTTAAGGCAGGGCGGCCTCTACGGCAGTGCTGCAGCATGCTGCTTTGAATTGTCGCCAAGCAGAGAAACGATGAAGCTGACTTTTCGCTATCCTGGTTCGGATGATGCGAGCCCGGATGAAAATGCGGAGAGAAAAAGGTTTGTAGAAAACCTCGGAGGAGATGCGGACGACGGAAGCTGGGCCATGGAAGGATTTGGCCCGGAGTGCACGATCGGTGAGCTCTATCGCTCGAGCAAAGCACTTGCAGCTTTCGTTCAAAGCGTGCTCTCGGAGTCAGAAGACTTGCTATCAATCCAATAGTTACCTTTTCGGATTTTTATCGGCCCTCAACTTGAGGGCCGTTTTTGTCTCAGCATGGCAGGCGCCTACCAGCAGAATTTCGGCAGCGCCGGGCGGGGCCTGCGCGGCGAGGAGCCTTTCCGTAGCGCGGCTTCCGAGC
>CAVBST010000052.1:0-4743 GCA_963598325.1 uncultured Prevotella sp. | reverse complement strand
TTCCAGGAGGAGACGCAGTAGGTTTGCGGCATCTCAGGCGCGTTGCGGTTTCTTCTGCCTGTTCGGCTATAATCAACTGGTTACCCTGCAAACAAGGATGAAGAAAGGTCGCACCGTGGCCAACAGCTACAAGCAAACCATGAACCTGCCGCGCACCGACTTCGCGATGCGCGCGAACTTGCCCGAGAACGAACCTAAGCGCCTTCAGTATTGGAACGACATCGATATTTACGCGAAGGTGCTGGAAAAGAACAAGGACAACGAGCCCTTCATCCTGCACGATGGCCCGCCGTACGCCAACGGCCCCATCCATATCGGCCATGCGTTCAACAAGATCCTGAAAGACTTCATCGTGAAGTACAAGTCGATGCGTGGCTACTATGCTCCCTACGTGCCTGGTTGGGACTGTCATGGCCTTCCCATCGAGAACAAGGTTGAAGAGCAGCTCGGCGAAGAGAAGATGGCCAAGATCGACACGGCCACCTTCCGCAAGATCTGCCGTGAGTACGCAACCAAGCAGCTCGACGGCCAGCGCGAAGGCTTCAAGCGCTTGGGCGTTCGCGGCGAATGGGACAACCCGTACCTTACCTACCTGCCCGAATACGAGGCCGGCAACATCGAGATCTTCAAGAAGCTCTATCTGGACGGCAGCGTGTACCGCGGCCGCAAGCCCATCCATTGGTGCAGCCATTGCCATACCGCCTTGGCCGAAGCCGAGATCGAGTACAGCAACGAGGTAAGCCCTGCTATCTTCGTGCGCTTCGAGATGACCACCGTTCCAGCTGGGCTCGAGGCCTACGAGGGTAAGCTTGATGTGGCTATCTGGACCACCACGCCGTGGACGCTTCCCGCCGACGCCTGCGTGATCCTGCATCCGGCAGCTGAATACGTTGCCGTTGTGGTAGACGGCCGCGCAACCATCGTTGCCCGCGATTTGGTAGAGAAGTGCTGCGAGCGCTTCGGCTGGGCAAACGAGCTGGCGCTTGGTGCCGATGGCTCCGAGTGGGCTATGTCCGGCACTGACCTTGCGGGTAACGAGTACAAGCAGCCCATATTCGGCGATCAGGGCGAAGTGGGCAAATTCATCTACGCCGATTACGTCACGCTGGAAGACGGTACGGGCATCGTCCACGGTGCTCCCGGCCATGGCGTCGACGACTACAACGCCGGCATGAAGTTCGATATCCCGGTTATCATGCCGGTCGATGACGACGGCAAGTTCTATGTGGGCGATACGTTCGGTTATGGCG
The DNA here is from genome assembly GCA_963598325.1 of uncultured Prevotella sp. GTDB lineage: Bacteria > Actinomycetota > Coriobacteriia > Coriobacteriales > Eggerthellaceae > Anaerotardibacter. Next base: position 3,493 of record CAVBST010000052.1, on the reverse strand, counting down.
GCCCCTGGGGCGGCATGGACGTGAACGAGGCCAACCCTGCCATCATCAAATGGCTGGAAGAGCGCGGCATGCTTATCCTGCACGAGGACATCGACCACAGCTACCCGCATTGCTGGCGCTGCCACGAGCCCGTCATCTTCCGCGCCACCACCCAGTGGTTCGTTTCCATGGACAAGACCGGCATCCGCGAAAAGGCTTCCAAGGCCATCCAGGAGCAGGTGAACTGGTTCCCCGGCTGGGCATCCAACCGTATCGGCGCCATGGTGGCAGACCGCCCCGACTGGTGTATTTCCCGTCAGCGTTTCTGGGGCGTGCCTATTCCCGTGTTCACCTGCGATTCCTGCGGGGAAACGGTTGCCACGGCCGAAACGTTCGATGCCGTTATCGACCTGTTCAAGACTCAGGGCGCCGATGCCTGGTACAAACTGGCGCCGGCCGAGTTCCTTCCTGCCGATACGTGCTGCCCGAAGTGCGGCGCGGGCGTCGATCACCTGCAGTCCGACAAAGACGTGCTGGATGTTTGGTGGGAATCGGGCGTAAGCCATACTTCGGTCTGCGAGGCGCGCGATTACCTGCAGCGTCCTGCCGATGTTTACCTGGAAGGCTCCGACCAGCATCGCGGCTGGTTCCAGTCTTCCTTGCTCACCAGCGTTGCCGCCTACGGTATCCCGCCGTACAAGAACGTTATCAGCTGCGGCTTCACCATGGATAAAGACGGCAAGAAGATGTCGAAGTCCTTGGGCAACACCATCGACCCGAACGAGGTGAACAAGAAGCTCGGTGCCGAGGTTCTGCGCATGTGGACAAGCTCGGTCGATTACAGCCAGGACGTTTCCATCGGTGACGAGATCCTGCAGCGCACTTCCGATACCTACCGCAAGTTCCGCAACACCTTCCGCTTCCTGTTGGGCAACATCGACGACTTCAACGATGCAACCGATGCGGTTTCGTGGGAAGGCCTTGAGCCTATCGACCAGTACATGATGGCCAAGACGGCTACCATGCTGGAAGAGGTAACGAAGGCTTACGACGAGTACCGCTTCCATGGCGTGTACCGTGCTGCGTACGATTTCGTGAACGACCTTTCGAACGTGTACATGGACGTGGCGAAAGATCGTCTGTACTCTGAGGCCCCCGAAAGCCCGCGCCGTCGTGCGGTTCAGACCGTCCTCATGAACATCCTTGAGGTTCTGGTTCGCGTGCTGGCTCCGGTGCTCACGTTCACCACGGAAGAGGTTTGGCAGAACTATCCTGCGGCCATCCGCGATCGCAAGGGACGCGAAGAATCCGTTCAGCTGGCCTCTTGGCCCACGTGCGAGGGCTTCGCTCCGGCGCTTCCTGCCAACACGGCCGAGCTTGAGTCGCAGTGGGCTACCATCATGGAGGTCCGTGATGTGGTGACCAAGGCGCTCGAGGATGCTCGAGGCCAGAAGGTCATCAAGAAGAGCCAGGAAGCCGCTGTGAAAGTAACGGTACCCGCTTCCGCCCTTGCCGTTTTGAGCGCGTATGGCCCCGAGGTGTTCGAGGAGCTGTTCATTGTTGCCGGGGTTGAGTTCGTGGAGGGCTCTGAGCTTTCCTGTGAGGTGCTTGCCGCTCAGGGCGAGAAGTGCCCCCGTTGCTGGAACTTCCGCGAGCTTGGCGGCAATGCCAACCATCCTTGCGTGTGCCAGCGCTGCGGCGATGCCCTTGACGCCATCGGCTTCGCAGAACAGGAGTAGCAGCTCGTTGAAGCCTGGTTCTTCCGAAAGCAATCATGGCGCTGCCCATACAGGCGGCGCCTCTTTTCAGCGCAACCTTGCCCTTTGGGGAGGTTGCGCCTTTTTGTGGTTTGTCCTCGATCGCGTTACCAAGGCAGTCATCGACGGCAGTTATTCGGTTGGGGATGTCTTTCTTTCCGATGTGGCGGGCTTGCTTCAATTCAACTTGGTTCATAACCGCGGCGTTGCCTGGGGTGCGTTTTCGGGTGCAGTTCCCGTGATTTCGGTTGTCACGGCGCTCATGTGCATCGCCATCGCAGCGTTCGCGGTTTACAGCGCCAAACACTACGGAAAGCTCGAGGCGGTTGCCCTGGGCCTTCTATTCGCGGGCGGTATCGGAAACCTGTTCGATCGCATCTTCAACGGCTACGTCGTCGACTTCATCACGCCGTTGTTCATCGACTTCCCAACCTTCAACATTGCAGATATCGGCGTCACCTGCGGAATCGCCCTGATGTTCATTGCCTTGGTTTTGCAGCTGGCTAAAGAGGCCAGGGCGGGCAGCTCAGACGTAAAGGAGTGATCTATGGCTCGGAATCTATCCGTTACGGTTACCGAGAACTACAACGATATGCGCCTCGATTCGTTCCTTTACGAGTCCGGGCTCTACGAAAGCCGAAGCAAGGCGGTAAAGCAGATCGAGGCGGGGAAGGTATTCGTGGGCGGTGCTACCCCTACTAAAAAGACCATCGTTCACACCGGCGACTTCATTGTGTACGAGGAATTCGAGTCGAATGACCGCGTGTTCCTTGAGCCGCAGGATATTCCGCTCGACATCTTCTTTGAGGATGATGATCTCGCGGTTATCAACAAGCAGGCAGGCCTCATCTGCCATCCTTCGCCCGGCCATCCCGACGGCACGCTTTCCAATGCGTTGATATACCGTTTTGGCCGAGAGAACTTGGCGCATATCCAAGGCGACGACCGCCCCGGAATCGTGCATCGCCTTGATGGCGACACCAGCGGGCTTATGCTTGTGGCGAAAAACGACGAGGTCGGCTATCAGCTGCAAGACGAGATCCGCTCCCGCAACGTGAATCGTCGCTACCTGTGCCTGGTGCATGGCAACATTGCCAGCGATACCGGCCTTATCGATGCGCCCATCTTCCGCTCCGACAAGGTGCGCACTCGCATGCAGGTTTCCGACAAGCCCCAGGCGCGTTCCTCGGTTACCACGTTCAAGGTTCTTGAGCGTTTCGAATCGTCGAACAAAGACAACGGCTTCAGCCTTATCGAGTGCAAGCTGTATTCCGGTCGCACGCATCAGATCCGCGTGCATATGGAGTACATCCGCCACTGGTGCGTAGGTGACCCTATGTACGGCACTCCGGGCAAGGCAGACAACCTGGGGCTTAGCCGGCAGTTCCTGCACTCCTATTTCGTTGAGTTCGAGCATCCGCGTACGGGCGAAACGTTGGAGTTCCTTGCCCCAGTACCGGCAGACCTTCAAGGCACCCTGAACAAGCTCTCCGAGCGTCGTATCGGCCTTACCGATTTCGGTAGGGAAGTGCTTGCCAAGTACTGTGCCGAGGGGCGTGGTGTACGCTTGCCGGAGGGTTGCGAGCCCAGCCAAGTGGAATCGTTCAGCTTCCTGAAAGTTTAGGAAATTACCCCTTTGCAATCGATTCTATTTGGGTTACTATAATCAAGCTGCTTCGGAAGGAAGCAACTAATTAGATCGGGTTGTGGCGCAGTTTGGTAGCGCACTTGACTGGGGGTCAAGGGGTCGCAGGTTC
>CAVBST010000051.1:0-4746 GCA_963598325.1 uncultured Prevotella sp. | reverse complement strand
GATGTGCTGCAGGGCATCGCCATGCTCATGCGCCAGCTGCACGAGGGCCGCGCCGAGATCGAGATCGCCTACACCCGCGGCGTGGCGCCCGAGGGCAACCCGGTTGCCATAGCGGCCATCAACGAGGTGTTCCGCACGGTAGATGCCACCTGGCGCGGCCTGGGCGTTATCCCCGGGTCGGGCTATGCCATCCGCCCCGAGTATGCCGCGTTCGATGCGTTTCAGCGCTTCGAGCCCGAGGTGGAGCCCACGCAAGAGCCCAAGGGGTGCCGCTGCGGCGACGTGCTGCGCGGCATGATGGCTCCCAACGAATGCCCGCTGTTCCGCAAGGTATGCACGCCCGAGAACCCGGTTGGGCCGTGCATGGTTTCAAGCGAAGGCTCGTGCGCCGCATACTTCAGGTACCTGTGATTGCCTGCTTCCAGCGCCGTCCCCCATGGGCGGCGCTTTTCTGTGCTGGGCTTCAGGCCCGCTTCGCATCGCGCGCAACGCACGGTAATTAAACGGTTTTCCAACAGGGCCCGCACCCCGGCTGCGCCCGTTGTTCAATGATCCAGTGGGAAAGGAGCGAATTGGACCTGCAAGCCAAGCATGATTCATTGCGTGCGCGCGAAGGCGCCCATACGCCCCTGTATCGAGGGGAAGACAGGGTGTTCGCCGGCGTATGCTCGGGGATCGCCGAGCATATGGACACCGATGCGGTTGTGGTTCGCGTTACCGCGGTGGTGCTTGCGCTCTGCACGTTCGGCCTTGCGGTTATCCCCTACGTGGCCCTTGCCGCCTTCCTTCCCTCCTGCCGAGAAGAGCAGCGCCCGCTCGATGTGGATCCGCTTTCCATCTGCTCGGACAGATATCAACGAGTGGTCAGCGCGAAAGAGCGCCCCTATGCCTCACAGCGCCTTTACGGCGTGCATGCGGGCGCGGGCCATATCCCGCCCACGCCGCCCGAAGCCGCCGACGCTCCCGAGGGAAGGCGCCCCTGCGTGTTCTCGCAAGACGCCCTTGAGTTCAACCGGGAGCGCGCCGCGCACCGCCTGCCGGTTGTCCTTTCGCTGGTCGTTTTCATCGCAGCCCTGTTCGCCGTGGCGGTGAACTACGGCGTTTCCTACATGCCCCAGCTTTCTACCTGGGGCTTCTGGCCCTTGCTGTTCGTGGTGGTGGGAACCACCCTGCTGGTGTGCTTCGGCCATAAGCTCTCGCTTCGGGTGCGCCTGTGCGGGCTTGTTGCGTGCATAGAGCTGTGCCTTGCCTTCCTGCCGTTCACTCTGGGCATCTGCCCGGTTCATTCGCTTTCCCGCATCGGGGACGCCACCAAGGTTTTGTGGCTGGTGGTGGTTGCCTGCATGGCCATCGCGCTCATCTTCGACCGGGGCGATTTCCTTGCTTTGGGAACTGGCTTGGCGGCGCTTGCCTTGGCTATCACGTACTTCGACATGGGCGTTGTGGACCGTGTTGCCATGTTTTCATCGTACTTCCACCACAATATGACGTCACCGCTGTTCAGGGGCTAGCCCGCGATTTTTCGCTCGCCTATTTCCGCCACAGGGAGGCCCTTGTAGAACCCGTTCGCCGCCGCCTCGATTTGGTTTGGAGGGGCTGAAACGCTATAATTTCGGTCTGCGTGAGCACACGCAATCGCGCGCTGTACCGGTTTCACGGCTCGGCGCGCAGCAAGGTCCGCACCGCCTCTCTCCCCCCAACTTTGGGCGGTAAGGACGAAGCCGCGTTCAAGGAGCTTTTTGGCTAATACCGCGAAACATAGCAAGAAGGGGCTCGTGCTCTTCGCCATGACCGGCCTTGTGCTCGTTATGGCAATGGCTGTGGTAGCCCTCTTCTCGGTAGGCCAGGCCCAGGGCTCCGGTGCGGAAGACCCTTCCACACTCGGCCTTTCCGGCACCCGCTCTGTTGATGCGCAGATCTCATCATCCCAGCGCGCAGCCGGCAGCCAGGCTTCAACAAGCCAGTCCGGCGACATCGCGGTATCCGAGGCGTCCAATGCGGCCGCTTCCGCCCAGCGCTCCATCACGGTGAAGGACCCCGACCCGGTGGTCGTTCCCATCGCGGTAGATCCGGCGAACCCCCTTGCCCAGCAGAAGGCCGCAGAGGTTTGCACGCTCGACCCGCTTCCCACCGCTCCGCACGTTGCGCCCGACGTCAACGACGGCACCTGGTCTTCCGGCGTTGCCAGCGCATACTGCATCGCCACGAACGACGACGGCAACGGCAACTTCGGCGTTACCAGCACCGCTTCCGGCGTCGACCTTACCGACAACTCCATCACCGTTGCAGTGCCCGAATCCCAGGCGTACCGCGTGGGCAGCATCTGCGAGGTATGCTATGACGGGAAGGTGGTAATCGCCACCGTCACCGATACGGGCGGCTTCGCCCGCTACGGCCGCGCGCTCGACCTGGCCCCTGGCGTTTGGAAGGCGTTCGGCTTCAGCTCCTATGGCGACTGGGGCACCCGTACGGTTAGCTATCGGTTCCTGTAACGCGAAGGAGGCGCTGCTCGAAGCGGCGCAATCATCATGAGCAACATCATCATCGTAGGCTGCGGGCGCGTAGGGTCCCGCTTGGCCCTTATGCTCTCCGAACACGACAACAACGTCTGCGTCATCGACCGCGATCCGAAGGCGTTCGTTTCCCTGGGTCGCGATTTCAACGGGTCTACCTACGTGGGCGTGGGTTACGACGAGGAGATCTTGGTAAACGCCGGCATCGAGGAATGCGATTTCGTGGCCGCGGTAACCCAGAGCGACAACGCAAACCTCATGGTGGTGGAAATCGCCCGGCGCCTGTACGACGTTCCCCATGCGGTGGCGCGCCTGTACGACAGCAGCCACGAGCGCACCTACCTGCAGCTGGGCATCGACTACGTGTGCGGCACCACCCTGGTGGCGGAAGAGATGTTCTCGAAGGCCATTTCCGGCATCGGCGACCATATAGCCACGTTCGGCGATTTCGAGGTGCTTCAATTCGCCCTGGACCTTTCGGGGAAAGACCAGAAATCCATCAAGGTGTCCGAGCTGGAGAGCCTGCATGGTGTGCGCGTGTGCGCGTTCGAGCGCGCCGACGGTACGGTGAGCTCCATCCCATCGCCTTCGAGCATCCTCTACCATGGCGATGCAGTGCTTGCCGTGGTCTCGCACGCCATGATCCCCACCATCGCAAAGTACGCGAAAGACTAGGAGACCGGCTGTGTATATCGTGATCATGGGCGGCGGCAAGCTGGGCGCCTACCTTGCAGGAACGCTTCTGCGCGATGGCAATCAGGTAGCCCTGGTGGAAAAGAGCGAACCGGGCGCGCGAAGGCTTTCCGAGACGATCGATGGGTCGTGCCTGGTTATCAACGGGGATGGCTGCTCGGCAACCGTATTGGAGGATGCGGGAGCGCAGCAGGCCGATATCTTCGTAGCTGCCACCGGCCAAGACGAAGACAACCTTGCCGCCTGCGAGATCGCCTCGAGGGTGTTTGACGTGCCGCGCTGCATCGCCCGCGTGAACAGCCCGCGCAACCTGCGCATCTTCCGCCGTCTGGGCATCGAGTCCGTTTCCTCTACGGCGCTTATCGCCCACATGATCCAGGAAGAGGCCATGCTCGGCTCCATGGGCGTTGCCGTTTCGCTGACCAGCGACCAGATCGGCCTGCTGGACATCAAGGTGCCCTCCATGCGCTACCACGACAACTACAAGGGCGTGCGCGCCCTTGACCTGGAATTCGAGGACGGCATACGCCTTATCGCGGTATCGCACGGCGATGAAATGGAAGTCGTGGGCAGCGAGACGCGTATTTTCCCCGGTGACCAGGTGATCGTCGCCGCCGACACCGATCTGCTCAACCGCGCGCGCGAGATCGTGCGATCGTTGTAGGTTCGCCGCTCGGCAAACTCCCCTATAGTGTTGGTAGAATACCAATCGACTCGAAACGCCCGGCAAGGGCCCGCGATAAGGGAGGAACAGGATGATCGGTCGCTACACGCGCCCCAAGATGGGTGCCATCTGGGAGCTGCAGAACAAGTTCGAGATCTGGAAAGAGATCGAGGTCTTGGCTTGCGAAGCTCAGGCAGAGCTGGGCAAATCGGGCATCACCAAGGAAGAGGCCGCCTGGATCCGCGCCCATGCCGATTTCACGGTGGAGCGCATCGACGAGATCGAGAAGGTAACGAACCACGACGTTATCGCCTTCACCACCAACATGGCCGAGTACATCGATGCCGACGTTCCCGAGGGCAAGGAGCCTCCCAGCCGCTGGGTTCACTACGGCATGACCTCTTCCGACCTGGGCGACACGGCCCTTTCCTACCAGATCACCCAAGCGGTGGACATCATCCTGGAAGACGTTAAGCAGCTGGGCGAAACCTGCAAGCGCCGCGCCTTCGAGTTCCAGGAAACCCTGTGCGTGGGCCGTACGCATGGCATCCATGCCGAGCCCATGACCTTCGGCATGAAGTTCGGCAGCTGGGCTTGGGCGCTCAAGCGTGCCCAGACGCGCCTGGAGGAAGCCCGCAAGGTCGCTGCCACCGGCGCCATCAGCGGTGCCGTGGGAACCTATTCCAGCATCGACCCGTTCGTAGAGCAGTACGTCTGCGAGAAGCTCGGCCTTACGCCCGACCCGCTTTCCACCCAGGTTCTGGCGCGCGACCGCCACGCCCAGGTGATGACCGCGCTCGCCGTTACCGCTTCCACCCTGGAGTCCATCGCCATGCAGGTGCGCCTGCTGCAGCAGTCCGACGTCATCGAGGCGGA
>CAVBST010000050.1:0-5454 GCA_963598325.1 uncultured Prevotella sp. | reverse complement strand
CGGCGCGGCCCTCGTGCAGCTGGCGCATGAGCATGGCGATGCCCTGCAGCACATCTACCGCCTCGAAGCCGGTGATAACGCCGGGGATGCCGTACTTTTCCGCCAGGAAGCGGTAGGGCTCCATGCCGATGATGGTGCTCACATGCCCCGGCAGGATCAGCGCATCTATCTGCAGCTTCGGGTCGGAGACGATGGTCTCCAGCGCGCCGGGCATGTTCTTATGGGCAACGAACACGCTGAAGTTCTTCAGGCCCAGCGCCTTCGCGCGCTTCACGGCCATGGCCACAAGCGGGGTAGTGGTCTCGAAGCCCACGCCCACGAACACAACCTGCTGGTCGGGGTTTTCCTGCGCGAGCTTCAGCGCGTCGAGCGGCGAGTACACGATGCTCACCGAGCGCCCTTCGGCCTGTTCTTTCAGCAGGCTCGAGGTGGAACCGGGCACACGCGTCATGTCGCCGAACGTGGCGATGGTAACGCCCGGCACACGCGATAAGGCTATTACCGTGTCGATGTCCTTGTTGGAGGTAACGCATACCGGGCAGCCCGGGCCGGAAGCAAGACGGGTGCCTTCGGGCATCAGGCCGCGCAGGCCGTTGCGGGCGATGGCAACCGTGTGGGTGCCGCACACCTCCATAAGCGTGGCGCGCTCGGGCGCCCATTTCTGGATGGAATGGATAAGGCCCCGGGCAAGCTCGGGGTCCTTGAACTGCGAAAGGTCCATGATGCCGCCCTACAAGCCCTCTACATCGGCCAGCTCGGGGATCTGCCTGATAAGGTCGAGGGTCTGCTGGGCATCTTCCTCATTCACCACTTCGATGGCGAAGCCGGCATGAACCAAGACGAAATCGCCCACTTGGGCCTGGGGGGTAAGGTCGAGCGCCACTTCGCGCGTGACACCGAGGATATCCACGATGGCAAGGTTGTTGTCATCGATGGTCTTCACCTGTGCGGGGATAGCCAAACACATTGTGCATCACTCCTTGCTTTGCGCCTGCAATCCTAGCACAGCCTGCCCGTAGGAAATCGATGCGTCGTTCGGCGGAAGATCTTTATTCAGGGCAACCGTGAAGCCCCGCTCCTGCAGGGAAACAAGGCAGCGCTCCACCAGGAAGCGGTTCATGAACACGCCGCCGGCAAGGGCCATGGTCTCTATCCCGTAGGCCGCGCGCACCAGCTCGGCGGCTTCCACCACAACCGTGACGAATGCCTCGTGGAACCGTGCGGCGATAACCGTTTCAGGGACGCCCGCCTGGATGTCGTCGAGCATGGCAGAGAACACGCCGGCTGCATCCATCAGCAGAACGGATGTGTCGGCAGCGGTGCTGTGGTCGGTGGCCGTGTTCTTCAGGAAGCCAATATGGTAGCGGCTGTCTTTCACGGGAAGGTCCTCGTAGGCTGAGCGGACAAGGCCCTCATGCGCGGCAGCCTCCAACAAGATGGCCGCCTCTCCTTCGTAGCTCGGCTGCCGGCAGATGCCCAGCAACGCCGATGCGGCATCGAACAACCTTCCCACCGAAGAGGTTTCAGGGGTGTTCAGCCCCTTTTCTATCATCTGCTCGAAAACGGATGCGCCTTCCACCGCCTGTGCGACGAAGCTCTGGGCGCAGGGGTGGTCAAGCAGGTCGAACGCCCACAGCGCCCCAAAGGCGATGCGCGCTGGGTCCTTGATGGCAGCAGCGCCGCCGGGAAGCGGGATGTAGGCGAAGTTCATGAAGCGCTCGTAGGCATGCAGGTTGGAAAGCAGCACCTCGCCGCCCCAGATTGCGCCGTCCAAACCGTAGCCGGTGCCATCGAAGGCGAAACCGCATACGGGGCCCTCCAACCCGTTTTCACCCATCACGGAAAGGATATGGGCATGGTGGTGCTGAACCCGCACCACCGGCATGCCCTGCGAAAGCGCCCACTTGGTGGAAAGGTACTCGGGATGGTAGTCGCACACCAGGCTCTGGGGCTTCAGGCGAAGAAGGCTGGCGTAGCGGCGGCGCGTTTCGTCCCAGGCGTCCATAACCGCGGCGCTTTCCAGGTCGCCGATATGCTGCGAGGTGAACGCGGCATTTCCACGGGTGTAGGTGATGGTGCTCTTCTGCTCGGGTCCCACAGCCAGCACCTCGGGCGCCCCAGCAGCAGCGCTTGGCACATTGATGGGAAGAGGAGCATAGCCTCGGGCGCGGCGGATGAACTGGATCACCTCGCCGGCGGGGCCGCCGTCGAGCACGCGCAGCACGGAATCGTCGTAGCGGCCCTCGATAGCGCGGTCGTTCACCAGGAAGGCATCGGCCACACCGCCCAGCTGGGCAAATGCGGTTTCCTCGTCGGTGACGATAGGCTCGTTGTGGATGTTGCCGCTGGTCATGACCAGCAGGCCGCCGAACGTGCGGATAAGCAGATGCTGCACGGGGGTGGTGGGCAGCATCACCCCCAGCTCGGGGAGCTCATCGGCCAAGCCATGGGCAAGGGCAACGTCCATCCGCTTGCGCAGCAGCACGATGGGGCGGGCAGGGCTTTGCAGCTGGGCGGCCTCAGCCTTGTTCACCTCGCAGAACTCGCTGGCCTGGCTCACCGACGCAGCCATCACGGCGAATGCCTTGCCAGGGCGGCACTTGCGATGGCGCAGGCGCATCAGTGCATCGGGGTTCTGGGCATCGCACACTAGGTGGTAGCCGCCCAGGCCCTTAACCGCCACAATACCGCCTTCGCGGATAACCCGCACAGCCTCATCGATGAAGCCGTCGGAGGCCTGAACGTCGTGCGCCCACTCGATGTCCGCAACGCCGGGCTGCGCGCCCTCGTTGACGCGAGCCCACCCCAAATGCGGGCCGCACTCGAAGCAAGCATCGGGCTGGGCGTGGAAGCGGCGGTTGGCGGGGTTGTCGTATTCCGCCTGGCATTCGGGGCACATCTTGAATTCCGCCATAGAGGTAGCCGGGCGGTCGTAGGGCAGCCCGCGCATGATGGTGAAGCGGGGGCCGCAGTTGGTGCAGTTGATGAACGGGTAGTGGAAGCGCCTGTTCTGAGGGTCGAACAGCTCCTCGACGCAGGCATCGCAGGTTGCCAAGTCGGGCGACACCAAAGTGGTCTCCGATTCGGCGCCTTCTTCCGAGAAGCGTATCTCGAACGAGTCGAACCCTTCCATCGGCACCTCGGCGATGGCGATTTCCTTCACCTGAGCTGCGGCAGGAGCATGTTCCGAGATGTCCAGCACAAAACGATCGAGCGCCTTTGCTTCGCCTTCGGCGTGCACCAGGACACCATGGACGTTGTTCAACACCCATCCGGTGATCATGTGCATTTTCGCCATACGATAGACGAAGGGGCGGAAACCCACCCCTTGCACTACGCCGGAAATCTTCAGTTCGAGCGCTTCACGCGTCATGCGTAGACTGCCTCCTTGAATACCTTGACCAAGGCACGGATGGAAACGGCGGAATTGTCGGCCAGGTGAACCTGCACGCAGCGCCTTCCGCGATCGGAAAGAATAGAGAAGTCGCCCGATGCCTGGGCCTTGGCAAGTTCGCCTAAGCTGTCGGCGCGGTTGTCGGTGATATCGATATCGCGCGGCTCGTCTGCGGAAACGATAAGGAACACGCCCTTGTTGGGGCCACCCTTATGCAGCTGGCCGGTGGAATGAAGGTAGCGCGGGCCGATTTCCAGGCAGGAAGGCACGCCCTTCAGGTCGGCAACCGAATGGCGGATCTCCTCCAGCGCCTCGCGCCGGCCCTCGCCCGCAAACGGCAGGAAGGCGTTCAGGCAGAAGTAGTCGCCAGGCTGGATGCTGTCCATAAGCGCCTTAAGCGCGCAGACAAGGCTTTCTTCCCCAAGCTCGCCGCGCAGCGCCTCGGAAACATGAACCTCCGCATCGCCCACGGGGATGCCAGCCAGTCCGTTTTCCACGAATTCGGGCTGACGCGCGCCCTCGGCCAAGATGCGCAGGACTTCCTTCTTCGCAACCGCCACATCGGGCTGGTCGAACGGGCAAACCTCCATAAGGTAGCCGACCATGGCAATGGCGTATTCCCACATAACGAAATGGGCTGCCAGGTCTACCACGTTCATGACCTTGAAGTTCATGCGCGGAATGGCCGGGTCGATGAACTCAAGCGCATGGGCGAAGTTCTGGCGATCGTCCCAAAGGTCGGTCTTGGTTGTGTAGGTGATAACCGTGCGGTCCTTCGGGTCTTCGCGCAGCACCAACGAGTCGACCTCGATATTCGGCAAGATGCCGTAGCCGTTCTTGCCCAAGCTCTCGGCAACCAGCTGCTCGATCCACAGGCCAAGAACGCGGCCGCGCTTCGGCGTGAAGAACGAGAACTTGTCGCGGCCCGCCTTGTAGTTGTCGTACAGGAAGGCGGCCAAGTTGGCGGCAGGGTTGTCGATGTCGTCCGAAGCGCACAGGTCCTCGGCAGCGCGAGCGCTTTCCATCAGGTCGGCAAGGTTGATGCCCACCAGCGCCGCCGGCACCAAGCCGAACACCGAAAGGGCGGAATAGCGGCCACCAACGGTGGGCTCGCCCGAAAACACCTTGCACCAGCCCTCTTCTTTCGCACGTTTTTCCAGGTCGGAGCCAGGATCGGTGATGGCGATAAGGTGAGAGGGAATCTCTTCGGCGGGCATGCTTTCCTCGAGCACCGAGCGAACCGCCTTCATGATGAGCGTGGGCTCGATGGTGCCGCCCGATTTGGAGGATTGGATGATTAGGGTGGTGCGCGGGTCGCATTCGGAAAGGATGCTGCGCACACGAACCGGAGAGTCGGAATCGAGCGTCTTGAACGTGACGAGCGAAGAGTCCGGCTTGTTGTACTTGGTGATGGTCATGGGGGCCTGGGTAGAGCCGCCCTGGCCGATAAGGATCACGGTTTTCAGGCCGGCAGCGATCTTCTTGTCGGCGAACTCCTGGATATCGGCAATAGGATAGGGCGGCTCGCTGGCAAGCGTTGCCCAACCCATATATTCACTGGCGCACTGCTGCGCCTCTTCGGAAAAGCCATAAAGAGAGCTGTCCTTGCGCCTGATGCGACTGGCTACTTTGCCGTCGACCAGCGCTTGTAGGGAGGGAGGGTAGATCCCCTGAATGGCAAAATCGATCATTGTTCCTTCTTTCAATAGTTCTCCGATTTTACCAAATGGCAACGCTCGGGGCGCGTTCAGCCCGCAGCCGGGGCCTTCCGTTTACGAACGTTTACGTTCTGCGGCGCGAAAACCAAGGCGAATCATCACACTCTCGCCCACATCAGCAGCGCCAAGCCTTACTTCACCTGTCCGCGCCGCGGGCTGGGGCACCAGCCCTTCGGGGATTCCCGTTCCGCTGTTTGATGGGCCCGCTTAGGCGGGCCCATCTGCATGCGCTGCACTGCTTCATGCATTTGAAGGAGATTCGCTTCGCGAATCGAACAGAGGCGCTGTTCAGAGAACCCCTCAGGGCGATGCCCCAACCCACGCCACTGCGTTTCCGTTGCC
>CAVBST010000049.1:2887-5973 GCA_963598325.1 uncultured Prevotella sp. | reverse complement strand
TGGTGTTTTATGGTGCCGGCAACAGGAATCGAACCCGCAACCCACTGATTACAAAAGCCCAAAACCCCAGGTCAGAAGCATTATTTATATATAAATACGCTCAGAATCAGCCCCCGAATAGATACCCAGCTATATATACGTTTATCTAAAGTGGGGGCAAAGTGGGGGCAGCTTTCCGCCTCGCATGTCCAACGTAATGGACACCCAGTCCGACACACTGGAGGCCGCTATTGAGCTGAGCAAGGGCATATGGGTTTGACGCGGCATGTCGTATGCAGCGAGCCAACGCCTACCCCGACAGAGATTGACGCGCTATGCAAACTGCTGAGCCTACAGGGCATGACGCTATGCAACCTGCAAGCCACTATGAACACTGAGGCCGGCACCCAAGGCGCTGAATGCAAGCGCCGGGACAAAACAACAGCAGCCGCAAGCTCAAAGGACTGATACAAACCACCCAGGGGCAAATAACAGCTCCCCTTGCTGGAGCTGAGGCAAGGGCACCCCCTACCCCGTTGAGAAATCCCGTTTCTATATACATACCCCGCGCGCCCCTCCCATTTCCGTATCCCTGCGAAATTGGAGATTCGGGGGGGGTACGTCACGCCAAGACGAAAAGGCAGTCACGCTAAAACAGGCCGAAATGCAACGTTACGGCAAAAAGGGTGCAACGCTAAGGGCTTTTCCGAGCCGCTAGCGCCGAACCGCTGAGCCGCTAAACCTAGCCTATCCATGCTGAAGCCCAGGGGCGCAACATGCATAAGGCGGCGGCGATTATATGCCGTGGTCGATTCGCTCGCTCTTCCGCCGGTTGCCGTTGGTGTTTCGGCATTTCTCGCAACAGTAGATGGCGCGGGGGTTGTAACGCCCGCTTTTCGATTCAGCGCCGGGGCTGTTCTGCTTGTACTTGAAAGGGGTGCCGCATTCCGGGCATATCTTCCACGGCTCAGGGCTTAGAAGCGTTACCTGGAGCTGATCGAACACGGCGGCTATGACGTTCCCGTCCATTGCAGGATTCGAATCTATGGGAAGGATATCTTTCGTTGCTGCACAGTTGGCGAAGTTCCAGGCCGCATAATGACTCATTGCTTCATCATCGCAACGCCACGAGTCGTATTCATAGTTTTCCCCAAGCAAACGATGCTTAACCCATGCGAGCATTGATCGAACAACCCGCTGAGAGGCTTCGATAACGGAAGCGGCCTCAGTGATGGAAACGATATCGCCCCATTCCGTGCCGCTATCGGCTTCCCTCATAGGCGAACAGCAATACTCATAAATGTTCGTTTTTTCGGCGGGAACACCAAACAACCCCCATGAAGCGGGCTTCATCCCTAGGCCATTTGCGGCGTTTGTCTCGACAATACCGGCAAGCATTCGCCGCTCTTCGCAAGTCTCTACATACCCATACGGTATGCCCGCCGTCAAACGGCTATCTCTGCAATCAAAACCCCACCCATGACGATTAGACCAGCCGTTATAGCCGACAATCCCGTTATACCTGCAAGGGTGGGACGGAATCCCCCAACGCGAAGCGAACTCCAACAATGAATCCTCATCACGGGGGTTAACCTCCAAAAATTGATGCGCGTAGAATTCCACCGGCAAGCTAGGGGCTTTTCCCTTTTTATCCTCGACTAGATAGCGCCCCTTGTTCCATTCGACAACCTTAGGAAATGAACGCAACCAGCCGTCCGATTTCTTAGCGAAACTGATTTCCCCATCGTTGTACAGCGCCGTTTCCACAGGTCAGCCCCCCTTACTCAGTGAATGCACGCAAAAGCGGCTCAATAACTCAGTGAGTTTTCCTTTAATTGATCCTGATTCTAACGTTAGCTAGAGATACGGAGTTCGAACCCGCGCTAAACACGTTACAACACAGGAAGGGCGTACAAATGGGAAACGTTCTAGCATTCCCCGCCAAAGGAGCGGGAGACAATACCGAGAAATACGTAGGCAATCTGCCGATTCCCCTATGCACCGTGGGAGAGTTCGCGTTCGTTACCGGGCTGAGCGATCAGACCATACGCCGCTGCATTCACGCCGGCGAATTACCCTCAATGCGCGTTGGGCACAGGTTGTTCATCCGCACGGATAAGCTGCTGAAGGAAGAGGCTGCAAATGGTCGATAAGGTGTACACGGCGGCGAATTCCGCCCAGGCCGCTATTGAATTCAAGAGGAACCACCCAGAGGCATATGCCTTGCTCGCAGATACTGCCCTTGACCTGAAACGGCGCGGCTCACGCGTCAGCGCAGCCCGTATATTCGAGGCCGTTAGGGTGCTGCACCTCAGAGAGGGAAACGCCGTTCCTTTCAAGCTGAACAACTCCCTGAGGCCAGCCGTTGCCCGCTTGCTGATGCAGGATTACCCGGAACTGGAGGGGGCGTTCGAAACTCGCAAGGCCGTTAGCGATGGGTTCGACTTCAAAGCAGCCCAAAGGGCGGAATCATGAGCCGCAAAGATAAGACCATAATAAGCGCAAGCGTGGTGCAGACCGAGGCGTTTACAAGCCTCCCCAGGAGCGCGCAGGCGTTATGGCTCCAACTGAACGTAGAAGCCGACCATTACGGCATACTTGCGAACGTCAAACGCGTTATGCGTGCCTCAGGGTTCGAAGCCGATGAAAGCGGCACGTATTCGGATTTTCAATCACTGGTAGATGGCGGGTTTGTCATATCTTTGCAACCACCGGACACGCTATACGCAATTGCCGACTGGTGGGCGATGAATCAATTCAATGCCGCAAAGTGCCGAACCGATCACGGCGAAGAGATTACCGAGCAACTTTGCATAGCCAACGGCTCAAAGAGGTATTCCCTCCAAGCAAAGGCAGCGGAAACGATGCGCCCCACGGGTGATGCAGGCTATGGAATCGTTCCAATCTATGCCCCTGCTGGAGGGAACAGCCAAAGTACAGGACAAGTACAGCCAAAGTACAGTACAAGTATTCCCCAAAATAAAGTAAATGAAAGCAAAGGCAACCCAACAGAACGCCAAGAGCAACAGCAAGACATTTCTAAACCATCCCAAAAAAATAAAAAAGAAAGCCGCTACCCCGGCGCGGCAACGGGCGAATGCCCGGAC
>CAVBST010000049.1:0-2877 GCA_963598325.1 uncultured Prevotella sp. | reverse complement strand
TGCCCGGACTGCCACGGGCAGGCCGCTATAGCCGATTACGGAGCCATTAGGGCGTTCGATTGCCCCTCATGCGGCCTCATACAAGTAGACACGGCAACCGGCGAACGAGTTTGACGCAACCCGGAAAGACCACCAAGCAGGCAGACAACGCGCCGACCGCTGGAGCAGTACCGGCAACTATCGGGCATTGAGACAACGGGCAACCTATCCGCTCAATGCCCTTTTTCACGCCAAAACAGGACAATTCCCCGCCTTTGTGGTTATAGGCATTTCTTTATGGCAGCAGCCCGTTATAGGGCGCTGATGGGTGCCGTGCGCTTTGACAGCGGGGTACGTTCCAATCAGGCAAACCAAAGAGGAAAGGAACAACGAAATGAACCCCGACAGCATGACAGAGATCGACATTGCAGAGATCGACCCCAGCAATTCCGAGCTGCCCGAAACGCTGAGGCTCGCAGCCGACTTGAATTGCGAAGCCTCCCGGCTGATGCGCTGCATCACAGAAACCATCCTCGATATTGAGCGTATCGACTCTTACGAGCTGGTAAGGCTTTCGGAAATGGTTTCAATCATGGCGAACGAGCTAAACGCCTCAGCACAGGCAGCGGCAGCGGAAGCCCGCAATTGCTCAGGGGAATAACAGCGCCAAGGCAGAAGGAACCGAAGCCATGAACCACGCGAACCCAAGAAGCAAGGAATCCCCGAAATGAGCCAACACGAAACCGAATTCGATTTCGATAAAACCCTAATCGCTTTCGATGAGCAAGGATTCTTCGAGTTTGAACCCCTTTTTGACGATCTGGAATCCCTCGAAGACTTAGAGCGTCAAACCGCCGAAACAGATAGGGCGATTACCCGCCTAATGGACAGCATGGCGGAAAGCCTAAGCACCACAGCGCAGGGAACGAAAGCGGAAGCCAACCATTAACCAGGGCAAGGCGCAACGCAGAAAAGGAACCGAAGCCATGAAGCAAGAAGACCAAGCGCAAAGGCGCTAGAAGCATTGGACGCGATGGAATGGGCACGGACGGAAAGCGCCCAGGCGCTTGTTATTGCCCATGAAAGCCACCCGTACCCCATTGAGCGAGCCAAAACGGCGGGATGCGTTCCAATCAAGGCAACGACAAGAAGAAAGGAGCCAACGAAATGGCTAAGAATATCCCCTACCCCGCAACCCTTGACGAAATCGACCAGGCCGACACGCTAGAGGCCGCTATCCAACTGAGCAAGGGAGTAATGGGCTTGACGCAGCACATGGCATGTAGCGGGATGCCGTCCACCTCAGCAGAGGTTGACGCGCTAAGCGAGCTGCTGAACCTGCTGCATACGAACCTATGCGACCTGCAAGCGGCTATGAACACTGAGGCGGGCACCCAAGGCGCTGAATACTGGCGCGGCTATGAAGATGGCAAGGCAGCAGCAGCGGCCTCAGCGCAACAGAAGGCCATTGCAGCGCAAGGGGCTTAGCGATGGCAAGCGGGGACGGCAGCATAACCGAGGTTAAGGACAAGAACGGGCGAAGCTACAAACCCCCACATTGGCGCGTGCGCGTATCGTACGGGTTCGACCCCGTAACCGGCAAGCGCCAACGCGTTGAGCGAAGAGTAAGGGGAACCAAGGCGCAAGCACGCGAAGTGCGCGACCAGTTAATACGAGAACGCAACAGCGGCATTTCCGTTGATGCCTATTCCGTTACGTTCGAAGAGTACGCCCGCGAATGGCACGCCCAAAGGGTAGAGGCCGGCGAACACGCTGAGCGAACCATGCAATCCGAGGAAAACAACCTCAGGAACCTATGCAAGGTGCTAGGAACTCAAAAGCTCAGGGATATTACCCCGGCAACGGTGGAAAAGGCCATAAGGAAGCTACGCAGCAGTAAGACGCGCAACGGCGGCAAGCTATCCGGCACCACAGTACGCAGCTATTACCGGACGCTGAACCAGATTATGAAAGCAGCAGCGAACCACGACTTGATAACCAGAAACCCATGCGACCGAGTGAAAGCGCCCAAGAATGACACCAAGGAGAAAAAGACCATGACGGCGGCGCAGGTTCGCGCCCTGCATGACCTGCTGGACAGCCAAGAGGCCGAACAGCTGGAGGCGTTGGCGGGCAAAGAGCGCCGCATGGAGGCGTTGGGCAAGCGAAGCGCCAGGGAATCCGTAAGGGGCGTTAGCGGCCTTTCCAAGCTGATGGCGGTAAGGCTCGGACTCGCAACCGGAATGCGTATCGGTGAGGTATTGGCGCTGAGGTGGAGCGACCTAAACCGGGAATGCACGCAGTTGAAGGTAAACCAGGCGTTGACGATCAATGGACACCTCAAAGAGCCTAAGACTAAGGGCAGCAGGCGCACCATATGCCTAGACAGCGACACGGCGGCGCATTTGAGGAACTGGAGGGCAACCCAGCGCGGGGCGCTTGTGTCGCTCGGCCTGGAGGCCGTGAGGGATACCCCGGTATGCTGTTCGGACGTTGGCGGCTATATCGACTGCCCGAACTTCGAGACGTGGTACGTCAAATGGCGTAGGGCGCACGGGTTCGCAGAGTTCGCGTTCCATCAGCTGAGGCACACGCACGCAACGCAGCTGCTCGGTGCCGGCATGGACGTTAAGACCGTTTCAAGCAGGCTAGGACACGCCAACGCGGCAACAACGCTGAACGTTTACTCCCACGCGATACCGGGCAAGGACGAAGAGGCGGCGGGCGTGTTCGAAGCGATCATGCAGCCCAAAGGGAACGAAACCTCAGAGGCAAAAGCGATTTAGTGGGGGCAAAGTGGGGGCAATTCCCCAAAACAGCCCAAAAAGCAAGCAGGCCACCGAGCGAAACATGCCCGGTGGCCTGGTGTTTTATGGTGCCGGCAACAGGAATCGAACC
>CAVBST010000048.1:0-7127 GCA_963598325.1 uncultured Prevotella sp. | reverse complement strand
GGCCGGCGACTGGCTGCGCGTCTCCCCCGCTGCGCACCGCCAGTTCCGTGCCGCGGCAGACTCGGGCATCACCTACGTCTGCATCCAGGTGAAGGAGGGCTCGCTCGGAGCCTTCACCGCCAACGACGCCATCATGTGCTAGCTCACGGCACCAGCACGCAAGAACATTACAATACACGAAGAGCGGCCGCGTTTTGCTACGCAAGGTCTCACGAGGCATAAAGAGGGTGTTCCCGACTTATCGGGAGCACCCTCTATCTACCGGCGAAATGATGTGCATAAACCCGAGAAACGCCACTGACAAGGCCTAGATTACTAGCATTATTGGGATTTATGCACACTAATTCACGAGGCTCGCTTCACGCATTGCGGCATGACCGCAATAACCTGCGCGACGCTGTCTTCGCAATCGCCTTTTAGCCATTCGTCGATGATCGCCATCGCCCGCCGGGATCGCCATCTCCTTCAAGGCAGGCGTGCTTACCGCAAGCGACGGCAGGGCTATATCCATGCGGGAGGCCGTCATTGAGCTTAACAAGATCGTTGGCGAGCCGTTCTTGCCAATCCACGGTTACCGCTATGGCTTCTTCTTGCACACAGTATCGTGCGCCCTTAATCGAGGACAAGGGTCGATTCGCAGAACAGCCGCGCGTTGCCGCCGAGCTCTACTTTGCCTGCGCCGACTCGACCGTAGAGGACGCCTCCTCGCTTGGACGCCTGCACCCCCGTAAGCTCGGCCTTTCCCAGGACGCGAGCCCAGTAGGGGAAGATATGGCAATGGCCCGACCCGCACACCGGGTCCTCGTCTACATCGAGCTTGGGGGCGAACGATCGGGAAACGCAATCGGCATCACCGCCGCCGGGGGCGGTTGCATGGACGAGCAGCCCTTCAAGCTGCGCGAGCTTCGCGAAATCGGGGGCGAGCGAGCGTACCTCGGACTCCGAGCCGAAGATACACAGCAGGTCGCGGCCGAGATACGCTTCGCGGGGCCTCGTGCCGAGCGCTTCAGCCATCTCTGCGGTCACGTCCACAGGAGCGAGCTCGTAGGAGGGGAAGCTCATCTCATAAAAATCCCCTTTTCTGCTTACGCGGAGAATCCCGCTCCTGGTGTCGAACTCCACCGCATTGCGCCCCTCATCGACGCAGGTACATACCACATGGGCCGATGCCAGCGTTGCGTGCCCGCACAGGTCAACCTCTCCGCCGGGGGTGAACCAGCGCAGCAGGTAGTTTTCGTTCTTTCTTACGAGGAAGGCTGTCTCGGATAGGTTGTTCTCGCAGGCGATGCCCTGCATGATTTCGTCTTCGAGCCACGAGTCCAAGAGGCACACGGCAGCGGGATTTCCGGAAAACAGTCTGTCGGTGAACGCATCAACGGTGTACTGCTTTATCATTTCCTTTTCTCCTTATCTGCTTGGCTGAGGTTGAGCCTGCGAGAATCCTGATCTTCCTTCAGGGCACCCGCGAACCTCCCTGTAACATGCTCGAAGGTCATGGAATCTTCTCTTGCGGCTCTCTTCTCTGGAACCAATGTAAAAAGCAAACAATAGCAATACAATTGTTTTATTGTGTGCAATACAATTAAGGCTGCTTACCCGTGCGTCTTTCATGATCGTGCTGCGTTGGCGGTCACACGGGCCAGCGCCCCAGTCTCTCTATGGCTTCGACCAGCTCTTCGGCATCTTCGTCTGCCGCACCCCAGCCCGTGCAGGCCTGATCATTGCGCGTTTCACCATAATTCTGACCACAAGAGACAAGGTGCCCCATGCCGATAAACTCTTTCGACGACTACTACATGTCCTGGCGCCCCGAGAGGTCGGCGCTCGCGCGGCCCTACTACCTCTGCCTAGCGAACATGATGGAGGACGAGATTCGCTCCGGTCGGCTGCCGGCTAACACGAAGATGCCGCCCCAGCGGGAGCTCGCCGACTTCCTGGACCTCAGCCTCTCTACAGTGACCAAGACGTACAAGCTCTGCGAGACACGGGGGCTTGTGCATGCGACCGTTGGAAGCGGCACGTTCGTGACCCCGTATGCGACAGCTCGGACGATGGTAGAGGAGCCAAGCCGCTTTCCTGGCATAGACATGGGGTCGGTGCACCCCTTCTACGAGCACAACGCGCGCGTTGTCGATGTTGCTCGCGCTGTGGTGGGAATGCCCGGGGCCGAGAGATTGTTCGAGTACTCGGACCCCCTCGGCAGCGCGAGCCAGATCGCGGCCGGCGTGGACTGGATGCGATCGTTGGGGGTGGACGCCGATGCATCGGGCACGCTCATCGCGCTTGGGATTCAGAGCGCGCTCACGCTCGTTCTAACGACACTTTTCGAGCGCGGAGACCGCATTGCGGTCGACAGCTACACCTACCCGAACCTCATAGGCCTGGCCAAGTTGCTCGGATTGCAGCTCGTCCCCATAGCCGGCGACGAGGAGGGGATGCGGGCCGACGAGCTCGATAGGATTTGCTCGATACAGGAAGTGAAGGGGATGTACATCGTTCCGGCGAGGAACAACCCAACGAATGTTCGGCTCTCGGACGCCAGGCGCATGGATATAGCGTCCGTTATCCGCAAGAGGAATCTCATCGTTCTCGAAGACGACAACGGGGCTGCGGTTTTGAGCGAAAGGCCCGCGCCGCTCTCCTCGTACGCTCCGGAATGCTGTATTTATCTGGCCGGCCTATCGAAGGCCGTGTGCTCGGGGTTGCGCATAGCCTACCTTACCGTGCCTCGGCATTTGATGGACTGTCTGCAGCAGGGTGCCCTCTTCGGGTACTTGAAAGTGCCTGGCCTGAACGCCGAGATAGCGGCCGAGTTGATAAGGACGGGTGCCGCGCGTGACATCGCTGACAGCAAACGTGCGCTTGCTGAGTCGAGAAATGGCCTGTTCTCCCAGGTGTTCCCTGGGGTGCGCACCGTGCGAGACTCTTACTATCAGTGGCTCGAGCTCCCCAAGGGGATGTCGGGGGCGCTTTGCGAAACGGAGGCTGCGAAAAGAGGAGCGAACGTTTTGGGAGCCGAGCGGTTTTCGGTGGGCAGGAGCGCTGCCTCCAACTACGTGCGGGTTGCAACTTCGTCGCCACGATCGGACGAAGATTTGGTCGAGGGGCTCCAAATCCTGAAGAGCGCTGTGGAAAACCAGCAGGCAAGCGGCTGCGGTGCCATCGCCATCGTGTAGGCAATGCGCCCCGTTGTCATGCTCATCGAGCCAGCAAGGGGGCTTATTTAATTCATCAGCTCCTTGACGGTTTCGATCCAGGCGTCCACTTCGACCTGCGCGGTCTTCATGCGCGCGCCACCGGAGGATTCGAAGGTGACTTCAAGGCCGGCAGCCGGAGCGGCGCCCGTTGCGACATTCTGGATGTCGGCGTTGGTGCTGCCGGGCCAGCCGGCACTGGTCGAGAAGGGCACAATGGTCTTGCCGGCCCACTCGATGCCGCCCATGAAGGTTTTCACCGCCGGTGCCATGGTGTACCACCAGGTAGGCGTTCCCACGGCGATGATGTCATAGTCGGCAGGGTCGTGTGCGAGAGCCTTGATTTCCGGCTCGAAACCGGCATTGACCTCGTCTTGCGCTTGCTGAACGGTTGCTTCATAGTCCTCGGGATAAGGTACAACGGTATCGATACGCGCAAGGTCGGCGCCGCAGGCCGCGGCTAGCTGCTCGGCGATCTTCTTGGTGTTTCCGTTGGTCCAGGTGTAATAGACAACCAGCATGTTCTTGCTCATTGCGGTTCCTTCCAATCGGGCGTATTCGTTCGCGGTTTCTTACTCTTCCAATGCGTTATAGGCTGCGTTGTCAACGGACTCGCACCACTCGTTGGAGCAGTCCTCGCCGGGGCATTCGAAAGCGAGATGGCTGAACCAACTGTCGGCCCTGGCGCCATGCCAATGCTTGACGTTCGCGGGGATCTCCACGATGTCACCAGGCTTCAAGGCTTGCGCCGGCTTCCCCTCCTCCTGATACCAGCCTTCACCGTCAACGCAGATAAGGACTTGCCCGCCGCCGGCACTAGCATGGTGGATATGCCAGTTGTTGCGGCAGCCCGGCTCGAACGTGACGTTGTGGATGGGCAGGTAGTCGCCGGGGGCCGTGAGGTTCTTGAGGTAGCTCTGGCCGGTGAAGTACTGCGCGAAGGCGTCGTTGCGCTGCCCCAGGCCGAAGAAGCCGCCGCGGAACCCGGGCGCGTCGCCGGTTGCGCCGCCCATCTCGTCATCCGCATATACCTCCTTCGCCAAATTGAAGGTGGCCCACGCCTTTGGCCAGCCGGCATAGAAGGCCACGTGGGTAACGGCGGCCGCGAATTCCTTACGGGTCACACCATGAGCCTTGGCATTCTGGATGTGATACGCAAGCGAGCTATCGGTGATGCCCTGCGCCATGAGAGTGGTCACGGTAAGAAGGCTGCGGGTTTTAAGGTCGATGCCTTCACCGTTCCAGTTCTCGCCAAAAAGCACGTCGTCGTTGAAATGCGCGAAAGCGGGCGCAAAGCTGCCAAGCTGGTCGCGCCCCGCGGTTTGCGTGATGGTCATGTCATTCTCCTTTTGGTCTCGTTTGGTTGCAGCAGCTGCGCTCGGTATCGCAGCGCAGCTGGTAGATGAGGTAATCAAGGCATTCGAGCTTCTTCTGCCCCGCATGAATGTCGTTCAGCAGATCGCGCCGGTAAGCCTTGAGGCGGCAGAGCTTGGCGCAGGAGCTCGGTAGGGCGTCGAGCTCGGCGATAAGCGCCTCGTCGCAGCCGGCGTCGCGAAGGTTTTCGCGGGTTTTCCCATCCATGCGACGCGCCGCCTTTCTGAAGCGTTTGGGGTGTTCTTGCTTCCTCAACGGTATTAGCGGCACGGTGCAATGTAAAATACCTATAGCAACTTTTTGGGTATACGTATTTCGAATGGTATTTAAGGCAGGTGCGAACATGGAGCTACGAACGCTGCGTTACTTCCTCGCCGTAGCGCGCGAAGAGAATATGACCGAGGCAGCCAACGTACTGCACGTAACGCAGCCCACGCTTTCACGCCAGATCGCCGACCTGGAACGGGAACTGGGCGTAACATTGTTCGACCGCACGAACCGCGCATGTGTGCTTACTGGTGAGGGTATGCGCCTGCGCCAGCGCGCCGAAGAGATAATTTCGCTGGTGGAGCAGGCTGAAGCGGAGCTTTCCGACGACGCGGGCGAGCTTTCGGGCGTCATCCGCATCGGTGCCGGCGAGACGCAGGCCATGCGTTTCGTGCTGCAGACATTCGCCCAACTCCATCGAGAGAACCTGGGTGTGACCATCGAGCTCTACACGGGCAACGCCGATGCCGTCGAAGAGCGCCTTGAGCGCGGTCTGCTCGACTTCGCTCTGCTCATAGAGCCGGTGAACCTCGAAAAGTACGAATGGCTGCGCATGCCCGGCGTCGATAGGGCGGGCGTGGCCGTGTCGGCAAAAAGCGAATGGGCAAGGCTTAAGGGAGCGACGCCGGCCGACGTCGCGCGCATGCCCCTGCTTCTGAGCTCGCGAACGTCGAACAAGGCCGTCGACCTTGCCACTTGGTCATGCGGCGAACTGGCGGTCGAGGACCTTGATGTGGTAGGTCGCTTCGACTTGCTGGGCAACGCCGCCCACCTGGTGCGCACGGGCGAGGTCTGTGCCATGGGCATCGACCACCTACTGCAACTTGAGGGAAGCGACCTGGCTTTCGTCCCGCTGGAACCTACGATGAAAATCGGCTCGTTTCTGGTATGGAAGAAGTACCGCCTGCGCAGCCGGGCCTGCGAGGAATTCATCCGCCGACTCGAAAGCGCCATTCCGCAAGACCACGAAGAGCAATCCTCTTCCAACTAACCCGCCCACCAGCAGATATACACTTTTCTGTAACGTTTTTCGCGTTTTTAGATAGGCTATCTGTAACGTTTTTCTTGGTATTTAGACCTCTGTTTGCAACGTTTTTCTTAGCAGTTTGCGCAGGGCGGCAGCTCCATCCACTTTGATGGCTGGGTTCGGTGCAGCCGCAAACAGAACCGCCCCGGAAGACGAGCAACTTCCGGGGCAGCTTGCGTATGCTTTGCCTCCAGCTTATCTGGGGCGGCCTTGCGTTAGGCTATGTCGGTCTTGCGGCGCACCTGGTTGGCGCTGCTCTCGCTTGCGGGTGTGCCCATCATCTTGCGCAACAGCAAATACAGCTGCATCTTCTCGCCCTCGGTCAGACGCTCGAACATCTCGCCCGCATGCTCATCAAGACGGCCTTCCTGCTCGGCGAACAGTTTCTTGCCCGCATCGGTGAGCATGAGCACATCGCGCTGCTCGCCATCGGAGGAATCGGCAACGCGACGCACCAGTCCTTCGTCAACGAGGCCATCGATGAGCTCGGGGAATGCCACGTTTTCGCTTTCGCGATGCAGCGCGTCGTAGCTCATCACTTCCCAGATACCCAGCTGGCGGATAACGTACATGCGGCCCAGGTCGAATGCCCGCTTGTCGAACGCCGCTTCGGAAAGGACGCGCTGCTCGATGGGAAGCGTGCGCATGCCCCGCTCCATGATGGCGCGCGCAACGTGGACATCGCGGCTGTTCAAACGTCGCGAGCTGTTGGTATCGCGCATGTCGTCGACCCCTTCAACGACAACGTCTTTGGCAAAGCGAAGCATCTGATCCATCAGTTTCTTGTCTACTGTGCTCATTGGAATCTCTCCTTCCGTGCCTGCCGCGGCAACCCCTCGCTACCGCGCATCAAGCACTAACGCACAATCCAAGTATCGCGCAAAATGAACGTGTTCAGATTGAGATGGGAGCATGGTTACCCAGGCGGGCAGCTTTCGTTACTTTTGAAGGCGAAAAACCCAACAATCTGTTGGAAAAGACCAAAAAAGCAGCGGTCGGATCAGGGCGGCGGCTAAGCCCCAGTGCGATGCGAGCAAAGGCAAGGCAGCCCTTGAAGCGCTAGGGCAGGCGCCTACAGGAAGGTGACCTTTTGGCTTTTGTCCATGTAATGGGGGTTGTTCTTCACGAAGCGCCAACGGCAGATGCGTGTGATGGCCAGCGCAAGCAAAGCAACCACCAGGAACGATGCCGTAAGCTCCAGCACCGGCTGATTGTGCTCGAACAGCGCATAGGCAGAGGCAAGAAGGAAGAATGCGGAAAGAGCG
>CAVBST010000047.1:0-7190 GCA_963598325.1 uncultured Prevotella sp. | reverse complement strand
GGCTATGACTACATTATTGTCAATGATGGTTCTATCGATTCCACCCTTGAAAAATGCAAAGAGAACAACCTCAATGTTCTCGATCTTCCTCGCAACCTGGGAATAGGCGGCGCCGTTCAAGCGGGCCACAAATACGCTCTGCGTAATGGCTACGATGTAGATATTCAGGTAGATGGCGACGGCCAGCACGATATCTCGTACATCCCCAAGCTCCTTGAGGAAATAGAAAACGGTGCCGATTTGGTTATCGGCTCCCGGTTCTTGCAGAAAACCGAAGGGTTTCGATCTACCTTCATGCGACGTGTGGGGATCAAATGGCTTTCCGGGCTCTTGACCAAGCTCTATAAGGTCAGGGTAACGGACCCGACTTCCGGCTTCAGGGCAAGCGGTAAAAGAGCGCTTGAACTGTTCTCCTACACTTACCCTATCGACTACCCTGAACCAGAGTCCATTGCAGACGCCCTCAACCACAAGCTCTTGGTCAAAGAGGTTTCCGTCGAAATGAAAGAACGTGCTGGCGGAGAGTCTTCTATCAGAGCGCTTTCGGGAGCCTATTACATGATCAAGGTAAGTCTTGCCATCTTGATCTGCAAACTTGAGAACACCTCCCTTAGAAAGAAGGTCTACTAGCAATGGCAACTATCGCATCTTTAGCCTCGGTAGTTCTTGGCATCCTTCTTTTCGGCTACGTTTTACGACTTGTTTCGCGGCGTAAAATCCTTCTTGGGTATTCCCTGCTTTGGTTCTTGCTCGCCATCATCTTGATAATCTGCCCTCTTTTCCCAGAGCCCATTTATCAGCTCGCGCACCTTTTTGGCGTTGAAATTCCCTCCAACTTCATTTTCATACTGGCAATCATCTGCCTACTGGCCATATGCCTTTCCCTTAGCGTTATTGCAAGCAGGCAAACGGCCTACCAAAAAACCCTTGTTCAGGAAGTTGCTCTGCTCAACAAAGAGGTAGAGTCGCTGAAATCTAGACAGTAGCCCGCATCGAATATTGTGCCCAAGCAAATGAGAAAAACTGTTTTTATTTATTCAGCCAACTTCTTGCCTAACATAGGCGGGGTAGAAAAATACACACACTTCCTTGCTAATCAGCTCCAATCGATGGGCTACAACGCCGTCATCGTGACCAACAACGTATTTTCCCTCGAAAGTATCGAAGAAACCGCAACCGGAGTTAAAATCTACCGCCTGCCCTGCCACCCGCTTATTGGCGGCAGGCTCCCTCTGCCTAAAAAAGACGCTGAGTTCCGTAGGCTGTCTAATGAGATAAGGCACTCCCCGACCAGTTTCATCGTCATCAACACACGTTTCTATCCGCACACCTTCTTGGGCGTGAAACATGCCGAAGCTGCTGACATACGCCCGATTGTTATCGACCACGGATCTGCCTATCTAACTTTCGGGAACCCAGCGGTCGATGTTGCGGTCAAGGCGTACGAGCATGCAATCACCGCAAAACTAAAACGTCACGACGTTGACTTTTATGGCGTTTCAGAAGCCAGCGTTGAGTGGCTTAGAACCTTTGAGATCGAAGGCCTTGGCGTGATCAATAACTCCATTGACGCAGACGAATATCTTTCCCGGGCTTCTGAGCGCAATTTCAAATCGGAAACGGAAAACAAGGATTGCTTCCTGGTCTCGTTCACAGGGCGTCTTATCCCTGAAAAGGGAGTACGCAACCTGCTGGAAGCAGCGCGTTTGCTTAGCGACGACCCGCAGGTCCAGATAGCGCTAGCAGGTGACGGCCCACTGAAGAGCGAGCTAAAAGAGAACAACCCTGGCAATATGCATCTGCTTGGGCGCCTAGATGCCAACGATATTGCCGCATTGTTAAAGCAAAGCGACTGCTTCTGCCTTCCCACACGTTCCGAAGGCTTCTCCACTTCCTTGCTAGAGGCGGCCGCATGCTACACCACGCCCGTGATCACCAATGTTGGCGGTGTTCCCGAAATGATCCCCTCGCCCGATTACGGCGTAATACTGAAGTCGCAAGACCCCCATGAGATAGCCGATGCGATTCACCAGTTAAAAGCCGACCCCGCCCACAATGCGGCCCTGGCAAGCAACATCGGCGAACGAGTGAGAGAAAAATTCTCGTGGAAGGCAACCGCGGAAAAAATAATCACTGCTTGCGAAAGAGCGAACCAACCAGTGGACCGGAACGGCTAACTTGCAACACCTCAATCTGTTGCAAGAATAAGCTCAATTCCCTAGGTCGAGAATTTTCGGGGCATGATTGCGACGCTGCTCTTCCGGCGGCAACTCATTCCAATTATTGCCGTATAAAGTACAGAGATAGCCTTCAATGTCTGCCGGTGCTGGAAACTCGTAGCCCTCGAACTCAAGGGCTTTGGCGGCAAAAGAACATCTTCGGCTAAAACCCCCTGCCGAGGGTAGTTCATACAAGCGAGGTCCTGAAACGAGCGGTCGCCTTGGGCGCTCAAAGCTGAAACCATGAACTTATCCCTTATCTTCTTTGGACTAGAACAAGCCTTCAAAAAAGCGTGAGCGATGCGACATGCCCCTTTTTCCATCGAGCCAAGAAGCCCTTTATGAGGAACATTGATCGCCTTTGAGTGATACAAGTAGGAAAGGCTCTGCCATTTCAGGCAAGACCTCAGCTGAGCAGTACGGGCATCAGCATCGGAGGCTACACGGTCGTACGGGAAAACATCAACGAACACGCCTTGGTCGATACCGGCATCAAGGGTTTCGTCCGTAAAGAACTTCGTCCCGTTCTTCCACACTTTGGCAAATAAGCCGGCAAGACGGTCGTCGCTCGCTGGGTTCGCCACCATAAAACCATCGCCAAGAGCAGCAGGTGCCACCTCGAGAAACCTATCGTAGTCTTTGCGGGGCATTCCGATATCGATATCGTCATCCCATGGAATAAACCCACCGTGACGCTTTGCCCCAAGAGCGGTCCCCGAATCTAGAAAGTACGTGATTCCGTAATCTTTACACACAGCGTCTATTGCCAGTAGCACTTCCAACTCAACGAGCTGCAATTTACGCAATGTTTCCTGCTGGTATTGCACAGACCCTCCAGAGTACGCATTCTATTGCTTACGCGCAGTTCGCCTTATAAAACCATGCCATATGATACCGTTTCAAAAAGCATACATACCAATACAAAAGCCATAGCGAAAGGCCAGCATTGCCTCAGCCGCACACCCTTTGCATATTTACACCTACCTATAACAGGGCGAGTCACCTTGCAGATCTATTCGAAAGCCTTAGGCGGCAAGACCCTGATTTCCATTGGCTTATTGTCGATGACGGCTCCCCCGACAACACCGAACAGATAGTGGATTCGTTCAAAAAATCCAGCCCGTTCCCCATCACCTATATCAAGCAACCCAACGGAGGCAAGCAGCGCGCATTCAATACAGCCGTTGAAAACTGCCCTGATGAGCTGCTTATGTGCATCGACGACGATGAC
This sequence comes from uncultured Prevotella sp., assembly GCA_963598325.1. GTDB lineage: Bacteria > Actinomycetota > Coriobacteriia > Coriobacteriales > Eggerthellaceae > Anaerotardibacter. The sequence continues at coordinate 3,740 of CAVBST010000047.1, read as the reverse complement.
CTCGTCCCCGCCGGAACAGTGCGCGCCATCCTTGACGAATGGAACAAATACAGGGACGACGATACTATCGCGGGAATAATAGGCATGTGTGGTAAAACCGCCACCGAACCATTAGGTACCGTCATCAGCCCAAGCCTTAATCGCACCACCATGTGGGATCTGTATTACAAGCATGGACACAAGGGAGATACCGCACATATCCATCGAACGAAAATCCTTAAGCAATTTCCGTTCGATGTTGAGCCGGACGAGCGCTTCATTGCGGAAACCTACGTATTCCACCAGATAGACCAGCATTATAAACTTGGCGTGTTGCATCGCATCCTGATAGTGCGCGAATACTTTCCCGATGGATACACTGCAAACGTTCGTAAAATCACCCGCGAAAACCCAAAGGGTTACACCAAGCTCAAAAGGATGTATGTGGAGTATGCCGATACAATACCTTTGAAATACTACGAAACGATCCTTTATCTTGTTGGATGCCACTTCGCTAAACACCCAAGGGCAATCAGTACGGCACCTAGCCCTATCCTTGCTGCACTGGCCTGGATTCCAGCAAAAATGCTCTGCCATACCGTTTATCGCCCCAAGTAACCAATTCAGCAGCTCCACCTCCCAAAGGAACCCCAACGACCCTACCTACGATCGACTGGAACGTTGAACACCCCTTCAGGAACCCAAACGTAATCCTAGCGTCCACCGAAAAGATCAGCTTTGACAGACATGAAGCAAACTAATATCCCAAAGCAGACCCAGAGAGATAATAACGGACTACCTATCCAGCTAAACATGCTATGGAATTCAGCCGGATCGCTTACCTACCTGGGATGCCAATGGCTCATTACAGTATTGGTTGTTCGCCTATCCGATGGCTACGATGCAGCGGGAGCGCTCTCCCTCGCAATGTCTGTGTACAACATGTTTTCGTCACTGGCCATTTACCGCATGTACACGTATCAGGTCTCCGATGTGACCCACGAAAACACCGTTGGGGAGTACTTCGCTTTAAGGCTGATTACTTGCGGGGCTGCCTTATTCCTGATTCTCGTCTACGCGCTTATAACATGCCCGCTTGACTCTTTCGTCACCATAGCGCTTTATGCCGTCTACAAGATTGCCAGCCTACTCATTGATGTTTTGCATGGGCTCGACCAGCAAAACCGCCGAATGGACTATATCGGAAAATCGCTTTCGATACAGGGTGCAGCATCTTTAGCGGTCTTCTGCATCGGAATGGTCTTAACAAACAGCCTGGATATATCCATCATCGGAATGACTGCAGCAATTATTATGATTGGCATCGTATACGACCTGCCACGTTCAGCACAATTTGAGGCACTTCACATTGGCATCTCGAAAAAGAAGGCCCTTCATCTACTTGGCTACTGTCTGCCTATCGTGATCGCTGCAGTAGCTTGCGGCGCCGCGCCCTCCGTCCCACGTCAATACCTTGCAGCATTCAGCGGCTCGGCCGCATTGGGAATCTACGCTTCCGTTGCCGCGCCAGTAGCCATTATCCAAATGGGTGCAAGCTATATCTACAATCCTTTGCTTGGCTATTTTTCGGAAGCCTATGCCAATAAGAGCATGAAGCAACTTGCAGTACTACTGATCAAGGCTGCCGGGGGCATTGCGGCGCTCGGAATTGTGTCGGCTCTGGCTCTATATTGGCTAGGAGAACCCCTTCTTGTGCTTTTCTTCGGAGAAAGCATCGCACCCTATGCATACCTGCTAACCCCGATTATCGCCGTGGCGATGGTAACTGCATTTGTTTGGTTCCTGAACGATGTACTAGTAGCAATCAGGGATTTCAAAGGGAGCTTCATTGGAAATATAGCCGCCGCAGCATCCTCGATTCCCCTAACGCTCTACTTCGTTCCCCTGTTCGACATGAACGGAGTGAGCTTCGCGTCTTTAGCTGCATATGGCGTGGGGGCGCTTGTCATGCTGGCTTGCTTGGTTGCAGCACTTCTCCGAAAAAGCGAGAGACTCCATTAAAGCTATCGGGCCGGGGCAATTACCCGGCCCGATCATAATTACCTCAGCTCTTCGTCGGCGTTGCGGAGCTTGTCGAACTCCTCAGGCATCCTCAGCTGATATCTTCACCGCAGGGATCCGTTGATCCCGCCCTCGGGTTCACGATTCATGAATGACAATCCTCCGTTGCGCATATTGGGCAGAGTGCAGTTTGCGATATATTGTGGTATTCATAGCCCACATGCAAGGTGCTCATCAAAGACATTCAAGACAACTACGAATCTTCCCTCCAGCTAGTGCCATCAGAAAATAAAAGGTAGAGAGGAAGATGGGTATGACGTGCTTCTTCGGGCGGAAGCTCCCTCCAATTCCCATAGCTTCTAGTTAGGTATTTGTCCAAGTTGCGAGGCACAGGAAACTTATGCTTTTCGAATATAGCCTCACCGGCCGGGTACAAATCAGAATAGCGATGATAGTCATCGGGAATCGAATTGTAGGACAGACTCTTCATTTCGTCATCTGCGTCGGGCATTCTTCTAATTATTGACTCGGAAAAACCATCGCGAACCCTATCCCTTCTGCCGGAGAGAACACAAACAAGAAAAGCATGCGCAAGCTTGCAAGCTGCTTTTTCAGCCAAGCCCACCATGCCAGAATGAGGGACCTGCACTTCGGCCGTCTGAAGCAAATAGGACACTCTTTGCCATTTTGTTGCGTTATCGATTTGTTTTTTTCGTTTTGATGGATTGACCTCAAGGATGTCGTAAGGCAATACGTCAATGAAAATCGCTTGTTGGCAGCCTGCCGATCGCGACTCTGCTGTCTCGAATACGGTTCCATCTTTATAGATTTTCGCGAACAGCGCGCCAAAACCCCTGGTGTTCTCGTATGTATGAACTGAGTACCCATCAGGAAGCTCACGTGGAGCGATTTTCAAAAATCGATCAAATTCGCAACGCGGCATCGATATGTCTACATCGTCATCCCAAGGGATAAACCCGTTATGCCTTGCAGCGCCTAAGGCAGTACCGGAATCAAGCATCCATTCGATTGAATGTTTTTCGCACAACTCAGCTACAGCAATCAATATCTCAAGCTCAGTTTGCTGAAGTTTATTAAGCGCCTCTGCTTTTTCCAACGCTTCTCCTTGTTACTGTTGGGTCTTTTCGGGGTCATCTAACAATGATTTTTAATTTGCTTAATGCCAAATCACAAACTTCTAGAGCCTCTTGTTGCGTTTTGCCTGTCGCGACAACAGAAGCGAAACGAGAAGAGTCGTCCTCTGCATCATCGTACGTACGACCGATCTCGGCAGTCAGCTCGACATGGACAACCCCGTCACAGGCCAAGGCTTGCTCTATTCCCGAGACAGATAGCACCATTCCCTTGTTTGCGGGGATGAATTTTGTTGCAGCGCAGACTCCACTGTCCTGATAGTGCCAAGAGTCGCAATGATTTCCCAATGCCATTTCAAACATCGTTTCGACCATGTCGATTCCAACCACAGAATTATCAATCAGGTACGAGGTGATCCAGTCGCCGCCAACGCGTGCTCCAAGCTCAACCATTTTGGGCCCCTCATCCGTAATCATGACCTCAACATGAGCTGCACTATTAATCAACCCAACAGCACGGGCAGCATCACATGCAAGCTCCGATGCCGCATCGCGGTCTTCTTTTGCTAACTGCGTCGGCTGAACGTGTCCGGTCTCGTAGAAATGAGGAGCTCCGGAAGTGAGCTTATCGGTCCCTTGAACAGC
>CAVBST010000046.1:0-8676 GCA_963598325.1 uncultured Prevotella sp. | reverse complement strand
CATGAAGCAGTGCAGCGCATGCAGATGTGGCCCGCCTAAGCGGGCCACATCAAACAGCGGAACGGGAATCCCCGAAGGGATGGTGCCCCAGCCCGCGGCGCGGATAGGTCGAGTTGAGCGAAGGCCCCGGCTGGTGCCCCGGCCCGCGGCGCGGACGGATTGGGGTTATTTCGGACGGGTTCGCCTAATCCTGCTTTCGGTACAGGGAGGCGCTGTTCTTGCAGCGCTGGGGGATTTCGGTAAGCAGCGTTTCGCGGTCGCCGGGGATTTGGCCGTTCACCACGGCGTTGAAGATCTCGTTCAGGATAAGCCCGACTTGCGGCCCCTCGGGCACGCCGTATTCCAGAAGGTCCTTGCCGCTGATGGGCAGGTCCTTCAGGGAAAGAGGCTCGTGCCGTTCCACCATGCTGTTGAACAGCTGCTCTACCGCATCGATCTTCTTGGTGCGCTTGTGGCTGAACTCGGCCTGCCCCATGGCGTCGCCGCGCATAAGGTCGCACATCACGTGGAACAGGCGCCCGTCGTTGTTCAACTTGGCGTACAGCTTGCGCACGCTTTTCTCCGTGGGCTCCGGATGGTCGTCGTGGAAGCGCACCAGCAGCTCCAGGTCGTGCTGAAGCTTGCGGCTGAAGTTCAGCTGCTTGGCGGATGCCTGCAGGTGGTGCACGCTTTCTATTTGGTGGTTGGGCATGTGCCCGCGGTTGTCGTCGCCGATGAAGAACGTGTCGGGTTTGCCGGAGTCGTGGAACAGCGCCGCCCAGCGTACCAGCGGGTAGGCGGGCGTTTCGGCCACCACGGTTGCGGTGTGCTCGAACACATCGTACACGTGCCAGGGGTTGTGCTGGTCGAACCCGATCATGGGCTTGATGCAGGGCACCACCACGGCCAGCTCTTCGGCGAAGCGCAGCAGCGTGGCGCGCACGGCGGGGCCGCACAGCAGCTTGTCCATTTCCTGGAACAGGCGCTCGCCGGCAACCTCCTTCAGGCTGCAAGCATGCTTTCGAACAGCCAGCTCGGTATCGGGCGCCATCCAAAAGCCCAGTTGGGAAGCGAATCGAATGGCGCGCAGCACGCGCAGGGCGTCTTCGGCGAAGCGCTGGTCGGCGCTGTTAACGCAGCGGATAACCTTGTTCGCCAGGTCGTTCTGCCCGTCGAAGGGGTCTACGATTCCGCGCACCGGATGGAAGGCCATGGCGTTGATGGTGAAGTCGCGCCGGGCCAGGTCTTGCTCGATGCTGTTCACGAACTGCACGGCATCGGGGTGGCGGTGGTCGGAATAGCTGCCCTCGGTGCGGAACGTGGTTACCTCGATGGGGTAGTCGTCGCAGATAACGGTGACGGTGCCGTGCTTCACACCCGTTTCGTGCACCGCCATGCCGGCAGCGCGGCACACTTCGCGCGTCTGCTGCCAGTGCGCGTTGGTGGTAACGTCGGCATCGTGCGGGGTGGCGCCGCGCAGCGCATCGCGCACGTAGCCGCCTACCACCCAGGCCTCGAAGCCGGCGTTTTCCAGGGCGTCGATAACCTTGCTCACGGAAGACGGGAGCTGGCTCAGCGCGCCCCAGGCGCGGATATGCGGTGCAGCGCAGTTGTGCATCGGTGCCCTTCGTAGGTTCTGGTTGAAAAAACTCGGAAACCACAGTATATGCCTGCTGCCGTGCTCTGCGGCGCACCGGTCTTATAAATCGGCGTGCGATATCCCCGCGGTCATTGCTTTTTGCAATTCCTTTCGCATTTCTTTGTAAAACCATGGCGTAGAATCGAAGCGAATGACACGGGAAGCGAATGGCACGGCGCCGTGCGCCGGTTTTGCGAGCAGGGGGTTTCCATGATCGACGAGGTTCACATCAAAGACGTTGCCTTGATTGCCGAGGCCACGTTTGCCCCTGCGCCGGGCCTTACGGTTGTCACCGGCGAAACAGGCTCGGGCAAAACGGCGCTGCTGAACGCCCTGAAGCTGCTCATCGGCGAGCGAGCGGAAGCCGGGCTGGTGCGCCAAGGCGCGCCGGAGCTGCAGGTGGAAGGTCGTTTCTTCCTGGAAGAAGCTGGCAAGGAACCCGGCGGGGAAACCGAAGAAGCTGGCGAAGATGGCGTGGTGGCCGCCCGCCGCATCACCGCCCAGGGCCGCTCGCGCGCTACGCTGGACGGCTCGCTGGCATCGCTGAGGGAACTTGCCCAAACGGTGGGGCAAAGCGTGGATCTGTGCGGCCAGCACGAGCATCAGCGCTTGCTTTCCCCCGCATACCAGCGCGCGCTGTTGGACGAATGGGGCAAAAGCGAGATTGCTACGCCCCACCAGGAATACCGCACGGCGCTTTCCGCCGCGAAGGATGCCCAGGCAGAACTCGACCGCTTACAGGCGTTGGACCAGGCCGATGCCGTGGAGCTGGACCGCGCGCGCTTCGCCTTGGAGCAGATTGGCAAGGCCAACCCCCAGCCGGGCGAATACGAAGAGCTGCTGCAGCGCTTGCCCAAGCTGGAAAACGCCGAGCTGTTGGTGGGGGAAGCCCACGCCGCAGAGCGCAGCCTTACTGGCAACGGAGGCGCGGTGGAACAGTTGGAGGCGGCCCTGGCCAGCCTTGACCGCATTGCCGAAGTGGACACGGGCATCGAGCCCACGCGCCAGGTGGTGCGCGAGGCGTACTTCAGCTTGGAAGACTTGGGCCGCGAGCTTTCCGGCTACCGCAGCCAGGTAGACTTCCCGCGCGAAGAGCTGGAGCAGGTGCAAGACCGCATCGCCGAGCTGCAGGGCCTTATGCGCGGCTACGGCCCCCGCATGGAAGACGTGCTTGCCCTGCAGGAAGAATCGGCCGCGAAGATCCGCGAGTACGAGGGGCGCGACGAGCTTATTGCCCAGGCGGCGAACGCGCGCGATGCCGCAGAGGCTGCCCTTGCCAGCGCCGTGGCGGCGTTGGCTGCTGCGCGCGCCAAGGTGATTCCCCAGTTCATCGATGCCGTGCAGGCGCAATTGGCGCGGTTGGAAATGAAGGGTGCCCGGCTGGAAGCGCGCGTGGAAGATTTGCCGCGTGAAAGCTGGGATGCATGGGGCTCGCAGTCGTTCGAGCTGATGTTCGCGCCCGGCGGCCAACTGAAGCCGCAGCGCCTGGGCAAGATTGCCAGCGGCGGCGAAACCAGCCGCGTGATGCTGGCGCTGAAGGTGGTGCTGGGTGAATGCGACCAGGTGGACACCCTGGTGTTCGACGAGATCGACGCCGGCGTCGGCGGCGAAACCGCGCGTGCCCTGGGCGCCGTGCTGGAAGATCTGGCCCGCACCCACCAGGTTATCGTGGTAACCCACTTGCCCCAGGTTGCGGTGTGCGGCAGCGCCCATTACCTGGTAACCAAAACCGAAGGCGAGCTTCCCGAAACCACGCTGCAGCCCTTGGCGGGCGATGCGCGCACGCACGAGATTGCCCGCATGCTTTCCGGCGACACCAGCCAGGCTTCGCTTGCCCACGCCGCCCAGCTTCTGGCAGAGCACCAGCAAGGATAGGCGGCAAGTCAAGCCCGCAAGCCGGCGCGCCCCCGGCGGCAGCCTTGTCGCCACCGCCACGCACCGCCGCTCGGCCGTCACACCGCCGCTCGGCCGGCGCGCCCCCGGCGGCAGCCCCGCCGTCACCGCACCGCAGCCCACCGGCCTCCCGCACCCAAACCCGCCCCTAGGTTTTTCCTTGCACGGGGGAAACCGTTTGTTTATGATGAACGGGTCTTATCAATTCCCCTTACAACGGCATAGTTGCAGGCCTTCCTTCGGGATCCGTGTGCCTGCATGCAGATATGTTGAGTATCCCTTTCAAAAAGGAGGAATCCAGTGAAGTTCTTTCTGGACACCGCCGATCTCGAAGAGATCGAAGAGGCCGCAAGCTGGGGTGCGCTGGCTGGCGTAACCACCAACCCTTCCCTGTACTCCCGCATCGGCGGCAAGCTTGACGACTTCCACAACCACATCAAGCGCATCTGCGACATCGTGGGCCCGGATTGCCCCGTTTCCGCAGAGTCCGTTGCCATGACGCGCGACGAGCTTATCGCCGACGGCCGCGAGCTGGCCGCAATCGCCCCCAACGTAGTGGTGAAGATCCCCACCATGGTGGAAGGCCTTGCCGCAACGCACGCCCTGGCCGCCGAGGGCATCCCGGTGAACATGACGCTGTGCTTCAGCGTGCCGCAGGCCATCCTGGCTGCCCGCGCCGGCGCCCGCTACATCAGCCCCTTCATCGGCCGTTTCGACGACATCTCTGAAGACGGCCTGGATCAGGTTGCCAACATCGTAACCGCGCTGAACAACTACGACTTCACCGCCAACACCGTAAACGGCGAGCAGGTAGAGGTAATCGCCGCATCCATCCGCAGCGCCAACCACGTAACCCAGGCAGCGCTCATGGGCGCCGACATCGCCACCGTTCCCTTCGGCGTGCTGAAGAAGATGGTGCAGCATCCGCTTACCGATCGCGGCCTTGAGGCTTTCCTTAAGGACTGGGAGAAAGTCCAGAACGCATGAGTGAAGAAGAAGTAGCAACCGCGGCCGCCCAGGAAGCGCCCAAGCGCGCTCCCCGCAAGAAGGCCGCTGCTGCCGGGGCGCCTCAGGCCGCAGCTGCAGAGGCTCCCAAGCGCCGCACCCGCCGCAAGAAGGCCGAAGATGCCGAGGCTCCCGCAGCCCAGGCTCCCGCTTCCGCTTCTGCAGAAGGCGCCGAAGCCCCCAGGCCCAAGCGCGCTGCCAAGGCCAAGAAGGAGCAGGCCGCCAGCCAGGCCGCCAGCCAGGCCGAGGCCCCTGCGGCCGAAAAGCCCGCACCGCAGCCCAAGGAAGGTCAGGCCAGCAGCCAGGCCGAAGGCGGAACCGAGCCCAAGGCCGAAGCCGCCGAAGGCGAGGCGGGCGAAGGCCAGCAGCAGAAGGGCCGCAACCGCCAGAAGCGCCAGCAGCGCAACCAGAAGAACCAGCAGGGCCATCAGAAGAACCGCCAGAAGGAAAACTTCCGCAACAACCGCCATCAGCGCAAGCAGAACCGCCGCGAGCCGGTGGTTCCGCAGACCTCCAAGGAAGACCTGGCCAAGATGAAGGTTGCCGAGCTGCGCGAAAAGGCCGCCGAGCTGGAACTGGACGTGAAGGGCCTGAAGAAGGCCGAACTGGTGGAAGCCGTGTTCGCCGCCAGCGTGAAGGCCGAAGGCTTCATCGAGGTTTCCGGCATCCTGGACGTGCTTTCCGACGGCTACGGCTTCCTGCGCACGCGCGGCTACCTGCCCAGCGAAAACGACGTGTACGTGGGCACCAGCACCATCCGCCGCAACGGCCTGCGCAAGGGCGACCTGCTTACCGGCCAAACGCGCCCCGCCCGCCCGAACGAAAAGTTCGCGGCACTGCAGCGCATCGACACCGTTAACGGTAAAAAGCTCGAAGAGCTGGGCAAACGCGTGCGCTTCGCCGACCTTACGCCGGTGTTCCCCGACGAGCGCCTGGTGTTGGAGCACGGCCGCAGCGCCATAACCTCGCGCGTCATAGACCTGTGCGCGCCCATCGGCAAGGGCCAGCGCGGCCTTATCGTTTCGCCGCCGAAGGCCGGCAAGACCACCATCTTGAAGGACATCGCCGCTTCCATCACCGCCAACAACCCGGAAGTGCACCTGATGTGCCTGCTGGTAGACGAGCGCCCCGAAGAAGTTACCGACATGCAGCGCTCCATCCACGGCGAGGTTATCTCTTCCACCTTCGACATGCCGTGCGAAAACCACGTTGCTGTTTCGGAAATGGTTATCGAGCGCGCAAAGCGCCTGGTGGAAGAAGGTAAGGACGTGGTGATCCTGCTGGATTCGCTTACCCGTTTGGCGCGCGCCTACAACCTGGCGCAGCCGGCATCGGGCCGCATCCTTTCCGGCGGCGTGGATTCCACCGCGCTGTACCCGCCCAAGAAGTTCCTGGGCGCTGCCCGCAACATCGAGCACGGCGGCAGCCTTACCATCTTGGCTTCCGCGCTTATCGAAACCGGCTCGAAGATGGACGAGGTTATTTTCGAGGAGTTCAAGGGCACCGGCAACATGGAAGTGAAGCTGGACCGCTCCCTGGCCGAGCACCGCGTGTTCCCGGCCATCGACCCGGTTGCTTCCGGCACCCGCCGCGAAGACCTGCTGTTGGACCCGCAGGAAGCGCCCCTTATCTGGGCGGTTCGCCGCGTGCTTTCCAACCGCAACAACGTGGAGCGCGCCATGGACTCGCTTATCAAGGCGCTGAAGCAGACCAACGACAACCAGGAGTTCCTTATCCGCGCCGCGAAGAAGGCGCAGGGCAGGCACTTCGACGACAACTCCACCATCGAGTTCTAGCGTTGGCAGCCGCCCCGCATTGGCAGATCTTCTTTCCGAAAGCAAAACCACCGTTACCGCCGACCAGCTTGCGGCGGCCCTGAAGGAGTTGGAGAGCAATGGCTCCATCGCAGAATAAAGAGCATATCGTTTGGCCCAAGCGCGCGGTGGTTACCGCCGGCATGCCCTACGGCAACAAGTCGTTGCACTTCGGCCATGTAGGCGGCGTGTTCGTGCCTGCCGACTGCTACGCCCGCTTCCTGCGCGACCGCATCGGTGCGGAAAACGTGGTGTTCGTTTCCGGCACCGACTGCTTCGGGTCGCCCATCGAAGAGGGCTTCCGCAAGGAAGTGGAGGCCGGCACCTTCGAAGGCACGCTGCAAGACTACGTGCAGCGCAACCACGACCGCCAGAAGGCCACGCTGGATGCGTACAACATCAGCCTGGATGTGTACGAGGGCAGCGGCATCGGCCATTGCGGGGAAGTGCACCGCACCATTTCCGCCGCGTTCGTGAAGCGCCTGCACGAAAAGGGCTTCCTGCACCTGGAAAGCACGCTGCAGTTCTACGACGCGCAGGAGCACATGTTCCTGAACGGCCGCCAGGTGGTGGGCCACTGCCCCGTGCAGGGCTGCAAGAGCGAAAAGGCCTACGCCGACGAATGCGACCTGGGCCATCAGTACGACCCGGTAGACCTTATAAAGCCCGTTTCGTCCGTTTCCGGCACCGTGCCCGAAATGCGCAAGGTGAACAACTGGTACTTCGACCTGCCCGGCCTGGCGCCGGTGGTGCGCGATTACGTGGACTCCATCGCGGCCGACCCGTGCACGCGCCCGGTGGTTACCAAAACCATCAAGGAATTTTTGGTGCCGCCCATCATCTACATCAAGGTGGAACTGCACGAAGAGTACCTGAAGGTGGCCGACAAGCTGCCGGCCCACACCTACCGCGATGCGGAAAAGGGCAAGCAGAGCTTCGAGATCGAGTTCAACAACATCTACGACCGCGACCAGGCCCGCACCGTGCTTTCCGAGGCGAACATCCGCTTCCGCACGGGCAAGGCGCTGGTACCGTTCCGCATTTCCGGCAACGTTGAGTGGGGCGTTCCGGTTCCCGAAATGGAAGGGGTGGACGGTCTTACCGTATGGTGCTGGCCGGAAAGCCTGTGGGCGCCGCTTTCGTTTACCATGGCGCGCAACGACGAGCGCGGCCTGCCGCGCGATGCCTGGCGCTCGTTCTGGTGCAGTAAGAACGCAACGGTGTACCAGTTCATCGGGCAGGACAACCTGTACTTCTACGGCGTGGCCCAGCCGGCGCTGTTCGCCGCACTGCAGGAAAAGCAGCCCGTGGTGGCCGATGCCCCCGAAGGCGAGCTGCAGCAGACCAAGCTCATTGCCAACCACCACATCCTGTTCGGCGACAAGAAGGCCTCTTCCTCCGGCGCGGTGAAGCCGCCCACGGCCGACGAGCTGTTGGACCACTACACCGCCGAGCAGCTGCGCGCCCACTTCCTGGCGTTGGCGCTAGACCAGAAGTCGGTGGGCTTCAAGCCCAAGATCTTCGAGTCCGACCCGCAAAAGCGCGAAGACCCGCGCGTGGCCGACCCGGTGCTGAAGGAAGGCGCGCTGCTTACCAAGGTGTTCAATCGCCTGGCACGCAGCTGCTTCTACGAGGCGGCCAAGAGCTTTGAAGGCTACATGCCCTTGGGCGCGGTAAGCCCCGAGGTGCTTTCCCGCGTGTACAAAACCATGTGCAAGTACGAAAGCCTGATGTACCACGTAGACCTGCACTCCATCATGCCGCTGATGGACGAATTCATCCGGTATGCCAACAAGCATTGGTCTAGCGGCATCCGCGAAGCCGAGGCCAACCAGGACGAAGAGGCACGCCGCCAGGTGCTGGTAGATTCGTTCTACCTGCTGCGCATTGCCACGCTGCTGATGCACCCCGTGGTACCGGCCGGCACCGAGCGCATCTGCGACTACATGAACTTCGATTTCGGCGAGTTCTTCAGCTGGAATTACGACTTCGACAGCATGGAAGAGCTGTGCAGCGCCAACGAGCTTGACCAGCGCCGCCACCGCGTGCGCGATTTGCCGCCCCGCACCGACTTCTTCAAGTTCCACCCCAGCCAGATAAAGAAGAAGTAGCCAACTTGCCATCATGCTACCGAGCGCTCCTTCGTTTCCGGAGGGGCGCTTTTGCGTCTGGCTCGGGGCGCGAATGGCCGCAGGTGGGGTAGGGCGCAGCTCGTGCGGCCCGTGCTCCTTGCGGTGCTCCTTCGCGCGGGCGGAATTGGCAGCCATCACAAAACGAAAGAGGCTCCGGGGAACCCAGAGCCTCTTCTGCATGCGGTGGAGGCGACGCCCGGATTCGAACCGGGGG
>CAVBST010000045.1:0-9374 GCA_963598325.1 uncultured Prevotella sp. | reverse complement strand
TGAGGCGAACCATGCGTCAAGCCGTTTCTTCGCGCCGCCCCTTCGCGCTTGCTCGAAAGCCGAATCAAGCGAAGGCGAGCGCTGAGGTGCGCAGGCCCCGGCTGGCGCGGACAGGTCGAGAAAACCTATCCAGAACAACCATCCAAGACGGTTTTTTCATGGGCGTTGCCCTACCGCCGCGAACCCCGCCCAACAAGCGCCAGAATTCGCCCTATACTCCCAGGCAAGCACAAAAGAACGCCCCTTGGCGAATCCCTGAAAGGGCAGTTCCCTTGGCATGCTTTCGCCCCGGAAAACCTGCCAAAGAAGCTTACCCGCATATCCGCCAGGCGGCGCTCCCGTACGCAAAGGAGCACCCCATGAAAATCGGCATCGTTTTCGAAGGCGGCGGCATGCGCGGAGCGTACACCGCAGGCATCATCGAGGCACTTCTTGAACAGGAGTTCTGGGCAGATTACGCCATCGGCGTTTCCGCCGGCGCGTCAAACGGAAGCTCGTACATTTCCAAGCAGCGCGGCCGCGCGCTTTCCTGCAACATCGACTACGCCGACGACCCGCGGTGGGCCAGCATCCAAAGCTGGTTCAAAACCGGTTCGTTCTTCGGCATGGACTTCATCTTCGGCGACCTGCCCAACACCGTTCCCTACGACATGGAGGCGGCCCTTTCCAATCCCTGCGAGTTCGTGGTGGGCGTAACCAAGGTGGAAACCGGCACGCCCGAGTTCTTCACCAAGGAAGACTTCGACGACAAGTTCACTGTGATACGCGCCAGCTGCTCGTTGCCCCTGTTCAGCCCACCGGTAGAATTCCGCGGCGAGCTGTACATGGACGGCGGCATAACGCGCCCCATCCCCTGCCAGAAGGCGCTCGAAGACGGCTGCGACTTCCTGGTGGTGGTGCTTACCCAGCCACGCGGCTACGTGAAGGAGCCGCAGAAGGGCATCTTCGCCATTGAGCGGGTTTTGGGACAGTACCCCAACCTCATCGACTGCATGAAGGTTCGCCATCACGTGTACAACAGCGAGCGCGAATACGCCTTCCAGCTAGAGCAGCAGGGCAAGGCCTACGTCATCACGCCCGACGAAAGCCTTGAGCTTTCCCGCACCGAGCGCAACAAAGACCACCTGAAAACCGCCTGCCGCCAGGGATACCTTGATGGTCTGGTGCACCTGGAGAAGATCCGCAAGATCCTGGCCGAAAAGGGCGAGGTGCGCTAGATCTGGCCGGGGCACGGCGCGAGCCCGTGCCACCCTTCGCCAAGGGGGAGCCAACGCCGAGCCGCAGCGCTCGCGCCAAGCACGCCATGCGCGCAACGCACGGTGGGCACGGCGCACTAAGCAGCACAATCCCTTCCAAAACAGCCCTGTTTTGCTCATTTACGTGGCGATGGGGTGAAAAAAGGAAGGTTTTTCCTCTGTTATGGCAAGATTGTGGGCTGGAATGTCGTGCAGAAAAGGCTGCACCCAACCGTACAACTCTTGCACCGTAAGGAGATCACTCATGGGGTTATTCTCGAAATTCGAAAGCCATATGGAAGATGGCTTCGATAAGATGGGCGACAAGTTCTTCGATGCCCCCATCAGCCCCGTTCAGATTGCCAAGAAGGCCGAAAAGCAGATGCGCCGCGAAAAGATGGTCGGCGCCGGCAAGGAATTCGCCCCCACGCTCTACACCGTGCTGGTGAACCCCGACGACGACGAGCGTCTGTTCGGCTACTACCCCACCCTGGCCGGTGAAACCGAAACGTACCTGCGCGGCAAGGCCCAGGAACTCGGCTTGGCCATGGATGGCGCCCCCTTGGTGCGCTTCATCATCGACGACGAGCTGAAGCACGGCAAGTTCGACGTTATCGCCGAAATGGTTTCCGCGCCCATCGTTTCCCAGCTGCGCGCCGAGGAAATGCAGCGCTACGGCATTTCCGCCCAGAGCGGTGCCGCACCCCTGCCCCAGCAGATGAACCAGGGCTACGCACAGCCCCAGAATCAGGGCTATGCCCCCGAGCCGTACGCGCCTGCCCAGCCCGCGCCGCAGGGCAACTACGCCAGCGCCGGCATCGACGTCATGGCCGACGACGCCAGGGCAATGGCCGCCGCCCCTGCTGCCGCAGCAGCTCCCGCCCCGGCAGCTATGCCGCAGACCATGCGCTTCGACGACCTTTCCGCCCCTGCGCCCGCCCCGGCAGCCAACCGCGGCGCAGCGCAGCAGCCGCGTCTGATAGACCTCACCACCAACCGCTCTTTCCCGCTTACCAGCGAACGGGTGTTACTTGGCCGTGCGCTTTCCAGCGACATAGCCATTGAAGACCTGAACGTGAGCCGCACCCACGCCGAGATCCGAAACGAGGGCGCGGGCGCTTGGAGCGTGGCCGACTTGGGCTCCACCAACGGCACGCTGGTGAACGGCCGGCACATAGCCTCCACCATGCTGCAGGAAGGCGACCGCGTAACCTTGGGCACCACCACCTTCCTGTTCACCTTCCAATAGCAACCATGCTTTGAACGGGCTGTGCTGTTAACCTCGGCGCAGCCCGTTTCCGCTTTCTACCAGCATTTATCCAACCAGGGCAAACGATAGGGTTTTCCGTGATCGACGTTATCCTCCTCATAGGCCGCCTGCTTTTCGTGGCGCTGCTGTACCTGTTCCTCTTCGCAATCATGAAAACGGGGATCGGCATGGTGCGCGGCCAGCGCAAGAAGGGCCAGACCTGGACCGTTGCCATCGAAAAGGGGCCGAAGGAACTGCGCGGCGTGAACATCGCCGTGAACGGCCCGGTTATCGTGGGCCGTAGCCCGGGCAGCGACATCGTTATCGGGGCGGAATACGTTTCCTCGCGCCATGCGCGCTTCGTGCTGATGGGCCAGAACCTCTTCGTTGAGGACTTGGGCTCCACCAACGGCACCGCCGTGAACGGGCGCTATATCACCGAACCCACCACCTTGCGCAACGGCGACAAGGTTACCGTCGGCGACGTCACCATGCGAGTGAGGTACGCCCAGTAGTGAAGAAGATGAGCAGAAACATGCCAAAACAACGCAATGCACGCGCCGAGCGCAAGGCAC
This sequence comes from uncultured Prevotella sp., assembly GCA_963598325.1. GTDB lineage: Bacteria > Actinomycetota > Coriobacteriia > Coriobacteriales > Eggerthellaceae > Anaerotardibacter. The sequence goes on along the minus strand of CAVBST010000045.1, from coordinate 6,315 downwards.
CCAACCAGCCAGGCGCGAAATCGTTCTTCGGAAGCCGCACGGAAGTAGGCCATGTGCGCGAGCACAACGAAGACAGCCTGGTGGTTACCCCGCCGCTGTTCGCCGTTGCCGACGGAATGGGCGGCCACGAAGCAGGCGAGGTTGCCTCCGAGATAGCCATCAACGCCTTGGCCGAACTGGCACCTGCCAGCCCCGACGGCGACGCACTGGCCCGCGCCGTGACTGCCGCGAACCTCGAGGTTATCAAGGCGCCCGGCAAGGGCATCGGCCGCGAGGGAATGGGCACCACGCTCACCGCCGCCGTTCTGGAAGGCGAGCGCCTGGTAATCGCCCAGGTGGGAGACTCGCGCGCCTACCTGCTGCACCAGGGCCGCCTTCAGCAGCTCACCCGCGACCACAGCCTTATGGCCGACATGATAGAGGCCGGCCAGCTTACCGAAGCGGAGGCACGCGTTCACCCCAACCGTTCGGTTATCACGCGCGCCATCGGCTCCGATCCGCACATGCAGCCCGACATCTACGAGCTGAACGTGGAAACGGGCGACCGCATTCTGCTGTGCTCAGACGGCATTACCACCATGCTCGAAGACCCCCAGATAGCCCGCATCATGGGCAGCTCGGAAACCGCGCAGGAATGTGCCGACAACCTGGTTGCCGCCGCGCTCGATGCCGGCGGGTACGACAACGCCACCGCCGTCATCATGGACGTCGAGGGCTTCCGCGTGGTGCGCGAGCGCAAGGAAAAGCGCAAGAGCCGCGCATTCTACGCGTTCCTCGTAGCAGCGCTTATCGCCATCTTCGCCGCAGCAGGCTTCGCCGGCTACCAGTATGTGAACAATTCTGCCTACCTCATCAGCCAAGACGGCAAGGTTGCCGTGTACCGCGGCTTGAACGAGGAGCTTTTGGGCATGCCCCTTTCCAGCCTGGACCGCGTTACCGATGTCGACGTGAGCAAGCTGCAGCCCAGCGTTGCCGCACGCCTGAACGAGGGCATTTCCGCCGGCAGCATGGACGAGGCCAACGAGATCATCGCCTCGTACGAGGAAGAGATCGCCCGCCAGGAAGCGGCAACCAAGAGCAGCGCCCAAACGGCCGCCACCACGGCCGAAACCGCTACCGCGGCCAACAGCGCAGCTGCACAGGCCAGCGCGCAGGGCACCGCTGCCGCTAACGGAAACGAGTAGCGCATGACACGCCGCAACACCGAACTGCTGCTGCTTTGCCTGGCAGCGCCGCTGGTAATACTCCTGTTCGCCATGGTTGCCATGAACCAGGGCGGCTCCGTCACGCTAGACAACCTCACCGTTCCGCTGGGGATGTTCGCCACCTTCGTGGTGGCCCACCTTGCCATCCGCAAGCTTGCGCCCGGCGCCGACCCGGCCATCCTGCCCATCTCGTTCGCGCTTACCGGCATCGGCATAGCATTCATCACGCGCCTGGCCCCCGACCTGGCCATGAAGCAGGTTGGCTGGCTGTTCTTGGGCGTGGTGTTCATGGTGGTGGTGCTGGCCTTCGTGCGCAACCTGGACAAGCTTTCCAGCTACAAGTACACCATCATGATCGCGGGCATCCTGCTGCTGCTCTCGCCGTTGCTGCCTGTGGTGGGCAACGAGATCTACGGCAGCCGCATCTGGCTTTCCATCGGCGGCTTCTCGCTGCAGCCGGGCGAGCTGGCGAAGATCTGCATCGTGGTGTTCTTGGCAGCGTACCTGGCCCAGAACCGCGAGATGCTCTCCGACTTCTCGCACAAGCTGGGGCCCTTCCCCGTGCCCGATTTGCGTGCGCTGGTGCCCGTGCTGGTTATGTGGGCTATCGCGCTTTTGGTCATCGTGTTCGAAAAGGACTTGGGCTCGGCGCTGGTGCTGTTCTTCGTGTTCGTCACCATGCTCTACGTCGCTACCGGCAAGCACTCCTACATCTTCCTGAGCTTGGGCCTTATCATGCTGGGCTTCGTTGCGGCATACTTCCTGTTCAGCCACGTGCAGGTGCGCGTCGACACCTGGCTCAACCCCTTCGCCGACCCCACCAACACCGGCTACCAGCTGGTGCAGTCCATCTTCTCGCTGGCCGACGGCGGGCTGTTCGGCGTGGGCATCGGCAACGGCCTGGCCTCGCAGATCCCCATCGTGGAATCCGACTTCATCTTCTCGGCCATCGCCGAGGAAACCGGCCTTCTGGGCGCTGCGGGCGTTCTGCTTCTGTACCTGTGCTTTTCCATCCGCGGCATCCTTATCGCCGTGCGCGCGAAGAGCGACGTCAGCTCGTTTATGGCCGTGGGCTTCACCGCCATCATCGTGCTGCAGGCGTTCATCATCGTGGGCGGCGTTACCCGCCTTATCCCGCTTACCGGCCTTACCCTGCCCTTCGTTTCGCAAGGCGGCTCCTCGCTTCTGGCAAGCTTCATCATCTTGGGCTTCCTCATGCGCGCCAGCGACCAGGGCACGGGCATCGAGTCCGAGATGGCCTCCGGCACGGGCGGCTTCAGCCTGAACGGCCCGCTTGGCCGCGTTGCGCTGGGCAAACGCCTTACCGGCACCATGATCGTGTTCAGCGCGCTGTTCGCGCTTCTGGTGGCCAACCTCACCCTGGTCATGGTGGTACAGGCAGACGAGTACAAGTCCATGTCCATCAACAACCACACCATCGCCAAGGAGTCGAAGAGCGAGCGCGGCGCCATCACCACCTACGACAACGTGCTGCTGGCTCATTCCGTGCTGCAGTCCGACGGCACCTACAAGCGCGAGTACCCTGCCGGCAGCCTGGCATCGCAGGTAGTGGGCTACGCATCCGATACCTACGGCACTTCCGGCATCGAGGCTTCCTGCAACGACACGCTGAAGGGCGAAAGCAACTACGCCAGCTGGATCGACGTGCTGAACTCCTATTCGGGCGCCGCCACCGCCGGCAACGACGTGAAGCTCACCATCAACTCCACCGTGCAGAAGGCGGCCCAAGAAGCGCTCAGCGGCTACAAGGGCGCCTGCGTGGTGATGGACCCCGAAACCGGCGCCGTGCTGGCCCTGGCCTCTTCGCCCACCTACGACGCCAACGACATCGAGGACATCCTTTCCAGCGGCAGCGACTCTTCTGCCCTGTACAACCGCGCAACCCAGGCGCTGTACTCGCCGGGCTCCACGTTCAAGATCGTTTCCCTTGAAACCGCGCTGGAAAACAACATTGCGAAGGAAGACAGCAAGTACGACTCGCCTTCCACGCTCGACATCGGCGGCGGCAAGGTGACGAACTTCAACAACGCCTCGTACGGATCCATCACGCTTGCCCGCGCCACCGAGCTTTCCGCAAACACGGTATACGCCCAGCTCGGCGACCAGATAGGCCCGCAGAAGCTGGTTTCCTCGTCGGAAAAGTTCGGCTTCAACCAGTCCATCACCTTCGACCTGCCGCTTACCAAGTCGCTCATGCCCGACCCTGAAGAGATGACGCAATGGGAAACGGCATGGGCAGCCGCGGGCGAACCCGTAGGCGAGCACAGCTCGCCGGCCGGCCCCCAGGCTACTGTTCTGCAGATGGCCCTGGTTGGGTGCGCCATCGCCAACGACGGCACCATCATGCAGCCCTACCTGGTAGACAGCGTAAGCAACGCGGAAGGCAAGAACAGCTACCGTGCAACGCCTTCCACCCTTTCCGACGTGTGCAGCTCTTCGGTGGCCAAGCGCGTGAAGAGCGTGCTCGAAGGCGTAGTGAAGAACGGCACGGGCACGGCGGCAGCCATCAACGGCGTGACGATTGCCGGCAAAACCGGTACCGCCGAAACCGGCAAGGAAAAGGACGACCGCTGGTTCGTGGGCATGGGCCCTTCCGAGGACTGCCATGTGGTAGTGGCAATCGTCCTGGAAGAAGCCGGCGAACAGCTTTCCGGCGGTGCGGCCGGACGCGCAAAGGGCGTGCTGCAAGCAGCGCTTAGCGTGCAGGGTGACCTGTAGGAAACGATTTCTTGAGACATAGTGAACACGCTCTGAAAAGAGCCGTATTCACCTACCGATACGATATGCTTAACAGATAGCCGTTAAGCATGGAATCCAAAGGGAGTACAAACGTGGCCGGAAACATGGTTGGCAGAACATTCAATAACCGCTACGAGATAACCGAGCGAGTGGGCCTTGGCGGCATGGCCGAGGTTTACCGTGCGCAAGACAACGTGCTTGGCCGCACGGTAGCCGTGAAAACCATGCTCCCCCAGTACGCAGCCGACCCCACGTTCACCAAGCGCTTCCGCCAGGAAGCTGCTTCGGCCGCCAAGCTGCAGAGCCCCTACATCGTAAGCATCTACGACTGGGGCCTCGACGACGAGACGTACTACATCGTCATGGAATTCCTGCGCGGCACCGACCTTAAAACCGCCATCCAGGAACGCGGCGCCATCAACCAGCGCAAGGCCGCCGAAATCGGCTCGCAGGTTGCCCAGGCGCTTTCCGTGGCACATGCCGGCGGCGTTATCCACCGCGACATCAAGCCGCAGAACATCATGATCCAGCCCGATGGCAACATCAAGGTGATGGACTTCGGCATTGCCCGCGCAGGCGATGCCGGCCTTTCGCAGACCGCAACCGTGCTGGGCACCGCCCACTACGTTTCGCCCGAGCAGGCTCAAGGCAAGGAACTCACCGGCGCCAGCGACATCTACTCGCTGGGCGTGGTGCTCTACGAAGCGGTAACCGGCAAGCTCCCCTTCGACGGGCAAGACGCCGTCAGCGTTGCCGTGAAGCAGGTGAACGAGGTTCCGGCCCCGCCGAGCACCATCAACCCCAACATCGACCCTTCGCTCGAGGCCATCATCATGAAGGCGCTCGAGAAAGACCCGGAGCGCCGCTTCAAGGACGCCTCGGAGATGCGCCATGTCCTGAACGACTTCCTGGCCGGGCGCCCCATCAACCTGGGCGAAGACATCAGCGGCCTTAAGACGCAGGTAATGGGCGGCGTTGCCCCCATCCCGAACAGCACCCAGGTAATGAGCCCGGTTGCCGGTCAGGGCACTGGCAACTTCACCCAGGTTGGCCCGCGCACCTATTCGGCCGAAGACGAAGCCGAAAAGGCGAAGAAAAAGAAGCGCAACACCATCATCGGCATCGTTGTCGCCATCCTGTGCATCATCGGCATCGCCGGTGCCGTGTTCGCCCTTGGCAGCAGCGAGAAGGTCACCGTGCCCGATGTTACCGGCAAGCCCATCGCGCAGGCACGCACCACGCTGGAGCAGGCCGGCTTCAAGGTTGGTACCGAAACCGAGGTGTACAGCAGCGAGGTTTCCTCGGGCAACGTGGTAAGCACCGACCCGAAGGCGGGCGAGCAGGCCGAAAAGGGCGCCACCATCAAGATCAACGTCTCCAAGGGCACCGAGCAGGTATCTGTGCCCGATTTGAAGGGCAAGTCGGCAGATGATGCGCAGAAGGCCCTTTCGCAAGCTGGCCTGAACGGCAAGCAGGGCGACACCGTATACTCCGACGATGTATCTGAAGGCGCAGTTGCCTCGCAGGATACCAGCGCCGGTTCCAAGGCCAACAAGGGCGATACCATCGTGTACCACCTTTCCAAGGGCTCCGAGAAGGTATCCATCCCCAACGTGGTGGGCATGACGCAGGCCAACGCCACCAGCAAGCTTGAAAGCGCCGGCTTCTCGGTGAACGTGACGACCTCCGCAAGCGACGATGTGGACAAGGGCAACGTCATCAAGCAGAGCGATACCGGCACCGCCAAGAAGGGCTCCACCATCACCATCACGGTTTCCTCCGGCGCATCTTCTGTACAGGTTCCCAGCGTGGTGGGCAAGACCGAAAGCGATGCCGGCTCGGCACTGGAAAAGGCTGGCTTCAAGTACGACATACAGCGCGAATCCAGCTCGACCGTAGCGAAGGGCAACGTCATCAGGCAGAGCCCCTCTTCCGGCGCAACCGCAAAGAAGGGCGACACCATCACGATCTACGTCTCTACCGGAGCAAGCTCCTCGAGCGGCACCGATACCGCCAATAACAACTAGCCAAGCGCAACCTAAGCGCCGTCCCAATGGGGCGGCGCTTTTTCGTTTTGGCAGCGTTCCAACAACAGCAGAGTTGCGGGGCGAAGGAACGCGCTAAGAGCCGAAGCGCAGAACGGAATGGACGAGCCCTTTCGGGAAACAGGCATAACGCCAGGGGCTTTACACGCAACATGCACGGCAGATAGCGGCGCATTGTTATGTGCTAAGATAGCTTGGCTGCGTAAGCCAGCATCTATCCGCCCCCGTAGCTCAGAGGATAGAGCGTCGGTTTCCTAAACCGTGCGTCGGAGGTTCGAGTCCTCTCGGGGGCGCCATCAGCCTTT
>CAVBST010000044.1:0-9431 GCA_963598325.1 uncultured Prevotella sp. | reverse complement strand
GCAGCTCATTGCAGCTCATTGCAGCTCATTGCAGCTCATTGCAGCTCATTGCAGGGGTGGCGCCGGCGCATACATGCCGGTCGGCGCCCTTAGCCGTTGATCAGCACCACGCTGGCATAAACCGGCCCGTGCACGCCAACCACGCGCACAAGCTCGATGTCGGCCGTGTTGGAAGGGCCGCTGATGAACGTTACGTTCGATGGCAGCTCTTCGCCCTGGGCCACCCGTTCTTCCCAAGCATCCATAAGCTGGGTCATGTAGGGGAACAGGGTGCTCTTCTTCAGCAGGGCAATATGACCGATGGGAAGAAGGCACACTGCGCGCCCCGACTTCTCGGTGCAGCGTTGCATGATGGTTGCCGTCTCGGCAATGCCGGCGCTAGCGTACGTTATGCCGATGTCGGCGCTCTCGGCGCGCCCCATGCTCTTCTCGCGGCTGGTGGGGTTCCAGCGAACGGCCTCGTACGAGTTCTCGTTCAGCAGCTCGGGGATGCCGTAGCCGTCGATCTCGGGAACGTCGGAGTACACGATATGGCCGCCCTGGCCAATCTCGCGCACCAGGTCAAGCACCACCTGGGCCACCTCGTCGCTGTTCGCCTCGCGCACAATAGTGCCCATCTTGTTGGCCTCGACGGTGAACCATTCGGCAAGCTCTTCGGTGGAGTAGTCGCGGTAGTCGCCGGGAAGGGGCGCTTTTGTTGCGGCGCAAGGCTCTACCCAGTCTGCGACGGTGCTGTGCCCAAGCGCCTCGGTAACGGGCTTCAGGAATTCATCTAGGCTCACGGTGCTCATCGGTTGCCCTCCTTATTCGCGGCATTGCAGCAGGCCTCGGAAATCTTCGCGGCGGTTTCGGCCTTGTGCTTCTTTGCCACCTGCTTGTCATGCTCGGCAAACCACTCGCGGAACTTCTTGTTGGTCATGGTGTCCAGGTTGCGCGAGGAAAGCCAGCCGTTCAGCACAGGGATCCAGGTGTCGCTGCGGTCGAGCTGGTTGGTCTGTCCGGTGATCATCTTCATGGCCGGTGCGGCTGCCGTGGTAAGCACGCCGTACGCCCTGCGGCTCGAGAAGGTTGCCGCCGCCGTGGTGAAGATGGCCTTCTCGATCGGGGAAACGTAACCGCCCGAAACCACGTTGCGCCTATGCTGCGAGATGAGCATGGGAAGCGGAACCTTCACCGGGCACACGGTTGCGCACTCGCCGCACAGCGAGCAGGCGTAAGGCAGCTGTGCCGTTTTCTCGTAGCCCACCAGAAGCGGGGTCAGCACCACGCCCATGGGACCGGGGTAGATGGATCCGTAGCCGTGGCCGGTGATGTGACGGTACACCGGGCAGGAGTTCATGCAGGCGCCGCAGCGGATGCAACGCAGCATGGGGCGGAACTTGCCCTCCAGGATCTTGGTGCGCCCGTTGTTCACCATCACGATATGGACGTTCTTCGGGCCGTCGGCCTCGCCTTCGCGTCGGCAGCCGGTGTTGATGGAGAAAGACCCCGATATCTTGGCGCCCACTGCGCTGCGCACCAGCAGCTTCATCATCACGTCGAGCGAGCGCAGGTCGGGAACGATGCGCTCCATGCCCATAACCACGATCTGCGTCTCGGGGATGCTCGAGGCCATGCGTGCGTTGCCCTCGTTGGAAACCAGAGTGCAGGAACCGGTTTCGGCCACGCCGAAGTTGCAGCCGGTCACGCCGATGGGCGCGTTCATGAACTCGGGGCGCAGCGTCTTGCGCAGGAAGCGCGTGATCTCTTCGGGGTCGTTGGTTCCCTCGTACCCCTTCTGCTCGCGGTACAGGTTGCGGATGGAAGTGCGGTCGAAGTGCAGGGCCGGCACCACGATATGCGAAGGGGCGTTGCCGGCGGTTTGGATGATGTGCTCGGCGCAGTCCGTCTCGACGGGTTTGATGCCGTGCTCTTCCAGGAAGGGGTTCAGGCCTATTTCCTCGGTCATCATGCTCTTCGATTTCACGCAGGTTTTCGCGCCTGCCTCCTCGAAGATGTCCAGGATGCACTCAAGCGCATCCTCGTCGGTGGGGGCGAAGTGCACCTTGGCGCCGTTCTTCTCGGCGTTGGTGGCGAACTCGCGTATGTAGTAGTCGAGGTTTGCCAGAACGTGGTCGCGGATGTCGGCTGCGTGCTGGCGGAAATCCTCCCAGTTGTCCACTTCGGCTACCAGCGCATCGCGCTTGCCGGTGATCACGTCCTGCGCCGTTTCGATGGCGTGATGCTTGAAGGTGTCGGAAAGCGCTCGATGGATGCGGTCTTCCAAGGGGGCGTCGTCGTAGATGATGGCCATCGCCTATGCCTCCAATCGGGAATCGAGGATCTGCGCTATGTGCAGAACCTTCATGTTGCTGGAAACCACGCCCTGCTCTATCAGGCGATCGAGCGCGCCCTTGATGTTCATCAGGCAGGCCTGGTCGGCGCCGCACAGGTAGTCGGCGTCGGTGGCCAGGGCGAAGGCCACCTTTTCCTGCACCATATGGCCGGAAACCTCGGGCTCCTTCACGCTGAACGTGCCGCCGAAGCCGCAGCAGCGCCCGGCTTCAGGCATCTCTATATAGCTAAGGCCCTCGACGTTCTGCAGCAGCTTGAGCGGCTGCTCTTCCACTCCCAGCATGCGGGTAAGGTGGCAGCTTTTGTGGTAGGTAACCGTTCCATCAAGATGGGCTCCCACGTCGGTGACGCCCAGAACGTCAACGATGAACTGGGTGAATTCGTAGATCCGGGGGGCAAGTTCGGCAATCTTCTTGCTGTAGATGGGGTCGTCGGCGAAGAAATGGGGGTATTCCGCCTTGATTGCCCAGGCGCAGGATCCCGTTAGGGATACGATGGTGTCGTATCCGCTGTAGGCGTCGACGACCTTCCTCATCATGGGCTTGGCTTCTTCTATGTAGCCGGAATTGGAAAAGGGCTGGCCGCAGCATACCTGGTCGTCGGGCAACATCACTTCGCACCCAAGGCGTTCAAGCACGTTAACGGCAGCGATTCCCACCTCGGGGTAGAACATGTCAACCATGCACCCAGGGAAGAACGCTACTTTCATGGGGGTCCTTTCTCTATACCTGTTTTATTAGGTTCGGGTTTTGCCCAAGGTTCTTCAAGGCTGTGTTCGCAGGCGATGGGCATGGGGCTGTGAACGGTTGGGGATGCGGGCCAATCGGTTGCGATGTGGCGGCAGTGCGCGGAATATGATCGGGCGCCATAAAAGGCTTGACAGGGCATTGTTGCTTTGGGAAACTATCAAGGCTGTGTTTTCACAGTGAACGGAAATCTGTTCCGCTGCCCTAGACAGCAGGCACCGAAAGGTTTAATCGCATCAAGCGGCCCGCCGAGGTGGTTGATAAGTATCGCGCTTTTTCGACCCCTGCGTCTTAGGACGGTAGGGGTCGTTCTTTTTTCCAAGCACGACTCCACCCCTTGGGGCGGAACCCGAGTTTGGGAAAAAGGAGGTGTATCAATGCCAAGTTCGAAGAATCAAGCTACGCTCGCTGCCATCAAGGAAGACCTCGAGGGCGCAGGTGCGGTTTGGGTTGTGGACGCTTGCGGTCTTACCGTAAAGGAAGTCCAGGCTCTTCGCCGCAGCGTTCGTGAGTCCGGCGCATGCATGAAGGTGTACAAGAACACCCTTATGAACATCGCCCTTTCCGAGGCTGAGCTGCCTACGCTCGACGACATCCTGCATGGCCCCAGCGCATTCGTGTTCGCGGGCGATGATGTTGCCGCAGCTGCAAAGGCAGTAAAGGAATTCGCCAAGTCCAACGAAACCCTCACCATCAAGGGTGGTCTTATGGACGGTGTCGCTGTTACCGCGCAGGAAGTGGAGGCTATCGCTTCCCTGCCTTCTCGCGAAGAGCTCTACGCCAAGATCGCCGGCGCTATCTCTGGCGTTGCCCGTGGTCTCGCTGTTGCCCTCAACGGCGTGCCCAGCGGTTTGGCTCAGGCTACCAAGGCTGTTGCCGACCAGAAGGAAGCTGCGTAAGGCTTCCAAGTGCGGCCTAGCCGCATAGAATTGTTTGAAAATTCGGCCAAGGAAAAGGTCCTTGGCCCTATGAAAGGAAACTAACATGGCTGTTTCTCGCGAAGAGATCATTGAGGCTCTTAAGGAAATGTCCCTGCTCGAGGCTTCTGAGCTCGTAAAGGACATCGAGGAGACCTTCGGCGTATCCGCTGCTGCTCCCGTTGCTGTTGCTGCTGCACCTGCTGCTGGTGCTGAGGGCGGCGCTGCCGAGAAGTCCGAGTTCGACGTCGTGCTCGAGGGCTTCGGCGACAACAAGATCGCTGTTATCAAGGCTGTCCGTGAGATCACCGGTCTTGGCCTGAAGGAAGCTAAGGAAGTTGTCGAGGGCGCTCCTGCTCCTGTACAGGAAGGCGTTGCCAAGGACAAGGCTGAGGAGATCAAGGCTAAGCTCGAGGAAGCTGGCGCTGCTGTTACCCTCAAGTAACTCATTTTCTCCGAGTTATCTTCAAAACGCCCGGCCACTGGTCGGGCGTTTTTTTTGTTGTCTGTTAGGCCAGGGTCGACGTATGCCTAGCTGTCTCTGCATACCTTTTGGATATGCCCGTTCAGTTAGCGATAGGGGAAGCGGGCCCCGCTATAGAATCAAGGTCTAGCCCCGTATGTCGATCTTGGCCTAATAGGGCCCTTGGCCATTCGGCCGCTGCACGGGGGAAGAGCTCCAAGGTTCCCGAATGGAAACGTTTGGGATATCGCCTTCGGCGCTGGGGGTTTGTTTTCTATAGTGGAGTAATCGGCCGGCCTCTGGGCTGCGCCTGTCAATGAAGGTTGGAATCTGGGGAAATGCCCTGGTTGGAAGAAAGGTACGGCCTAATGGAAAAAGGCTATTTTGCTGCTGCGTGGGGCGATGTCACCAAATCGCCCGGCTGGATATCCAAGCTGCTGCGTTTGGGGCTGTTGCTCTTGGTGCCCATATTCGGCCAAGTGGTGGCCTATGGCTATCTGTACGGCTGGGCGCGCGACATTGCCTGGAACGTTCATCGCCCCCTGCCTGCCAAGATCTTCGGCAATGAAGACGGCAACCTGTACAAGCGAGGCTTCTTCATCTTCCTGGTGGCGTTGGTGTTCTCGTTGGTGCCTGGGGCGTTCAACTGCCTTTCGCACTTGGTTTCCGGCACCGCGCTTGTCGGCGGCTCGCTCAATCTAACCATGAACGGTTCTTACTATTCTTATGCTCCCCTTATGGGAGGCGTGTTCTTCAGCATGGTTCTTGGGCTGTTCTCGTTTGTCCTTGCTCTGGCGGTTGCCTTCTTTGCGTGGGTAGGTTCCATGCGCACCGCCCTGTATGGCACGCTTTCTGCTGGTTTCCAGCTCAACAAGATCTGGGCGATGCTTCGCTACGACTTCCCCGGTCTTTTGCGCATCTTCGCCATGGCCCTCATCGTTGGCCTGGTGATAGGGTTCTTCCTTATGGTGGCCCTGTTCATGTTCGTGCTCGTGGGCGTGGTTATGGTGTCCGCCGCTTCTGTGGGCGGTTCCGGGGCGTTTTCGGTAGCCCTGTTCGGTGTGGGCGTTTTCTCCCTGTTCGGCATCGCGTTCTTGCTGCTTTCGCTCTTCTGTATCGCGCTGTGTGATGCCCTCGTTATCAGGGCCCTGGGATATTGGACCCGACAGTTCGAGGTAAGCCGCTGGGGCGGTCAGGAAGACCCCATGCCCTTCGAGCAGCGCGCCGCTGCCCAGCAGCACTCCCAGCAACCTGCTGCCTATCAGCAGGATGCCTGGCAGCCAGCCGTGCAGCAGTCTAGCGCCGAACAGCAGGATGCCTGGCAGCAGCCCACCGCTCAGCAACCTACCGTCCAGCAGCCCACTACCCAACAGCCCACCGCCGCCCAGCAGTCAGCCGAACAGCCTGGGTCCTCTGCTGGCAAATGGCAGAAGCCTGAAAGGGAAAGCGCTCCTTCAGGCGAAGGCGGGGCCGCGGCTGATGCCGCTGCGCCCTTCGACTCAAAGCCCGAGGGCTCGCAGGTGGCCCATGCTGCAACATTCAACCCCGCCGATGGTGCCCCGGTGCAAACCGCGCCTTACCCTGTTTCTGGCCAAGACGTTCACACGGCTCCGCACAATTCGAACGAAGCCCCCTTCGTCCATGAGGCGGGCTCTTCGAATCAGACGGATGAAGAGGCATCTTCTTCCGCAGATTCCGCTAAGTCGGTCGATGGCTCTTCTGAAGCGCCTATCGATTCCGCTACGAAGGGCCAGCCCTCCAACAGCAAGGGCGAAGATGCCGACGGCAGCCCCGCTGCTGGGAATGCCGTCAAGTGATCTAGGCGTTTTCGTGCTTTTCGTCAGCGATTTGCAGAAGCGTATCGTTGAGCATCCTGTACACCTCGCGTGTTTGGCCATCCAAGCAGGCGAGGTGTTTCTGTATGGTTGCGAAGTCACCGCGTTCGGCGGGGCCGGTCAAAGCGGCAACCGCTCCGTCGCAGGCTAGGTGCTCTGCATTGCCCAGGAACAGGGGAGCCAGCGCCTTTTCGGCCGCTTCTGCCCCAAAGCCGCACTTGCAAAGCTCGTTGCAGGCAAGACGATACAGGGCAATTACCTGGTTCGATGCCAGCACGGCTGCCGCGTGGTAGCGTGCCTTCTCTTCGGTTTCGATAACTTGGTAGGGGTTGCCAAGCTCGGCCAGCATCCCGGCAATCTCATCAATGCGGTCCTGCGACCCCTCTATTGCGAAAAACGCATGGGAAAGCTCGCTGGCCGGCACGCATTTCGACGATAGGGCGAACAGCGGGTGAACGGAATAGGCGCTTGCCCCTAGCTCTTCTGCCCCCTGCAGCGCGGTAGAGGGCATTGCCCCGCTGCAGTGGCATATGATTTTCCCTGCCAGCGTGCCGCCGCTGCCTTCGACGCGTTCCTTCAGGGATTCCCAGGCTGGCTCTATCTGGCCATCGGGCGTGGTGATGAACAGTACTTCGCAGCGCGATGCCAGCTCGGCGGCATCAGCGAACGCGCTCGAGCCGGTAAGGGCTGCTGCCTCTTCTGCTGATTCGTGCGATTTGCTTGCATATCCCACGAGCTCATTGCTCTGCGCGAAGTACTTGCCCAGCGAGCATCCTGCTTTTCCGGCGCCGATGAACCCGATCTTCATCAGTCGGCCTCTACCGGGGTAAGCTCGCCCGTTTGGGAGTCGATGATGAACCCTCGTACCTCAATGCCCTTCGGCATAAGGGGATGGTGTGCTATCGTCCGCGCGGTTTCGCGCACGCTTTCCTCGCCGTCCCCAAAGCCTGCCAGCCATGATTCAAAATCGATGCCGCAGTAATGCATCATCTCGATATGGTCTTGGGAAATTCCCGCTTTGAGCATATGCCCAATCATGTCCTGCGCGTTCATGTGCTGGGCCCCGCAGTTCGTGTGGCCAACTACCATGATGGTCTCAACGTGCAGCTCGAACACGGCAACCAGCAAGCTTCGGATCACGCTGCCGAAGGGGTGCGATATCACGCCGCCGGCGTTCTTGATGATCTTCGCATCGCCGTTTTTCAGGCCCAGTGCGGCAGGCAGAAGCTCGGTCAGGCGGGTGTCCATGCAGCTTACGATGGCAAGTTTCTTGTCGGGGTACTTGTCGGTCTCGAATTTGCGGAAGCCTTCTTCCGCAACAAACTTCCGGTTGTGTTCCAAGATCGAGTCGATGGTGCTCATTTCAGTCCTTTCTTGCTGCGCCGCTTCTTTGCCAAATGACGAACCGCCATAAGGGGATGGTGAAACATCATGCGCGGCCCGCTGTATGCCATGATTTCCCTGATCCGCTGGCGCATGGCCGGTTTGTAGCATTGGATGGTGCAGGTGTCGCATGTGCCCTTGTGCTCATGCGGGCACCACTTCGTCCGTTCAAGCGCGTACTCCACAACTTGGAAGCACTCATGGCAGAGTTGCTCGTCGTTGCTGCTGTCTGCAATATGGCGGTGGCCATGGCAGTAGATACGTGCCATGGCCACCAGGGTGCGCTCGTCTTTTCTCAGATCGCGTTCACGTTGACCGTCTGTGTCGATGCAGTTTCGCACGCGAGTCCTTTAGCCGTAGATGCGCTTGAGCTCAGCGTAAGCCTGGTCGGCTTCGGCCATCACATCTTCGACGATCTTCGATACGGGCTTGACCTCGTGGATCACCGGCGAGATCATGCCGGCCGAGAAAGCGCCGTTCTCGTAATCCCCGTTATGGGCACGCGCGATGGAGCCGGTGCAGTAGTCGTTGAGCTCTTCTTCGGATGCACCTGCGTAGTAGCGCTCCCAGAATCCATCGGTGAAGGGGTTCTTGATGCAGCGCACCTGCTTCTTTCCGGGGATGCCGGAAAGTACGGTTGCGTTGTCCTTCGATTCGACGATCAGGTTCTTGTAGATGTCGGAAACGCTGCATTCGTCAGAAGCCAGGAAGATGGTTCCCATCTGAATGCCAACGCAGCCAAGAGCCAGTGCCGCAAGCAAGCCTTTACCGTTTGCGAATCCGCCGGCTGCGATAACCGGGATGTTCACTTCTTCCACAACCTGGGCAACAAGGGGAAGCGTGGTCATGGAGCCGATATGGCCGCCGCCCTCGATGCCTTCGCAGATAACGGCTGCAGCGCCCAGCTTCTCCATCTTCTTGGCGGCGCGGGCATGGGGGATGAGCACAATGGCCTTGATGCCTGCCTGTGCCAGCTTGGGAACGATGGTTGCCGGGTTTCCGGCGGAAACCGTGCAGATGGTCACGCCTTCCTCGATGCAAACGTCGGCGATCTCATCGATTCGGTTGTTCTCCATAATAAGGTTCACGGCAAAGGGCTTGTCGGTGAGCGATTTGGCAGTGCGGATCTCGTCACGCATATACTCGGGCGTGTCGAAGCCGCACTGGATAACGCCAAGTGCACCGGCGTTGGAAACAGCAGCAGCAAATTTTCCGTCGGTAATGTGCGCCATAGCGCCCTGGATAATCGGGTACTCGATTCCAAGAAGATCGCAAAGCTCGGTTTTCATGATGCAAATCCCTCCATTGAACAAAGATGCAAGTTTTCGGGAAGTCCCAAAGCGAAGCATAACATTAATAAAGAAGGGGTTAAGCAAGTGCGGCACTGCGTGTATGCGGGATAGGCGAATGGCGAGAGCCGCTTTTGCGCCGCTTATGAAGGAGTCGTGGATGGACGCAGCGAAGCATGGGCTGGTGCGGCCTGCCGCGAAGCTTTGCGAAAACCCAGGTAAATCGGCAGGTTTACTTGCTGGCAACTGAAAAGTCGCATATTGATTTGCGGGCAATAGAGAAAACTTGTTGCATCGGGCGGCAAAGGCGGTACTATAGCTAGGCCCTCGAACGGGGGAGGCGAGCCGGAAACGGCGAGCGGGCCGCCCGCCCGAAAACTTTCTCAAAAAAGTTCTTGACACGGCGGCTGCGGGAAAGTAGAGTACTTTCTTGCGCGAACGGCACAGCCGCTTCGCAGCCGGGG
>CAVBST010000043.1:0-9946 GCA_963598325.1 uncultured Prevotella sp. | reverse complement strand
CCGACAGCCTCCGCCAGATGGAGGACGACGGCCTGGTCTTTCGCCGCGACTACGGAGAGAACCCGCCGCGCGTCGAGTACGGCCTCACCGAGCTTGGCCAGCAGATGCTGCCTATCATGGACTCGCTCGCTGCCTTTGGTGCTTACTACAAGACGATTGTTTCGTAGGAGGTTCAAAGGCGCTGTCCATGCGAGATGATCACTTGATGAAATTGGTGCAAACGGTCACCTCGGGCTGAATCCATCCGATGGGAACGATCCCGTCTTTGATGCTTCGAAACTGTTCCGCTAACGGAACAGTTTCTGTATACCGGTATCCATAAAACTATTCCGATAGCGGTATACTTTGTGGTAGAGGAAGGGGCGTGGCGATGATATCTACGGCAGATGCGGCAAAGCTATTGGGCGTTTCGCCTCGCAGGGTTCGTGCACTTATCGATGCGGGCGATCTGAAGGCGCAGCGTGTTGGGCGTGCCTGGTTGGTGGACGAGGCTTCGGTTCGCAACCGCGCAAATTCCGCTGTTCCGCTTGGCCGCCCTAAAGACGGTGAGCGCGACCCATCTGCGATAACCTCGTTTGTCCTGATGAACCGCAACCATGAGGTTGCCCTCTTTCAATTCAACAAGAACCGCGAAAGGGTTGTTTCCCTTAAGCCTTTGCAGGATGCAGAGTGGGCTCCGCTTGGCGCCTGCAGCGCGCCTGGCAAGATCCATGCCGATTTCCTGCAGCAGTGGATGGCGAATCGCTCTATCCCCGAGGCGCGCCCTCGCCTTGGCGCTTTGCTGGAAGAGGCAGGCTTTGCGAACATGAGCCAGCTTGTTATCTCGTCGTTAGGCCTGAGTCTTTCCGATCAGTACTGGTTCAAGCCCATAGATACGAAAACGAAAAAACCGTTGCCGTTGAATTGGGAGGACATCAACTACTTCGACAACGGCTTCGATGATTCCTTTGGTGCGGCTCTTATGGGCGTCGGGTCATCCAGCGATGCGAAGCGTGCTCCCTCCAACACCACCAACGGCATGCTCGAGAAGCGCTGGGTCATGCGAAAGGGGAAGCCGTTCTTGATGAAGGGCTCCACGCCGGGATCGAATCGCGAGCCATACAGCGAGCTGCTGGCAACGAAGCTCTTCGGGCGTTTGCTGGAACCGGGCGAGTACGTTCCTTACGAATTGATGTTCGAGAACGGAAAGCCCTATTCGCTTTGCCCCGACATGCTCGATGCCGGACAGGAACTTATCCCCGCCAACGACATAGTTGGCTGTTACCGCTTGCACCATGCCGGGCTGTACGAACAGTATGTGCGCCAAGCGTCAGAGCTTGCCGGCCGCAACCTGCGCCAAAGCATCGACAAGATGATCGTGTGCGACTATTTGATGGCGAACGACGACAGGCACCTGTTCAATTTCGGGCTTATCCGGGAGGTGGAGTCGCTGCAGGTAACGGGCTGTGCGCCTCTGTACGATTCCGGGTGTGCCTTCTTTGCCCGCGCCACATTGGCGCAACTGCGTACCAAACGCTATTTCTATGACAGCCATCCGTTCAGGGAAAACCCCTACAGCCAGCTTGCTTTGGTGGAAAGCCTCGATTGGTTCGATGCCGAGAAACTGGATGGCTTCACCGACGATGTGTGCGAAGCGCTTTCGCAGAACGAGGATCTAACGGAAGAATTCGTGGAATTGGCGGCAAAGCATATCCAGCGCAACATAGACAAGGTTATCGATCTGTCGCTTGAGCTGGGGCGCTAGCCTAGCGCAACATCCGGGGCGTTGACGCGAAGCCGTAGGGGGTCTGGCTTGCCGGTGGCATGACGGCTAAGGGCACGCAGAGCGCGATAAGCGTGCCCAGGGTTGCGTTGTCCATGCTCTGGTCCTATTCGGCAGGCTCGCTGGCCTTCAGCTTGCGGCAGGTCTCGGCCATTTCGTCCACCAGCTCGCTGAACTGCGCAAGGGCATCTTTGACGGGCTTGGGGCTGAGCATGTCCACGCCGGCGCCGCGCAGAAGCTCGATGGGGGGCTTGCTGCTGCCGCCCTTCAAGAAGCCCAGGTAGTCTTCGCGCCCCTGTTCACCCAGCTCAACGATGCGTCGCGAAAGGGCAATGGCGGCGGCGAAGCCGGTGGCGTACTGATACACGTAGAAGCGGTAGTAGAAGTGCGGGATGCGGGCCCACTCCAGGGCTATGCGGTCGTCGAGTTCGATCCCGTCGCCGAAGTACAGGCGGTTCAGATCCTTGTAAATGCCGCACAGCGCATCGGCGGTAACGCCGGCGCCGGTGGCAACCAGCTGGCTCACCTTCAGCTCGAACTCGGCGAACATGGTTTGGCGGTACAGCGTGGCGCGGAACTGCTCCAGGAAGTGGTTCAGGAAGTAGGCGCGCTCGCGCTCGTTCTTCGCGTGCTCCAGGAAGTAGCGGGTAAGCAGGGCCTCGTTGCAGGTGGATGCCACCTCGGCCACGAAGATGACGTAATCGGAATAGCAAACAGGCTGGTTGGCGCACGAAAGGTACGTATGGATGGAATGCCCCATCTCGTGGATGAGGGTGAATACGTCGTCGAGCTTGCCCTGGAAGTTCATCAGTATCACGGGATGCATGCCGAAGCCGCCGGCGGAATACGCTCCGCTGCGCTTGCCGGGGGTCTCGTACACGTCTACCCAGCGCTCGGAAAGGCCTTTGCGCACCAGGGCCAGGTAGTCTTCGCCCATGGGCTCGAGCGCCTTCAATATGATGTCGCAGGCTTCCTCGTAGGTGAACGTGAGGTCGCATTCGTCCACGATGGGCACGTACAGATCCGAGAACTTCAGCTGGTCAACGCCGAGCATTTCCTTGCGCAGGGCAACGTAGCGGTACATGGCGGACATGTTGCTGTGCACGGTTTCGATGAGGTTGGTGTACACCTCGGTGGGAACCTCGTTGCCTGAAAGCGCCGCCTCCAGCGCGGAATCGTAGCGGCGCGCGTCGGCGAAGAACTTCAGCTGCTTGTTCTGCGCTCCCAGCGTTGCAGCAAAGGTGTTGCGGAACTGGTGATAGGTGGAGTACAGGCTTTCGTAGGCGGATTCACGCAGCGTGCGGTCGGTGGACATCATCAGCGGGACGTAGCTGCCATGCGTTACCGGGTGCTTTTTGCCCTGAGCGTCGGTTGCGTCGGGGAAGGTGAGGTCGGCATCGTTCAGCAGGCTGAAGATGTTGTCGGGCTGGTTGGCCATGTCGCCCGCCGCGGCCAGCAGCTTCTCTTCGGCGGGGGAGAGCACGTGCGCGCGCCGCTGGAAGATGACGTCCAGGCAGCGGCGGTACACCTCAAGGCCGGGCTCGGCGGCATAGAACGCCTCCATCTGTTCTTCGGAAAGCGAGAGCAGCTCGGAAGTGAACCAGGCGCAGGCGCTGGAAAGGGAAACCCACAGCGTCATAACCTGGCTGGAATAGTCTTGGTAGCGCGACTGGCGGGTGTCTTCGTCGCTCTTGCGCTCGGCGTAGTTCACCAGCTTGGTAAGGGCCAAGTCGGCCTGGTCGTCAAGTTTCAGGTAGGCCAGCAAGTCGGCGGCGGACTGGCTGATTTTGCCCTGGTAGGCGGCGAACTGCGCAGGAAGCTCCTTTGCTGCCTCCAGTGCGGCCTCGAACGCGGCGTCATCTGCGAAGATGCTGGAAAGGTCCCAGCGGTATCTCTCTTCTATCTGGTCGCGGGATTCGTATGCGGTTGCCATGTGCGTGCTCCTTGGGTGCGCGGGCGTGAAGGTAAGTTCGCCAAAGGTATCTTTCGCAAGCAATGGTACGGCAACTAGCCCAGGTTGCGCTGTTGATACAGGCCATTGTCATAGAATCCGAGTTTCCGGTAGTAGCCGCGGGTTCCCACGGCGCTTATGACGTTGATACGCTGGTATCCGGCTTCTGCCGCCAGTTCGCAGGCGCGGTTCACCAGCTGGGTTCCCAGGCCGCGATGTTGAGCGTTGTTCTTGCCCTCGTGTGCAAGGCGCTCGACGCGCCCGTATACGTGTACCTCGCGGATCATCGCCTCGCCAAGGGAAAGGGGCGTGGTGGCTGCGGGGATTTCGGGCGTTTCGGCGGGCGCGGGGGCTGTGGCCGGTTCGCCGGGTGCAGGGGCCGTGACCGGCGCGGTTGCTGTGGTGCCTTGCCGGTTCGGCTCTTCGGGTGCGGCGGCTCCAGCGCTAAGCTCGTCTAGCATCGCGGCCATAGCCTGCTGCTTCGGCAGTGAAAGCCGCAGGAACCCGGCGATCTTCCCTTCGGGGGTAACCCATTCCAGGAAGCGCTCGCTGGTTGCCGTGGTCTCATACGGGGTTATATGCAGCTCAAGCTCGCCGGCGCTCACATCCGCCAGGCTCACTTCCCGGTGTCGGATCTCGGACGTGGCAAGCCCCTGGTCGTCGATGTGCGATTCCACCATCTGTCGAAGGTTCACCTTCTTGTTGCCCGCCACGATGTCGGGCGCGCAGATGTCGCGGATCATGCGCGATATGCGGCAGAACCGCGGGGTGGCGCAGGTGTCTGCCACCAGCACATCCACCAGCTCGCTTTCGCTGTAGGGGCGCCACGAGCCGTCGGCGTAATGGCTGCAGAGCCCCGTTCCCTCAACCAGCACGCAAGGGTAGAGCTTCACCTCGTCGGGCTGGAAGGCCCTATCGGTTGCCAGGCGCAGGTAGTCTTCCTTGTCGGCTTCGGGGGTGGAGCCCAGCAGGTTCACCATGGCGTGCACGTGCGACTTGAATCCGAACAGGCGCAGCAGCTCGAAGGCGCGCTGTATCTGGGCGTTCGTGGTGTGGCGGTTGTTCGCTAGGCGGACGCGCGCATCCAAGCTTTGGATTCCCATCTGCACCTTGGTGCAGCCCAGGTGCCGCAGGGTAAGAAGGTGGCCGGCCGTGATGCGCTCGGGGCGCGTTTCCACCACCAGGCCCACCACGCGGTGGGTGGCTTGCTCGTTGGCGTGGTGCTCTGCTTCGAGCTGCTCCCAGGCAGCGCTTTGCCAGCCGGCTGCTTCCTGCCATCCGGGGTGCGAGCCGTAGAAGCGGTCGAAGGCCTGGTTGTAGGAGCATGCCCTCTGGTTCACCTGGCCTTGCGCGGATCCTGCCTGTGCGGCAAGCTCTGCTGGGTCGCTGGATATCCCGGCTTGTTGGTAGCGCTGACGGATGCCCGCTACGTTGGCTTGGCCCGACATGCCCTCGTTCAGGGCGCGGAACAGCTCGCGGACAAACCATATCTGGTACTCCACGGGGTAGTCGCTCCAGGTGCCGCCCAGAACGATGAGCTCCACCTTGTCGGTTATGTGCCCCATTTCGGTAAGGGCCTTCAGGCGGGCCTGCACCTGCAAGTATGGGTCGAAGCAGCAGCGCTCGGCCCGCTGGCAGGCAGGCTCGTCGGCCAGGTAGCTCTTCGGCATGCGCAGGTCGTTGGGGCAGTACAGGCATTCGCTGCCGCACTTCCATGGCTTGGTGAGCACGGTGATGGTTGCCACGCCCGAAGCGGTGCGGCGGGGCTTCATCTGCAGGGTGCGCTCCAAACGGCGCTGCTGTTCGGGGCCAAGCCCCCAGGCGGCCCAGCGCTTGGGCTGGTTCTGCCTTACATCAAGGTAATAGGCCATAAGGCGGCGCTTCGAAAGCGGGCGTGTGTCGGCGTGCCCTTGGCACTGGTTTGTGTTGCTGTTGCGTTTTGCCTGTTCAAGCAGGCGTTTATTGTTGCGGTTGATCACCTGGGTAAGCTCGCGTTCGCCCAGCTGCTCGCAGGTTTCCAGCTGCTTGAGTATGTCGAAGAGCGCCTGTTCCATGGGTGCGATTATAGCGTGCGGTTTTGCCCGTTCCCCCGCGGCGGCAAGGGGCGCTTGCGTGTATCATGGTGGCAACTGTTCTATTCGGCGCGAAGGTGCTTCTTCGCCGGCTGGAACGGTCATAAAACCCACCGAACACAGAAGGGTAGGATCCATGGTTTCTCGCATTTATGTTGAGAAGAAGCCCGGTTTCGATGTGGAGGCCCAGCAGCTTCTGCATGAGCTGCGCACGGTTGTGGCGGAAGGCCTTCCGCAGCAGGCAACCTTGCGCATCGTTAACAGATACGATGTCGAGGGCATTGCCGAAGACCTGTTCGAGCAGTGCATCCCCACGGTTTTCAGCGAACCCCAGGTAGACGTTGCTTCGCGCGAGTTCCCGGTTGAAGGCGTGAGCATCTCTGCCGATGGCGCGGTTGCTGCCCCTGCGGGAACCAGCGTGTTCGCGGTAGAGGCGCTGCCGGGCCAGTTCGACCAGCGCGCCGATTCTGCCTCTGAGTGCATCCAGCTTATCAGCCAGGGCGAGCGCCCCACCGTGCAGTACGCCAAGGTGTACGTGCTGGAAGGCCAGATCTCCGATTCCGCCCTTGCCGCCATCAAACGCTACGTAATCAACCCCGTTGAATCGCGCGAGGCTTCCCTTGCCCAGCGCCAAACGCTCGAAGTGAAGGCTCCCGAGCCCCAGCCCGTGGAAGTGGTGGAGGGCTTCACCGAGCTTAGCCCCGAAGGGCTGGCGCAGTTCCGCGCCGAGCGCGGCCTTGCCATGGATCAGGCCGACATCGAGTTCTTCCAGGCGCACTTCAAGGAAATCGGCCGCAACCCCACCATCACCGAGGTGCGCGTGGTGGATACCTACTGGTCCGACCACTGCCGCCACACCACCTTCGGCACCGAGCTCACCGACGTTGTCATCGACGACGAAACGGTGAAGCTCGCATTCGAGAAGTACCTTTCCATGCGCTCCGAGCTGGGGCGTGAGCACAAGCCCGTGTGCCTGATGGACATGGGCACTATCGGCGCCAAGTACTTGCGCGCACACGGCGGCCTTGCCGGCTTGGACGAATCGGAGGAAGTGAACGCCTGCACCGTGAAGTGCAAGGTCGACGTTGATGGCGAAGAACAGGATTGGCTGTTCCTGTTCAAGAACGAGACGCACAACCATCCCACCGAGATCGAGCCGTTCGGCGGCGCGGCAACGTGTGTGGGCGGCGCCATCCGCGACCCCCTTTCGGGCCGCAGCTACGTGTACCAGGCCATGCGCGTTACCGGCGCGGGCGACCCCACGGTTCCCGTTTCCGAAACGCTTCCCGGCAAGCTGCCCCAGCGCAAGCTGGTAACCACCGCCGCTGCCGGCTATTCCAGCTATGGCAACCAGATCGGCCTGGCAACCGGCCAGGTGAACGAGCTGTACCACCCGGGCTATGTGGCCAAGCGCATGGAAGTGGGCGCCGTGGTGGGCGCTACCCCGGCCAGCCATGTACGCCGCGAAGAGCCTGCCCCGGGCGACAAGATCGTGCTGTTGGGCGGCCGCACCGGCCGTGACGGCATCGGCGGCGCCACCGGTTCCTCCAAGACGCAGAACGTGGAAAGCGTGGAGAAGTCGGGCGCCGAGGTGCAGAAGGGCAACGCTCCGGTCGAGCGCAAGATCCAGCGCCTGTTCCGCCGCGGCGAGGCATGCCGCCTTATCAAGCGCTGCAACGACTTCGGCGCCGGCGGTGTTTCCGTTTCCATCGGCGAGCTGTGCGACGGCCTGCTCATCGACTTGAACGCGGTTCCGAAGAAGTACGACGGCCTCGACGGCACCGAGCTTGCCATCTCCGAGAGCCAGGAGCGCATGAGCGTTGCCTTGGCTGCTGAAGACGTGGAAGAGTTCATCGGCTATGCGCACGAGGAAAACCTCGAGGCCACCGTGGTTGCCACGGTAACCGAGGAGCCGCGTCTTCGCATGGAATGGAACGGCAGCGCCATCGTGGACATCAGCCGCGCGTTCCTGGATACCAACGGCGCCCCCAAGTACCAGGGCGTTCATGTGCAGGAAGCGGAGAGCTACCAGCCCGAATGGGCGGGCGCCGCGCTTTCCGAGCGCATGACCTCGCTGGTAACCGATTTGAATGTTGCCTCCAACAAGGGCTTGGGCGAGCGCTTCGATTCCACCATCGGTGCGGCAACGGTGCTCATGCCCTTCGGTGGCAAGCGCCAGCTCACGCCCGCGCAGGCCATGGTGGCGAAATTCCCGGTCGATGGCGAAACCACCACAGCAAGCGCCATGGCATGGGGCTTCAACCCGTACCTTTCCGAGAAGAACCAGTTCAAGGGCGCATACCTTGCGGTAGTGGAAAGCGTTGCCCGCCTGGTGGCAACCGGTTTCACCCGCGAAGCCGCCTATCTTTCCCTGCAGGAGTACTTCGAGCGCCTGCGCGATGTCCCCGAGCGTTGGGGTAAGCCCACCGCATCGGTGCTGGGCGCCTTGATGGCCCAGGTAGACCTGAAGATCGGCGCCATCGGCGGCAAGGATTCCATGTCGGGCAGCTTCGAGGAAGGCCAGCACGAGCTGCACGTTCCGCCGACGCTCATCAGCTTCGCGGTTTCCACCGGATCCATCGACCGCGTGGTCTCGCCGGAATTCAAGCGCGCCGGCTCCCGCGTGGTGCGCATCGCGCCTGCCTTCTACGACGAAGATGCCCTGGTGCCCGAAGCCGAGGGCATGGATGCTGCGTTCAGCCTGATGGAGCGCCTGATCGGCGAAGGCGCGGTTGCTGCGGCCTCCACGCCGGGCTACGGCTGCGCCGCAGAGGCCCTGTTCAAGATGTGCGTGGGCAACGGCATCGGCGTTTCCCTTGCTGAAGACGTTGAGGCGGACGACCTGTTCAGCCTGGCCTACGGCAGCTTCATCGTGGAACTTGCCGAAGGTGCCGAGCTGCCCCAGGGCAACGGCGAGGTGGCCGTTTCCGTTATCGGCGAAACCACCGAGGCCTACCAGCTTTCCGCTTGCGGCGAGACCATCGATCTGGCGCAACTGCAGGAAGCTTGGGAGGGCGGTATCGAGTCCGTGTTCCCATATCGCCAGAAGGGCGAAGCGGTGGAAGCCGTTTCCTGGTCAGAGAAGCTTCCCCTGGTGTGCGGCGAATCGTTCGCCAAGCCCCGCGTGGTCATCCCTGTGTTCCCCGGCACGAACTGCGAGTACGATACAGCCCGCGCCTTCAAGCGCGTCGGCGCCGACCCGCACGTTCTGGTGGTGAACAACCTTACCCCTGCGGCGGTTGCCGAAAGCACGGCCGCGCTGGTGAAGGCCATCAAGGAAAGCCAGATAGTCATGCTGCCCGGCGGCTTCAGCGGCGGCGACGAGCCCGACGGCTCCGCGAAGTTCATCACGGCGTTCTTCCGCGCACCCGAGGTTACCGAGGCGGTTCGCGAGCTGCTGCAGAAGCGCGACGGCTTGATGCTGGGCATCTGCAACGGCTTCCAGGCGCTTATCAAGTTGGGCCTGGTTCCCTATGGCGATATCGTTCCGGCAACTGCCGACGCACCCACACTCACCTTCAACACGGTGGGCCGCCATCAGAGCGGCTTGGTACGTACGCGCATTGCCTCCAGCCTTTCGCCTTGGCTTTCCCATTGCAACGTGGGCGATGTGCACACTGTTGCCATCAGCCACGGCGAAGGCCGCTTTGTTGCAAGCCCCGAAACGGTAGCGCAGTTGGCGGCAGCGGGCCAGATTGCCACGCAGTATGTGGACGAGCAAGGCAAGCCTTCCATGGACTGGTCGGTGAACCCCAACGGCTCCGTCATGGCGATCGAGGGCATTACCAGCCCCGACGGCCGCGTGTTGGGCAAGATGGGCCACACCGAGCGCAGCGGCAACGGCCTGTACCAGAACGTCCCCGGCGATCTGTACCAACCCCTGTTCGAAGGCGGCGTGGACTACTTCAAGTAGCGCCCACTAAGAACAGCGCCGCAGTCGCTGCCTTACGATTGGATGAAAAAGGAGGTCGGTGCCCGCTGAGGGCATCGACCTCCTTTGCGTTTGCGGAAGAGCTAACCCTCCTATCCGCGCCGCGGGTTGGGGCATCATCCCTTCGGGGATTCCCGTTCCGCTGTTTGATGGGCCCGCTTAGGCGGGCCCATCTGCATGCGCTGCACTGCTTCATGCATTTGAAGGAGATTCGCTTCGCGAATCGAACA
>CAVBST010000042.1:0-10035 GCA_963598325.1 uncultured Prevotella sp. | reverse complement strand
TGCCATGCCTCGCCCTTTGAGGTTTCCCTGTGCCGCCAGAATGGCGCGCAGCGTCATCGCGCTTAAAGCGTTCTCAACGCTACTTCTTTTAACTGCTTCGCCGTAACCGCATTCGGGGCACCCGTCATCGGGTCGGATGCGGAGCTGGTCTTCGGGAAGGCGATAACGTCGCGGATGGACTGCTTGCCGGCCAGAAGCATTACCAGGCGGTCAAGGCCGATGGCGATGCCGCCGTGAGGCGGAGCACCCAGCTCGAGCGCATGGATAAGGTGGCCGAACTTCACTTCCATATCCTCGTCATCAACGCCGCAGCGGGCAAGAACGCGCTTCTGCAGCTCTGCGTTGTGGATACGGATGGAACCGCCGCCGGCCTCGAAGCCGTCCATGACGATATCGTAGCTGTAGCTGCCGCATGCCAGCGGGTCGGACTCGATCTTGTCCCAGTCGGCCTCGGGGATCATCGTGAACGGATGATGCTCGGCAGCGTACTTACCGGTTTCCTCGTCGAGCTTGAACATCGGGAAGTCGACGACCCAAAGCAGCTTGTGGCCCTCGCGCGGGATATCAAGCGCTTCGGCCATATGCAGGCGAAGGGCGGAAAGCACCGCGTTGGCCACATCGAAGGTATCGGCAGCGAACAGAACCAGGTCGCCAGCCTCTACGCCCATGGCCTCCTTGATCTTGGCATGAACCTCATCGCCCAGGAACTTGATGATGGGGCTCTTCTCCTTGCCATCGGTGGTGTAGGCAATCCAAGCCATGCCCTTCGCGCCGTTCTCGGAAGCAATGTTGCCCAGCTTCTCGATCTCGCCACGGCTCCAGTCGCCTGCACCCTTGCAGTTGATGGCCTTCACGATGTTGCCAGCCTCTACCGCCTTGCTGAACACGCCAAAGCCGCAGCCGCGCACGATTTCGGTAAGCTCAACGAGCTCCATGCCGAAGCGGATGTCGGGGCGGTCGCAACCGAAGCGGTCCATGGCCTCTTTCCAGGGCATGCGCTGCAGCGGGAACTCATGTTCAACGCCGGCAGCTTGCAGAACTTCCTGGAACACGCCTTCCATCATATCGATGACGTCGTTTTCCTTGACGAACGACATCTCGATGTCGACCTGGGTGAACTCGGGCTGACGGTCGGCACGCAAGTCCTCGTCGCGGAAACAGCGGGCAATCTGGTAGTAGCGCTCAACGCCGCCCACCATCAGCATCTGCTTGAACTGCTGAGGGCTCTGAGGCAGAGCGTAGAACTTGCCCGGATTCGGACGGGAGGGAACGATGTAGTCGCGGGCGCCTTCGGGGGTGGAGTTGGCCAGAATGGGGGTTTCCACCTCAAGGAAGCCGCGCTTGTTCAGGGCAGAGCGCATGGCCTGGGCCACCACATGGCGAAGCTTCAGGTTCGCGTACATCTCGGGGCGGCGAAGGTCAAGGTAGCGCCACTTCATACGGGTGGTCTCGTCGGTTTCGATGCCGTCTTCGATGGAAAACGGCGGGGTAACCGAAGTGTTCAGAACCTTAACGGAGCTGGCCAGCACCTCGATCTCGCCGGTTGCCATGTTGGGGTTCACAGCATCTTCCATACGGGCGCGAACCTTGCCGGAAACCTCCAGCGCGTACTCGCGGCCAAGATGCTCGGCAACATGGAACTCATCGGCAGAAACGCAATCGGGGTCTACCACAACCTGGGTGTAGCCATCGCGGTCGCGCAGGTCGACGAAGATCAAACCGCCATGATCGCGGTTGTGCCATACCCAACCCGTCAGGGTAACCTCGGCATCGACGTCGCTGCGGCGCAGCTGCCCACAGGTGTGGGAGTGCATGCAGTACTCGTTCAAGTAATCGGTCATGGTAGTGCTTGCTCCTCTTTTTCTATTGTTCCAGGCCGCCGGGGCAGCCAAACCGTCTTATACATCAAGCGCCCAGGCGGGCGCGTCATAGCTATTCCTGGCGAAGCGCTTGGGCAACTTCGCTTAGCGAAACCTCGTGCTCATCGTGGGTTTCCATATTGCGCACCTTGGCAACACCCTGGGCAACCTCATCGGGGCCCAAGACCACCACGCGGCGGGCGCCCAGCTTGTCGGCCAGCTTGAACTGGCTCTTCAGGCTGCGCTTCTGATGGTCCACCTCGACATACAGGCCTTCTGCGCGAAGCTGCTGCGCCAAGTTGAACGCAACACCGCGCGTAGAATCATCGACACTGGCGATGAAGGCGGCAGGAACTGCGGCCTGCGCGGTTTTCTTGCCCAGCGCCTCCAGCGCCAAAACGCAACGCTCGTAGCCAAGCGCGAAGCCCAGGCCAGGGGTATCGCGGCCGCCCACTTCCTTGCACAGCTTGTCGTAGCGGCCACCGCCGCCGATGGCGTTCTGGCTGCCCATGCCGGTATCAACCTGGATCTCGAACACGGTGCGGGTGTAGTAATCCAGCCCGCGAACCAAGCGCCAATCCTCTACGTAAGAGATCCCCGCAGCATCAAGATAGCCCTTCACGGCTTCGTAATGCTGCCGGCAGTCGGCGCACAGGTGGTCGGTGATCTTCGGCGCGCCTTCCATCACGGCGCCGCAGGCCTCGTTCTTGCAGTCGAACGCGCGAAGGGGGTTCAGGTCGGCACGGTGATTGCATTCCTCGCACAGCTCATCGGAGTGGCTATGGATGAAATCGCGCACCAAATCGCGGTACGCCGGGCGGCACTTCTCGCAGCCCATGGAGTTAAGCAGCAGACGCGTCTCGGAAGCGGGGATGCCGATTTCCTCGTAGAAGCGCATGAGCATAACGATGGCCTCTGCATCTACCGTGGGCTCGTCGGCGCCCAGGGATTCAACGCCTACCTGGCGAAACTGGCGCAAACGGCCCTTCTGCGGGCGCTCCGCGCGGAACATCGGGCCGGCGTACATCAACTTTGCCGGTGCGCCGCCCTGGGGAACCAGGTCGTGCTGCACAACCGCGCGAACGGTGCCGGCCGTGCCTTCGGGACGCAGGGAAAGACGGCTCTTGGATTTCAGCGATTCGCCAGCAAGGAGCTTTTCCAAGTTGCCGCCGGAAACAACCGTGAACATTTCCTTGGACACCACATCGGTGGATTGGCCGATGCCGCGCACGAACAGGTCGGTCTGCTCGAACAGCGGGGTTTCGATGGGCTGGTAGCCGCATCGCCCGAAGATCTTGAACGCGGTTTGGCGGAAATGGTCCCAAAACCGCACGTCATCGGGAAGCAGGTCGAACGTTCCCTCGGGTGCCTTCGTTGCCATATGCTCTGCTTTGCTCTCTTTCGCGAATTAGCCGGTGGTTTAACTTGCCTAGTATACCCCCACTGTCCCGGAAATAAGGGCTTGAGCCTTATTTGCACCGGGACAACAAAACGGCGGAAAGAGGGGTTGCCCCTTCCCGCCGCAACAGGCATGCGTTACAGATTGGCCACTACCAGGTTGCCCATTTCCACCGTGCCAACAACCTTGTCGGCGGGAGTGGAGGCATCCTTCAAGTCGCCCGTGCGCCAGCCGGCGTCGAGCACAGCGGTGATGGCGTTCTGGATATCGTCGGCGGCTTCGCCCATGTCGAAGCTGTAGCGCAGCATCATGCCTACCGACATGATCTGGGCCAGCGGGTTGGCAATGCCCTGACCGGCAATGTCGGGAGCGCTGCCGTGGCTGGGCTCGTAGAGGGCCACGCCGTCGCCCAGCGAAGCGGAGGCCAGCATGCCCAGCGAACCGGTGATCTGCGCCGCTTCATCGGAGAGGATGTCGCCGAACATGTTCTCGGTAACCACGACGTCGAAGTCGGCAGGACGGTTGATAAGCTGCATGGCGGTGTTGTCTACCAGCAGGTCTTCCAGCTCTACCTCGGGGTACTCCTCGTCGTGCACGCGATGCACGATCTCTCGCCACATGCGGGAGGTCTCAAGAACGTTGCGCTTGTCTACGCTGGTAACCTTGCCGCGGCGCTTGCGCGCGGCCTCGAATGCCTGGCGGGCGATGCGCTCGACCTCGTACTCGCGGTACTCCAGCATGTCGTAAGCGCGCTGGCCCTTGCCACCGTTGGCGCCAGCACCTTCCTCATCGTAGAAGCGCTCGCGCTTGCCGAAGTACAAACCACCGGTAAGCTCGCGCACGATAACCAGGTCTACCCCATCGATGACCTCGGGCTTCAGCGTGGAAGCGCCAGCCAGGGCCGGGAAGATCTGAACCGGGCGCAGGTTGGTGTACAGGCCCAGCGCCTTGCGGATGCCCAGCAAGCCCTGCTCGGGGCGCGGTGCGTTCGGGTCGGTGCTGTCCCACTTCGGGCCGCCAACGGCAGCAAGCAGAACCGCATCGGAAGCGTTGGCCACATCGAGCGTAGCCTGGGGCAGCGCTTCGCCGGTGGCATCGATGGCGCAACCGCCGATAAGCGCATCTTCGCAGGTGAACTCGACATCGTACTTCTTGCCCACAGCGTTCAGGACCTTCACGCCCTCCGCCATGATCTCGGGGCCGATGCCATCGCCCGGCAGCGTGCAGATCTTATAGCTCTTCGTCATAGTGAAATCCTCTTTCAGATGAAAATCGTTCGCAAACGACTATACCGCAGCATAGAAAAACCCGCCAAGGAAAGAAGCGCCGAAGCAGCACGGCATGCCCGCTTGCATGCCAATGCCGCATCGCCGCCCCTTGATCCCTGGCGGGTTCAAGCAGCTAAAGCCGCCGTATTATTCGATGCCCAGCACGTGGCGGGTGCGGTTGATAAGGCCGCCCTGCTCGATGATGTCGGCGATGAACGGCGGGAAGGCCTGAGCCGTGAAGGTTTCGCCCGTGGTGACGTCGGTGATGGTACCGGTAGCGGTATCGACGCTTACGGTGTCGCCGTCCTTGATGGCGTCAACCGCTTCGGGGCACTCCAAAATGGCAAGGCCGGTGTTGATGGAGTTGCGGTAGAAGATGCGCGCGAAGCTCTTGGCGATGACGGCGTCCACACCGGCGGCCTTGATGGCGATAGGCGCATGCTCGCGCGAAGAACCGCAGCCGAAGTTCTCTTCCGCCACGATGATGTCGCCCTGCTTGACCTTGTTCACGAAGTTCACGTCCAAGTCTTCCAGGCAATGCTTGGCAAGTTCAGTTGGCTCGGAGGTGGTGAGGTAACGTGCCGGGATGATGACGTCGGTGTCGATGTCGCGGCCGTAGCGATGAACAGTTCCCTGATATTGCATTCGCTTCTCCTAATTAATCAAGATCTTCGGGCAAGCCGATGTGGCCCAGAACCGCGCTGGCTGCAGCGACGGAAGGCGAGGAAAGGTATACCTCGCTGGTGGGGTCGCCCATGCGGCCGACGAAGTTGCGGTTGGTGGTGGCAATGGAGCGCTCGCCTGCCGCGAGGATGCCCATGTAGCCGCCCAGGCACGGGCCGCAGGTGGGCGTGGACACGGCGCAGTTGGCATCCAGGAAGATGTCCATCAGGCCCTCGTGGATGCACTGACGGTACACCTGCTGGGTTGCCGGGATGATGATGCAACGCACGTCCTTGTGAACCTTATGCCCCTTCAGCACGGCAGCGGCCTGGCGCATGTCCTCGATGCGGCCGTTGGTGCAGGAGCCGATAACGGACTGCTGAATAACGATGTCGCGCGCCTCGGACGCGGGGCGGGTGTTGGAGGGCAGGTGCGGGAAGGCCACCGTGGGAACGATGTCCTGCGCATCGATGTTGTACACCTTCGCATAGACCGCATCGGGGTCGGAGTGGTACTCGGTGTAGGGGCGCTCGGTGCGGCCGTTCATGTACTCGCGCGTAACGTCGTCTACCGGGATAAGGCCGGCCTTGCCGCCCGCCTCGATTGCCATGTTGGAAATGGAAAGGCGCTCGTCCATGCACAGGCTCTCGATGGCACTGCCGCGGAACTCCATGGCCTGGTACAGTGCGCCGTCGACGCCGATCATGCCGATGATGTGCAGGATGATGTCCTTGCCGGTAACGCCGGGGCGAAGCTCGCCCTCGATGTTGAACAGAAGGCTCTCGGGAACCTTGAACCAAGCCTTGCCGGTGGCGTAGCCCACCGCGGCATCGGTAGAGCCGACGCCGGTGGAAAATGCGCCCAGCGCACCGTAGGTGCAGGTGTGGCTGTCGGCACCGATGATAAGGTCGCCTGCGCCAACAACGCCCTGCTCGGGAAGAAGCGCATGCTCAACGCCCATGCAGCCAACCTCGTAGTAGTGCGTGATGCCCTGCTCGCGGGCGAAATCGCGCGTCATCTTGGCCTGCTCGGCGCTCTTGATGTCCTTGTTGGGAACGTAATGGTCGGGCACGAGCGCGATCTTCGTCGGGTCGAAGACCTTTTCAACCCCGATCTTCTTGAACTCCTTGATAGCCACCGGTGCGGTAACGTCGTTGGAAAGCACCAGGTCGAGGTTGCACTCGATCAGCTGGCCAGGAACCACTTCTTCGAGCCCCGCGTGTGCCGCGAGGATCTTCTCTGCCATGGTCATGGGACGTGGCATGTTCTCTCCTTCACTGCTTGCTTTTAGCGATGCCCTTCAGTATAGCATCGCACGCAAGGGTGAACGGGAGCCGATGGGTACCAAGGCGAGTACCTGCCCAGTATGGAGCTGGTAGTCGAAAGCCTAAGAAGATTGCCGAGCAAGGAGCCAGGGTCAAAACAGCGCGCACAGGCGAATAGCGCAACCAGCTCTGGAAAACGGGCCGTGCTTACCCGGCGGTCTTCTTCAGCTCGCGGATGCGCTTCGTATGGCGCACCACGTTCGAGATATCGAAGCCCACTGCGCAGACGAAAACCAGAAGCGCAATGATGCCGATGGCCGCATCGCCGCTGGGGGTGAAGATAACCGCAAGCATGGCAAAGGGCACCAGGAATATCAGCGAAAGGAAGCTCAGGCGCTTCCAGATGCCCTGCCCGATGGAGATGAGCGTGTACAGGTACAGGCCCGTGGCCGGGGCGCTGATCAGGAACGACAGCGCAAGGATAACAAGCTTGACCGCGATAAGCCCGGCATCGAGCTTGAGATCTGCCTTCGCTTCCTTCAGAAGCTGCTCGGCAGTGGGCGGCTCGGGGAAGAACGAGTTGAACACAGCCTCCGCAAAGGAAGACGAGCCAAACGGCGAAGCCCCTGCCCCACCGGAGCCGCCCGAAGCGCTCGCCTTGAACGGGTCGGTCCAAGCGAACGGGTTCGAGCCGCTGAAGCCGCCCGCAAACGGATTGCCGCCGGTAGAGGTGTACGTGGTCTTGTTGCCGTTTTCATCCCAACTGGTCCAGACGAACGTTTCCGAGCCGAACGGCCAGCCCTCGAAGGGGTTGGTTTGGCCAGCTTGGCCTGCGCCGGGGTGCGTTGCGGTATAGGGGTTGTACGAGAAAGGCGCCCCGTACGGCGTGCCCTGCGTGCTGTACTCCGGATCCCACGAACGGTTCAGAAGCACATCGCGCGCCTCGTTGATGAGCTTGGTCTTTTCCTCGGCCTGTGCGCGGGCAGCCGCATCCTGACCGAACTTGTCGGGATGGTTCTCTATAACCAGCTTGCGATGGGCCTTCTTCACCTCTTCATCGGTGGCACCATCGGCAAGTCCCAGCGTTTTCAGGGCCTCGGATTTCTTCATGGCTAGAACAAGATCTCTTCAAGCGAGCGCTTGGGCACGTAGTGCACCTTGCTCTCGTCGCGGTAGTACTTCACGTCGCCGTCCTTCATTTCCACCACGCGGATGTCCTCGATGGGGCGTCCCAGGGCCAGAACCAGGACAGGCTCCAGGTTTTCGGGCATATCGAGTATCTGCTTGAGCTGGGCCTTCTTGAACGACATGATCATGCAGCCACCGAAGCCTTCTTCGGTAGCGGCCAGCATGATGGTCTGCGCGCAGATGCCCACATCGATCTGGCAGGCCTGGGGGCTGCACAGGTCGGTATCCACCGCCATAACGATGTAGCCAGTGGGGCGCTCGCCCGGCTCGGGACCGTCCCAATCGGTTAGGTAGCCCGCCCAGGCAAGCGTCTCGAACACCTGGGCGTTAACTTCGCGGTCGGACACCACGTGGTACTTCAACGGCTGAAGGTTCTTGGTGCTAGCGGTGTAGCGCGTGTTGTCTACCCACTGCTCCATAAGCTTGGGGGTTACCGGGAAGTTCTCGCGGAAACGGCGGTTGCTTCGCGTGGTGTGGGCAAGATGCTGGATGAAGCTGGGCATTGGGTATCCTTTCAAGCCTGCAGAGCGCAGGTTGGTTGCTGGTTGTTAGATAGGATAGGAAAGCGCGGCGCGCAGCGCTAGCGGGATTCGACAGCCGTTTCCGTTTCGGCACCCGAAGAATCAGAGCTTGCGACAGGGTTGGCCTTGCTGTCGGGGGCAGCGTCTGCCGCGGTCTGGGCGTCGGAGCTGCCGTCTGCGGCAGGCCGACCATCGGGGGCGGCTTCGGCAAAGGCCTGATCTTTGGGGCTGGCGCCTGCTGCACCCTGACCATCGGCGGCAACAGCAGAAGCGGCCTGAGCGTCGGAACCGGATTCAGAGCTGGCCTCAACTTCGCAGCTTGAGGCAGCCTCGGCTTCGTGGCCGGCTGCAGATTCGCCATCGGCTTCTGCACAAGCGCCTTCAGGGTCATCGACCAAGGCGCTCATAACGGCCGTGGCAGGGCGCGCATCGTCGAGCTCCTTCTTGTTCTTTGCAGCCTTGATGCCCAGCTCTTCCCTACGGCGCTGGCGGTTGAAGTTGGTATCGGGAACCTTTTCCTTCTTTTCCTTCTTCGGGCGGAAAGTCTTGGTGGTTTGGATAAGGATGGCGCCGATAAGGAACGGCATCCAGAACACGATGCCGCGATACACCAGGCCGATGGCCATACCAGCGGTTGCCGAAGCGCCGAAGGCGGTGAAGGCAACGGTTACCGCGGCTTCTACCACGCCCACACCCTGCGGCGTGAACGAGATCATGGCGAACAACGTTGCCACCACATAGCCGCACACCAGCGATTCGGGCACCGCAACACCAAACGCATAGCCAACCAGGCAGAACGCGGAAAGCTCGCAGCAGCTGGCGATAAGCGAGCAGCCCCAGGCCTTCAGCACCGTTTTGGGGTTCTTGGCAAGGAGCTTTGCCGCCTTGCTGAACGAATGCACGGTTTTTTCCACCCACGGGTCTAGCGGGTTCTTATGGAAGCGCACCAGCACCTTGTTCACGAAACGCGAAATGGGGTTGAGGATGCGGATTACCAGTTCGGGGTTCTTGTTGCCCAGAACCATGATGCTGATCATGGCGCCCACAAGCAGGATTACCACGAACCCGAATATCAGCCAGATGGGAGAGATGCCCACCGTAAGCGCCAAGATGGCAAAGCCGATGATCATGATGGTAGCGAACGCCGAGTCTACCGTGATCTGCATCAACAGCGCTGCCGAAGTGGCCTTACCTGCGGAAATGCCGCGACGACGAGCATCGTCTACCACCAACGTGGTGCCCGCCAGATTCAGCGAAGGGATAACCGTGTTAAGGAAGAACGTGCCGAACACCAGCGGCAAGGTGTTCTTCGGGCGCATGGTTTCCCCTACCGCCTTGAACGAGAACGTGTAGGCGAAGCTCTGGGAAACGTATTTGCAGAGCTGGGTAAGGATGGCGATTACCAACGGGATAACCGCGCCCTGAGCCATGGTTTTCGCAAGCTCATTGATCTGGTCGCCGCGAAGGAACACGAACGCCAGAACGATGATGATGACCAGGCCGGCCATAAGATTTCGGATACTGAACTTCACCGGTGCGAAAACCTGTTTCTCGAGTTGGGGAAAAGACTTGTTCGAGTATATCAAAGCCCCGAACCCGGGCGCCTTAGCCGAAGCGAAAACCCACCGCCAGCACCAATGTGTCCCATTAAAGATGCCCGTCGGCAGGAGCGGATGCGCTTAGCGCCGCAAACGAAGGCTCTATTTGGCCAAGACCGACACACAGGGGGTGAGCCCTTGATTCTTTAGAGCTCCGCCTAACGTATCAAAAGCTGGAAGGGCGCAAAGGTTTGCAGGGGCAGCTCGCACCCATGTCGGCTCAGATCCAACAAAGCCAAAACGAAAAAAGGGAAGCCGGGCCGCAAAGCCCAGC
>CAVBST010000041.1:0-10409 GCA_963598325.1 uncultured Prevotella sp. | reverse complement strand
CTCGCTTCGCTCGTGCGGTCGCTGCTTCATGCATTGGAAGAAGGTTCGCTTCGCGAACCGTTCAGGGAGTGATCTCAGAGAACCCCTCAGGGCGATGCCCCAACCCACGCCGCTGCGTTTCCGAAGCTGTAACGCCGAGCGGGGCCTGCGCGGCGAGGAGCCTTTCCGCAGCACGGCTTCCGAGCAAGCGCCTTCAAAGGCGGCGCCCCAGGTACTTGATCATCGATCCCGGGATGAGGCGAACCATGCGTCAAGCCGTTTATCCGCGCCGCCCCTTCGCGCTTGCTCGGAAGCCGAAACGAGCGAAGGTGGCGACGAGCTGCGTGGGCCCCGCCCGGCGCGGACAGGTGCGCAAACGAGAATCAGCTTAGAGCGCCGCAACCCAGGCATCGAGCAGGGCTTGCGCTTGGCCGAATGCGCGGGCGCGGATGCAGCGCACGCTTTCCCCTTCTACGGCAATGAAAACCTCTAGGCGGTCTTCGGGCATTTCGTCGGGAAACCTGGACGCCCATTCAATACAGGAAACCCCATCGCCTTCGACCGTTTCGTAGAAGGCAAGGTCTTCCAGCTGGCAAGGGTCTTCCAGCCGGTACAGGTCGAAATGGTACAGCGGGATACGACCGCCGTCGTAGGCAACCATCAGGTTGAACGTAGGGCTGGTAACCGGCACGGCAATGCCCAATGCCGCCGCCAGCCCTTGGGTGAAGTGCGTCTTTCCTGCACCCAAATCGCCATCGAGCGTAACCGCCGCGCCGGGCCGAACCAACCCGGCAAGCGATGCGGCTACCTGCTGCGTTTCGGCTACGGAAGAAGTGCGCGCTATGTTCACCCAGCTAGGCAAAAGCCCTAGCGGATGGTTTTCTCGGCCGCGGAAACCGTGTGCTCCATGGTGACGGAAGTGGTAACGGAGCCTAGGCCGCCGGGGACCGGCGTGATGGCGTCGACGATGGGCGCAACCGCGTCGAAGTCGACGTCGCCGCAGAGCTTACCGTCCTTGTCGAAGTTGATGCCCACGTCCAGCACGGTCTGGCCTTCGCGGAAGCACTCGGGACCGAATGCGCGGGCACGGCCGGTTGCGCAGATAACGATATCGGCAGTGCGCATGACCTTGGCCAGGTCGGCGGTGCGGGAATGGCAGATGGTAACGCTGGCGTTGCGGCGCAGAAGCAGCATGGCAACGGGTTTGCCAACCACCAGGCTGCGGCCGACCACCACAACATGCTTGCCCTCGATGGGGATCTCGTAGAAGTCGAGCGCCTTCACGCATGCCTCCGCCGTGCAGGGCGCGAAGCCTTCCTTGGCATCGGTGAACACGGCGCCCAGGGAAGCCGTGGAAACGCCATCGACGTCCTTGGGCATGGCAAGCTCATCGCACACCAGCTTGTCTTCCATGCCTTCCGGCAGCGGGCGGAACACCAGGCAGCCGTGGATGTTGGAATCGGCGTTGATGCGGCGGATCTGCAGCAGCAGCTTTTCCTGGGAAACGGTTTCGGGCAGCTCGAACACGCGGGTGGAAAGCCCCAGCGCCTTTGCACGCTTGCAGGCAGTGCGCTCGTAGCTGAGATCGTCGGGGCGGGCACCCACGCGCACGATGGCAAGAGTCGGGTCGATGCTCAGGATATGCAGGCGCTCGACGCGATGGGCAAGGTCGGCGGCAATGGCATCGGTCACGGGTTTGGAATGCAGTACGCGTGTCATGTTTATCTGAGTCCCTCCAGCACGAAAATGTAGATGTCGTCGGCGCGTTTGCCCCATTCGATGATGAGGCACTCCGCTTCGTCAGTGTAGCGCTTCGCACGGGCGCGATCCTCGAGCATTTTGGCATTGACGAAGATGTTCAGGGCAGCGCCCTTCAACGCGCCCTTGGCGAATGATACGCCCGTGGCAACATCGGAAAGGGCCATCTTCGAGCCGTGGTGCGCCATGAAGTCGGAAAGCTCGACAACGCGCGCGCAGGCCTTCACGATGGCAAGCGGCACCTCGATGGCATCGATCAGCGCCTCCTGCATGGCAACGCGACGGGCTTCCTTTTCCTCTTCGGTGCCGCGGGGCATCTTGAACGAAGCCGCCAGCGGGGCGAATGCCTGCGCATCGCGGTCCATAAGGTCTATGAGCTGGTCGCGCACTTCCTGAAGCTGAACCAGGCAGGCCTTCACGTCGTCTTCCACGTCGGCGTAGCTCTTCTTCCCCACCGTGAGGTTGCCCACCATGGAGTTCAGGGCAGACCCCAACGCACCCACGTAGGCCGCCGCGGCGCCGCCGCCCGGTGTGGGGGTTCCCGCAGAAACCTCGTCTATGAAAGTCAATTCGCTCAATGCCGCTCCTTGCGATCTGTTAAAACACGGGCTGGCGCGCATACGCCAGCCCGATGGTAGCAACCTTGTTTTTCGAACAGGTTAGCAGTTAGAACAAGCCGGAGATCTTGCCGGTCTCGTCCACATCGATGTTGAATGCCGCGGGGCTCTTGCCCAGGCCCGGCATGGTCATGACGTTGCCGGTAAGGGCAACCACGAAGCCGGCGCCGGCGGAAACCTTCACCTGACGAACCGTGATGCGGAAGCCGCTCGGTGCGCCCAGCAGGTCCTTGTCGTCCGAGAAGCTGTACTGGGTCTTGGCCATGCACACGGGCATGTTGTCGAAGCCCAGGCCCTCAAGCTGCTTGATCTCCTTCTTGGCAGCCGGGGTGAAATCGACGCCGTCGGCATGGTAGATGCGCTTGGCGATGGCCTCGATCTTCTGGGCAAGGCCCGCCTCGTCTTCGTAGGCGAAGTGAAGCTCGCTGGGCTGCTCGCACAGGCGCAGCACCTCTTCGGCCAGCTCAACGCCGCCTTCGCCGCCCTTTGCCCAAACCTGGGAAAGCGCAACGTTCACGCCCAGCTCCTTGCACTTGGCGCGCACCAGGTCGATTTCCGCCTGGGTGTCGGTGGGGAACTCGTTGATGGCAACCACGCAGGGCAGGCCGAACACCTTGGTGATGTTCTCCACATGCTGCAGCAGGTTGGGAAGGCCCGCTTCCAGCGCCTGCAGGTTTTCCTCGTTCAAGTCGGCCTTGGCAACGCCGCCGTGGTTCTTCAGCGCGCGAACCGTGGCAACCACCACAACCGCATCGGGCTTCAGGCCGGCAAGGCGGCACTTGATGTCCAGGAACTTCTCTGCGCCCAGGTCGGCACCGAAGCCGGCCTCGGTAACGCAGTAATCGCCCAGAGCAAGGCCCATGTTGGTGGCCATGATGGAGTTGCAGCCGTGCGCAATGTTGGCGAAGGGGCCGCCGTGGACGAACGCGGGGGTGCCTTCCAGGGTTTGCACCAGGTTCGGCTTCAGTGCGTCTTTCAGCAGGGCCGCCATGGCGCCTTCGGCGTGCAGGTCGTGGGCGGTAACGGGCTTGTCGTCGCGGGTATAGCCCACCACGATGCGGCCCAGGCGCTCCTTCAGGTCGGTGATGGAGGTTGCCAGGCAGAAGATGGCCATGACCTCGGAGGCAACCG
The DNA here is from genome assembly GCA_963598325.1 of uncultured Prevotella sp. Lineage (GTDB taxonomy): Bacteria > Actinomycetota > Coriobacteriia > Coriobacteriales > Eggerthellaceae > Anaerotardibacter. The sequence continues at coordinate 6,924 of CAVBST010000041.1, read as the reverse complement.
TGATGTCGAAGCCGTCTTCACGCGGCACGCCGTTGGCCTTGCCGCCCAGGCCGCATACGATGTTGCGCAGCTGACGGTCGTTCATGTCTACCACGCGCTTCCAGGTGATGCGGCGCACGTCGATGCCCAGCTCATTGCCGTTGTGGATGTGGGCGTCGAGCAATGCGGCAAGCAGGTTGTTGGCAGCGCCGATTGCGTGGAAGTCGCCCGTGAAGTGCAGGTTGATTTCCTCCATGGGAACCACCTGGGCGTACCCGCCGCCGGCAGCGCCGCCCTTGATGCCGAACACAGGCCCTAAGGAAGGCTCGCGCAGGGCGATAACGACGTTCTTCCCCAAGTGGGAAAGCGCATCGCCCAGGCCGACGGTGGTAGTGGTCTTGCCCTCGCCCGCGGCGGTGGGGTTGATGGCCGTTACCAGCACCAGCTTGCCGGGGGTGTGCTGCTCGTTTCGCAGCAGGTTGTAGTCTACCTTGGCCTTCGTCTTGCCGTAGCACTCAAGGTAGTCCTCCTTGATGCCGGCCTTCTGGGCTACTTCCACGATGGGGGCAGGCGTTGCCGCCTGTGCAATCTCGATATCGCTCAACATATAACTGCTCGCTTCCTCTTCTTGCTTCGGGGCTTTCCTCGCGGCTCTACTTCGTGATCTCACCGTAGATCATGCGCAGGCCCTGCAAGGTGAGTTCCAGGTTGATTTCGGTGATGTGCTTCGATGCGGGTGCTATGCGGTGCGCCAGGCCGCCGGTTGCCACCACGGTGGCTTCGTAGCCCAGCTGCTCGAACACGCGGTCTACCAAGCCGTCCACGCGGGCGGCCTCGCCGTAGACCACGCCCACCTTCAGCGCATCGGCCGTGTTGGTGCCGATGGCCGTGCCCGGATCTTCCAGCTCGACCGAGCGAAGGAGCGCCGCGCGGGAAAGCAGCGAGCGCATGGAAGATTCCACGCCGGGGGCGATGATGCCGCCCACGAAGGTGCCCGTGTTGTCGATGATCTCGATGTTGGTGGCGGTTCCGAAGTCCACCACGATAACCGGCGAGCCGTACAGGCTCTTCGCCGCTGCGGCATCGGCCACGCGGTCGGCGCCCAGCTCGCGGAACTTTTCCTTGTCCATATTCACCAGGTGCCCCACCGTTTCGGCGGAAACCACGACTACTTCCACGCCGAAGGAGCGCAGGCACACCTTTTCCCAGTTATGGGTAAGCGCGGGAACCACCGAGGCCAAAATGGCGCCGTCGATTTCCTTTTCGCTTAGGCCTTCGGCGCCCAGGAGCACATGCAGTTTGATGCGCAGCTCGTCGGAGGTGTGGTCCACGTTGGTGGCCACGCGCCACATATGAACCAGGCGCTCGCCGTCGTAGACGCCCAGCACGGTTTGGGTATTTCCCACGTCAATCGCAAGTAACATGTTTCCAACAATCCCTTCGCATATACGCGCTTCGAGCGAATGCTACCATACCATCGAATGCAGGCGGCGAACCTTTGCCGCAACATGCCCTTAATACATGGAAGGTGGAGCACATGGAAAACCAACCCGCACGCATCCTTATCGTCGACGACGAGCCTTCCATCACCGAATTCGTCAGCTACGCCATGCAGAAAGAGGGCTACCAAACCGAGGTGGCCGGCAATGGCGAAGATGCGCTGCAGAAGATCGAGTCCGAGCACTTCGACCTGTTCATATTGGACATCATGCTGCCCGGCATCGACGGCTACGAGCTGTGCCGCCGCATCCGCGCGAAGATGAGCACCCCCATCCTGTTCCTTTCCGCGCGCGACACGGAGCTGAACAAGGTGGTTGGCCTTGAGCTGGGCGCCGACGACTACCTGGCGAAGCCCTTCGGCGTGCGCGAGCTGCTGGCCCGCACCCGCGCCCTTCTGCGCCGCAGCCAGGGGGCGGAATCCGCCGCGCCTTCCAACGAGGTAACGGCAAGCGGCATCACCCTGAACGAAGACACCCATGTGGCCAAGGGCGACAAGGGCCCCATCGACCTTACCCCGCGCGAATTCGAGCTGCTGTGCTGTCTTATGCGCAATGCCGGCAAAGTGGTTTCGCGCGAAGACCTGCTGCGCGATGCCTGGGGCTGGGAGTTCATCACCGAAACCAAGACGGTGGACACCCACATCAAGCGCCTGCGCGATAAGATAGAGACGGCCGGGTACGACCCGAAGCTGGTCGAAACGGTTCGCGGCTACGGCTACCGCTTCAAGAAGTAGCAGCCGCCGCGGGCCGGGCTGCAGCCTGGCCACACCGCGCATCGAGGGGATTCAATGAGGCTGTTCACCCATATCTCGTTTCTAACCACGCTGCTGGCGCTGTTCGCTTCCATCCTTACCGCCGCCGCAGCCGTGTTCGTGTTCGGGTGCCCGCCCTACATCGTTGCCTACATCGTTCCCATCTGCTGCCTTTGCTATTTCCTGAGCCTGCTTATTGCCCACTTCATGACGCAGCCGCTTACCGAGCTGGTGCACAAGGTGAAGGCCTACCGGCAGGGCGACAAATCCATCGCGTTCGAGGAAACGGGCAGCGTCTACGAGGCCGACCGCCTGGCCGAAGACTTCGCAGAGCTGAACCGCGCCTACGAGGCCAAACTCGCCGAGCTTTCCCGCATCCAAGAGCAGCAGGATTCCTTCGTGAGCGATGTTGCCCACGAGTTCCGCACGCCCCTTACCGCCATCAGCGGCAATGCCGAGCTGATGCTTGACCCCGACATGCCGCAGGGCACGCGCGAGCATTTCTGCGAGATCATCCTGAGCGAATCGGAGCGCCTGAAGAAGCTCACCAACAACCTGCTTGCGCTGCAGCATGCCAAGGAAGGCGTGCCCGCCGCCGAGCTGAAGCGCATCGACATCGGGTCGGTTGCCCAAGACGTGGTGGACATGCTGGAGCCCCTGGCGCAGGACAAAGACGTCACCCTTACCGTGGAAGGCGCCGCGCCCGACATCCTGGGCAACGCCGACCGCTTGAAGCAGGCACTCATCAACCTGGTAGACAACGCCATTCGCCATGTGGATGAAGGCGGCCACGTTACCGTGATGCTCTCCGGCGTGAACGGCAAGGCGTTTGCCGCCGTGAAGGACGACGGCTGCGGCATCAAAGACGACCCGTCGCTTTTGTTCAAGCGTTTCTTCCGCAGCGACTTTTCCCGTGCGCGCTACAGCGGCGGCGCTGGGCTCGGCCTGGCCATTGTGAAGGAGATAGCTGAAAGCTTCGACGGCAGCGTTACCGCGTTCAACGCCCCCGAGGGCGGCGCGGTGTTCGTGATGGCCTTCCCCGCCATGCAGTAAGCGCTGGCTGCGCGGCTGCGCCAAAACTTCTGGGACACAATCGAGCGCAAACCGTGTAGAAAAGCCACGAACAGATTAGGTGTCGCGCACGCAGCCAAACCGGCAACTCCCCTCCACACGTCGCAAGCAAGCCAGCCTTAGCGGAACAATCTGCCCGTGCCTATGAAAAAAAAGAAAAGGCGGGTTGGACCTGGTGAAAGGTCCAACCCGCCTTCAACACGCAAACGCAAGCCCGGCCCTCAAGCAAACTGGGGCCCTGGGCTCATGCTAACGCGAAGCGCTATTTCACTACCGCGCTTACCGCCTGGGCAATCAGCACGGCGGCGATCATCTTCAGCACGTCGATAAGCACGAACGGGGCAACCGCCGCAGCGAAAGCGGCCTCGGCGCTGAGGTTGCCGGCAATCATGAGCCAAGCCCAGCCGAACACGTACAGCACAGCCAAGAACACCACGCCCATAACCAGGTTGCGGGCAAGGCGGCCTGCAGCCATATGGGCGCCGAAGAACGAGGTTTCCTTTTCGGAAGCGAAAAGCGGCGTGCGCTTCACCAGGGCATCGATGCAAAGGGCGATGACGCCGGCAACGAAGAAGCCCACGATGAAACCGCCCGTGGGGCCCATCAGCGCAGCCAAGCCGCCCTTAAAGGAAGAGAACACCGGAAGGCCGATAGCGCCCAGCACCAGGTAGCCGCCGATGGCAGCAAGCGCCTGCTTCGGCGGGAGGGCGAACAGCACGAACATCACGGCAAGGGTCTGCAACGTGAAGGGAACCGGGCCAAAGGGCACCGTGACCCAGGCAGCAACTGCCATAAGGGCGATGGACAGGCCGCAGAACGCGACGTTGCGGGCACGAGCAGCGGAAGGCTGCGTCATTGCTTTCGACATGATGGGGATTTCCTTCCATTCGGTACGGCTGCCGCATTCCCTATGCGGCAATGAGGGGAGTATAGCGCCGCACCGGCATGCGTTAATGGACGGAAGGGCAAAATTCGCTGCTTCTTAATACGCACAAGCGCCAAGCTTCCAGCAGCCCGCCACCACCTTAACGGGAAGCCCCGGGTGGCCTCACCGGAAAGCCCGGAAGCCCTGCCCCCGACAAGCTTCCGTCAGGCCTACCGCCGGCCGGCAGGCAACTCAGGCTGGCCTCACTCGAAGGCTCAGCCACCCTGCCCGCGGGAAGGCCTACGCCTTGGCGGATTTGCCGAAGCGGGCAGAGATCTCGCCGCGCTCGAGCTTCTTCAGACGTCGCAGCTCGAAGAAAAGGAAGCCGCCAGTGGTGGCAACGGCCAGGATGTCGGCAAACGGAACCGCGAAGTACAGGGCATCCAAGCTGTTCAGCGCAGGGACCAGCACCGGCAACACAAGTGGCAGCACGATGTAGAGCGGGATAAGGAACAGCACCTGGCGCGTGAGCGAAAGGATGATGCTCTTCATGGGCTGGCCGGTTGCCTGGAAGTAGTTCGAGGTAACGATCTGCATACCCACCAGCGGAAGCACCAGCAGCTGGATCTTCAGCGCAAAGGCCGTGAACTCGCGCAGCGAATCGTCGCGGATGCCGAAGAAGCTTACGATGTCGCCCGACAGCAGCATAACGAACACCCACATCACCGTGGCAATGCCCGTGGCCGCCGCAATGCCGCACAACAGCGTCTTGCGCACGCGCGGGATAAAGCCCGCGCCGTAGTTGTAGCCCAGCAGCGGCTGGATGGCCACCGCCGTGCCGATAAGCGGCAGCACCGAGAACATGGCGCAACGCTGCACCACGCCGATGGATGCCAGCGCGTTTTCCGGGCCCAGCGGGCTTTGGCCGCCGTAGAGCACCAGCAGGTAGTTCACCAGGAAGTTGATAACCGACATGGCCATCTGCAGGATGAAGCTGGCGGCACCCAGGCTGAAGATGAAGCCGACCACTTCGGCTTCCAGCTTGAGGTTCTTCCGATACAGCTTGAAGGCCACGCCCTTGGTAAGTGTGAAGTACCAGATAACCGAAAGGCAGGAAACACCCTGGCCCAGCACCGTTGCCAAGGCGCTGCCGTTCACTCCCCAGCCCAGCACGATAACGAACAGGAAGTTCAGCACCACGCAGGCCACCGTGCCGATGACCATAGTGAGCAGCGCGCGGTTGGGAGCGCCCGCCGTGCGGATGAAGTTGTTCACGCCCATGCCGATGATCTGGAAGATCACGCCCAGGCTGATGATGCGCACGAAGCTGTACGTGTAGTCGTGGATTTCGGGCGTGACGCTGGAAAGCGAGAGCAGCGCCTCCATACAAGGGGGAATGCTGGCGACAACGGCCACGATTGCCGCGATGATGATGCCCAGGCACACCGTGTTGCCCAGGCTCTTCTCGGCCGCATCGCGGTTGCCCTCGCCCAAGCGCAGGGCCGCGAGCGCATTGCCGCCGTTGCCGATGAGCATGCCCACTGCCATGAAGATGGTCATAAGCGGCATGGCAGCCGTGGCAACCGAAAGGCCTATCTCGCCCATGGCCTGGCCAAGGAAGATGGAGTCGATAACGTTGTAGGCACCGTTCACGAGCATGCCCACGATGGCGGGCACGGCGAACTCGGCGATGAGCTTCGGGATGGAATCGGTCCCCATGCGGGCAGTGCGCGAATCGCGCTGCGGCGCGGGGCGGGCGTTGCCCTGGGCTTCCCTAAGAGAGCCCTTCTGGAACTGGGCTTTCTTTTCCGTGCCTTCCTGCCCTTGAAGCTCTTCGCCCATGACGTGCTTTCCTTTCGCCGTGCCGCTTATTCCTGCTTTTGCCCATTGCTGCTTAAAACAATGCATTCCAGTGTGACATTCCGCGATTGCATGAGTGTTGCACTCTATACAAAATGCATCTTCTGTTGAATTAAAAACCTATATACCCGATAAGAGCGCGCAGCATGCCGGAAAAGAGGAAAATGGGGAGCCGTGTAGAAGAAAGGACCTTCATGGGAATCCCCGAGATAATCATGCTGGGCTTGGCGCTTTCGATGGACGCATTCGCGGTAACCATCTCGAACGCCTTCGCCTACCCCAAGCTCAGCCGCGTCCGCCAGGCATCCATGCCCATCGCCTTCGGCGTGTTCCAGTTCCTAATGCCGCTTGTAGGCTACCTGTTGGGCCAGCTGGTAAGCGAGATAATCACCCAATACGCCGGCATCGTCACGTTCGTTATCTTGGGCTTCATCGGCGGGAAGATGATCTGGGACGCCTTCCATGAGGATGAGAGCGAAGAGGAAGCACCCGCGAAGAACACCCTTACGCTTCCGGTGCTGCTGTTCCAGGCCGTGGCCACCTCCATCGATGCGCTGGCCGTTGGCGTGAGCTTTGCCGCACTGGAAGTGAACATGCTGCTGGCGGTTTCGCTTATCGGCATCACCACGGCGCTCACCTGCACGGTTGCGCTGCTCATCGGCAAACGCTTCGGCCATGCGCTGGGCAGCAAGGCCACCATCGTGGGCGGCGTGGTGCTTGTGCTGATCGGCTTGAAGTCGCTGATCTTCTAGCCGCAGCACGACTGCGCATGCCTGCACGCGGCTATCCAAGAGCCGTGATGTGAACCTCGCCGGAAGCCATGGGCACCACGTTGGCGCCGTTGTTCACCAGGATGCGCCCCTGCTCGTCGACGCCTTCTATTGTTCCCTCGATGCAG
>CAVBST010000040.1:0-10966 GCA_963598325.1 uncultured Prevotella sp. | reverse complement strand
CTGCAATGAGCTGCAATGAGCTGCAATGAGCTGCAATGAGCTGCAATGAGCTGCCTCCCTGTTCCTTGGGCAAAACGCCACCAGGAACAGGGAGGCAGCCTGCGTTCAAGGGGCTTTCCACGCGCGAAGCAAGCCAGAAGCAGCGTGCCTTAAGCCGGCGGGCTTCCGCGTCATGCCGGGCGCAAAACTCGCCCTGAAAAAGAACAGGCCCTTCGGCATTTCGCTGCCGAAGGGCCTGTTTGGTTGGAAGCAGAAAGGCTATGCGCTTGCCTGCGAAGAGCCTTGCGTGGAACTGCCGCTTGCGACAGATTCCACAGTAACCAGGTTGCCACCGCCCGAAGAGAAGTTCAGCGTGATGGAATCGCCTTCCTTGTACCGAACGATATCGGTAACCGTTGCGATGGGGCAATCGTAGAGGGTGTCGTCGCCGTTCAGCATCACGTAGTAGTGCGAGTTGCCATCGAGCACCACTGGCGATATAAGCGAAATGGTACCCGTGGCCGAGCTGTCCGACTTGGTTGAGCTGGAGCCATCATCGACCGCAACGCCGTTGGCGCGCAGCAGCTTCTTGTAGGACTTCTCGGTTTCCTCGAGCGTATCGCCCACCGCAACGTTCTGGTAACGCTGGATGTCGATCATCGCGTACTTCTTCACCAGGCCCGCGTTGTCTTTGAGCGCCATGAAGTAGGTGGGCTGGTTGTCGACATTGATGAGCAACGGGAAGGTTGCCTCGTACTTCAGGTTCTGCACCTGGCCTTCCGCCGAGCTCATGGCCGATTCCTCCGTTGCGCCGGCGACGGCGAAGAACTTCGATTCAGCCGTGCGCTGGTTGATGAGCACGAAGCCGATGATGGAGTTGTCGGCCGTTGCGGAGGTAACGCCGGAGTACACCCAAACGTCGTCGTCCTTGGCAATGTAGTTGTAGCCGAGCTGGCCATCGGTGCCGGGCGTGGTCTGCTTCACGCCGCTCTGGCCCAGCCAAGAGTTGATCCAGCCACCGGAAAGGGAGCCGCTCCAGTTGTACTGCTGGATAAGCAGCTCTGCGGGATAGGCGCGGTCGACCCACTGGGGAACCTCGTCGATGGCCAAGTCTTGGCATTCGCCGGAGCTTGCGTCGCACAGCACAACGCGCGAAACCGTTTCGCCGCCGAACAGGCCCACGGTGTAGTCGATAACCGGATAGATCCAGTACGGCCTGCCATCGTCGTCGATCTCGAACGACTTCTCGCCGAAGATGTAGAACGGATGCGTGAGCTGCACGTGACGGTCGACGTTGTTGAAGAACGGATCGGAATCGGAGTAGTAGATGGGATCATCGAGGCGCACGATCTGGGTATCCTGCGTGCTCATGTTGACGACGACGTAGGCAGGAATGCCCGTGTCGCGATTAGCCCACCACTTGAAGATGTCTGCGTAGTTCAACGGGCTAACGCGAACCGGGGAATCCTTGTAATTGATCTGGGAGTACAGGCTGGAGATCTCGAACTGGCTGACGTAGTCGGCCATGGTGCCCATGGTGCGGTTGCCCAGAAGCACTGCCGAATCGCGGTCGATGAACGGGATGGTGGAGTAGTCGGCCTGCTGGATATCCTGCGCGAAATCGGCATCCTGGGTGTTCAGGATGGTGGAGTACTTTTCCGCATTACCCGGGAACAGCGTAAGGGAGCAAACGCCGCCCAGCACGCCGATAAGGGCAACCACCACCGGCACCACCATAAGCCGGCGGAACCGCTTTGACTTGCGCTCGCTCTTCTCGCGCTTGCCCATGCCCCGGTCGTAGATCTGGTAGAAGATGAAGAACACCAGAAACGACGGGAACAGGATGAAGATGGCCACAAACAGCCACAGATCCAAGCTATGGATGTTGATGGGCGGATGGAACCACCAGTAGCAAAACGCCGCGATAATCAGGATAACGATGCCCAGAACGACAAATGCCTTCTTGCTCATCTGCGCAAAACGGTTTCGCAAGACCTCGAAATCACCCGAAACGCCGCGTTGGCCGCCCGGGCGACCGCCGGCTGTCCCCTGAGAGCCGCCGGCAGCGCCACCGAATTGGTTGAGCAGGTCCGCCCAGCTCATGGGTCCTTGTTGATTAGGATCCGCCATAGGTTTCCTCCCTCTTATTTGTACTAGGGAACAATATTACCTGAACCGTTTCGCAGAAACGAAAAAAGGCAGGGCCCCACGGCCTTTCGGCCGAAGAGCCCTGCCCTGCTATCCAGGTGAGCAAGAAGCCCGGGCGAACCTAGGCAAGCATCCTTAGGACATACTGCAGGATGCCGCCGTTGAAGTAATACTCGCCTTCGGTGGGCGTATCGATGCGCACCACCGCGGTGAATTCGACCGAAGAGCCATCAGGCCTCACCGCCGTTACCGGAACATGGCTGGGGTTCGGCAGCCCGTTCGAGAAATCGATATCGCCCACGGTGATGACCTCAGATCCATCAAGGCCAAGGCTTTCCACACTTTGCCCTTCCTCGAACTGCAGGGGAAGGATGCCCATGCCGATAAGGTTGGAGCGGTGGATGCGCTCGAAGCTTTCGGCGAACGCGGCACGAACGCCTTGGAGCATGGGACCCTTCGCCGCCCAGTCGCGCGAAGAGCCGCTGCCGTACATCTTGCCGGCAAGCACCACCAGCGGGATGCCTTCCTGCTGATAGTGCTCAGCAGCGTCGTACACGGCCTTCACCTGGCCATCCAGCAAATCGCGCGTCCATCCGCCGCGCTTGCCATCCGCCATCTTGTTCATCAGCTTCACGTTGGCGAAGGTTCCGCGCATCATAACCTCGTGGTTGCCGCGGCGGGAGCCATAGGTGTTGAAGTCGGAAGCCTGAACGCCATGGGCTTCCAGATAGCGTGCGGCCGGGGACCCTTCTGCGATGGAGCCGGCCGGGGAGATATGGTCGGTGGTGATGAAGTCGCCAACGTTCAGAAGCGCGCGGGCACCCTTGATGCCGGCGGGAGCCGTGGCCTGGCGCTGCATGCCGTCGAAGTACGGGGCGCGGCGGACGTAGGTGGAAGCGTCGTCCCAAGCGAAAACATCGCTGGCTTCCTTGCCCAAGGACTGCCACCTTTCATCGCCGTCGAACAGGCCTTCGCCGGCGCGGTCGAACACTTCCTTGGTGCGGCAACGGGAAAGCAGTTCGGCCACTTCTTCGGCATCGGGCCAGATGTCGCGCAGGTACACTTCCCTGCCCTCTTGGTTGGTTCCGAGCGGCTGGGACTCGAAGTCGAAGTCCATGGTACCCACGAGCGAGTACGCGATAACGAGGGCCGGGGCGCACAGGTAGTTCTGCGACACATCGGGCGAAATGCGCCCCTCGAAGTTGCGGTTACCCGAAAGGATGCTGGCAAGCTCGATCTTGTCGGCCACTTCATGCATGCCGGGCAGAACCGGGCCGGAATTGCCGATGCAGCTCATGCAGCCGAAGCCGCAGGTGTAGAAGCCCAGCTCGCGCAGCGAGGGCATAAGGCCCGCCGCATCGAGGATGTCCTCGGTGGCGCGGCTGCCCGGCGCCAAGATGGTTTTCACCCACGGCTTGGGGCGAAGGCCGGCCTTGGCGGCATTGCGCGCAAGAACGCCGGCGGAAAGCATCATGCTGGCATCCGTGGCTGTAGTGCAGCTGGTTACCGCGGCAATGGCCAGGGCGCCATGGGTTACTTCGTAGCTCTGGCCAAGCACTTCGACGGAAACGGTTTCGGAGCGATCGAGGGAGCGCTCGGCGCAAATACCCTCGAAACGGCTCTTCACCTGGGAAAGGTCGATGCGATCGTGCGGACGCGAAGGGCCGGCAACGCTTCGCCCGACGCTGGAAAGGTCGAGCTTGAGCACCTTGGCGTAGGAGCGGGCCGGCGCGGTTGGGTCGTTCCAATAGCCCTGGGCCTTGGCATATGCTTCCACCAGCGCGATTTGCTCTTCGCTGCGGCCGGTAAGGCGCAGGTAGTCCAAGGTTGCCTGGTCTACCGGGAACAGCGTGCAGGTGGCCCCGTATTCGGGGGTCATGTTGGAAATGCAGGCACGCTGGGTGGCGCTCAGGCTTTCCAGCCCCTCGCCGAAGCACTCGACGAAGCAGCCCACAACTCCTTCGGCGCGAAGCATCTGCGCGAATGCCAGGGAAACGTCCATGGCGCTGACCTCGGGCGAAAGCTTGCCCGTAAGCTCGATGCCGTAGACGCGGGGAACCAAGGTGGTGATGGGCTGGCCAAGGGCCGCCGCTTCGGCCTCGATACCGCCGACGCCCCAGCCCAGCACGCCGATGCCGTTGGCGGTTGGGGTATGCGAATCGGTGCCTACAAGCGTGTCGAAGTACGCAAGGGTACCCTGTTCGGTCTGCTTGGTCATGGCCACGGTGGCGAAGCGCTCGATGTTCAGCTGATGGCAGATGCCCGCCCCCGGGGGTACGATCCTCACATTCTGGAACGACTCCTGCGCCCACTTAAGGAACTCGTAGCGCTCTTTGTTGCGGTCGAATTCCAGCTCCATGTTCTTCTGCAGGGCGCCAGAGCAACCCGCTTCATCAGCAATAACGGAATGGTCGATAACCAGGTCGCACGGCACCTGGGGGTTGATGCTTGCCGGGTTTCCGCCAAGCTGCATGCACGCCTCGCGCATAACGGCGAAGTCGACGAACACCGGAACGCCTGTGAAGTCCTGGAACAGCACCCTGGCAGGGCTGAACTCGATCTCGCTGCCTACCTTCCCGGAAACCCCTGCTTCAACTAGGCGGCTTGCCAGCTCCTGCGCGTGATCGTCGGATTCGACGTTACGCAAGATATTTTCCAACAGGACCGTTAGGGAATAAGGCAGTTTCTCGTAGCCCGGTACCTGGTTTACCGGGAAATACCGATACTCGTTTGCACCAACCTTCAAGGTCTTGGAACGATCGGACATGGAAGACCCTTCTTTCCGAGGCCCTTAAAACCGGCCTCTAAACGTCAATGGCCCCGGCGGCGAACAGCGTCAAACGCGCCACCGGGAAAGCCGCAGATTGCAAGCCTTGGGCTTAGCCCTTCAGAACGCGGACAAGCTCGTCGGTGAACGCGGTGCACGAGCAGCCAGGCTCAGCCGAGCTGGTTGCCTTGCGAATGTCGGCGGTAAGCACCTTGCCTTCCGCGTAGACCTTCCGAACCGCGTCGCGGATTTTCTGGGCGATTTCAAGCTCGCCTAGATGATCGAGCATCATGGCCGCCGACAAGATCTCGGCGGTGGGGTTGCAGATGTCCTTCCCGGCGATGTCGGGAGCGGAGCCATGCACGGCCTCGAAGATTGCGTAATCGGGGCCGATGTTAGCGCCGGGGGCTATGCCCAGCCCACCGACCAGACCCGCGCAGAGGTCGCTGGCAATGTCCCCATACAGGTTGGGGAAAACAATAACGTCGAAGCGGGAGGGATCCATAACCAAGTTCATGCAGAACGCATCGATGATGTTGTCGTTGAACTCGATATCCTTATAGGATTCGGCAACCTTGCGGGCGGTAGCAAGGAACAGCCCGTCCGAGTGCTTCATGATATTGGCCTTGTGAGCAGCCGTTACCTTGGATCGGCCGTGCTTCTTGGCGTAATCGAACGCATAACGGACGATGTTTTCCGAAGCGGTGATGGAAATGGGCTTGATGGATATGCCCGAATCGGGACGGATGGCGCCTGCACCTTTCTGCGCGCAGAAATCGATGAGCTCGGCAGCTTCGGCACTCCCCTCTTCGAACTCGATGCCGGCATAGAGGTCCTCGGAATTCTCGCGAACGATAACCAGATCCACATCCTGGTACCTTCCGCCAGCGCCGGGGATGGAGATAACGGGACGAAGGCAAACATTGAGGTTGAGGGTTTTGCGCAGGGCAACGTTCACGCTGCGGAAGCCCGTGCCGACCGGAGTGGTGATAGGGCCCTTGATGGCCACCTTGTTCCTACGTACCGCCTCGATCGTAGATTCGGGAAGCGGGGTGCCGCACGATTCCATCATGTGCGCACCAGCTTCGGCTACCTCCCATTCGATATCGGCACCGGCGGCTTCGACCACGCGCCGCATCGCAGCTGAAGTCTCTACGCCGATTCCATCGCCGGGGATAAGGGTAACTGTGTGCCTTGCCATCAATACGCTCCTTGATTGAACAGACGGCAACGTTACAGACGCGTTGCCGATCAGTGACTATTCAATATCGTAGCGGCAAAAGGAGCCATGCAGGCGTTGATGGCGATAATTAACGTAAGCGTAGCGTTTGAGGGGACTTGGGGGAGGTCGTGCAGTGCGGCGGCGGGAAGGCGGCGCAGCAGGAGCACCGCGGGGCGAAGTAGGGTCAACACAAATCCACCGCAACAGAAAAGGCGCGCACAGCGCGCCTTTCGGGATTGGGCAAACAGAACCTCGGGGCGTTCGCCCGCAAGAGATTGAGCAGGGCCAACAAAGCAGGCCGGGGGCCTAGGAAAGCGAATCGATGATCTGCTGGCTGCGGCGCTTCAGCGCGCCTTTGCCATGCTCGGCATCGAATGACACGCGCTCACGCAGGCCGTCTTTGGCTTCCTGGGAGATTTTCCCGCCGGCGAAGGCGTTGATGGCAACGAGCATGTCCTGATATTCGAAATCGCCGTGGTAGCACTGGATGGCTTCATCGAGAAGCGGCCAAACCTTCATGGAGCGGTTTTCCGTGGTGGCGCCAAGGGCGCAGAGGAAGCGCAGCGCGGCCAAGCGAACGAAGCCGTTGTCTTCGTCGAAAAGGGCGGCTTCTGCACCGGTCAGAGCCTTGTCGCAGGAACGGGAATCGACGGGGACCAGCGCCGTCAGAACATCGAGCGATTCCCATCTGGTTTGAGCCTCTGGGCGGTTGAGGGCATCCACGAACTCGTCGGAGAACGGAGCAAGAACCTCTGGCTGCATCTTGGCAACCTGGGCAAGAACTGCGGATGCATTCTGGCGATTACGACGCGAGGAACCGGACAGAGCTTCGACGACTTCCCCCAGCATGCCCTCGGTAGATAAAACCTGCGCTGCGAGCTCCTTCGATTTCTGCGACTTTTCGCTCATTGCTTCCTCCGATCGACGCGGCATGTGCGTCAAATTAGGCCTTTTGAACAGCGACTGATCCAAAATGGCTTCTATTCTTCCAAAATCATTATATAGCTGCCGTTCATCGAGCACGGAATGACCCTCAATTCAAACATAATGACCATATGAAGGCGGTGCACGGGGCTGGTTGCCGGGCGGCGTGGCTGGGGCTTTCCCACATGCGCGCTTACGCCCGGGGTCTTCGCACCCAAGGCCTTCTCGCCTGCGTGCTTCCGCCCGATGCGCCCATGACTGCCAAGCCGCTACAAAAACGGCACCATGTACAGCGGCACGAACGTCACGCCATCCTCGACCTTGAGGTCGGCCGGGTGCGCGACGAAAGCGGTGTGCAGCTGGGCCGGGTACTTCTTCATGAACTTGCGCAGCGACGAAAGCGTGTACCGCGCGCTCGACTTGACCTCGATCGGCGAGATGTTATGCCGGTTCGTGATGCCGGCCTTCGAAATCAGGAAGTCGATCTCCATGCGAGACGAGGCGTCTTCCCTGCAGGGGTTGGCGTAAAAGTAGAGCTTATGCCCGGACGCACGCAGCATCTGGGCCACGGCATTCTCTACCACCATGCCCATGTTGACCTCGAGCTTGTCGAGCAAAATCTTCTTGTACACCTGCTCGTCCACAAGCCCCCGCTCGTCGAAGGCGTGACTTACGAGCAGGCCGGTGTCTGCCATGTAGCATTTAAGCGTCGTACGCTCCCGGTTTAGGTTGAGCCCAAGCGTAGGCTCGGTGGTGTTATAGCAGTTGTTGACCACCATGGCGTCAGATAGCCAAAACAAAGCATCGCGGAACCCCTCGAACGTCGCGCCCTTTTCCACCGAGGCAAGCTTGAAGTGGCGGTTCTGGCTTTTGAGCTGAGAAGGAAGCTCATCGAATATCGACTCGACGCGAAGGGCGTCCTTTCCGGCGTGTTTGCGGATATCTTCCCGATACAGCTTGAGAATGCGGCGCTTGGCCCTGTCGGTTCGCTCGAAATCACGATCTTGCGCGTACGCCTTGACTGCTTGGGGCATGCCTCCCGCGAGCAAATACTGCCTGAACAAGTCCATGGCCTTGCGATGAAGCGCCTGACCCATGGGCACTCTTGACTCGAAGCACTCGCGCGCGAGGGGAACGATTGTCTCGTTGCCGAGCGCCCAACAGAACTCCTCGAAATCCATGGGGTGCATCTCTATAGAGTCTTCCTCGGAGGGGATCAAGATATCCTGGACGTTCTTCTTGATAGACACGAGTGAGCCGGTCTCGACGTAATCGTAGCGGCCGTCGGCCACCAGATACTTGATGGCGCTGCGAGCGCGCGGGAAAAGCTGCACCTCGTCGAAGATGATAAGAGAGCTGCGTGGCACAAGCCGCGCGTTGTACAGAGCGGAGAGCTTGAGGAAGAAAGTGTCGAGGTCACCGAGGTCGTGCAGGAACATGTCGCGAACCTCGTCGCCCGCCTTGTTGAAGTCGATAAGGATATATGAGTCATACTCCGCCTTCGCAAACTCCTCTACGAGATAGCTCTTCCCAACGCGCCGGGCACCTTGGACGAGCAAGGCGCTTTCCCCTTGCTCGCGCTGCTTCCAATTCAGCAATTGCTGGTACATCTTCCTGCGCATTGGCGACCCTTTACGATTGGTTATCTGCTATGACGTTCAACTCGGAAATTGAGCTTTTCACGATTATTAAACGTTAGTATTTGCAACTTTTCAAGATTATCAGACAACCAAATTCGCAGTTTTTCGCGATTATTGCGAAATAGAGCTTTTACTATGCAGCACATCAAGTCGATATAGCTCCGAGAGCCAGAACGAAGCCGGCGGCAGCCCTGGCGACATTCGCGCTTATATCAGCCCCCAGCTACAGGTCATGATGAATGTCGAGGCCATGGCAACCTAAAGGCAAAAGGCCATGTAGAGCGGCAGGAAAACCCGGCTGCCCTCAACCTTGAGCTGCTTAGGGTGCAGGACGTACTCGGTCCCGATGCGATCCTGGAAGCGTAGGCGCAACTTGTCGAGCGAGCTGGTCGTGTACGTCGCGCCCGATTTCACCTCTATGGGGCTTACCCTGGCCTTCATGGCGGCGTCGGGGTACCCCTCGGTGATGAGGAAATCGACCTCGAGGCTGCGCTTTGCCGCAAGATTCCTTACCTCGGCAAGGATTCCGGCCATCACCTTCCCTGCAGGAAGCTCCAGCCAATTGTCCTTCGCCCTGGAGAGCTGGCGGACGTAGCGCCTGTCCGAGAAGACCTTCTCGAGGCGAGCGTGCACGTCGCCCCAATCGTCTTCTCGCATCGACCCGTCGCCAAAGACCCCCTTGGCCATGCAGGAGTCCAGGATCCCGGCGTCTATGCCCTGAGTTTCGTAAGTTACGAACGCGATTTCGCGCGGCAATGACCGTCCTGAAAGGTTGTGCCTAGCCCAAGCTGTCGACCGCCGCCTTGAGCATGTCCAAGTCGAGGGTGTAGTAGGTCCGCCTGCCCACCTTCGTCTGCACGAGCACTCCGAGGTCCTTGAGGGGGGCCACCCGTTTGTACACCGTCTGCCTGGAGACGCCGAAGGCCTCTCCGAGCTGGGCCGGAGTCAGGCCATAGGCGGAGAAGAGCGTGGCGGTTACCAGGGCGTTTGCCATCTCGAAGGAGGCGGGGTCGTCAAGGCAGGGAAGCCCGTCAAGCAGACCCTCGTACAGATCCAGGCTGGCCTTCCTCTCCGCCAGAGAGTCCTTCATGCTCTCCATCGCCTTCACCGCGATCTCGCAGAAGGCGATGACGAACGGGGTGAGATCCCCACGGTTCAGGGCGTGCTCGCAGGTGGTGTAGGCGCCGTAATACTTGTTGATGTTCTCCTTGATGGCGAAGGACAGGCGCAGGCTCACGATGCGCTCGTAGTTCTGCGCGATCACGTAGCTGCTGATGAACCTGTTGGTCCTGCCGTTGCCGTCGTAGAAGGGGTGGATGTAGCCGAACAGGTAGTGGAACACCGCCACGCGCACGAGCGGTTCTATCGAGGCGTCGTTCAGTATGCCGAGGGACTTGCCCAGGAGCTCCGCGATCCTCTCCTCCGGCTGGATCCCCGCGTGGATCGCCCTGCCGGCCCCATCGCAGACGTCGACCGTCCCGGCCCGGAAGAGCTTCCCGTCCGGCGCGTTGCTGCCCTTGGCGGAGACCACCTCGTCAAGGACGAGGTCGTCGTAGAGCGCGCGGACGTCTTCGCACGTGGCAAGAGGGACCTCCTGCCCGCCGGAGAGCATGACGTACTTCTGCACCAGACCGCGGAACCTGCCCCTGCGGTCGTGCTTCCCCAGTGACTCGAGCACCTCGCTTATCTCCCTGCGCGAGGAGTGAACCCCCTCGATGTTGTTGGTGAGCACTATCTCGTCGATGAGCGTCGACTCCGTGTAGCTCGAGACGGCCTTCCCCGGAAGGGCGGACGCGAACTGGGATATCTCCTTGTCGAGCCGCGCCGCGCGCAACAGCAGCTCGTACACGTCGGGGACCATGGTGAAGAAGAGCTCGTCCGCGCCGAACGAGAAGCCGAGGCGCCTTGCCCCCGGGAGGGAGAGCCGTGCTGCGAGGTCCTCCTCCGGGGAGACCTTCCCCTCGTGGAACACGCTGCGCATCGTTCTGTAGGCCATCTGAGGCTCCTTTTCCGCTCACATTTCCTTTATTGAGTTATTTTTAACATATATTTTTAACTCATTAGGCTGCTTTTCGCCTAGAAGAGTCGAAGTCCGACTGAATTGCCGCAAGAGCGAGAATCAATAGAGCTAAATTTTTTGAGTTAAATATCGTCTGGAGAATTAACCCATTAACATCGTTTGATGCTAATTGGGCCAGATTTCGACACAATCGATGATTCGTACGTGAACCGCACCAAAGACAGAAAACCCCACTCGCGCAAGGATCTGACAAATGCAGCACGCCC
>CAVBST010000039.1:0-11414 GCA_963598325.1 uncultured Prevotella sp. | reverse complement strand
CGACGCACACCCCGCCAGCCAACGCCTCCAGGGAAATGCCCACGAGCTTGCCCTGTTTGCACAGCACATCGTTGGGCCACTTGATAAGCGGATGCAACCCAGGGCATGCCTGCTCCAGCGCGTCTGCGCATGCAAGGGACACCACCAGGCTGAGCGTAGGCAGCTGCGCCGCGGGGAGGTTGGGGCGCAGCGCGAACGAGGTGTACAAGCCCCCTTGCGGGCTGACCCAAGTACGGCCCTGGCGGCCATACCCGCCGCTCTGTTCGAGCGCCGTGGCGCAGAAACCTTCTGCCGCCCCTTCGCGCATAGCCGCTTTCACCACTTCGTTGGTACTCTGCACACAACCGAAAGCATGCACGTCCCAAAACGGCGAGGCCTGAACATCAAGCGGGCGAAGGGCGCAAGGCTGCGGGTCTAGCACTTCCAGGCCTTCCCCACCGTAACCGATTCCAGGCTTACCACCGTGCCGTTGGCCAGCTCGTGGTTCGGGGCGATCTCCAGCAGGGGCTTCACCACGAAATCGCGCTCGGCAAGGCGCGGATGCGGAAGCGTGAGCACCTCGAGCTCGGAAACGTAGCCTTGGTAATCCAGGATGTCCAAGTCGCAGGTGCGCGGGCCGTTCTTCTTCTCGCGCACACGGCCCAGGCGGTTCTCGATGATGTTCAGGCAACGCAAAAGCTCTTGCGGGGGAAGGCCGGTACGCAGGATGCACACGGCGTTCACGAACGTGTCCTGGTCTTCCTCGTAGGCCGGTTCGCTCTCGTAGAAGCTGGAGATGTCGGCGATCTGCGTATCGGGCAGCATGCACATGTCGGCGATGGCCTGGTTCAGCATGGCCTTCTTGCCCTCCAGCTCTTCGCCCGGGTCGGCAACCAAAGGAAGGTTGCAGCCCAGCGCAACGAATGCGTAGGGGCGCAGGTTTTCCTTCAGCGATTCGGCGGTAAGCGCCACGTTGTGCGTGCGGATTACCGAAGCGCCCAGCTCGCAGGCCATAAGCGCCTCGGCGGCAGAGGCGCTGTCGCGCTCTTTCGGGTCGTCGATCTTGTAGGCCTTGCCGATGTAGCTCTTGCGCGAAACCGCCACCATGGTTGGGTAGCCCAGGTGCACCAGCTCGTGGAAGTTGCGCATCAGCGTGATGGTTTGGTCGGCCGTTTTGCCGAAGCCCGGGCCCGGGTCCAAGCAGATGCGGTCGTGGGCGATGCCGGCCTCTTCAAGCTCGGCAGCGCGCTTGCCCAGGTACTCGACGACTTCGGAAACAACATCGTCGTAATGCGGTTCGTCCTGCATGGTGCGCGGGTCGCTGCCCTTCATGTGCATAACCACCAGGCCCGCATCGCAGCCCTTTGCAACCTCTACCATGGCAGGGTCGCGGACCCAAGTACGGCCCTGGCGGCCATACCCGCCGCTCTGTTCGAGCGCCGTGGCGCAGAAACCTTCTGCCGCCCCTTCGCGCATAGCCGCTTTCACCACTTCGTTGGTACTCTGCACACAACCGAAAGCATGCACGTCCCAAAACGGCGAGGCCTGAACATCAAGCGGGCGAAGGGCGCAAGGCTGCGGGTCTAGCACTTCCAGGCCTTCCCCACCGTAACCGATTCCAGGCTTACCACCGTGCCGTTGGCCAGCTCGTGGTTCGGGGCGATCTCCAGCAGGGGCTTCACCACGAAATCGCGCTCGGCAAGGCGCGGATGCGGAAGCGTGAGCACCTCGAGCTCGGAAACGTAGCCTTGGTAATCCAGGATGTCCAAGTCGCAGGTGCGCGGGCCGTTCTTCTTCTCGCGCACACGGCCCAGGCGGTTCTCGATGATGTTCAGGCAACGCAAAAGCTCTTGCGGGGGAAGGCCGGTACGCAGGATGCACACGGCGTTCACGAACGTGTCCTGGTCTTCCTCGTAGGCCGGTTCGCTCTCGTAGAAGCTGGAGATGTCGGCGATCTGCGTATCGGGCAGCATGCACATGTCGGCGATGGCCTGGTTCAGCATGGCCTTCTTGCCCTCCAGCTCTTCGCCCGGGTCGGCAACCAAAGGAAGGTTGCAGCCCAGCGCAACGAATGCGTAGGGGCGCAGGTTTTCCTTCAGCGATTCGGCGGTAAGCGCCACGTTGTGCGTGCGGATTACCGAAGCGCCCAGCTCGCAGGCCATAAGCGCCTCGGCGGCAGAGGCGCTGTCGCGCTCTTTCGGGTCGTCGATCTTGTAGGCCTTGCCGATGTAGCTCTTGCGCGAAACCGCCACCATGGTTGGGTAGCCCAGGTGCACCAGCTCGTGGAAGTTGCGCATCAGCGTGATGGTTTGGTCGGCCGTTTTGCCGAAGCCCGGGCCCGGGTCCAAGCAGATGCGGTCGTGGGCGATGCCGGCCTCTTCAAGCTCGGCAGCGCGCTTGCCCAGGTACTCGACGACTTCGGAAACAACATCGTCGTAATGCGGTTCGTCCTGCATGGTGCGCGGGTCGCTGCCCTTCATGTGCATAACCACCAGGCCCGCATCGCAGCCCTTTGCAACCTCTACCATGGCAGGGTCGCGGAAGCCCGTAACATCGTTGATGATGCTGGCGCCCGCCTGCACGGCTGCCTGGGCAACCTCGGCGTGACGGGTGTCGATGCTCACGCAGATGCCCTCGCCGGCCAAGCGCTCGATAACGCCCAGCACGCGGTGCTTTTCCTCCTCGATGGAAACGGGGCTTGCACCCGGGCGGGTGCTCTCGCCGCCCACGTCGATGATAAGGGCGCCCTCTTCCACCATCTTCTTCGCGGCCTCTACCGCCGCATCGTCATCGGCATACGACCCGCCGTCGGAAAACGAGTCGGGGGTAACGTTCAGGATGCCCATGATAACCGGGGTACGGGAATCGAAGGGGTACTTGCCACAACGCCAGATCATTGTTCCTCCTATAAACGAAACCCCGGGCTTTGGGCCCGGGGCATTGGTGCAGGTTGGTGCTTTACGCGCTTCTACTTGCTAGAGCCGTCGTTGTTGGCCGCGCTTTCCGAAGGGGCAGCAGGCTCGGCGGGGGCAGCGGGCTGGCCTTCGGCCGGTGCAGAAGACCCGTTGCCTTCGGCTTGTGCAACCGCATCGGCAGAAGCATCGGCCTGGGCGGCAGGGGCATCCTGGGCATCAGCGCCTTCAGCATCGGCGCCCTCGGCATCCTCGGAAGCAGCTTGTGCCTTCTTGGCCTGCTCTTCCTGCAGGTACTCGGCCCACTTGTTGTTCAGCAGGGCCTGGCAGGCATCGCCGTCGATGGTTTCACGCTCGAGCAAAACGGAGGCCATAAGGTCCATCTGGTCGCGGTGGGCGGAAAGGATCTCGGCCGCGCGGTCGTGCGCTTCCTTCATGATGCGCGCAACCTCGTCGTCGATGCGGCGGGCCGTGGTGTCGGAGTAGTCCTGCGTGTTGCCGTAGTCGCGGCCCAGGAACACCTCGTGGTTGGGCTGGCCGAACACCTGCACGCCCAAATCGGAGCTCATGCCGTAGTTGGTAACCATGGCGCGGGCCATCTTGGTGGCGCGTTCCAGGTCGTTCGAGGCGCCCGTGGTGATATCGTCGCAGAACAGCTCTTCGGCAACGCGGCCGCCCATGAACACAGCCAGCTCGTCGCGCATCTGGTTGCGGCTGTTCAGCACCTTGTCTTCATCGGGGATGGAAAGGGTGTAGCCCAGCGCGCGCCCGCGGCTGATGATAGAGATCTTATGCACCGGATCGGCGCCTTCAAGCAGGTGGCCGACCAGGGCATGGCCGCTTTCGTGGTAGGCGATGGTGGTGCGGGTGCGCTCGTCGAGCACGCGGCCCTTGCGCTCGGGGCCGGCGATAACGCGCTCCATGGAATCCTGCACCTCGGCGTTCGAGATGATGTGCTTGTTACGGCGCGCCGTGAGGATTGCCGACTCGTTCAGCAGGTTGGCCAAATCGGCGCCGGTGAAGCCCGGGGTAAGCTTGGCGATGCTGGAAAGATCCACATCATCGGCCAAGGGCTTGTTTTCCGCATGGACCTTCAGGATCTTCTCGCGGCCCTTCACATCGGGGGCGTCTACCACGATCTGGCGGTCGAAGCGGCCGGGGCGCAGCAGGGCCGGGTCCAAAACGTCGGAGCGGTTGGTTGCAGCAATAAGAACCACGGAATCGTTGGCCTCGAAGCCGTCCATTTCGACCAGCAGCTGGTTCAGCGTCTGCTCGCGCTCGTCATGGCCACCGCCCAGGCCGGCGCCGCGCTGACGGCCAACGGCATCGATCTCGTCGATGAAGATGATGGAGGGGCAGGCTTCCTTGGCCTGCTTGAACAGGTCGCGCACGCGGGAGGCGCCAACGCCCACGAACATCTCAACGAAGTCGGAGCCGGAGATGCTGAAGAACGGCACGCCCGCCTCGCCGGCAACCGCGCGGGCAAGCAAGGTTTTGCCGGTGCCCGGAGGGCCCACCAGAAGGCAGCCGCGCGGGATCTTCGCGCCGAGGGACTGGTACTTGGCGGGATTCTGCAGGAAGTCCTTGATCTCCTGCATTTCCTCTACCGCCTCGTCGACGCCGGCAACGTCGGAGAAGTGCACATCGGGGTGCTCCTCGACGTTCTTCTTCGCCTTAGCCTTGCCGAACGACATCTGCGAGTTGTTGGCCTTGTTCATCTGGCTGAAGAAGAACAGCAGCAGTGCCGCGATGATGATTATGGGCAGTACGCTGGCCAGGATGGAGCCCCACGGCGAGGCCAGGCGCACGCTGTACTGGATGCTGGGGTTGTTGCTCATGAGCTGGCCCAACGAATCGGAGCCCACCCAGGTGCAGGTGTAGTTGTGCTCGGAGCCCAACTTGGCAACCGAGAGCTTCTGCGTTTCCACGATGGTGGGACGGGCGCCGCTCTTGCGCTCGGTGCTGATGCCGGAGTTCAGGGCGTTGAACGCCTCGTTGAAGGCATCGGCGGTGGCAGCGCCCGCGGTGGCAGCCGGGTAGTAGGTGCCGCTTACCACGTACGAACCGGTGTCGTACACGGCGGTGCTCACGCGGCCCTGCTCTACGGCCTGCATGAATTCCGAGGTTTCCAGTTCATCGGTCTGCGTAGCGCCGGTTGTGGCCGACATCGTGCGCATCATCATGACCATGAAGAAAATGCCGATCGCGATGAACACCACCATGGTGACGATGTTCGAGCGATTCGGCTGCTTCATCGGGTTCTTGTTGTTGGAAGATTGTGCCATACGGGCCGTTCCTTATGCGTTCGTTTAAGCTGGTTGTTATTCGGCGGTGACCTCGGGCTTGAGCACGCCTATGCAGGCAAGGTTGCGGTAGCGCTCGTCGTAGTCGAGGCCGTAGCCCACGATGAACTCGTCCGGGCACTCGAAGCCGATGTACTTGCAGTTGATGTTCGCCTGGTTGGGCGTTTTCTTGCGCAGCAGCGTGGCAACCTCGATGGAGGCGGGCCCGCGCGATTCGAGGTTCTTCATGAGGTAGCGAAGCGTAAGGCCGCTGTCCAAGATATCCTCGGCGATAAGCACGTGCCTACCCTCGATCTGGCTGGTGAGGTCTTTCAGGATGCGCACCACGCCCGAGCTTTTCATGCCGTTTCCGTACGAAGAGATGGCCATGTAGTCCATTTCTACCGGAAGGTGGATCTCACGCACCAGGTCGGCCATGAAGATGGCGGCGCCGCGAAGCACGGAGATGACCACGATGCTCTTGCCTGCGTAGTCTTCGGTGATCTGCGCGCCCATTTCGGCCACGCGCGTGCGGATGTCTTCCTCGGAGAATAGGACACGGTCTAGATCGGGATGCTGCTCCACGAAGGCCTCTTTTCCCGCCAAAGGCGGATTAACGCTAATACACAGATTGCAAGTGTATCAAAAGGCCGCGGCAACCCTTTTCGCAGGCGCCCCGGCGTAGCCCAACTGCAATAAATCTTCACCCTGCTAAAGCGGCGAAGGCGCGCTTCGGGCACGTGGGGGCAAGCCGTTCCGAGGCCAACAGTACAGGCCGATTGTGGTTCTTGCGCGCAGGCCGATGCGATTCTCGTGCGCAGGCCGATTGGACTGGCAGCCGACGCGCTACTCCCCTGCCGGCCGAAGCTCCACCTCTACCTCGCTTTCGAGGATGTCGGGGAAGTTCTTCAGCAGCGTATCTACCGGAAGGCCCACGATGTTGTTGAAATCGCCCTCGTACTTTTCCACCAGGGCACGACCCTTGCCCTGGATGGCGTAGGCGCCGGCCTTGTCGATGGTCTCGCCCGTTGCCACATAGGCGTTGATGTCTTCGTCGGAAAGCTCCTTGAAGGTTACCTGGCTGGTTTCGGCGAACGAGCGGAACGCCAGCGAAACGTTGCCGTCGCCGCCGTTTTCCTCGGTGTCGTTGAGCATCACCAGCCACACCGAAACGCCGGTTATCACCTGGTGGGTGCGCCCGGAAAGGCGGCCCAGCATCTGGCGCGCGTGGTCGGCGCTGTAGGGCTTGCCCAGCATCTCGCCGTCGAGCACCACGGTGGTGTCGGCCCCGATCACGATGCCCAACCCCACCGGGTTCTGCGCCAGGATATCTTGGATAACGGCGCCGGCCTTGCGCTCGGCCAGCTTCTTCACCGCTTCCTCGGGCTGGGCAGCAAGGTCGGGCTCAAGGGATTCGTCCACTTCGGTTGTGCCCTTGTAGGCAACGAACTTGACGCCGGCTTCCTCTAGCAGCTGCTTGCGGCGCGGGCTGGTAGAGGCAAGGATCACGTTTACGGGAAGCATCTTGGTGGGCATGGGGGTCTCCTTCTGGAAAAGCGTTCGTGGGGGTGGGACGTGGCAGCGGGATGGGCGAACCTGCGGCGGCTGCCCGACTTGGCGGGCGGGGCCACAGCCGAGGGGCGAACCTGCGGCCGGGGAGCAACCTGCGGCCGGGGAGCAACCTGCGGCCGTGGCGCGGGGCTGGCGGGCGGGGCGGGCTAAGCTCTATCGGGCTTGCGGCGCGCGCGGAAGACGGCCATAGGTTCCACCAGCACGCCCCTCTTGTTGGCGCTTACCGCCAAATCGCCCTGGATGTTCTCCACAAAACCGCTGATGGGCAAGCCGTCGGCATCGTAGGCGGAAAGAACCGTCTGCACGGTTGCGGCTTCGATGCGGGCATCCGGGCCAAGCAGGCGCTGCAGCAGGCTGCGCACCGCGCGGCGGCGCAGCGGCAGGGCAACCGCACCGAAGGCAGGCAGCAGAAGGCAGCTGTCGGTGCCGCCCTCGCCATCGTCGCCGGTCCACTCGAAGCAGGATTCGGCGGCCTCTTCGGCAAGCTGCTCCAGGTAATCGTCCTCGTCGGCAATAAGGTTCATGGTGCGGCACAGCGTGTCCAGCAGCTGGGCGTTGCGCTCTTTGGCCTTGGGCACTATCTCGTGGCGAACGTAGGCGCGGAATCGGTCGGTGTGGGCGTTGGTGGCATCTTCCCGCCAGCGGTTGCCCTGCTCGTCGAGCACCGCAACGCCTTGGGGCAGGTCGTTCACATAGCTACGCAGGCCTTCGCGCGAAACATTCAGGCACGGGCGCACCACCGGGCCGTTGCGGTAGAGCATGGAGCGGAAGCCCCCCGGGCCGGTGCCGGCAATGGAGCGCATGTAGAAGTTCTCTACCCTGTCGTCCTGGGTATGTGCCGTGGCGATGCGGCCTTCGGATACGGGAACGGAAACATGGCGGCATAGGCTCTCCAGCGCCTCGTGCGCAGCAAGGTAGCGCTCCCTGCGGCCAATGGCCTCGGCGTTTCCGCCGCTTGCGGCCACCAGGGCGGGCACGTTTATCTCGCAGCCGAAGAACGGGATGCCCAAGCTTGCGGCCAGCTTTTCCACGAACCGGGCATCGGCGTTGGCCGCTTCCCCGCGGATCATATGGTTCACATGCAGGATTGCCGGCTGCCCAACCTTGCCGCGCTTGTACAGCTCGGACACCGCATAGGCCAGCGCCGTCGAATCGGACCCGCCGGAGACCATAACCACCAAGGGCGTTTCGGCGCCAAGAAGGTTGCGGGATTCTATGGTTTGCTCGATGGCTTCGATCATGGCCGGGCTCCTCTATTTCTACCAGCTGGCAACGATACGCCCTTTGCGGTTGCGCCCGCGGCAGCTGGTTTGCTAGCGTGCTCATTGTAATAGATGCCCAACAGACAGGAGCCCCCATGCAGTTCATCTTGCGCACCCTTGCGATATTCGTAGCCGTCGGCGTTGCGGTATGGCTGGTTCCCGGAATCAATGTGGTGGGAGCGCAGAACGCTTGGCTGTCCCTTGCCGCCGTATCGCTGTGCATCGCGCTTATCAACATGACCATAAAGCCGCTGCTGCAGATACTCAGCCTTCCCATCACCATCATCTCGCTGGGAATCTTCTACCTGGTGGTGAACACCATCCTGCTGTACCTGGCGGCAGCCATGGGCAATGCCCTGTTCGGCGCGGGCTTCGTTATCAGCTCGTTCGCTTCGGGGTTCGTGGCCTCTATCGTGATCTCCATCGTTTCGTCCATCATGAACGCCGTTCTTGGATCCGACTAAGTTACCCGGCTTAACTCCGCTACAATCCTACCCGTTAGGGAGGAGACCGCGATGTACGGAAAGCCCGCCATTTCGAACCCGAAGCCGCACGGCCGATACGCCAAGCAAACGGAGAAAAGCCGCCTTACGCGAGAGAAGATCATCGCCGTTGCCATAAGCCTGTTCCGCGAAAACGGGTATGCGAGCACGTCGCTCAGCCAGATATCGCGCCAGGCGGGCATCAACCCCTCCACGCTCTACTACTACTTCTCGTCGAAGGAAGACCTGCTCAACGGCGTGTTCAACCAAGGGGCAACCGTTCCGCCCATACCGCTTCTGGAATCGCTTTCCCGAAGCCGCGCCGCACAGCTCTATGCGCTTATCACCTACGACATCGTGCACAAGTGCGAGCTGCCCATCGACTTCAACGAGCTGGAGGACATTGCAACGGAAAAGCGCGGGGCATTCGACCTGTTCTTCGAGCACTACCGCCTGCTGTACCGCAATTTCGTCACTGTGCTGCAGCGCGGCATCGCAGAAGGCGTGTTCATCCCCTGCGCACCCGACGTGCGAACCGTAGCCATCCTTTCCATGAACGAAGGGTTGCAGCACCACTTCCATGCCAAGCACCGCAAGAAGCTGATCTTGGAGGCTTCGGGGTACACGGTACGCAACTACACGCCCGAAGACATCGCGCGCATGGGAGCGCTTTCCATCATCCCCTCGCTGGTGAAGGATCCGCTTGCCGTCGACGCCTGCATCGACGAAGGGCGCGAGCTGTACTTCCAGCTGAAGCGCCGGTTGGACGGCTAGCAGCGGCAGAGCCTCCCCGCATGCACGGCAAGGTGCTCCAGGCTGGGAAGCGCAATGTTGGCGCGCGCTTCCACTTCCGCCTGCGGCACGCCATCGGCTTCGCTGTAGAGCCCCACAACGGGAAAGCCCGCGTTGCGCAAGGTGTCCATGGCGTACAGCGAGTCCTCGAAGCCCCAGGTGCAGGCCTTTTCGGTGCCCAGCAATTCGCACGCATGGTTGAAGGCGGCGGGCTCGCGCTTGGTGGTGCCCAAGTCTTCCACCGATACAACCGCCCGGAAGAAGCCGCGCACGCCGCTGCTGGCAAGGCCGGCCTCCAAGTACTTCGCGCAGCTCGACGAAACGACGCACATCGCAACCCCGGCGGCTTCACACGATTCCAGCAGCTTGGCAGCGCCCGGCAGAAGCGAGGCGCTTCGGTAGTAGGCCATCATGTACTCGTCGATGAAGCCCACCACTTCCCCATCGCTTGTACCCAGGCCGTAGTTGGCATGAAAGTAGTGCGCCACCTCGGGGATGGTGAACGTGCTGAACAGCTTGCGCTCCTCGGGCTTCACCTGCACGCCGGCCTGGCTGGCAAGCACGCCCTCCAAGCCGCGCCAGGCACCCAGGGAATCAAGAAGGGTGCCATCGCAATCGAAGATGGCACCCTCTATAACGTTGGATTCCGCTTTACTCATAGTCTTTCTTCAAGGCTGCGAAAGCGGGCATGGAGTTCTTGATGGTGTCGGCGGAAACGCAGTAGCCGATGCGCACCCAGCCGCCCACGCCGAAGCTGTCGGAGGGAACCAGCAGAAGCTCGTGCTCCTTCGCCTTGTCGGAGAAGGCCTGGGCATCGGGCTCGAGCGCCTGCATCCACAGGTAGAAGGCCCCATCGGGGGCAATATAGTGGTAGCCCAGCTCGTCCAAGCCCTTGGTAAGCAGCTCGCGGTTCGCGGCGTAGGCAGCCACGTTCACCGGCTCGTCAACGCATGCGGCGATAACGCGCTGGAAGAACACCGGCGCGCAGATGTAGCCCAGCGCGCGGCCGGCGCCGGCGATGGCGAACATGACGCGCTCGGATTCCTCTACCCCGTTGGGAACCAGCACATAGCCGATGCGGTTGCCCGGGAGCGAAAGGGACTTCGACCAGGAATAGCACACCAGTGTGTTGTCGTAGATGGCCGGCACCCACGGAACCTCGGAGCCGTAGACAAGCTCGCGGTACGGCTCGTCGGAGATAAGGTACAGCGAGCCACCCAGCTCTTCGCGCTTCTTATGCAACAGGGCAGAAAGGCCTTCCAGCGTTTCGCGCGTGTACACCACGCCCACCGGGTTATTGGGCGAGTTGATGATGACGGCACGGGTGCGCTCGTTGATGGCGGCGGCCAGGGCATCCAGGTCTATCTGGAAGTTGTCTTCGCGCGCCGGCACCTCTACGCATTTGCCGCCATCGGCCTCGATCCAAACACGGTACTCGGGGAAGTACGGCGAGATCACGATGATCTCGTCGCCCGGGTTCAGCAGCACCGCCTTGATGCAGCAGGAAAGGCAGGAAGCAGCACCCGTGGTGAGGTAGAGGTTCTTGGCAGCGTAGTCGGTGCCGAAACGGCGGTTCAGGTTGTCGGCGATGGCCGTTTTGGCGGAGTCGAGGCCGGAAGCCTGGGAGTAGGCATGCAGTTCGGCCGGGGGCATCTCGGAAAGCTCGCGGATAACCTGGGCCACCTTCGCGGGCGCCGGTACGCTGGGATTGCCGATGCTGAAATCGAACACCTTGTCTTCGCCGATCTGGGCTTTGCGCTCCATACCGTAGGCGAACAGCTCGCGAATGGCCGAAGGGGCGTTGCCCAAACGGTACATGCTTTCATTGATCATGGATGACTCCTTAGCCTGTTTGTTTCAAGCACCCATTATGACGCGCCCGAACGCATGCGGGCAACCCGAAGAACAGAATGACGATTCCTTTTTGGCGCCTTCTTGCTTCCTGCTCGATCTAAGCCCAAAGACTCTGGAACTCGTCCGCGCCGCGGGCTGGGGCACCATCCCTTCGGGGATTCCCGCTACCCTGCTCGCTTCGCTCGTGCGGTCGCTGCTTCATGCTTTAGAAGAAGGTTCGCTTTGCGAACCGTTCAGGAAAGGGTTTCAGAGAACCCCTCAGGGCGATGCCCCAACCCA
>CAVBST010000038.1:0-11561 GCA_963598325.1 uncultured Prevotella sp. | reverse complement strand
GCTTCACAGGCGCTCGCCAGGAGCTTATCGACAAGGGCTACTCGCCCTGCGGCAAGTGCAACCCTTAGTGCGCTGGTCGCGTACTTTCAAACCTTGGATTTCGTGTATAAATCGGTATCTTCACACCGTGGTTTTCGTGTATAAATCCCTGCATCGTGACCCTGCCTTTCGTGTAAACCGCAGGTCAGACGTGGTGTGCTGTAGCTTCGGCGCGGACGGACATCGTCAATGCCGGTCGGCGGATGCGCTACCGCTTGAACAGTGTTTCTCCGAGCGAGCACCATTTGTCGGCTGCGCACACCAGCCAGGCTTCCTTGCTCTTCGGCACGCGGTTGGGTGGCAGGGGCCACATATGGGCCTCGATTATGTTGCGCTCTTTCGGCGTAAGACCGTAGTCGCGCTGGGCATTCTTGGCCGCGATAAGCGGATGGTTCACGGCATGGCCCTTGTTGCTGGTGGTGTGCCAGTCGTACAGGTAGTAATCGTGAAGCAGGGCACCGCGCACCAGCTCCTGCCTGCTCACGTTCAGTTTCAGCGCGCTTGCCATTTTCAGGCTGGTCTGTGCCACGCGCACCACATGTGCCAGGGTGGAAACGCTGCCGTGCTGCACGAATTCGCCCATGCGTTCCAGTTGCCCCTTTTCGCAAAGCTCCGAAACGGCGCTGCGAACCGCCATCGCCTCATCCCCATGCTTGGTGGGGGCGTTGTGCGCCGTCATTTCTTCTTCTCCCTGCGTTCGTTCAAGGTGCTGCGCGCCTCTTGGACCAGCTGTGCGGCGCGTGCCGTCTTCTTCGAGGCGAAGCGACGCATGTTCTTCAGCATCGCCTGCTGGTGGCCGCTCAGGCTCATCGCGGTTTCACGCAGCTGAGCCATGGCGGCCTGACGGCTGTCGGAAATGTTGGAGGAAATTCCCTCGCGCGTTTCGCGCAGCTGCGCCATGGCAGCTTGCTTGCTGTCGGATAGGTTGGACGAAAGCCCTTCGCGGGTTTCCCGCACGCTGGAAACGATGCCCTCCATACGGTCGTTCATCTGGCTGTCCAGGCGGTTCAGCGTCTGCAGCAGGTTGGTGATGTCGGTAACGGTGAGCGTGGCATCGATGGTTAGGGCGATGGTGATGGCGATGGCCAGAAGCTCGAACACGAAGCCCGGAACCAGGGCGTTCACATACGAGATCAAAGGCATAAGCAGGAACACCACCGCTACACCGGCAACGCCGAACAGCAGGGAAGCGGGCAAGCAGATGCGTCCGTTCAGGTTCAGCGGCATGTTGGTATAGTCCCACCACACGGTGCCGAACGCCTTTTCCATTCCCCAGGAAATGCTGTACTCCATGATGGCGCTACCCACCATGCAGATAAGGAACACCTCCCAGAAGGGCATAACGCCGAACTGGGCGAACAACAGCTTGAAGATGACCAGCGCGCCAACGGCACCCACGCCGTAGATGGGGCAGATGGGCCCGTACAGGAAGCCGCGGCTTTCCCAATGATGCTGCGTCAACACGGCCCAGACGCTTTCGAACAGCCAGCCGGCGAAGCCGAATGCGGCAAACCAGACCACGTACGCGCAGATCGTTGCTTCTATTGCGGGGCTCCTTTTCCTGGGTGCTTCCTGCCCCGAATGCCGAACAGCGGGGTAGACGCTTGGTTCACAAGTTCTTCGACAGACCATACGCGGTCGCTTACCCGATGGTCAACCGAAACCGTCAATCCGCATTGGTCCAGCACATGCTTGTCCCATGCAGGCCGGGGAAGCGATCCGGCGGGCACCTTGCTGGCAAGGCGTTCCATGGAATCGATGTCGGTGTGCAGGTAGCGGTCGTTGCAGCCTGCCTTGGCGGTGTTGGCGCGGTCGGACTCGTAGCCCTTGCGCATCTCGTCGTCGAAAAGGTAGGCGTACCAGTTCGCGTCGTAATTCAGCAGCAGCCCGCCATGGCGCAGCACGCGCGTCCACTCTGCGTAGGCGCCTTCGGGGTTGGGAAGGTTCCAGGTAAGGTTACGCGAGACCACCGCATCGAACGACCCACTCTCGAATTCCAGGTTCTCGGCGTCCATCCGCATGAACTGCGCCTTCTGCCCAAGGGCGGCGGCGTTCGCCTTTGCCTGCTCCAGCATCGATTCGGTGTAGTCCACCGCGGTAACCCGGTAGCCCAGCTCGGCCAAGATGATGGCGAAGAACCCTGGCCCGCAGCCGATATCGAGCACCTTCACCTCGCCGCGCGGCTTGCCGCCGAAGGCCTTCTGCAGCTCGGCGTCCAGCTCCTTCGCCCAGGCCGCATGCTGGGTTCCGTTCAGCTCGCCCCGATGCTGCTCGGAATAGCTGCGTGAGCGGTTGGTCCAGTACGTTTGGTTGGAATGCCTGTATGCGCGGATATCCTTGTTGGGGGTAGGGGAAGCGGCCACCGGGGTATCCCTGCCTTTCGTGGGGGTTCGTGCTGGGGTATTACGATGTATGATATCGTAACACCAACGAAAACAACGGTAGCAACACGGGCTGTTCGGTAAATGCCCAAACGCTAACCCCGAGCCGAAAAGAAAGGCCCTGTATTCGGTGAGAGGCTACATCGCCAAACGCTTGCTTCAGCTGATTCCCATCTTGCTCGGCATCACGTTGCTGTCTTTCGCGCTTATGTACTTCGCGGGCGGCGATGCCGTTACCGCCACCATGGACTCCCAAGGCATCGCTGTTTCGCAGAATGTTGTCGATGCGAAGCGCCATGAGCTGGGGCTGGACCGCCCGTTCCTTGAGCAGTACGGGCTGTGGCTTGCGGGGCTGCTTACGGGCGATATGGGAACAAGCTACGTTTCGGGCAAGGACGTGTTCGGCACGTTCGTCTCGAAGCTGCCGGCCACCATTGTGTTGGCGCTTGCCTCCGTTGCCCTTACGGTTTTGATCTCCGTCCCGCTGGGCATCGTCTCGGCCGTGAAGCAGAACCGCGCGGTGGATTACCTGGTGCGCGTTCTAGGGTTCATCGGTAACTCGCTGCCGAACTTCTTCGTTGCCCTGGTGCTCATCTATTTCTTCTCGGTGCTGCTGGGGTGGTTCCCGGTTGTGTCTTCCGCTATTGGCAAGCAGGGTGTGGAATCGCTGAGCGTTCAGGGGGCGGTGCTCCCGGTGGCAACTTTGGTTATCGCCATGTCGGCGAAGTACACGCGTCAGATCCGTGCCGCCGTGCTCGATGAGTTGGGCAAACCGTACGTGGAAGGGGCGCGTGCCCGCGGCGTGCCCGAGCGCACGATCCTCTTCGGCAGCGTGCTGCGCAACTGCATGGTGATGGTGGTTACCCTGCTGGCGCTTTCTGTGGGCGACCTTCTGGGCGGCACCGCAATCGTCGAGACCATCTTCCAATGGGATGGGGTGGGCAAGCTTGCGGTGGACTCCATCACCATGCGCGATTACCCCCTGATTCAGGCCTATGTGGTATGGATGGCCATAATCTACGTGGGCGTGAACCTGGTTGCCGATCTGGTTTACCAGCGTTTGGACCCGCGTATCCGTTTGGGCGGTGGTGGCCAGTGAGGGCGCGGTTCGCTGTTTGCTCGCTTATGGCGGTGTTGGTTGTCGCGGTTGCCGTGCTTTCGGGCGTTCTGGCACCGTACGACCCCTATGCTCAAGACCTTTCGCAGGCACTCCTTGCCCCCAGTGCGGAACATTTGGCCGGTACCGACCGCTATGGGCGCGATTTGCTCTCGCGCATATTGGTGGGCGCGCAGCTTTCGTTGTTCTCCACGTTTTCACTGGTAGTTATCGTTTCCGTGCTGGGTACTTTGGTGGGAACGGTGGCCGGTATGCGCGGCGGTTGGTTGGACACGGTGCTCATGCGCACCTCCGATGTGTTCCTGGCTTTCCCGGGGCTGGTGTTCGCGTTGGCGGTTGCGGCGGCGCTGGGCGGCGGCATGCAGAATGCGGTTATAGCCCTTGCTGCCATTTCGTGGCCGAAGTACGCGCGCATTGCCCGCGGGCTTACCTTGGAGCAGAAGGGCCATGCTTATTTCGCGGCGGCCCGCATCTCGGGCTGCTCTACGGCGCAGATCATCGTTCGTCATGTGCTTCCCAACGTTGCGGGGCCTATCCTGGTGACGGCGGTGTTGGACATCGGCACCATGATGATGGAGCTTGCAGGGCTTTCCTTCCTGGGGTTGGGCGCCCAGCCGCCTATGGCCGAATGGGGTTCCATGATGAGCGAGAGCCGATCGCTTCTGCAGACGGCGCCTTGGACGGTGCTTGGCCCTGGGGTCGCCATTTTCGTGGTAGTGGTTGTGTTCAACCTGCTGGGCGATTCCCTGCGCGATTGGCTGGATCCGCAGCAGCGTGCGGCAAGCGCGCGGGCGTCTTCGGCGCCGCAAGGCAGCCTGTGGCGTCGCGGCGAAGCGGAGCAGTAGTGGAAGCGGATAGGCCAAGGGCAGTGAGGTGCGGAAGGGTCGAGCGCGGCAGGTGTGGGTTGCTATGAGCTCGGGCCGGTTCGCCCCGGTTTTCAGCAGGGCCGAGGGCCAACGCAATAAACAGGAAGCAAACGTTAGGAGACGCGATGAAGGGGATAACGATGAGGCGGAACGGGCTGAGCCTTCTGCCGGTCATGCTGGCGGGGCTCTTAGCGGCGGTTTTCGGTTTGGGATTGAGTGCCTGTTCCAACGGCAACGACGACGGGTCGAAGACATTCGTCTACGGCACAACGGGTTACGGCGTTCAGATGGACGATACCGGCTTGAACCCCCATTCCAACTACTCGGGTTGGAGCGCGGTTCGCTACGGGGTGGGTGAAACCCTGTTCAAGTTCAGCGACGACATGACGCCCGAGCCATGGTTGGCAACCTCCTACGAGTTCCTGGATGAAACGCATTGCAGAATCAACCTGCGCAACGACGTTGATTTCACCTCTGGCAGGCACATGAGCGCCACGGCGGTGAAGGAGTGCCTGGACGATTTGGTGGCAACGCACGATAGGGCGCCGTCCGACACCAAGATATCTGCGGTTCAGGCCAACGACGACGAGGGCTACATCGTGGTAACCACCAGCGAGCCCACGCCCGCCCTGATCAACTACCTGTGCGACCCGTACGGCGCCATCATCGACATGCAGGCAGGCGTTTCCGCCGACGGCAACGTGAGCGGAACCGGCCCCTATGTTGCCACCGCGGTTTCTGACACCGAGATAACGCTGGTGCGAAACGAGCACTATTGGGACGGCGAGCCCAAGATGGACAAGGTGGTGGTGCGATCCATCACCGACGGCGACACGCTTTCTTCCGCCCTTCAGTCGGGGCAGATCGATGCGTCGTATGGCCTGCCGTACGCCAGCTACGAGCTGTTCGCGGATTCAGGCAAGTACACCATCAGCAGCTGCAGCACCTCGCGCACGTTCTTCGGTCAGGTGAACTATGCCTCGCCGGTGATGCAGGACGTTGCGGTGCGCCAGGCGCTGAGCCTGGGCATCGATCGGCAGGGCTTCATCGAAACGCTGCTGAACGGGCGCGGCACCGTTGCCGCGGGCGCGTTCCCGAGCGGATTCTTGGGTGCTGGTGCTGCGGCGTCCCAGACTGCAGCGTACGACCCCGAGGCGGCAAAGCAGCTGCTGGAGCAGGCCGGTTGGGTGGATTCCGACGGCGATGGCATCCGCGAGAAGGGCGGCCAGAAGCTCACCGTGCGCTGGCTCACGTACCCCGGGCGCATGGAGCTTCCCCTGCTGGCGGAATCGGCGCAGAGCACGTTGAAGGATATCGGCTTCGAGGTGCAGGTGAACAGCACGGCCAACCATACCGAGATCCGCAAGGACGCCTCGGCTTGGGACGTGTATGTGAGCGCGTTGGTGACCTCGCCCACGGGCGACCCGGAATATTTCTTCACCGCCACCTGCCTTGGCGGTTCGCCTAAGAACTTCGGCGGGTACCAGAGCGCCCAGCTGCAGCAGCTTGCCTCCCAGCTGCATACCGAGTTCGATTCTGCGGAAAGGGGCCAGCTGGCAGCACAGATGCAGCAGGCGCTGCTTGAAGACGGCGGCTACTTCTTCGCCTCCCATTTGCAGATGGGCATTGTCTCGCGTGCCGGCGTTACGGGCATAGCGCCCCATCCGTGCGACTACTACGAAATCACCGTTGATCTGGACATGGCGTAGGGGGTTGTTTTGGCTGGGTCTGCTGGAATCGGCGAGGCGTCTGCGCAGGTGAATACTGCTGCGCAGATGCCCTTGCTGGAGTTCGATAGTGTGAGCGTCGAATACGCTGGCGCACGCGTGCTGTACGGCGTGAGCCTTTCGGTGATGCCGGGCGAGTCGCTCGGCATCGCTGGCGAATCGGGCAGCGGGAAGAGCACGCTTCTGAGGGCGGCGGTTGCGCTGCTGGGGCGCGGCGGCGGGGTTTCTGCGGGTCGCATACTTTTCCGGGGCGCCGACCTAGCGGGCATGACCGCCGAAGAGCTGCGCCGCTTG
The DNA here is from genome assembly GCA_963598325.1 of uncultured Prevotella sp. Taxonomy (GTDB): domain Bacteria; phylum Actinomycetota; class Coriobacteriia; order Coriobacteriales; family Eggerthellaceae; genus Anaerotardibacter. Next base: position 5,137 of record CAVBST010000038.1, on the reverse strand, counting down.
CGTGGAGCCGAAGTGGGCATGGTATTCCAGGATTGCCTTGCCTCGTTCGCGCCCACGCGCACGTTGCGCAGCCAGCTTGCCGAATCGCTCGTTGCCCATGGGCGCTGCCTGCCGGGATGGGAAAGCCGTGCGTGCGAGCTGCTTTCGCGTTTCGGCATTGCCGATCCCATGCGCGTGCTGGACAGCTATCCCTTCCAGCTTTCGGGCGGCATGGGGCAGCGCGCGGGCATCGTCTTCGCGCTGATGCTGCAGCCGAGCGTTGTTCTTGCCGATGAGCCCACCAGCGCACTCGATGCGGTGTCGCAGAAGATGGTGGTGGAAGAATTGGCCAGTCTTTGCCGCGAGCAGGGAACTTCTTTGGTGGTGGTTTCCCATAACATGGCGGTTATCAAGCGCCTGGCGGGAAGGGTTGCCATTCTGAAGGAGGGCGAAGTGGTGGAATCGGGCGCAACCTGTGCGGTCTTCGGCGCGCCTTCGCACCCCTACACCTGCGAGCTTCTTGCCGCGGTTCCCTCCATTGAAGGGGGTGCGTTTGAGTGAGCACTGCGTCAAAAAGCCCCTATGTGCTGGAGCTGCGCAACGTATCGAAGCGCTTCGCCGGTGCTTCTGGCGGTGAGAAAGAAGCCCTGCGTGGTGTGTCGCTGGGAGTTGCACCGGGCGAATGTGTTGGCCTGGTAGGGGAGTCGGGCAGCGGCAAAAGCACGCTGGCCAACATCGCTTTGCGCCTTACGGTGCCAACTTCTGGCTCGGTTATCTTTTGCGGGGAAGACATCACCCGCCTGAAGGGCAGGCATCTGCGGGGTGTGTACCAAAGCATGCAGGCGGTGTTCCAGAACCCTGCCGACTCGTTCAATCCGCGCAGATGCTTAGGCTCTAGCATGGCGGAGGGCCTGCTCAATGCGGGGGTGGGCAAGGCCCAGGCGCGCGCCCAGGTTGCCCAGCTCATGGAGCGCTGCGGGCTCGACCCTTCCATTGCCCAGCGCTATCCCGGTCAGGTAAGCGGCGGCCAGTTGCAGCGCGCCGCCCTGGTGCGCGCGCTTTCGGTTGGCCCGGAGCTGTTGGTGTGCGACGAGGCTACCAGTGCCCTCGACGCCACCACGCAAAAGCAAGTTGTCCAGCTTATCCGCTCCCTGGCCAAGGAGCGCAACATGGCAGTGCTCTTCATCTGCCATGACATCGCCCTTGTGGCGCAACTGTGCAGCCGCGTTGCAGTGCTGCACGATGGCATCGTGGAAGAAGAAGGCAGCGTTGACCAGGTAATTCACCACCCGCAATCTAGCTACACGAAGCTTCTTACCGGCTCGGCGATGGGCGTCTGACGCCTGAGGTTGCCTCGCATGTTGAATACGTGACGCAGTGTTGCTTATTTAGTGCCGCGAGAGTAGTATGCTTGCGTCAGGTTGCGGGGTAAGGGAGTTCTGATGGCTGAGGCGCGCGCCAAGAAATCGAACAGCATCGATATGCTGCATGGGCCCCTGGCCGGCAAGATCATCCTGTTCTCCATCCCGCTTGCCATCACCAGTATCCTGCAGCAGCTTCTGAACTCCACCGATGCCATGTTCGCCGGCCAATGGCTGGGCAGCAACGCGCTTGCGGCGGTTGGTGGCGTGGCGCCCATCATCAGCCTGTTCGTGGCGTTGTTCGTGGGTCTTTCCGTGGGCGTGAACGTGGTGATCGCCGTGCATATCGGCCACGACGACATCGCCAAGATCCGTGGCGCGGTGCAAACCACCGCCATTGCCGCGGTCGTCTGCTCGATCGTGCTGGCGGTTGCCGGCGTTGCCTCTACCGACTTGATCCTCACCAGTGTGCATATGCCCGAAGAGGCCTGGCAGGATGGCGCCCAGTACCTGCACGTGTACTTCGTGGGAATCGTGTTCCTGGTGATATACAACTTCGGCTCTGCCGTTCTGCGCGCAAAGGGCGACACACGCCGTCCGCTGTACGCCTTGGCGGCGGCTGCCATCCTCAACATCGTGTTCGACTATGCGGCGGTTGCCGTGTTGGATATGGGCGTGTTCGGCATTGCCGTTGGAACGGTGGTGGCCGATGCCGTGTGCGCTGCCATTATCGTGGTGTTCCTGCTTACTGAAGAAGAGGACTATCGCCTGGTTCTGCGTGGTGCGCGAATCGTTGGTGCCGACCTGAAAACCATGGTGCATATCGGTTTTCCCGCGGCACTGCAGGGCGCGGTGTTCGCCCTTTCCAACATCATCATCCAGGGCGAGATCAACGTGTTCGGTGCGGATGCCACCGCCGGCTCTTCCGCAGCGATGAACTTCGAGTTCTACACGTACTTCTTCGTGAATGCCTTCAGCCAGGCGGCGGTTACCTTCATCGGGCAGAACTACGCCGCACGCAACTTTGAGCGCTGCGACAAGGTGATGCGCTTCTGCATGGCGGCTGCTTTCGTTTCCACGCTGAGCCTGAGCTTGCTGTTCACCTTGGGTGGGGATTGGGGCTTGGCCATATTCACCACCGAGGCCGGTGCCCTTACCTACGGCTACAGCAGGCTTTGGCATGTGGAGCTGCTGGAATTCATGCCCTGCTCGTACGAGGTAACGGCCAGCGGCATGCGCGGTATGGGCTGGTCGGTGCTGCCAACCGTCGTGGTGATAATCGGATCGTGCCTGCTGCGCATCGTCTACGTGTTCACGTTGTATCCGCTTATCGCCTCGTTCGACAATCTGATGCTCATCTACCCGGTTACCTGGGTGGTCACCGGATCCACGATGATCGCGCTGTTCTTCTACGTGCGCAAACGTGCCTTCGCGAAGCAGGGAGTCTAACGGCAGCGCTATCGGTTGGCTGTTCTGTTGCCGGCCTTATCTGGTTTTGCTCGGGAGCGGAAGAAGGGGTCTGGAGCGCCTGTTTTGATAGGGCGTTGGAGAACCGCAAGGCTTGACGTGCCTGGTCGGGCAAGGAGCCGGTGTGTTTTATGCGCGGTGCTTCGCTGCGCTAGGTTTCGCGCTCATCAAGGCGATAGAGGCGATTACCAGCACGATCCCCATCAGCGCAGCAGGGCTTAGCGCTTCACCGAAGAACGCAACGCTTGTGGCGGCGGTCGCCACCATCTCCACCGATGCGATCACGGGAACCTTGCTGGTCTCGGCCATCTTCAGCACGCCCTTGTAGTACAGCAGGTACGCCAGTGAGGTAGGTACCAGCGCCAACAGGAATCCGTACCCTAAAACCGGCAAGTTGAACGCCTGGGCATCCTGCCAGGGGCAGAACAGCGCCCCAATGGTGATGAGCGCGAACAGGAAGCTGTACGTGCTGATGACATACGAGTTCGTGCCGCTGCCCGCCATTCGGCTGATTACCGCCGCGATGCCGTAGGTGAAGCCCGAGGTGATGCCACAGGCTATTCCCAGAATCGAAACGCTTGCCAAGTCGAACTGCCCGCCGGTTGCGGCAAGCGATGCGCCGACGATGTTCACGGCAAGCGCCAGCACCTTCAACAGGCTCACGCCTTCGCGGAACAGGATCACCGAAGCTATGGTGGTGAAGATGGGTGCGGTGTTCAGCAGCACGGCGCTAACCGCGATACCCGCGTTGGCGATGGCCATGGTGTAGACGATGTTGTACAGTCCGTTGGACACTGCGCCGAGCGCCGCGCAGGCTATCAGCGTCTTCCCGTCCACCTTGAACGAGCGAACGCCGTATTTCGCAACGGTGATGGCAGCCATGATAAGAAGGGCGAACCCCATGCGGATGAAGCTGGTGGCAGCGGCGGTGGAGCCGTTCAGCTCCATCAGCTTAACCAAGGGGCCAACCAAACCCCACAGCACGCCGGCAACGAATATCTGCAGGATGGCGGTAGTGTCGTTGCCAGGTTTGCGCATCGGCGCTGCTCCTTTCATGCCCGAAAAACGTTCCAGTTGGAAGATTCTATCCTACGGGCCGGTTTGTAGGCTGCGTGCCGCTGTGCTTCTTTCCCTGCGCATCGTTTCGCTTGGCGGGTTGTGCGCCCGACCGTTCGGCGCGGCTTAATCCGCCTTTCGCTGCGGGGCCGGCGCGTATGGCACCAGGCGCCCGGTGCGTCTATCATGGGCGTATCGTCAATCCAAGGGAAGGAACCGGCCGTGATCATCGATTTCAATGCGCTCGACGAACAGGAGAACCCCAACTTCAAGGGAGGCGAGGGCTCGGTTGCGGCGGCGGCCCACGTCGATGCGAACAACCGCATCATGCGCGCTACCGTGCATCCCCATTCCTCCATCGGCTGGCACCAGCACGCCAAGAACTCCGAGATCGTCTACGTGCTTTCCGGCACGGGCAAGGTCGTGGTCGAAGGTGGCGAAGAGCCGTTGGCCCCGGGCACGTGCCATTATTGCCCGGCTGGCGCCTACCATTCGGTGGTGAACGACGGGGAAGAAGACTTGGTCGTGTTCGCGGTAGTGCCTGAGCACGCATCGCTTTCGTAGGGATTTACGCCTTTAGCGGCAGCGAGCCACCAGCTTGCGGTACACGTGCTCTACCATCCATGGCTCGGTCGATGTGCGCAAGGCTTCCTCGAACGGCATCCATTTCACGCCCGAGTTCTCGTCGGGTGCGATGCGGGTGGCCTGGGCGGTGCTTGCCTCGAACAGGTACGTTGCGTTCAGGTGAAGGTGCGAGGGAACGTAGGCCCCGCGCTTCCAGTGTCCATCTACGGTAAGGATCTCGCAGGAGAGCAGGCCGTTCATGGCAAGGCTTGCCTGCGCGATGCCGGTTTCCTCGCAAAGCTCTCGCGCGGCAACCTGCGCCAAATCGGTTTCGCCGTCCGCATGGCCGCCCACCCACGACCATGAGTCGTACACGTTGTGGTACACCATCAGCGTTTCGGTATGTTCGGGGTTCACCGTCCACGCCGATGCGGTGAAATGCGCTGGCCATTCCCGCCCGTAGGATGCGGGGTTGCGCGCAGCGTCTATCATGAGCTGCCGGTCTGCAGCCTCTTCTTCGTTTTGCGGAGTGAAGGCAATCAGGTCTTCCAGGATGGTGCTCATGGGTTTCCTTTGTTCAGGTCCGTGCGGTCCGTGTGGCTCATGGTACCGCAGAAAAAGTTGAAAATGGGGCTTGCGCGCCCCGCTCCATTGCGTATAATACTTTCTTGCGCGCGGACGTGGCTCAGCTGGTAGAGCATAACCTTGCC
>CAVBST010000037.1:0-12420 GCA_963598325.1 uncultured Prevotella sp. | reverse complement strand
GAGTGCAGCTACATCGTCGGCAACCCGCCGTTCTACGGGTACACCCTTCAGACGGATACTCAGAAAGACGATGTTGCAGCTGTTTTTTCGGGCACCAAGACTTCCAAAAAAGTTGATTATGTTGCCTGTTGGTACAAGAAGGCGATTGACTATATCGAAGAGAACGGAACCCGCTGCGCCCTTGTCTCCACTAACAGCATTTGTCAGGGTGAGCAGGTTCCGGATCTCTGGGGCACTCTGTATGAGTTGGGCATAAGCATCGATTTTGCATGGCGTCCTTTCGTTTGGGACAGCGAAGCTGCCGATAAAGCCAATGTTCATGTGGTAATCGTAGGATTCCGCAAAGGGCTTCAATCAAAGAAGCGGTTGATTTTTTCGGGTGAGCAGAAATGCCTCGCTGCGAACATAAACTCATATCTATTGGACGCCCCCGATGTTTTTGTTACGTCTAGAAATGTTCCTATATGCAGGGTTCCTCAGATAAGAAAGGGATCGCAGCCTACCGACGGCGGCAATCTGATTATCAAGACCGAGGCCGAGAAGGAACGGATCCTTGCCCTCGAGCCATCTCTTGAGCCGTATATTCGTAGATTTATGGGATCAGAGGAATACATAAAGGGGAAATGGCGTTGGTGCCTGTGGCTCAAGGATGCGCCGGCCTCTTTGCTCAACGGTTCTTCGATCCTTGCAACAAGACTCTCTTCTGTGCGCGAAATGCGCCTTGCAAGCTCGAAGGCTGCGACGAGAAAGTGGGCCGAAAGTCCAAGTTTATTCACGGAGGACAGGCAGCCGAGTACCCCCTATATTCTTATTCCAAGCGTTTCTTCGGAACGGCGCGAGTGCATTCCAATAGGTTTTATTTCGCCTGATGTCATTGTTTCCAATTTGGCTATGGCTGTTCCAGATGCAGGATTGTATGAATTTGGGATGCTGACTTCTCAATTCCACAACGCATGGATGAGAACCGTGTGCGGAAGGTTGAAGAGCGACTATCGCTATTCAAACAAAATCGTTTACAACAACTTCATTTGGCCTGATTCCGGCCCCGAACAGCGTGTAGAAATTGAAGCATGCGCTCAACGAATCCTCGATGTTCGCGAGGTGTATCCCGAGAAATCTTTGGCCGACCTCTACGACCCTGATAAGATGCCCGCCGACTTGCTGGCGGCACACAAAGCCCTTGATGCTGCTGTCGAAGCGGCCTACGGCGTTGACTTCAACGGAGATGAGGAGAAGATCGTCGCCCACCTGTTCAAGCTGTACTCTCAGATGGTTGGCTAGCTGAAGTGGCTATTCACTCTTATTGATGCGACCTCAAAACGTGTCGGGTCTCTGCTCATTGAATTATCTGCATCATACCAGTAATATCTGCATCAGAAGCTAAGATATGATGCAGATATAAGCGAGATGAGGCAGATACTGTGCATGAATTCGATTATGAAAAGGCGCCAGAGAGGCTTTTAACGCCGGGAATCATTTCCTCTGTCACGGCGATACATGAGCATAAAGGCAAGCAGACTCTATTCTTCAGCGCGAAGAAGGATGTGCTTGCTTCACTCAACAACATTGCGCGTGTTCAAAGCATCGAATCGTCCAATCGCATCGAAGGAATTTTCACCAGCTCAAAGCGCATCCACGAGTTGGCCTCGCTAAAAACCACCCCTAAGAACAGAAGCGAGGAAGAAATTGCAGGATATCGCGATGCTCTGGCCCTCATCCATGAAAGCCATGATTATATAGACCTTACTCCCAGCAACATCTTGCAGCTTCACGCCATCATGTACAAACCGACGGCTTCAAGCATCGGAGGTCGTTTCAAAGTGGGTGACAACTCCATTGTGGAGGTAGGCCCAAATGGCCAGCAGCATGAACGGTTTAAGCCTGTTCCTGCGGTGGCGACGCCATCTGCCATGGACAGCTTATGTGCGGCATATCGGTCTGCGATTGCAGCAGGCGTCCACGATCCGCTAATTCTTACCTGCATGTTTGTTTTCGATTTCACCTGCATTCACCCTTTCAACGATGGCAATGGTCGAATGAGCCGCCTGCTCACCCTGTTGGCTCTGTACCGCGCTGGGTATTTAGTGGGCAAGTATGTCTCAATTGAAAAAGCAATCGAGGATAGTAAAGCTACCTACTATGAAGCGCTAGCCGCGAGCTCGACCGATTGGAATGAGAACAAGAACGATTACGAACCCTTTGTGCGTTACCTGCTTGGTGTGGTTTTGGGCGCTTGCAAAGATTTCGAAAACAGGGTGGCTGACGCGCATTCCGCCGGAAAGTCTAAGCCCTCGCGCGTCGCGGCCGTGTTCGACCGTAAGTTAGGCAAAATCCGCAAAGCGGATATTCTTGCAGAATGCCCCGACATCAGTGAAACCACCGTTGAACGCACGCTCCATGACCTACTTGAAGCGGGCGCAATCAAAAAGGTTGGCCGCGGTCCGGCTACGGGATACGTAAAAGCCAGCCAATAGTGCCGCAATCAACGGAAGTAGTTGTGGCTGAAGTTTCATTAAGGGCTAGATACGAAACCGGACATGCTTCATTGCTGACTGCGCTGCCCGTTGAGCTGTTTGATGCGGACGGAGTCAAAGCCGAGGCGACGAGTTTGTATGCCAACCATTGGCCCAACGGCGAGCCAATCGTGCTCGATTGCTACGCTTCGCCCAAAGAGCGCCCAGTGCTTCAGGCTGTTTGAGCCGTTGGATTGCGTCGCAGCAACCTTCAATTTTTTGCGCAAAATTCCAAGCCATTCCACCCATACAATTGCGGGCAGATACCAACCATGTCTGAAGCAGGGAGACGCCATGTCCAGTAAATGTCCTAAATGCGGCGAGATGATTCCCGAAGATGCAACGAGATGCGAGTATTGTTGGACGTCGCTCATCGATGAGAAGCCTAATCATGCAGAAACAGCTCAACTTGCCGGCGATGACTCGGATAAAGCAACACAGAAACAATCGAGCACCTTGCAGGGAACGGCATCGGGCTTGCTTGCCAAGCAGGACTCAAAGCGAACGATCATCGCTGTGGCCGTTATTGCTGCTGTTGTCCTGTGCATTGTTGGAGGCATGTTTGCTTCTAACCAATCGGCAAACCGCGAGGAGTACATAAGCACCCTTTCCTCGGCGCAGGTCAAAATGGTCATTGGTGCGGGGTACGCAGAGACTGCCTGCAATAAAGTGGTGAAGATCTGGCATTCCGCGATATACAACTCAAAGAAAACCTGGGATAGCGATATCAAGGCCTATAAGAGTTCTGATTTTAATGACGCAATCGCCAAGTACTATTCCGCAGCAGAGGGCAAGAACATTGTCAGCTCTATCGAAAGCAACCAAAGCGAGGTGGCGGAGCTTATGAAAAAGCTGAAGAACCCACCGTCTGATTTGACCGGCGCCTACGATGCGCTAAACGATCTTTACGATTCGTATCTGAAGTTGACGGGCTTGGCTCTGAGCCCAACCGGTAACTACAGCGAGTACAGCAGTAGCGTTCATTCCTCTGATAGCAATTTCTCCACTTCGTACGACAAGTTAAAGGCCCAGCTGCCCGATTAATGGGCGCATTGGCTGTGAAAGATTGAATTCTGTAGGAAAGGATCCGAGCGATGTTTCGATCTAAGTTTGGCACGATCATTGTGTTTGGATTGATGGCATTGGGTATATTCGGCTTGGCGGGATGCGCTGCCTCTCCCGGAGAGCCCGTCAGCGTCGTTACTGAAACCGCCGAGGCGACTTTGACGGATGCGGTTATTGAGAAAAATTTGAAGAATCACGTCAGTGTCGATGCTGTCTACAGGTGTGTGACGGGTACGCAAGGCCCCTCGTATTACGGCCTGACGAAAGATGATTTCATGAGTAAGCAGGATTACTCGAATTCCGACACGGAAAGTGTCTACGTGTTTTTCACCGTTTATCCCGATAGCGAGAAAAACTTAAATGGCGTTTACTACCAGAACGCCGGCAGGGCTGGTTCGGCGGGTACGACTGGGCCTGATATGAAGATCGGTGAAAATAGCTACTCTGACAACTATTACCTAAACAAGAAGCGCCTCGATACCTTTTTCAGTGAGACCGGGTACAGCTGTGCTGTTAACAACGGCTCGTTCCCTCTCTACGCCGGCTCAGACAATTCGGCTCATATGGTTATGGCATTTTCGGTTGGCAAGAACGATCTGAACTGCGGAAAAATCGCAACAGTAGATTATGGCGACTATGACTTTAGTTTCTATATGGCAGGAATCGAAGTCTTCGATACGCCTGAAGAGGTTGCGGCGGCAGTTGCTTGATTCCGATATTGCCAGCCAACGTAATAGGCGCCACTGCGCCACTACCAGGCCGGTTTTCCCGTTTTCAGCATGCTGTCGATATCCGCATATGCGTTTTCGATGGCTTCGGTGTGGTACTTAAGGTAGTTGTCCAGCACGTACTGGGTTATTCCGTGCTCATCCCATTCTTTTGGCACTTCGCCCGTGGGTCGGTTCTTGGCGTTGGCGTAGCACTCAAGCAGGTAGATAAAGAACTTTGCTCTTCGTTCACGTTATTCGCTCCTTACGAAGAGGGAGTTCCTGGGGTCGCCGGTTACCTTCTCTGCTTCCCACATGTCAAAGATGGCATAGGCCGGAAAGCTCCACATGCTGTTCGCGGCGTCCTCGAGCAGGGAATGGGTTTCGGAACAAATGAACTGCCTGGTGGCATCCATGGCATCAAGCCCGTACTTGTCCATGATGCTTTGGATAACCTGACGGTCGTAATAGTCGATGCGAAATACGGTAGCTTGTTCATAGCATCCTCGCTTCCATGTAACACTAAGCGCTGCTGCAACGTTGCGGACGCCTACGGCGGCCCTTACAGGAACTTATCCAACTCCCTGTCTACTGCAGCTTTGCGCTTCACGTGCGGCTTCATGATGGCGCGCCCTCGGGCAATTACGTGCTTGGGCGAGCGCAGGGCGCAAAGGTCTTCAAGCGGGTTTTCTTCCAGAACGATCATGTCGGCGCATTTGCCAACCTCGATCGATCCGGTAATATCGCCGACGCCTGCCAGCTGCGCATTGCGAAGCGTTGCCGTATGCAACGCAAACTCTCGCGAAACGCCCACGTACTTTTCGAAGTAGCGCACTTCACGCCAGAAGTCGTACTGGGTAATCCAAGGGCAGCCGACATCGTTGCCAAGCGCAACGGGAATCCCCTGTTCAAGCGCTGCTTTTGAATTAGCCAGAATACCCTCGAACACCACATTGCCATTGAACTGCTCCACTTCGCTCGCGTTTGAAACCGATCGATCGAACAGCGCATAGGGCAGTGCGGGCGAAATGGTGGTGCATAAAAACGCCCCGCGTTCCTTGAACAGCTGTAGTATCTCTGGCGTCGGCGCCGCGCCGTGCTCGATGGAATCAACGCCGTTTTGCAGCGCAACCAGCACGCCTTCGGTGGATTCAACGTGCGCCGCAACCTTGTACCCAAGGCTGTGGGCTTTCTGGCATACGGCGCGCACCATTTCGGGGCTCATCTTCATTTCGCCCGGCACGCCTTTTTCCTTGGCGTCCATTACGCCGCCGGTAATCATCAGCTTTATAAGGTCGACGCCCTGCAGCCTGGCGATATCCACCTGCAGCAGCGCATCGGTGATGTTGCGCGCAGCGATGGCGACCGAGCCTGCCATGTGCCCACCCGGCACCGAAATGCCTTCGTTGGCCGCAAGAATGCGCGGCGCTTCCGCCTTCCCGGCTGCCGCTTCGTTGCGAACGCGCGTGTCGAATTCGCGCAGGCCGCCTACGGTGCGGATAGTGGTGACGCCGCTGTGCAGCTCGATGCGGGCAAATTCGCGAACCAGCCGGTAGGCCACTTCGCGGGTAATCTTGGTTGCCATGATCTTGGTGACCAGCGCCTCGTTGTCGCGTTGCTTCTTTTGCGGCTTGCCGTTGCCGGCCAGGTGAACGTGCATGTTAATAAGGCCGGGCGCCAGGTAGGCGCCTTTCAGGCCAACAACCTCGCAGCCTGCGGTGCTCAGCTGGGCCGTGGGCTCAACGGCAACGATCGTTTCGCCCTGAACAAGCACGGCGTGGTCTTCGCGCACCTGCATGTTTTCGGTGCCATCCAGCACGTTTGCGTGAATGTAGGCAACGGGCTTTGTTTCGCGGTTGTCCTTTGCGGCCATGGCTTTCCCTTCGCGGCGTTGACGTTCCCTGTATCGTAGCCGAACAGGTACGTTGTTCGCCAAACGCCGCCGAACAGTGCGCCTGTTTGCTCGGTTGGCGCCGCAGTGCCGCACGCCGTCTCTTTGCTCGCGGCTCCCTGTTGCCGGCCGGCACCTATCCGCACGGCGCTTCTGGATTTCTCTTCAGTTATTTCGAATACTTATAACGTATGTTCAAAACGATATCGAAGGGGTATTGGTTTCAACCCCTCTAGGTGCTTAGAATTGTCGATAGTGAACGTGTTATACATGTTTAACGAGGGAATTCATAACTAGGGGGAATATCTATGGACTTCGAATTCACGCCCGATCAGGAGCTGTTCATCGCCAGCGCAAAGGAGTACGCCGAAAAGTACTTCACGCCCGAAGCGGTAAAGCAGGCATACGAGGTAGACCATCACATCAGCCTGGAAGCCGCAATGGCCTTCCGCGAGCTGGGCTTCATGCATCTGGGCCTGCCCGAAGAAGTGGGCGGCATCCCCTGCGAAAAGCTCACCCTGGTAGTGCTTATGGAAAAGCTCCACGAGTACACCGGTTGCGTGCTTCCCTTCCAAACCGACTTCAACTCCATCATGGACGTTATTGAGTTCGGCAATGAAGAGCAGCAGAAGAAGATCATGGACGTGGTGAACAACGTTGAATGCACCAGCGTTGCCGTCACCGCCATCTCCGAGCCCGGCGCCGGCTCCGACAACAACGCCATGACCTGCGTCACCGTCAAGCAGCCCGACGGCACCTACCTGCTCAACGGCCAGAAAACGTGGGTTACCCTGGCGCACCTTTCCCAGTACACCATCCTGGTTGCCAAAGACGAGGATCCTTCTTACGAGAACAACAACTATTCCCTGTGGATGATCCCCAACGGCATCGAGGGCTACACCTACGGCGGGCTCGAGAAAATCGGCCAGCAGATCGTTCCCTTCGTCGATTGCTTCTTCGACAACGTGGTGCTTACCGAAGATATGCGCCTGGGCCAGCCCGGTGAAGGCTGGAAGCTCCTTATGAAGAAGCTCGAATTCGAGCGCTGCCTGGTGGTTGCCCAGGCCCTTGGCCAGGCTCAAGCCGTCATGAACGAGGCCGGCGCCTACTGCTCCGAGCGCATCTGCTTCCAGAAGCCCATCGGCCACCTCAGCGCCATCCAGCAGCACTTGGTGGAAATGGAAACCATCCTGGACAACGTGCGCACGCGCCTGTACAAGGTAACCTCCATGCTCGACAAAGGCCAGTCCACCCGCCTGGAGTCTGCGCTGCTGAAGGCCTATGCCTGCAAGAACCTTACCAAGGTGGCCGAGCATGCGCTTTCCATCTACGCCGGCATCGGCTACACCAAGGAAATCAGCGCCGGCCGCATCTGGAACGACCTCAAGGGCTACGAGTTTGCCGGTGGCACCAACGAGATCATGGATTACATCGCCGGCCGCCAGCTGGTGAAGAAGTACAAGAAGTAGTTTCCCGCCTCCTTTCGGCGGTTTGCCTGGGCCGGCATTTCCGCGCCTTGGCAGATTCGCATAACCGCGCCGCGGGTCGCGTAATCCCAACCCGCTCGAATCTAACGTTAACCCTTGTGCCGGATTCCGACACACAGAACCAGCCCCATCGCCTGCCGAACCCTTCGGGCGATGGGGCTTCCTGCTTCCTTCGCGTGGTATTCGCGGCGGCTTCGCCCGAGGTGCGAAAGCCTTCCTTCCCGGCTCGTTCGCAAGGCGGTGCCTCGTTGCAAGCCCCCCCCTTACTGCGCAGCGCCGCGCTCAGCCTGCAGCGGCCGCTGCAGGCCTTCGGCTCCGGTACCGCCCGCTGCCAAGCGTTCGTCTCGCGCAACATTCGCGCCGCCTTGCGCCGTCGACAACCAACAGCGCTTTATCCCGCTAAAGTGCTGTTGCATACCGTTCGCGGCCAAGTTGGGCTGTGTTTCGCGTTTGTTTGCCCGGATGTAACCAAAAGGTAACGAACAGATGGGCATAATACACAAATCGTTTCCTCCGACGCGAAACGAGGCGTAGCTCTTACCCAGCAGTGATACGCGGGATGTTCCCATTCAACGAAACTTCGGTTTCGCTGCCTAATTGCCCCAGGCATCGAAGCCGCAGCTTCGCAGGCTCGCCTCGCGCAGCGCTGTCTTATTGCTTCCGATCGCGTCACGACAAGAAAGGACGCAGCCATGGAGGCATTCATCGAATCCTTCTCTGCGGGCGTCGACGCAGTCGACAGCTTCGTGTGGGGCTGGGCTCTTATCTGGCTTCTGCTGGGTACCCATCTCTTCATGACCATCCGCACGCGCTTCATCCAGCGCAAGATCCCGACGGCAATCAAGCTCTCGGTTTCCAACAACGACCCCTACGCCGAAGGCGACATCTCCCAGTTCGGCGCACTCACCACGGCGCTTGCCGCAACCATCGGCACGGGCAACATCGTCGGCGTGGCAACCGGTCTGCTCTGCGGCGGCCCGGGCGCCATCTTCTGGATGTGGATCACCGGCGTGTTCGGCATTGCCACCAAGTACTCCGAGACCTACATCTCCATGAAGTACCGCGTTAAGGACGAAAACGGCCGCATGATCGGCGGCGCCATGTACGCACTCGAGCGCGGCTTCAAGAACAAGACCATCGGCAAGATCCTGGCCGTGCTCTTCGCGCTGTTCACCGCCATCGCCTCCTTCGGCATCGGTGCTTCCGTGCAGTCCAACTCGCTTGCCGGCGCACTCACCTCTACCAGCCTTATCCCCAACGCTGCCGACATCCCCACCTGGGCAATCGGCATCGTGGTAACCGTGCTGGTGGCAATCGTCATCATCGGCGGCCTGAAGAACGTATCCCGCGTGTGCGAAAAGCTCGTTCCCATCATGGCCATCTTCTACGTTGTATGCTGCCTGGTTATCATCGGCATCAACGGCCAGTACCTCGGTGAAGCCGTTATGACCATCCTCACCTGCGCCTTCACCGGCCAGGCTGCCTTCGGCGGCGCGGTTGGCTCCGGCATCATGCTGGCTCTGCAATACGGCTTCAAGCGCGGCCTGTTCTCCAACGAGTCCGGCCTTGGCTCTGCTCCGCTGGTTGCCGCTTCCGCTGTATCCAAGAACCCCGCCCGTCAGGCACTGGTCTCCATGTCCGGCACCTTCTGGGACACCGTTATCATCTGCCTTATCACCGGCTTGATGTTGGTAACCTCCCTGCTCGCCAGCCCCGACCTGGCCGCCATGTACAACAACACGGTTCTGGCCAACAACGACATGTCCTATGACACGGTAATGGGCATCTTCTCCGGCGGCGCTGCATTGGCAACGGCCTGCTTCGAGACCATCCCCGTCTTCGGCCCGTTGGTTCTTGCCGTCGGCCTGCTCACCTTCACCTACTCCACCATGCTCGGCTGGTCCCAGTACGGCGACCGCGCCATCACCTACCTGGTGGGCACCAAGGGCATCCGCCCCTACCAGGTCGTGTTCCTGATCTTCGTGTTCTGGGGCTGCATCGGCGGCGGCGACTTGGTCTGGAACCTCTCCGACATCTCAAACGCCCTTATGGCAGTGCCTAACTGCATCGCTGTCCTGGTTCTTTCCGGCGTCATTGCCCGCGAAACCAAGCACTGGGTATACGAGAACCGCCTTGAGGAAGAGGACACCACCCCTATCCCCACGGTGAAGGACATCGACGAGCCTGCCGCCGGCAAGATCGTCGCATAGGGAAATGCCGGATAATTCCGCCAGCCTTGTGCGCACAGCGGCACGCGGAAGGTTTAACCCCTGCTTTTCCGTGACAGTGTGCGTAGTGAGGGTTGCCCAATCGGCGCCTCCAAGGGCGGCAAGGATCGCCGCTATATATAACTAGTACGCTTCGTAGTGCGCTTCGCGAAGTCCACAAGCGGCTTGGCTGCCGGCAACGTCGGCCAAGCCGCTTTTCTGCGTAACTGGCACCGCTTCGGCGACTGGCGATTCTTCGGTCTGCCGGCGTAGATAGCCAGTGACCGTGTGCGCAAACCCGCTCGCCAATCAAGGGCTGCACCTCGGCAACCCATGATTACGATGAAGTTTGTTCAAGTTCCGCCCCAAGGGCGCATCTGCAAGCGAACCTATTGGAAGGTTGACATGACCGAGTACAACGAACTCACCCCCCAGCTTATCGACCAGCTGAAGGCTATCGTCGGCGAAGACAACTGCCATGCCGGCGAAGACGTAAGCGAAGACTACTCGCATGACGAGATGCCCATCTACGGCACCAGCATGCCCGAGGCCGTCTGCTTCCCCGACAACACCGAGCAGGTTGCCGCAATCATGAAGCTCTGCAACGAGAACAAGATCCCCGTAACCGTGCGCGGCGCAGGCACCGGCTTGGTTGGCGGCAGCACTCCGCTTCATGGGGGCGTTGTCCTTTGCACCATGCATATGAACCAGATCCTGGAATACGACATGAACAACTTGTTCGTGCGCGTTCAGCCCGGCGTCCGCCTGTGCGACCTCGCTGCCGATGCCCTCGAGCACGATCTCATGTATCCCCCTGATCCCGGCGAGAAGACGGGTTCTCTGGGCGGCAACGTTTCCACCAACGCCGGCGGCATGCGCGCCGTCAAGTACGGCACCACGCGCGACTACGTGCTTGCCATGACGGTGGTCCTTCCCACCGGCGAAGTGCTCGACCTGGGTCGCGCCGTTTCCAAGACCAGCTCCGGCTACAGCCTGCTGAACCTCATCATCGGCTCCGAAGGTACCCTTGGCGTTATCACCGAGCTCACCCTTAAGCTCATCGCCAACCCGAAGGAAGACATCAGCTTCATCCTTCCCTTCGAAGACCTTGAGACCGCCATCGCCGCCGTTCCGAAGATCAAGCTTGCCGGCCTGGATCCGCAGTCCATCGAGTTCATGGAGCGCGACATCGTCGATTCTTCGGCCAACTACACCGGCAACAAGATCATCCCCACCAACGTGGACGGCCATGAGGTTGGCGCCTACATCCTGGTAACCCTCGACGGCAACGACCAGGACGAGATCTTCCAGCGCGCCGAGACCTTGGCCGAAATCGGCGACGAGATGGGCGCGTTCAACACCCTGGTGCTCAGCCACCCCGACGACAAGCGTCAGGTATGGGCTGCCCGCAGCGCCTTCCTTACGGTTATCGAGGCCGACACCGAGCACCTCGACGAGATGGACGTCGTTGTTCCTGTCGACAAAGTGGCCGAGTTCCTTGAGCACGTGCATAAGATCGGCGAAAAGCACGGCGTGGGCATTCGCTCCTTCGGCCATGCAGGCGATGGCAACCTGCATATATATGCATGCGCCAACGGCGTAGACCAGGATGTGTTCCTGGAGCAGTCCAAGAAGGTAATGAAGGAAAGCTACGAGAAGTGCACCGAGCTCCGTGGCCAGGTTTCCGGCGAGCACGGCATCGGCCATGCCAAGAAGGAGTACCTGCACGATTCCGTGGGCGAAAAGGCCATCGGCCTCATGGCTGGCATCAAGCAGGTGTTCGACCCGAACTTCATCCTGAACCCGGGCAAGGTTTGCAACTAGCAATACGCCCCAGGCTCGCACCGAAGCACCACAACTCGGTCAACACTATATATAGAGAGGGAACCGTCGCAGGTTCCCTCTTTTTGTGTATAAGAAAGGCCAGTCTTAGGGCCCAAAACTCACGAGAGGGGCAATCGAAAACTTTTTTAAAAAAGTTGTTGACAGGGGTATTGCGCAAGAGTAAATTACTTTCTTGCGCGAACGGCACAGCCGCTTCGCAGCCGGGGCCGAAGGCCCTGGCGGGAACCTTCAAAACTGGATACTGTGAGAAACGGAATTCAAGTCAGATTCAAACCCGTCTTTCCTGGCGCGGCCGACAGAACGGCCGGGCCGGAGACGAAACAATTACTAGAATCAATCTTTCTTTTCAACGGAGAGTTTGATCCTGGCTCAGGATGAACGCTGGCGGCGTGCTTAACACATGCAAGTCGAACGATTAACCCACCTTCGGGTGGTCATAGAGTGGCGAACGGGTGAGTAACACGTGACCAACCTGCCCCTTGCACCGGGATAACCCAGGGAAACCTGCGCTAATACCGGATACTCCGGCGGGCCCGCATGGGCCGGCCGGGAAAGCCCAGACGGCAAGGGATGGGGTCGCGGCCCATTAGGTAGACGGCGGGGTAACGGCCCACCGTGCCCGCGATGGGTAGCCGGGTTGAGAGACCGATCGGCCACATTGGGACTGAGATACGGCCCAGACTCCTACGGGAGGCAGCAGTGGGG
>CAVBST010000036.1:8149-14019 GCA_963598325.1 uncultured Prevotella sp. | reverse complement strand
GGAACGGGAGTGCTGCGCAAGGCCTGCAAGGTGCCATCGGAGCTGCCATCGTTCACCAAAACCAACTCAAAGGAAATGCCCTGGCCAGAAAAGGCATCGTCCACCGCACTGAACAGCAGCGGAATGTTGGCTTCTTCGTTGTAGCACGGCACGATGATGGACAAATCCACTTTGACGGCTCCCCTTCCTTGAACACTTCTAGACATGATAATCCCTGCACCCATTCAGGCAAATTTTCGCGAAAACCGTGTGCTATACTTAGCCCCAACAGCTGCCTATCCTGTTTCTAGGCAGCGCCGCTTTTGGGAAGCGTAAGTGTCCTAGCGCTTACGCTTCTTCTTTGAACGGCCGCCGTCCTGCGCTTTGGCAAGGAGTCCCACCACCGCGGTTATCAAACCGAGTAAAGCCGTTACCAGCTTTACCACTTCAATGATGTCCTCCATAGCAATCACCTCCCTTCCATTTCGGTCGAAATGGGCAGTTCGGCGCTGCCAACGCATAGGACTTACGCTGTTGAGTCAAGCTAGGTTCTAGCGTAATGTGCATTATTTCTTACTGAATTAACGGTAGAATAAAGCTACTTATTGAGTAAGGAATGGAGTAAGCATGCCTGCGCCTTCTACCGCATTGCCCATCATCAGGCCGATTACCGACCTTCGCACCAAAATGAACGAGGTTTGCAGTCAGGCAACCGAGCTGCAGGAGCCTGTTGTCCTTACCAAAAACGGCAGCGCCGCCTACGTGCTGATGGACAGCAGGGCTTACGAAGATATGGAGCAGCGCGAGCGCAGATACTTGGCACTCAAGGAAGCGGAGCTGGAAGAAAAGTACAACCCTAGCTGCATTTCCGCCAAAGAATCAGACAAGCAGCTGGCTGCCGCCTTCAAAGCCATGGGCGTTGCCTACCCCAATGCTAGGGGCGGCAAATAATGACCGCGCAAAAGAACCCGCAGAGGCCCCTGAAACTGCAATGGCGGCCCCGTGCCAACCTGGACAGGCAATCGATCGCCATCTACCTAGGCATCGAATGCGGCAACCCCGAAGCAGCGTTGAAGGCCATTGCTACTATCGATGAAGCCATCGAGCGCATTCGCTTACAGCCCAACCTTGGCAAACGGTTCTGCCACGAGCGCCTGCAGAACGAGTATCGCATGGTGCAGGCAAACCCCTATACCATCTTTTACCGTGCAGACAAATGCTGTGTAACCATCTACCGCATCATGCACCAGCGGCAGAACATCAGTGACTACGAGCTGATAGAGTTGATGCCTTAGCTTTTCGGCGGCGGATTGGGCAATGGCAGCGCGAGCGCAAACAGCCCCAGGCAAGGAGCCCGGCCCCTACCTGCCGGCTTTCAGTTTTTGGAACACGTTGCGCAGGGCGCCGTTCTTTGCGGCGTGGATCATGCCGCCTAGCGCCAGGCACTTGGAAGCATTGCGCTGCTGCAAGGGCTTAAGGCAAATGCTTAGGGCGCGGCTGTCGGCCTGGGCAAGGGGAACAAGCTCCTCAAACAGCGGGTCGGCGAACACGCCCTGCAGCCATTCGCGCTGCTGAGCCGCCGACATGCCGCTTTCCTTCTGGCGGTTGCGTTCCAACGCGGAAAGGATGTAGCGCGCATACAGGGAGCCCAGCGTTGCCTTGGCTTCATCGCTAAGCAGGCCCCACGATTCCAGCTGGTTGCGCAGCAGCTCGATGCGCATGCGGTGCACCTCGTAGTAGCGCGGAACGAACTTGTTGGTAAGGTTCGCCTGCTCGCGCTTGGCGTAGCGGTACAGGGTTTCGCCCACCACATTGAGGGCGGGCAAGTCCTGGAACACGCGGATGTTGAATTCGATGTCTTCGATAAGCGGCAGGCCCTCGGTGAATTGGAAGCCGCCTTCCTGCAGGTAGGAGCGCTGGTAAACCTTGTTCCAAGCGTAGCCGTAATGCGTGCCCTTTTCGAACCCGAGCACGTGGGAGCGCAGCTTGGCGCGGCCGTAGTGGTGCGTTTCCAGCGGGTAGTCGATGGAGTTGGCGAAGGCGAGCGCCGGGGCAGAAGCGCCAGCCGGGCTGGACGGCGTTCTCATGGGGCTGGGCGAAGCGCCAGCCGGGGGTTCCGCGCTGGCCGCCGGCTTGTTGCTGGCCAGTTTGGCCGGCGCACCTTCGGAGCCGGGCAATGTACCTTCATCACCGGCAGTCTCACCAAATCCGCAATCGGGAGCCCCGGCAGGCTCGCCGGCATTCCCAGAGCAGCCAGCCGCAGGTTTGCCGCTACCCCCCTTGCTTGCAACGTAGAACTCGTCCACATGGCCGAACATGACCACCGGAGCTTCGTGCTGGGCAAGCGAATCGCGCACGCTTTGCAGCAAGGTGAAATCGTAGCGATCATCCGGGTCGGGGAACCACACGTAGGCGCCGCGCGCCGCGGCCAAGCCCGTGTTACGCGCGGCAGAAAGGCCGCGGTTCTGCAGGTGCGTTTCCAGGCGAATGCGCGGATCGGCAGCAGCGAAGCGCTCAACGATGGAACGGCTGCCATCGGGCGAGGCATCGTCTACCACAATAAGCTCCCAATCAGGGAAAACCTGGTTCTGCACATCGAAGATAGCATCGGCAATGTATGCCTCAGAGCCGTACATGGGCATAACGATAGAGAAGAAGGGAGCGCTTGTGTCGTGGCCAAGACCTGCCACCTGACTAGAAACGGTTGCCTCGGCAGAACAGGCCACCTGGTCAAAACCGGCAGCTTTGGCAGTGCCGGCCGCCTGCCCAGAACCGGCCGGACAGGCACCCGCCGAAAAGCCATCCACCAATCCCGATGAAGAGGCATTCCCGCCTACTCCACCCCCGGAAGGACAATGCGTCACGCTTCCTCCTTACAGCTCAGACAACAACGGTCTCTATGATACCCACCAATAGCCGCGCGGTACATTAAGGCCCGTGCCAATGAGGCCCCAGCCCTAGGCAACAGCCACCAAACACACGGCACGCAGCGCCAGGCAACTGCCGGCAAAGCATCATTCGAAGTCACTTCGGATCAAATCGGCCAAGCATAATTCGTTCTTCGAAATTCTCGAAAAGCTTCTATACCCTCGCGCGGCCTTGGCGATTGTGCCTGCATCCCAATACCCATCAAGAAACGACCGCTGTTTCAGCTTGCTCATGCCCAGGTTCTCTTTGCAATATTGGCTGGGCTTCTTGCGGCTTTTCTTCCAATCCTGCCATTTGCCCTCCCTGATTATCGCCAGAACCTCAACCTCGGGATGCGTTACAAAACTCCAGACAGGGAATCTATCCGCATAAAGCGATCCAAGCCGAAATTTCTCATTCCTTGAATCAAGTATGCGAATAATGCACACCGGCCATTCGTAGTCGTAGTTCAAATATGCATCTTGAATATCCCTCGCTTTTCGCTTGGTTGTAACCTCGATCAGCCGATCGGCGGGGAATACCAAAGCATCCGCATCGAGGAGTATCCTCACCATGGCCTCTTCAGTGGGTCCCTCGCATGAAATTATCGGATGGCGATCACATGGCTCAAAAGGAGTGCTATTCATTGTCTTCGACCTTCTGAGAGATCAGACTTTTGAGAGACTTCACATCGACATACCGTGGGGCGGTACCCTTGATGAAGTTAGAAACGAACACCTCTGATTTTTTGTTCTCTATTCGCTTCACTCGATCGCAGTACTTTACAACCTTCGACCCATCACCGTACGTACTGGCAAGAAAATAGATATTGTCCTTGCGTCTAACATGATCCAAAAGCTGCGGATAATGCGTCGTGAAAACCAGCGTGGCACCATGCGGATTCGTGTCCCTGGAGGAAAACAAGTCAAGGACAACATTTACAAGCTGCCTGTTCAGGTGATTTTCGATCTCGTCTACTAGCAAGTAACCGCCAGATCGTAGAGCCGAAATGGCTCGACCAATCAGCGCAATGCCACGATACGTTCCCGACGAGAGCACTTCTTTCAAGCCCTGCCCTGAAAGAACCAACTCGTCTCTGCCTTTGAATTTTGCCAAGAACGCCCTTCCTTCGTCGGCGACCTTCAAGTGCTCAATAGAAGGATCAAACACACGAAGAACAGCGTCGAGCCCATCGAAGCCACCCTTCAAAACAAAATCGTCGTCGCGGAAAACAGGCACGCGGCATCGACCGCCAGCTTTCTTCGCAATAACAGCGCCGGCAATCGAGACGTCCGGCGATGCAAGGACAATCCAGGAATCGGCGATTTCCGTTCGGCGGCACATAGGGCTAGAGGCCGACTTTAGCGCATCCCACGAGAGAAGGTCTGTGCGCCGCAACGATTTTGTCGGAACGGCTGAAACAATCTCTTCGGAAAAACTGAGCGACCAAGCGCCGGGCCTATCGTCTTCCACGCAAACAATCCGAGACTCGACCAGATAGCAATCCTGCCCTTCGCAAGCAAGGGCCCTGAAGTTAGACGATGCATCGAAAAGGGTGCAGACGGTTTCGGTAAGATTGCCGCCCACAACAGGCACGCCGTCCATGATTCTTCCGGCGAGCTCCAAAAGGGCAAGAGCCGTCGTTTTGCCCGATGCGTTTATACCGGCAAACCCTAGAATATTGTTTGAATAAATAGTGCCCGAAAGCGATGTTGCCGATTCATCATCCGCTGGCACCCTGTCGGAAGCGAAAAGATCAATCTCGAACAATCCATCTTCGAACATTCTGAGGTGGTCGAAAGACACTTTCAAAAGCTTCATTTTGACTATATCCTTACTTTTAAACATATTTTCTGTTTAAAAGTATACATCAGGGATGCTAGACTGTAATTAAAACCTACCCCCAAGCAACGGATCCGAATCTCGTACTTTGCGTATTGTTGGGGATTTGGACAAATATTACTTTGCGCTTTGTTGGGAAATCGGGCATTATTTACTTTGCGTATTGTCGAATTAACACATCTGAACTGCGGTGATTAACTATGGAACTGCGTCGCGATATCTACAACCGTTTGCTGGAGTGGAAACGAACCTCCAACGGCACCTCCGCACTCCTCATAGAAGGGGCCAGGCGAGTGGGAAAATCCACCGTTGCCGAAGCTCTTGGCAAAAACGAATACCGAACCTACGCCCTTATCGACTTCGCCAAGGCATCCCCCGCCCTCAAGGCGAACTTCGAAAACAACCTCAATGACCTGGACTCTTTCTATCAGCGCCTTTCCCTCGAGGCAAACACCCCTCTATATCCGCGTGAGTCGCTAATCATTTTCGACGAGATTCAGCGTTTCCCGAAAGCGCGCGAAGCAGTGAAATACCTGGTTGCCGACGGGCGCTTCGACATACTTGAAACCGGCTCGCTTATCTCCATCAAAGAAAACGTCAAGGACATCGTGATCCCTTCCGAAGAGCATAAGGTCAGGATGTTCCCGCTTACTTTTCAGGAGTTCCTTTCCGCTTCAGGGCAGGATCTTTTAAGCGAGCACATCGAGCGCTGCTGGAAAGACCGCGTTGCGCTCGACCGCGACCTGCACGCCAAGGCGGCTTCCCTTCTGCGGGAATATATCCTTGTGGGAGGCATGCCCCAAAGCGTTGTTGCTTACCTTGAATCGGGCAAGAGCTTCTATGAAGCCGACAAGCAAAAACGCCTGATCATCGAACTCTACAAGGACGACATCAAGAAAGCCGCCAAGCGGTACACCTCCAGGGTGTCGGCCGTATTCGACAACATCCCCGGCTTTCTCTCGCGACACGAAAAGAGGGTCACCCTTAAGCAGATCGAAGATGGAGGCACATTTGCCCAGTTCGATGACCCGATGTATTGGCTCGGCGACTCTATGATATGCAACCTCTGTTACAAGTGCACCGACCCCAACGTCGGGTTCGCGCTTTCAAAAGACGATTCGGCAGTTAAGTGCTACATGGGC
>CAVBST010000036.1:0-8139 GCA_963598325.1 uncultured Prevotella sp. | reverse complement strand
GAATCGCAATGATGCCGCCGTGAAATGCTATATGGGCGATACAGGGCTGCTGGTGAGCCTTGCATTTTCGGAAAACGAAATCACCTCCACCAATCTGTACAAGCAGATAATGGATGGGAAGCTTTCGCTGAACGAGGGAATGCTGCATGAAAACCTTGTCGCACAGATGCTAACGGCGGCAGGCAAGAAACTTTACTTTTACACGCATTATTCCGAAGAGAAACATCGCAACGACATCAAGATTGATTTCCTGCTTTCGAATGAGAGCAAAACAAACACCAAGGTGTGCCCGATTGAGGTCAAATCCTCCAAAAACTACCATGCTGTGTCTTACGAAGCATTCAAGGAAAGGTTCGGGAGGCGAGTAGGGGCATCGCTCATCGTTCACCCCAAACAGCTCGTGGCAAACGAGGCGGGCCTGAGGCTGCCAACGTACATGCTTCCATACGCCCTTGAAGGCGGGATTTTCTAACCGGCCGCAACGCCGGGAAGCGCCCCAAATAGAGCCTGGGGCAACCCAAGGAAACCGCCGGCAAGACAGGCGCTCGGCAGCCGTTTGCCTTCGCCCAGGCCCCGACTCATTCAAGGAGCTCGGCCGATACAGCCGTGCCCGAGGCGGTGCCGATGCGCTATCTCACCGCGCGCTTACGGCTGAGCGCCCGTACCACGATGAAGGCAATGATGCCCGCCCAGGCCAGACCGGAGACCACTGCGCCCTGCATCAGCAGCGGCGAGCAGTAGGAAAGCTCGATATCGTTCTGGCCTTCGGTAACCGGGATGGCCATAAGGCAATCGCCCACCAGCTCGGGCTGAACCTGCTGGCCGTTCACTTTCACCGTCCAACCCGCATCGTAGGGAATGCTGGTGAACAGGTAGGCATCATCGACCGAAGCGGTATAGCTTGCCGACACGTAACCATCGCGGAACTCGTTGAAAGTTGCGGCCTTGGCGTTGGCCCGTTCGGTGAAGGAATCGAGCAGCGTCTTGTTCGCCTGCACAACGTAAAGCGTCATGTCGCTATCCGAACTGATTTCGACAGGGCCGGCAAGGGAGATCTCTTCACCAGCAAACACACTGCCAACAGGTACGATACCGTACGAGAAGGCACGGTAGTAGCCTCCTGCCACCGCATTGCCGTTGATGCTCAATTGGAAGCCAGACCAAAAATACTCCTCGTAGTTCTTTGTTGAGCGAACCTCCACGTAACACAGATCGCTCGATGAAGTTTGACCTACCGTCCAACGTATCCCTGAGTCGTCGGAAGAAACCTTGGCGGAATCCAAGGTGGTGTACATCTGCTCGTTTGTGCCGAACAGCGCCTGGAACAGCTTGTTCTGGTACGTGAAAGCATCCGATTGTTCGCCGATAGATGCCGTTGCCCCAGCGCCCACACCAAACGCAAGAGGGAAGGCATTGCTGTTCTTGTACCAATAGTGTGTACCCGCATCCGCACTGCCGCGATCGCCCGACGCCAGACCTGTTGCCTCGTAGCCATAGACCGTATCGCCCGTGGCAACATAACGCAGGCCGAGCAAAGAATCGGAAGGCAGGATGGGTGCCGCATATGTTCCCTGGATCACTTCATTTGCATCAGTCTGGCGTGACGTATAGCCCATATTGCCCATAAACCGTAAAACGGTCGTATCGCTTGTTGATAGATAAGAGCTTAGCGGCATATATCCCAACGCCAAACTATCGCTAGTTGGAACGCGAAGGCGTGTATGGTCCTGCAGATGCGAATACGTCTTATCCGCGCGCCAAAGCCCATGATCAAGTTCTTTAAGCTGCGAGAGACCTTGAGAGGCTTCCTTGACGTACTGGGAATACCCCCCCCCGTACGAATCGTGGCAAACCACTTCGTCGATCGAAATGACCGAAAGTGCATTGACGCCCATATCCGCTGAAACGATCAGAACAAAAGCAACGGCGGCTGCTTTGCCGGTA
The DNA here is from genome assembly GCA_963598325.1 of uncultured Prevotella sp. Taxonomy (GTDB): domain Bacteria; phylum Actinomycetota; class Coriobacteriia; order Coriobacteriales; family Eggerthellaceae; genus Anaerotardibacter. Next base: position 6,195 of record CAVBST010000036.1, on the reverse strand, counting down.
AAACCGCACTTGTCTCCGTGGCCGCACCGAGGCAATGCCTTCGCCTTGGACTTAACATCAGCCCCATCTCGCTTACGCCCAACAGCAGCATTAGCACGCCGGACTAACGCCCAAGCAGCAAGCAAAGCCAAGCAGGCGGCAACAAAGAAAGCAAAACAGACCGGCTTGCTGAAGAACGAAAAGCACCCCAGGACAAACTCGTTTTGGACTCTGCCCGCTTCGATAAGTTCACGGGCGTTTTCCAAGCCATAAGGGCCAAAACCACCCAAGGCCAAGCCAACAATGCCCACCGCGAGAAGACACATCAACACCCGCAACGCCTCTTTACGGGTAGGTAGACCGCCATTCAAAGCATACGCAGCAGCAAATACAAGGAAGAACTCAGGAACAAAACCCCAACGACAGTAGTAGTTGTTGCCATCTGTGAACCCCGTCCAAACTCTCTCGAGCGCAGAGAGGAACATGCATAGCAGCAGCATGAACAGAATAACGGCAAATGCCACCTTGTCGCGTTTGCCGATCTTGCGAGAAAACAGCAGCAGAAGCACCGCCGCCAACGTGACGGTTCCGCAAAATAGCTGCGGTTGCTGCCAGTTGAAGCTGAAATTGAGCGGCAGAACGGCAGTAAAGAAATCCCAAGGATAGCAGCGCCGCCACCCAGGAGATGCGCCCAATGAGTCGCCTTTCCCCGAAAGCAACCCATACACCGAGGGGGCAAGGACCACCACGGTTGCCGCAGCAACAAGCAGTAGCACCAGCCCGAACTTGACCAACTTGCGCACAAAAGAGCGCCAGGGGAACTTACCGCCAGCGCTGTTCGCCTGCAGCCAAAATTCAAGCACGAAGGCAAACAGCGAAGCAATGACCATCATGTAGCCTGTGTACCAGCAGCTCCAGATAGAAACTGCCAGGGCGATCACAAACAGCTTAAGGCGCCCTTCGGCAACGAATCGATACACACCCAATGCAACCAAGGGAATCAAGATTGGGGCATCGAGCCACATAACATTGGTGGCTTGAACGATGTTGTACTGGCACAAGGCATAGCAGATAGCCAGCGCCAACACCAGCGGCTGCCTGACGTCGGGCAGCCTGTGCCGCACAAACACCGCAATGGTGATTCCACACAATGCCGTACGCAGCAGACGCACAAAGAAATAGAAGTCCTCGATATCGCCCTGGGGAAAGAGCACCAGCAGCAAGTTCAACGGCGAGGCAACGTAGTAACTGTAGGTGGCAAACATATTGCCACCCAACGACTTGCCCTGTGAATACAGCAGATTAGCATCGCCCAAAAGCACATTCTGGAGCCAAGCCAATAGGTTGGCATATTGGTAGGCGATGTCGTAGTCTTCCCCCAAAAGGCAAGTATCGCCAAAAGGGTATTCGCCCACCAGCGCAAGGCAAGCTACCAAAATGCCAACTGGGAATAAAGCGCATGCGGCATAAAGCGCAGCGGCCAGAACCACTTCGTCTCGCTTTTGCTCGCTAGACAATTCGCTCGTCTTTCCCATATCCCTCTTCAACTCATTGCCGCTTCCATAGGCGCCACGCCTGGATCGAGAACAGCCATCCCGCATGAGGAGCAACGGATAACCACCGCTACAGCTCAGCCCGTGCCTTATTCGCCCAAGGCGAAATATAGATTGTCCCTCTTCAGATTGGGATTCGAAAACGGATCCCTTTCTTCAAAATACCTAGGCCACTTTTCCATGAACAGGGCTTGCTCTTTTTTCCATCGAAGCTGCTTCTTTTCGTCGACCGCTTCTCGTCCGCGGGACACGAACTCGTAGTGGTACAGCTCGGCGTAGGGGGTAAACACCGTTGAATAGCCGGCCTCGCCAACGCGAAGGCAGAAATCAGCATCGTTGAACCCAACGACAAACTCTTCGTCGTAACCGCCTACCTCGTTGAACACCGACCTCTTCACCATCTGGCACGCGCCGGTAACGGCAGAAAAATTTCCCGGGCGAACCGCGCGCGCCTGGTAGCCTGCCCTACCAGGAGGGAAGAACTGATGAACATGGACCAGAGCATCGTATGGACCTACCAACATGCCAGCATGCTGAACCAGGCCATCCTTGAAATAGAGCTTCGGGCCCACAACGCCCACCTCCGGCCGCTGCAAATATCCAAGCATCTCTTCGATGCAATCGGCAGAGATAACCTTGGTATCGTTGTTCAGAAGCAGCAAATATTCACCCTGGGCAAACCCGGCGCCATAGTTGATGAGCGCCGAATAGTTGAAGCCCTTCTGCCAACGAACAACCTTCACCTTGCCCGGATGCCCCTGCTGCAGCTTGGCGTAAACCCTTTCCGTCTGCGGATCCTTGCTCCCGTTTTCAACCAGAACAACCTCTATTTCCTGGTAGGTGCACCCAAACAGCGATTCAACGCATGCCTCTAGCATCTGGGACTGGTCGCACGTGGGAATAACCACGCTCACCAATGGGCGCGGGCTTGGCAAGGAATAACGCATGCGGTAGGTGAACGGCTCATCCAAGGCCTCGACCTTGCCAGCGATTCCCCGAGACTCGAAATGGCGCTGCAGAGCAAGCCTGCCCGCCTCTACCGCATAGGGTTTGCTTCCCACATTGCCGTTGTTGCTTGAGCCTTCATGGATGCGCCAATGGTACAGGACATGGGGAACATGACATGGCTCAAACCCTGCCGCAAGCGCACGAAGCACCAGGTCATAGTCCTGCGCGCCCGCAACATCTTCAGCGCATGCCCCAATCTGATCAATAACGTCCTTCCCCACAACCAGGAAATGGGTAACGCAGTTATGGCAATAAAGCAGATCCCTGCTGAAGTCCGACTTGAAAGACGGCTGGCCGTAGTCGCCGTTCGCATGGAACGAATCTTCGTCGCAGTACAGAACCTTCGCGCCCGAGCCCGCAATAGCCACGGCATAGCGATACAGGGCATCGGGTTCCAGCGTATCGTCGTGATCCAGGAAACCGACGTACTGCCCCTTGGCAAGATCGATCCCCGCATTGGTGTTGCCAACGATGCCGGCGTTGCCCGGCAACTTGCAATAGCGAATGCGCTCATCGTTGAACCCTTCCGCAACCTGGCGCACTACGGGCCGTTCGGCAGAAGCGTCCAACAGCAGCAGCTCCCAATTCCCATAGCTCTGGGAAACAACCGAAGCCACCATTTCCCGCAAATATGCCTCGTTGGAATTGAAGCAGGGAACCACCAAGCTGAACAGAACACCGCCGACAATATCCGATTTGCCCTGTTCAGCCAGTTCTTCTTCGCTGGGCCGCTGGGCGCTAAGCCATGCTCGGTAAGCGTCGTCGTTGGCACATGCATCTTTGGTTTCTTCCCAATAATGCGCCCTCATTGCATCGGCGCGGTTTACGGCAACACAAGAACAGTCGGGCAAAACGACGCCGGCCTCATCCGAAGCAAAAAGCACAAAGGCATCCTGAGGTTCCGGCATACGAACCGAGAACACAACTCGGTTCACCCGCATGCCGCCCAGGTTTACCCCTTGCTGATCTTCCAAACGCAAAATAGTTGCCTCAAGCGCGTTTCCCTGGGCGTCAAGGCAAGCCAGGCTTGGCGAGACCAACTGCTTGCCCTTCAGGCCAGCCAGATCGCTATCCCACTCAACCGCAACGCGCCAAACAGCATTCCCGTTATCGCCCTGGTAGTAGCACCAAGGCTCAACAAAGAACCCGCCCGGCACACGAGCTTCCCGGCATTCGAGCAGTTTTTCCACCCGCGCTTTCCTCAGGCGCCGGTTTACTCGCGATTCCCATTTCACGGCAGCGCCATTCAGTTCCAACCGGCCCTTTTCGCTGGGGTTGCGCGAATCCCATACCTCGATTACCGCAGAATCGAAATCCGCCACCGGGTAATCCAAAACGCATTCGTTGCTCGAAGAGGGCTGACAGCCATAAGGGTGAACGCGGCAGGGGAAATCGGCCTTGCCGCTTACAAAGCGGGCGCGAAGCAGCCCCTTGGCGGCAAGGGCGGCAGCCGCAACCTCGGGCTCGCCACAAAAGCTCAGAGCAACCCTTGTGAACACGCGCCCATCAGCACGACAGGATTCGTATCGTTTTATGCGCAACGCGTTTGCCCCTTCCGCTGGTCAAATCAACTTACAACACTATACCCAATGGATTTTCCCTCGCCTAAACCCTATTAGGTAAACTAAAGAAACGCCGATTGACCCGCAGCCCCACGCACACGCGGCGGCTCGCGGACGGGCCCAAGCCAAATCCTTGGCGCCCTAGCAAAGGAGAAACGTTGAGCAACATCAAAATCGTTATGGCCTGCCACAGGGACGACATCGCCCTGCCGAAAAACGACCTCATTTGCCCCATACAGGTAGGCACCGCGCTGGCTGCCACACGCTTCGAGGGGATGCTCCACGACGACGAAGGCAACAACATATCCCAGAAAAACCCCAGCTACTGCGAGCTTACCGCACAGTACTGGGCCTGGAAGAACCTGGACGCCGACTACTACGGCCTGTTCCATTACCGTCGCTATTTTTCCTTCGCCGAAAAGAAGTTCCCAACGAACTACTTCGCCGATGTCCCCTTCGAATCGAACGACGAGAAGACCCTGCAGGAAATCGGCCTGACCGAAGAGCGTATGCGGGAAGTGATAGAGGAATACGACTTCATCTTGCCCGAACAGGGCCAGTTCGTAGACAAATCCACCATCCGGGAACAGTACAACGAATCGCCCCAGCATCGCCCAGAAGACCTTTCCTGCGCGCTGGAGATACTCCAAGAAAAGTACCCGCACATGATGGATGCCGCCAACAAATACCTGGATGGCAGGCATGGCTATTTTTGCAATATGTTCATCATGAAGAAGGAAATTTTCTTCGACTACTGCGAATGGCTGTTCAGCATTCTGGAAGAGCACGAAAAACGACGCGACTTTTCCCAGTACAGCCCTTCGGAATACCGGGTTAGCGGATACTTGGCGGAACGGCTTCTTGGCGTTTACTTCACCTGGCTAAAGGACCAGGGGAAGTACCGTTCCAAGGAACTTCAGCGCCCCTTCTTCGAAGACGTTACCCAGCCCAAGCTCTTGAAGCCCATCGAATCGCGCGACGGGAAGGCGCCGGTTTCCCTGGTGCTTTCCGCCAACGAATACTACGTTCCCTACATGGGCACCTTGTTGGAATCCATCAAGGAACATGCTTCTGCCGACCGCACGTACGATATCGTGGTGCTGCACCGCGATATAAGCGAAAACAGCCAGGCTGTGCTGCAGCGCCTTATGGCGCCTTCCAACTTCAGCCTGCGATTCTTCAACACCACCCGGCTGATGCGCGAATACGAAAGCAAGCTGTTCCTGCGCGGCCACTTCCGCATAGAGACGTACTTCCGCCTGCTTATGCAGGACATCCTGCCAAGCTACAACAAGGCCCTGTACCTAGACTGCGACATGGTGGTTAACAAAGACATTGCCGAGCTGTTCGACGTGGACGTGGACGGCTATCTGCTTGCCGCGGTGCAAGATGCCGACACCGCCGGCCTGTACAACGGCTTCGAGCCGCAGAAGAAGAACTATATGGACAACATCATGAAGATGAAGGACCCCTATAGCTACTTCCAGGCGGGCACCATCCTGTTCAACCTGGCCGAATTCCGAAAGCACTACACGGTAGACGAGATGTTCGAATACGCCACTTCCTACGAATGGGAGCTGTTGGACCAGGACGTGCTCAACCACTTTGCCGAAGGCCACGTGAAGTACCTGGACATGCGCTGGAACGTGGTTATGGACTGGAACGGCATCCGCATCAAGGAAATAATCGGGCTTGCGCCAAGGCGCCTTTACCAGGGGTACATGGAATCCCGCAAAGACCCGTACATCGTGCACTATGCCGGGCCCGACAAGCCATGGGATAACTTCGAATCGGACTTCGCCGATTACTTCTGGGGGTATGCACAGCGCACGCCTTTCGCCCCCATCATCTTCGAGCGCTCCATGGCCAACAAGTTCGCCCAGAATGCATCGGCCGCCCACAAGGCGAAAGAAGCCATACGGCCCGCGTACGAGAAGCTTTTTCCCGCGGGCACTTCGCGCCGCGAGAAAATAGGGTTTGTCCGCTACAAGATGACGCATCGCAGCTAGCCAGCCTGCAAAGGTATAATGCAAGGCAGCAGCGCTTGCCGGCTGTGCACCTGCGCTGCTGTCTGTTTCAAGTCCCTTCCCATG
>CAVBST010000035.1:0-14718 GCA_963598325.1 uncultured Prevotella sp. | reverse complement strand
GCCTACAAGGCCTACCTCGCGGCGCCCGAGGCCGGCGGCCTGGGCTTCTTCTACGACAAGGAGGTCAGCGTGGCCGTGAGCCTGGTCTCGGCGTCCGGCGACCTCGTGAAAGAGCCCAAGGTCACCAACTCCTACCTCACCCTGTCCAACAGCCTGGCCGTCCACGTTGCCCCGTACACGACCGGCGACGGCGAGGGCGACGTCGAGACCGGCACGGTGGAGGTTCAGCTCAAGAACCAGGGGCTGCTCAGCGAGGGCGAGGCCAATGCCGTTGCGCTTTTGGCCGACGGTGACGACCGGGCGGACAGCACGGGTCTCGTGGACACCGTAAAGATCTCCTACGCCTACAGCGACGATGCCGACACCGTAACGATTGCCGCGCCTGCGAGGGAGGGCTACAACTTCTGCAACTGGGCGGACACCGGCAGCATCCCGGTATCGGACGAAGACACCGTGACCATTCCCGCCTCGGAACTTAAGGATATTGATTCCCTGACCGCGGTCTACACCCCGGTCGCGACCGCCCTCGAGGTCAAGCTCGACGCACCTGTGGCCGGCGCTCCGCTGGCTGCGACCTGCGTAGACATTCAGGCCACCTGCTCGGACGAGGAGACCGTGAGCTTGGCTAAGGGCTTCAACGTCGATTCGTTCGAGGTAGCCTGGTCGCCCGAGCCCGAGGGCAACAAGGCCGGCTACTCGACCGCCTACACCGCGCTGATAAAGCTCTGCAAAGACGACGGCTACGAGGACGTGGAGAAGGCCCTGGCCGCCGCCGCGAAAGTGACCTGCAACGGCGCGGAGGCCACCTCGGCCGGCTTCACCGTGAAGGACGGCGAGCTGTGCCTGGCCGTCACGTTCCCCGCCACCGCAATCGCCCAGGCAACCGGCATAATCCAGCCCGCCGATATTGAGCTCACCTTCGAGCAGGCCAAGGCCTGCTCCGAGCTGGGCATCTGGCCGCTTGCCAAGGCCGTGGACGTCGCCGTGCAGAGCGGCGTGGCCGCCGAGGGCGACGTCACCTGGGATGCCGTGGATGGCTTCGACGCCAACGCGACCGGCGCACAGGAGCTTACCGCCCACGGCACCGTGACCGGGATAGCCACAGCCGACGGCTCGGATATCGACGACAGCACCGTCTCCCATGATGTAACCTGCAAGATCAAAGTGGCTGCACCGGCCCAGGGCGGCGACGAGGGCGATGGCCGAACCGCCTCCGACGCCGACAACAAGTCGGCCCTGGCCAAGACCGGCGACTCCATCCCGGTGCTCGCCGTGGCAGCGGTTGTTGCCATCGCCATAGCGGCCATAGCGGTGGCCATCGTGGCCGCCTGTCGCAGCCGGAATAGGTAGCGCCCCACAGCTAGCTTCCAACAGCAAACCCAACCCAAACCCAACGGCCCGCGGCGATATCCCGTCGCGGGCCGTTTTGCGTCTTGGAACGGCTACAATGATTCGAGTCGAGCCCAGAACCTTTCGCCCGCCAGCCCTCTTTACGCATATGGGTCGGTTTGAGACGGGTTCGCCGACATCGACACCAGCGAAAGGTGGCTGTTCATGAACTTGCCGGGAAACGCTTCTGCGAAATCGCCGCGCGCAAAGGGTATCTCGCGCCGTGCATTCACCGTTGGCGCCGCGAGCGCTATCGGGTCGCTGTTTTTGGAACCGGTTTTCGGCAAGGAAAACACCTTCTGGTTGCCGGGGGCCAACGCCCAGCAGGCCTACGCCGATGAAACCGCTACGATAACGGTTTCCCCAGGCCAGTTCAGTGTGACTTGCTACGGCCCGCAGGTTTCTTTGGACAGTTTGGGAATTCCCGCCATCAAGCTGAGAAGGGCTCCCGTTGCAGGCGTGACGGTGCGCGTGAAATCTCTCTACAACGGTAAGGAAGCCGAAGCCAAATCGAACGAAAACGGCATTGCGTCTTTCGATTTGGGGCAGTTGGCATGCAAGCAGCACTCGAATGATGTTGGCGACGTCTGGGAATTCGACGCATCCATCACCATAGACCCAGCTGGCAGCCAAACGTTCAAGGACTGCAAGCTCAACGGCACGCAGCTCGTGTTCAATTGGTACACGCCAAACTACCGCCAGGTTGTTATTCCGCGTATCCATATCATGGCCGGTGATGCGATTTGGACCCCGATGGTCGATATCGACAGCAAGCCCTACTTTCGCAGCATTTCCTTCGACGATTGGGATATCCAATACAACCAGCAGGAGTTCGTTATTTCGTCGGCCAACGATGCCACGCATTCCTTTGCGGCCGAGCTGTATTTCCCTGCAGCGGCGAAATACGCTGTTCGGCCGGTTATCAGCAAATCCGATCACGCCGAGCGCGTTGGGTGCGCCCTTGCTTCGGCGCAGGTTGTCGAAGGCGCCGCGGGGGAATTCAAGGCCATCAAATTCGATGGAGCGAAATACCTCTGCGGCAATGGTACGGAGGGCGGCAACAACAACGTCGTTTCTTCTCTGCGCGAAGGTGAAGTTGTTAGCCTTGTGATCAGCGACCCATCCAAAAGCGGCGACAAAGCCACGCTTTACACCGTCCAAACGGGGCTTAGCGCATACCAGGCTCCCTGCAGCGACGGCGCCAAGCAGGATTCCGGTGATATTTCCCCTATCACCAGCGACAATGGTTCGTACGGCGAGAAATCGGCGTCGCTGGCCAGCTCGAATGGCGGCGGCGCAAGGTCGTCTGACAACGACGATCAGGCCACGGGGCATTCTGCGGGCGGCGCGGGCTTGAAGAGAATTCCCAACCCGACGTTTCATCTGCCGTTTGACAACATGCCCGACAAGCTGAAAAACCTCAGCGTCAGTTGTTGGGCGCCGAGCTTCCCCATCGTGTTCCGCTACGATCCGGCAGGGTTTATCATGTTCGGCCTGGATTTTGAGCTGTTCAACTATTCGAACGCGCCCGATGTATATACGGGCGACACCTCGTGGCGCTCGCAGCCCCGCCGAACCCTTCGAGATCAATGCGACCGCAAGCAGCAGCTTTTCAAAAATAGGATCAACGAATGGAAGCAGATGAAGGCGGCGAGCTTAGCCGGCGGCAAGAAGCTCGCCCACCAGTCGTTCGGCGAGGTGAGCTTTTCGGGGTCGTTCCAGCTGATTGCCCAATTGGTCTACGACAACTCGAAAAAGCTCTGGACCGGCGATTTGGACACGGTCATCGGCGCTTCGGTAGCCGGCAGCTTCACTGTGCAATTCAACTGGATGGGCTTTCCTTTCTACGTGAAAATAGAGCTATGGGCAAGCCTTTCGTTTGGTGCTGCGTGGGGCCTTGAATCCGCCCCCGCCACAACCGATTCTGCGTCCCTTATCTCGTCGCTTTCGGCGATCCTGTCGGGCATAAACTTCGTGCCGAATAGCAGGACTTTGGCGTTTACGCTCCAGATCGGCGCTGCAGCCACATTGGCCGCCGGCGTTGATGGCCTTGCCGGCGCCGGGGTTCGCGGCAGCGGCGGTATCTCCTTCTCGTGGCAGTGGCGCGCCAACGCAAAGACTGACTATGCGGGAAAATCCGATCCGCGGCTGCTTATCGGCGCCCATGTGGAAATTGCCTTGTTCGCGGAGGTATTCGGGCTTCGGGCATCGTGGACCTGCTGGTCGGGCGCATGGCCTTCCCTCTACGATTCCGACAAGTCGAGCAATGCTCGGGCCGCATTTGCTGCCAACGATGATGAGTCAAGCACGATAGAGCCCGATTGCTCGTGCCTGCAGCCTGGCGGCGAATACTATATTCCCGGAAACGACGGGATAGCGGTTTCATCGCTCTACGACGCCGCCACGGGTGCCATCGATTTCAGCAAATTCGTGTTGGTCACTGCTTCTGAGCTGGGCAATGTGGCGGAAATCATCGCCTCGGCCACCGAACCGGCCACCGCATCGGTCCCGGAAGCCGCAATGCTTGCCGCTACCGACGGGGAGGATGCTTCCGCAAACGCCGACGATGCGGTGGGCGATTCCGTGGTCGTCAGCGATTTCACGTCGGAGACGCTTTCTGCCAACGCCGAGAGCATAGTTTCGGTTGCCTTGTCTGCGAATTCGGGCGAGGAAAGCGAAAACGACATCATTTCTTTGGCGGCCAGCAACGATGCCTACGGGTACGAATGGACCGATGGGCACGGATACGAATATAAGAACCGCGGCTCGGCCGGCGATGTGATATACAAGCTGGGCGACAGGGGAGGGGTGCTGCCTTGTCGTATGGACCTGTTGGCGAAAGACGTCTTCAGCGCGGCTCACAGCAAGCTCATCGACATCAAGGGCGCCCGCTACCTGTTCCGTATTGCGCCCGTAAAATACGGCGAGGACGTGCGCATGCGCCTTGTGTGCCAGCGCATCACCGACACAGAGGCGTCTAAGCCGGTCCCCGTTGAATATGACATCACAGGTGTAAGCGCCAATCGCAAAGACCTGTACGACTACAACTTCGACGTGCGGATCGTTGGTGGGAAAAGCGGCTCTTCCCGTGTTTTGCTGCTGGTTATCTCGGGCAAGCGCCCTGAGGGCGATAACACCACGATTTTCCAGGCGGCCGAGGCAACGATTGCCAGCACGGTGCTGCTTGAGCATCGTGGCGTGCAGACCGCAGCCGACCAAGGTGATTTCGCCACAAAGGGCAGCATGTCGTGGGAGTCTCCCTCGTACGAGAGCACGAAGAAGTACTACGTATTCCGCTCGCCGAAGCTTATGGTTCGCGACAGCAATAGCGATGCTGCGTTCAACAGGGTTGGCTCCGACGGCTTCGACCACGATTTCGGCTTCTTCGTCGTGGAGCGGAGCGACTCCAAGGAAGACCTGCTTACTCCCGGCAAGGGCGACTCGGGCATCTGCGTTATCCACTTCTCGTTCAGCGGCGATAGCTACGATGCCATGGACATCGTCAACATGGGCATCCCATCGGGCACGGTTTCCCTTACGCCCGATAGCCTGCAGAACGCCCCGAGCGATGCCAATGCCGTTTTCGCCACATTCGGTTGCAAGTCTCACGAGGGCTGCAGCATTCGCTCGCTGAAGCTCGGCTTCGAGAAAAACGCCGACGGCAGAAACACTTTGAAGTCGGTACAAGAGGTTCCTGTGATCGACGTCGACTCCTCTGTTAAGAGCATATGCCCCTGGGACGAGAAGGATACGCTCATTGCCGTTGTGTCCGACGGCGAGGGCAATGCGGACGGCAGCGATACCGGCTACTTCGCCCGAGTAGCGCTTCCCACCGTTGGTGAAATCGAGAGCCATCTGGGCGCTAAGGCGGCTTTCTCTACGTTCAACATGACCTGCGTGAGCCCGAAGGACGTGCCGCTGAGCGGTCTGAGCATGCGCGCGAGCCACAAGTACTGTTACTACGCCACAAACCATTCCGGCGTGAAGGGCTACGAATTCGACGAAGACGGCGCGTACAAGACCAACGAAGACGGCTCGTACAAGTCGTACGTTGATGACCCCTCGTACCTCATCAAGGCGTTCGCCGAGGTAGATGGGGTATTCACCAAGTCGTTCATCTTCGCCCAATGCGACAATCCGGTTGACTCGTTCTTCGCCGTAGAAGACACTACGGGCGATTCCAGCAGCAAGACTTCCTTTGTGGTGCGCCACGTTACCTCGGCCGCCGATTCGAAGGCCAATCTGTACGCCTTCGACGTGCCGTTCCTGCGTAGCATCTCGGTCGATGCGGCCGGGCCGGTTTCGCTTGAGGTTGTGCCGGGCGAATCGAACGCCTTCACCGTCACGGTAACCAACAGTGGCAACACGGTGCTCACGCAGGTGAAGCTGAAGTTCATCGACGATGAATCCGAAAAGACGATCGGCGAGGCCATCCTGGACTTCGACAAAGCAAAGAACAGCTCGAACGACGGCTTAGATGAAGACGCCTATGCCCAGGACAAGATGGCGAGCGACGATAAGTCGAACATCCTCGTCGCCGCCAACGGCGATGCCGCCCTTGTTCCCGGGCAAACACGTTCGTTCGTTGTTGATATCGACATTCCCGAAAGCTGGACCGGCACGAAGAAGAAGCTCACCGTTAGGGCGGAATCCACCGACATGAGCTACATCGATCCCAACACGGGCAAAGAGACGTTTTCGGGCACGGGAATCGCGCTTTACGATGCAGACGCAAGCACGTCGACGACCATCGAGGTGGCAGTTGCATCCGACGCCGAAAGCGAGCTTGCACCTGCCGAGCTTTCGGGCGAGGTTGTTCCTTATGGCTCGGACGGCGGCTCTAATGGCGGCGGTGATGGCAACAGTGACGGCAGCGGGGGCGGCAACGGCGGTTCGGGCAGCGTGCTGCCGATGACCGGCGATGGGCCGTTCGCACCGGCCGTTGCCGCAGTGACGGCCGCCGCCGCGGGCTTTGCCGCCTACAGTGCGCGACGCACGCGCCTAGAGCAGCAGGCAGAATCGGGCGAGCCCGACGAAGAATAGGGTAGGTTCCCGCGGAGTTTGCCGGTTCGTTTCGGCCATTCCTGCAAGCCCGCCATCCGTCCCCGCGCGGGCTTTGTGCTTTTCGCATCCGCTTGGCGGCGGGCGCGGCGGCGTTGCGCTATACTTCCTTCCACATGCGAAGACGAAGACAGCGCACCGCCCTTCGCAAGCCAACAGAGAGGGTTCCCCGGCTGAAAGAACCCGGCATGCAGGCAGTGCGATTCCCTTTACCAGCATCAAGGTGAAAGCAGGGCGCGCAAGCGTGGACGTTACTAGCCTTGGCGGGCGCTCCCGTTACAGAGCATCATAAGTGGGTGCACCGCGCGGCAACGCCGGCGCATCAACCAGGGTGGTACCGCGAGAGCCCTTCTCGTCCTTGGATATTCCAGGACAAGAAGGGCTCTTTTTTCATACCGGGGCGTCCCTGGCGCCGCCGGAACAGCTTTCAGGAAAGGTTGCAAGGAATGTCAGTTATCGACGATATCAAATCCCTGCATGCCAATACGCTCGAGGCTATTGGCAAAACGCCTACCACCGATGCGCTGGAGAAGATCCGCGTAGAGGTAGTGGGCAAGTCGGGCACGCTTACCGGCTACCTGCGCGCCATGGGCCAGGTTGCCAAGGAGCACCGCGCCGAGGTGGGCAAATCGGTGAACGCCGCCCGCAACGAGATCGAGGCCGCGCTAGAGGCCAAGAAGAAGGAGCTGGCCCACGCCGAGCTCGAGGCGAAGATGGAGGCCGATGCCATCGACATCACGCTGCCCGGCCGCTCCCAGCAGATGGGCACGCGCCACCTTATCAACGCCATCTCCGACGAGATTTCCGAGATCTTCCTGGGTCTGGGCTACACCGTGCTCACCGGCCCCGAGGTGGAAACCGACTGGTACAACTTCACGGCGCTCAACGCCCCCGAAGACCACCCCAGCCGCGGCTTGGCCGACACCTTCTACGTGAAGGACAACACCGGTGCCGAAACCGCCGTTAAGGGCGAATCGGCTGTGCTCCTGCGCACGCAGACTTCCGGCGTGCAGGTGCATGCCATGGAAGACCGCGAGCTTCCCATCTACATGATTGCCCCCGGCAAGGTGTACCGCCGCGACGTGGCCGACCCCAGCCATCTGCCCCAGTTCAACCAGTGCGAGGGCTTGGTGGTAGACAAGGGCATCACCTTCGGCGACTTGAAGGGCACGCTCGATTACTTCTGCAAGCAGGTGTTCGGCCCCGAGCGCGAAACCCGTTTCCGCGCGCATTACTTCCCCTTCACCGAGCCTTCCGCCGAAGCCGACGTAAGCTGCGGCGTGTGCGGCGGCACCGGCCACCTGCACAACGGCGACAAGTGCCGCATGTGCAAGGGCACCGGCTGGATCGAGATCTTGGGCTGCGGCATGGTAGACCCGAACGTCCTGCGCATGTCGGGCATCGACCCCGAGGTGTACTCCGGCTTCGCCTTCGGCGTGGGCATCGAGCGCGTTGCCTGCCTGAAGTACAACGTGCCCGACCTTCGCATGCTGCTGGAAGGCGACATGCGCTTCCTGCGCCAGTTCTAATGCGGACGGGCCGGCTTGCTGCCGGCGCGAAACCCGCTGTTGACCTTGTTCCAACCAGGGCTTTTCGGCCAACTGGTTGTTGGATAGAAAGAGACGAACATGAAAGTATCCTTGAAATGGCTTTCTGATTATGTGGAGGTCCCGGAAGACACCAAGGCGTTCTGCGACCGCCTGGACCTTACCGGCACCGGCGTTGAAGGCGTAGACCGCTTGGGCGATACCTTCGACGGCGTGGTGGTGGGCCATGTGCTTACCTGCGAGGACCATCCCGATTCCGACCATATGCACGTGACCACGGTAGACGTTGGCGCTGAAGAGCCCGTGCAGATCGTGTGCGGCGCTCCCAACATCGCCGCCGGCATCAAGGTGCCCGTTGCCACCATCGGCGCGGTGCTTCCCGGCGACTTCAAGATCAAGAAGTCGAAGCTGCGCGGCGTTGCCAGCTGCGGCATGTGCTGCTCCCAGCGCGAGCTGGGCATGGGCAACGACCACGAGGGCATTTGGGTGCTTCCCGAAGACGCCCCCACCGGCCAGCCCATCGCCGACTACCTGAAGCTGGCCGACACGGTGCTCGATTTGGAGATAACCCCGAACCGCCCCGACTGCCTTTCCGTGGTGGGCTTCGCGCGCGAAGTGGGCGCCATGTACCAGCAGCCTTACACCAACCCGCTGCAGGAAATGGCCGGCAAGCTGGAGCTTTGCAAGGAAGCCCCCGCGCTCGATTCCGAGGTGAGCATCACCATCGCCGACGCGGAGCGCTGCCCGCGCTATGCCGCCCGCGTTATCCGCGGCTGCAAGGTGGGCCCCAGCCCCGACTGGATGGTTGAGCGCCTTGCGGCCATCGGCCAGCGCTCCATCAACAACATCGTGGACGTTACCAACTACATCCTGTTCCTGTTCGGCCAGCCGCTGCATGCCTTCGACCTTGCCAAGCTGAAGAACGCCGAAGGCAAGGCGAACGTGGTTATCCGCGCCGCCGAGGAAGGCGAGAAGCTCACCACGCTCGATGGGGAAGAGCGCACGCTTACTTCCGACATGACCGTTATCTCCACCCCCGAGCTGGGTGCCGTAGCGCTGGCCGGCGTTATGGGCGGCCTTGATTCCGAGGTGACTGAGGAAACGGTAGACGTTTTGCTGGAAACCGCCACCTTCGAGGCGGGACGCACCAGCCGTACCAGCCGCAACCTGGGGCTTATCTCTGAAAGCTCCATGCGCTACGAGCGTGGGGTAGACGACCACGGCATCGACGTGCGCTCTGCCGCAGCTGCTGCCCTTATCGCCGAGGTTTCCGGCGGCAAGGTAAGCTGGGCCGAATCCAACGAGCAGGGCATCATCGACCAGTGGCCGCTGAAGTCCGAACAGCCGCACCTGCAGTTCCGCATCAGCCGCTTCAACGCCATGATGGGCGCGCAGGTTCCGCGCGATTTCGTGGTGGACATCCTTGGTCGCTTGGGCTGCGAGGTAGCCGACGGCCCCGATGCCGACACCCTGAACGTGGTAAGCCCTACGTTCCGCCCCGACCTCCCGCGCGAGATCGACCTGTACGAAGAGGTCCTTCGCCTGTACGGCATGGACAAGATCACCCCCACGCTGCCCGGCGGCCGCGGCCGCTTCGGCGTGCGCTCCGAGGCCCAGCGCGCCCTTGACGTGGTGAACAACACCATGCGCGCCTGCGGCTTGAACGAGACCATGACGTACTCGTTTGCCGACCCGAACGAGATCGCCCAGCTGCGTATGCCCACCGAGGGCCTGGGCATTCCCGTGGAGCTGCTGAACCCGCTGAACACCGAGCAGTCTGTTATGCGCCAGTCCATCATCCCGGGCCTGCTGCGCAGCGTTGCCTACAACCAGAGCCGCGGCGTGCACAACGTACAGCTGTACGAAACCGGCGTGGTGTTCTTCGGTGCCGAGGGCCACAAGAGCCCCAAGGAGCGCCAGCGCCTGGCAGCCGTTATGGCCGGCGCCATGGGCGACCCGGCTTGGAACAGCAAGCCCGCCGCCTTCGACTTCTTCGACGGCAAGGGCGTGGTGGAAAGCCTGCTGCGCGAGCTGGCCATCCCGAAGGTGCGCTTCAAGGCGCTTTCCGCCGAAGACGCCCCGCACCTGCAGCCCGGCCGCGGTGCCCAGGTGCTTTCCGGCGGCACGCTGCTGGGTTGGCTGGGCGAGATCCATCCGCTGGCGGCCGAGGCCTTCGACGCCCAGGCGCCCGTTGTTGCCCTGGAGCTTGACCTGGATGCCCTTATCAAGTGCGCCCGTCCGGCCCGCGATTACGTGGACGTCCCCGTGTTCCCGGCCGTTACCATCGACGTTGCCTTCGTGGTAGACGAAGAGGTCACGCACGAGCAGCTTTCCCGCTGCATCAATTCCGCGGGCGGCAAGCTGCTGGAATCCGCCCAGCTCTTCGACGTGTACCGCGATGAGAAGCGTTTGGGTGCCGGCAAGAAGTCCATGGCCTATGCGCTGGCGTACCGCAGTGCTGAGCGCACGCTTACCAGCGAGGAAGTGGAAAAGCAGCACACGCGCCTTATCAAGAAGGTATGCGGCGCCACTGGTGCCGAGGTTCGCGGCTAAGCTGCCCTGCGAACGGGCTCCTGGCACGGCTGTAGGCAGCCGGGGGCCAACTGGGGCCAACCGTGGTCGAATCCTAGGGAAGGCGGGGCAACGTGCCCTGCCTTTTCTTATACAATCGGGAAGATAGCCGAAAGGAGCGCAAGGGTTTGAGCGAAGCCGAGGGAACAGCAGTAAAGGCGGGGCGCCGGAAGAAGGAGCGCCTTTCCGCCGACGGAACCCCGTACACCGCATGGCAGCGCCGCACGCGCGTGCTCTGCTTGGTGTATGCGGTTTGGGCTTTGGTGGAAATAGCCACCGGCGCCGGCTTCCTTACCATCCGCGCCATCGGCCTGTTCGACCCTACCGAGCTTGTGCCAATGCTGACATTCGGCTCTTCCACGGTGGTCAGCGGCGTGCTGGGCCTGCTGGTGGCCTTCTCCGGCTTGTGGGGCGCGCACAACCCGCACCGCATAACGGTGTTCTTCTGGGCCACGCTGCTTGCCGCCCTGCTTTCGTCTTGGGAAGTGGCCAGCGCCTGGAGCATGGGGATGATGGACCCCGCCATGGTGTTCTCGCTGGCGGTAACGCTGGTGTACGCCACCTGCGCGTGGCAAGTGCGCGGCCAAACGGGCTATTTCGATAACCACCCGCACCCCGAAGATGAAGACGAGCTGCCGCTGAAGCGCGATGCCAAGGCGATAGAGGCTGCAGTAGAAGAGAAAACCCACGAGCTGGAAGCCGCGAAGGAAGAAGCGGAAGCCCGGCTCGAAGATGTGAAACAGCAGTTGGAAACTGCCAAGCGGCAGTTGGACGAAAGGAAGTAACATGGCGCTTTCCGACCTTCTGGGGATCGAGCTTGTTGAAAGCACCCCCGAAAAGTACGTTACCCGCATGCTGGTAACCGAGAACATGCTGCAGCCCCATGGCGTGCTGCATGGCGGCATCAGCGCGGCCTTGGCGGAAAACGCCGCCAGCCAGTGTTGCACCGACCATTACGACTCCGACAAGATGTTCTTCCTGGGCGTAGAGGTTTCCAGCACGCACCTTCTTCCCGTGAAGGCGGGCGATACCGTGGAAACGGTGGCCACCCCCATCCGCGCCGGCGGGCGCATCTCCCAGTGGAAAGTCGAGCAGTTCCGTACCTCCGACGGCGAGCTGTTCAACGTTTCCCAGATGACGATGTACGGCAAGAAGCGTTAGACGCGATGTTTGAAGGGCCGAAGGCAGCCGATGCAAGCTGCCTTCGGCCCTTTTGCTTTTCGGCGGAAGCTCCCAGCTGGCAGCCTGACGCGCTGTCGGCTTTGTATGCGTGCGGCAGCTTGCTTTGCCTTGCGGTTGCCCGCTTGCGGCCTTGTGCCTCAGCGGTGGTGCGTGCTTCTATTCGTCAAATGTGGTTGTCTTGAATGCGCAGCGCAGGCCCCGCCCGGCCTTGTATTTGCCTGCTTTTGCAAACGGATGCGAAACGGATGCGAAAGCGCTCGCAAAAGCATGCAGCGCGGGCGTTTCCGCAGGTTGCGTGCGCTATAGTTCGCCCTTAACAGAGGGGGTTCTATGGCGGTGGTTCTTGTTCTTCTGGCTGTGCTGTTCACGGCCATTACGGTTGCCGATGTCCGCGAGCGCGCGGTCTACGTTGTTCACTTGGGATTGCTGGTGCTGCTGCGCGTGCTGGCCGCATTGGGTGCCTTGGCGGCCAGCGTGTGGCAGGTGGGCGGAAGCGCGCCTTGGCTGGCGTTGCCGTTGAGCACTTGGGGGTTTGCCCCCTTGGCCTGGCAAGCCCTTGCTGGGGTGGGCGTGGCGTTGCTGCTGTGGCTTATGGGCGCTGCGGTGTCGAAGGCAACAGCGGCGCCTTCAGTTGGCAGGGGAGACGTGCTGCTTATCGCTGCGTGCTGCATGTTCCTTCGCTTGGATTTGCTGGAGCCGTACCTGCTGCTTGTTGCCCTTGCAGGTGCGGCGATGGCCCTGTTCTGGCGCTTTGCCCGCAAAAGCAGCACCTTCCCCTTCGCCCCGGCCCTAGTATGGCCCTGCTGGGCAGTGCTCCTAGTGTGTCAGTAGGAAATCGGAAAAGTGCCGAAATCGGCCATTCACGAATGCGGAAAAGTGTAAGAATTCGGCGCTAGCCAACACGGAAAAGTGTCGATATTGAGCCTTTAAAACCTCGGAAAAGTGTAAAATACCAGATATTCAGGCTGATATCTGAATATCGGAGGATGCCATGTTCAAACGCAAAGCAGCAGATAGGTTTACCGAGTGGTACAAGAAAAGCCCGAACAAGGCCCTGCTCGTTAAAGGCGCGCGCCAGGTTGGCAAAACGTACCTCATCAAAGCCTTCGCCGCCAAACACTTTGAGAATGTTGTGATCTTCGACATGGTGGAAGATGCCTTGGCCAGGGAATCCTTTTCTTCCGCAGCAAGTGCCGATGATCTTTTCCTGCGCATGAGCGTTGCCGCTTCTGCCCCCATGGTGGCAGGAGAAACCGTCGTGTTTATCGACGAGGTGCAGTTTTGCCCCAACGTCGTTACCTACATCAAATACCTTGTGCAGCGCGAAGGATACCGTTTCATACTTTCGGGATCATTGCTTGGAGTCGAGGTCGAGAACATCGACTCGCTGCCTGTGGGATATGTGGACACGGTCGAGATGTACCCGATGGACTTCGAGGAGTTCTGCTGGGCAAACGGGCTCGACGAAGAAGTTTGGGCAATGGCTGTTTCCTGCGCGAAGAGCGAAAAGGAGCTCCCCGATTACCTATACAACAAGCTTCTGATGCTCTTCCATCGCTACCTCATGGTTGGCGGAATGCCCGATGCGGCGGCTTCGTTCGTGGGCTCCAACAACATCGATGAGGTTCGGCGTGTCCATGCCAACATCCACACGCTTTACCGATACGACATCACGAAGTACGCTCCTGAAGAATTGTGCCTGGTCATCCGCGATATCTACGATCTGATCCCAAGCGAGTTGGGATCCAAGAACAAGCGCTTCAAGCTGAGCTCGATAGCTAACGTAAAGCGCTTTTCGCAGGTAATCGATCATTTTCTGTGGCTGGCACGAGCCGGTGTTGCCTTGCCGGTGTACAGCGTAAGCGCACCAACTTCGCCGCTTCTGCTTAGCGAACAGCGAAACCTCTTCAAGCTCTTCTACCTAGACACGGGCATGTTGCTATCTTCGTATCCAAAAAGCGTTGCGCAAGGGCTCCTTACCGGGCAAAGCGATGGTTCGCCCAAAGTGAACTTAGGGGCCGCCTATGAGGGGTTCGTCGCCCAAGAGCTGAAGGCCCATGGTTTCGCCTTGAGGTACTTTGCGTCGAAGAAGATCGGCGAGCTGGATTTTCTCACAGAGGATCGCGGGGGCAAGATTACCGCCATCGAAGTGAAGTCGGGCGCTTCGTTTTTGAAGCACGCTGCCCTAGACAACGCGCTGGCGGTAAAGGACTACTCCATCGACTCCGCAATCGTTTTCGCCGAAACGAATACACGCAAAGATGGGCGGATCCTCTACTTGCCGATCTTCATGGCGGGAATGCTGTCGAACGAAGATTAAGGTTGCTTTTGCCTTGATGCGAGCGGCGAAGCTCAGATAGATCCGTCCTGCCACCAGGAAACGTCCTTAGCCTCCAGTTGGGCAGCGACGTGGGCTGGGGCATCGCCCTGAGGGGCTCTCTGAACGCCGTTCCTGAAAGATTCGCGAAGCGAATCTCCTTCAAATGCATGATGCAGTGCAGCGCATGCAGATATGGCTCGCATCGGCGAGCCATATCAAACAGCGGAACGGGAATCCCCGAAGGGATGATGCCCCAGCTCGCGGCGCGGACGAGCTCCAGAATCTTTGGGCCTGGATCGAACGAGGAAGCAAAAAGGCCCACCGTGATGGTGAGCCTTTGGTTTCAACTGGTGCCCGAGGCGGGATTTGAACCCGCACGTCTTTCGACAACGGTTTTTGAGACCGCCGCGTCTGCCGTTCCGCCACTCGGGCGCAGAAATGGATTATACCTAAACCCAGCGATTTCGTCAGTAGAAACATAACCGGCTTCGCTGTCTGGCGCTGCAGCAACGGAAAAGCAGCGTCGTGGGTCGGGGCATCGCCCTGAGGGGTTCTCTGAAACCCTTTCCTGAACGGTTCGCAAAGCGAACCTTCTTCTAAAGCATGAAGCAGCGACCGCACGAGCGAAGCGAGCAGGGTAGCGGGAAT
>CAVBST010000034.1:0-14722 GCA_963598325.1 uncultured Prevotella sp. | reverse complement strand
CCGGAGGGATATGCCCGGGCAACAGGTAAGCTCCTACGACAAAGGCCGGGCAGCGACGTGGGTTGGGGCATCGCCCTGAGGGGTTCTCTGAACACCTTCTTCGCTTGATTCGCGAAGCGAATCTCCATCCAATGCATGAAGCAGTGCAGCGCATGCAGATGTGGCCCGCCTAAGCGGGCCACATCAAACAGCGGAACGGGAATCCCCGAAGGGATGGTGCCCCGGCCCGCGGCGCGGATAGGTTGAACGGTAGGTTCGCGCTTAGTGGATGGAAGCGAACTCCACGGCGCCGACGAGCTCAGCGGAATCAGAGATGAGCACGCTGGGCATTTGCTCCAGCAGCGTATCGCGGCCGAAGAACTTGCCCCAGGAAACGCCTACGCAGGGCATATCGGCCGCATGGGCCGCCTGAAGGTCGTAGGGGCTGTCGCCCACGTACACGCAGCGGCTAGGCGATACCCCCAGCTTCTTGGCGGCCTGCAGCAGCGGATCGGGATCGGGCTTGTGGCCCTCGCTGTCTTCCGCGCCGTTCACGCAGGCGAACAGGTCGTACAGGCCGTGCGCCTTCAGGCTCTTCGTGGCAAGGGAAACGCGCTTGGAGGTAACGATGCCCACCAGGTAACCCTTGTCCTTCAGCGCGCAGATGGCCTTCGGCACGCCGGCGAAGGGGGCCGATTTCTCGTCCAGGTCGCGCTCGTTGTACTCGCGGTACACGCGCGTAAGCTCTTCGGCAACTTCGGGGCCATGGCCGTGGTCGGCTGCGAAGGTTTCCATCTGGGTAACCAGGGGCTGGCCCACCTTAGATACAAGCTCTTCGTCGGGCAGGGGCTGGCCGAGCACCTTTTCGGTGGCATAGCGCATGCTCTCCAGAATGGGGGTGTAGGTGTCGAGCACCGTGCCGTCGAGGTCGAATAAAGCAACATCGCGTTTAGGATTGAGGGGGATCATCGTTCGTCTTTCTTATTTCTGAGCACAAAAAAGCGACGGCGGGTGTGCCGTCGCTCAAAGGTTTTAGCAGATTACAGGCCGAGCGCCTTCTTCAAGGAGGAAACGCGGCGGCGAGATACCGGGATTTTCTCGTCAACGCCATCGAGGGAAAGCAGCAGCGTACCGCCCGACTGCGGCTCCACTTCCTTCACCAGGGCCAGATTCACCAGGTAGCCGCGGTGCACGCGGAAGAAGCCATGGCCATCGAGCGTCTTTTCCAACTGCGCCAGGCTGACCGTGGAAAAGAAGCGATCGACGCCGGTTTGCAGGTAGGCGTAATCGTCGCGCGCCATGACGTAGCGGATGTCGTCGATGTTGATAAGGATCTTCTTGCCGCCCTTTTCCACCGGGATGCGCTCGGCCTTCTGGGCCTTGGCATGCAGCGTTACGTGCTCGCGGACGCGGGCAAGGGCGTGGGCCAAACGCTCGGTTTCAACGGGCTTCACCAGGTAGTCGATGGCATTCACCTTGAAGGCATCCAGGGCGAACTCGCTGTAGGCGGTAACGAACACCACGGCGGGCGGGTACTTCAGGTGCTGAAGGGCCTCGGCCAGCTGGATGCCGGTGGCTTCGGGCATGTTGATGTCCAGGAACATCACATCGCAGGGGTATTCCTTGAGCTTCTCGATAGCCTCGCGAACGCTTGCCGCCTCTGCGACAACCTCGGTCTGGTTAAGCTCGCTCAAAAGAAAGCGCAGCTCGGAACGTGCCGGTGCCTCGTCGTCAACGATGATTGCCTTCAGCAACACAGCCTCCTCGGTTCTTCTCACATAATCATTCGTATTATAGACCACTTACCGAAAATGGCGCGGTCTTCTTGATTTCGCCTGAAAGCCCTGTTAATGCTACATACTTGCGCAATCGGGAAGGAACAGGGTAACGCGCGTGCCCTCGCCCAGCTTGCTTTGGACGTCCATGTACGCCCGCTCGCCGTAGTAGCCGCGCAGGCGGTCGTTGATGTTCTTCACGGCGATGCCCAGGCCCGTTTCCGACTTCGGCGCCATGATGTTCAGGCGGGCTTCCTCGCTCATGCCGATGCCGTCGTCGTTCACGTGCAGGGTCACATCCGCCCCGTCGAGCTCGCCCGAGATGTAGATGGTGAGCTTGCCCTCGGCGGCCATGGCGTGCTTCACGGCGTTTTCAACCAGCGGCTGCACCATGAAGGCGGGCACCTGCATGGCGCGCACCTCGTCGGGGATGTCCACTTCCACGGCCAGGCGCTCCTCGCCGAAGCGCGCCTGCTCCAGGGAAAGGTAGCGCACCGTTTGCTCCACCTCGCGCGAAAGGGAGATAAGGTCGGAGCTGTTTTCCAGCGTTTGGCGGTAGAACACGGCGAACTCGCGCAACATGACGCGGGCCTTGTCGGGGTCGGTGCGCACCAGCGACGCCATGGTGTTGATGATGTTGAACAGGAAGTGCGGGTTGATCTGGCTTTGCAGGGCCTTCAGCTCCATGCTTGCCGCCAGCTTCTTCTGCTCTTCCAGCTCCAATGCGGAGATCTGCGTGGAAAGCAGCTGCGCGAAGCCTTCCGCCACCGAGATCTGCGTTTCGGTGATGCGCGAGGCCTTGGGGTAGTAGAACTTCAGCGTGCCCTGAATCGCGTTGCCCAGCTTCAGCGGAACGATGACGGCAGCCTGGATGCTCTTGATGGGCTTGGGCAGGCCCACTTCCAGCTGGTTGCGCAGAACGCGCGTCTTGCCGTCCTGCACCGTGCGCTTCGTGCCCGCCGTGCGGATGTGGCCGCCCAACTCGCCCAGGTCTTCGGCGCCTTCGCCGGAATAGCCCAGCACCTTTTCGCGGTCGGTGATGGCAACTGCACAGGCAGAGGTGGCGGGAAGCAGCAGCTCGCAGACCTTCTGCGCAGCTTCCGAATTAAAGCCTTCCTGCATGGCTTCCAGCGTTTCGCTGGCAAGGTTCAGCACCGACATGGACTGCGTGGCGCGGATGCGGTCGGGGTCCAGGATAAGGGCGATGGTGATAAGAAGGAACGCCGTGAACAGCGCGCCCGACGCGGTAAGCACCAGGTAGTTGGTATGGGGGCCGAACATGGCCCAGCCAAGCACGCAGCCGCAGATAAGGGCCAGGCACAGGGAGGTGATCTCCAGGATGATGTTCACGTTGTGACGGGGGAAGGCCATAGTGAATCCTTGCAGGTCGGGGGAAATCCTACGCATCGACCTTAACATATCCCGGCTGCCCCATTCCGGGCGGAATGAGCGGGCCTACAGCGCGGCGAACTCGTTTGCCAGCAGCACCACAGCGCTTACCAGCAGGAACGCGCCGAAGAAGAAACGCAGCTGACGCTCGGGGATGCGGCGCACCAGGTTTGCGCCGATAACCGCGCCGGGAATGCTGCCCACCGCCATGGCGATGCCCGCCATGTAGTCGATGTTGCCCAGCAGCCCCTGCTCGACAACCCCGGGAATGGCCAAGATCATGATGGCCACCAGCGAGGTGCCGGAAGCGTGGCGCATCATGATGCCCAGCACCGAAATGAACAGCGGCACCATAAGGAAGCCGCCGCCAACGCCCACATAGCCCGAAGCGAGCCCCGCAACAAGGCCGATGGCTATAGCCTGGAAAAGCTTCTTGCGCGTGAACACGAACGAGTCGGCACCTGCGGCCTCCTCGGAAGCCGCGGCCTTCTGCGCGGCCTTCTGGGCATCGACGCCCAAAACCTTGCCGCCTTCCGCTGCCTGCACCTTGGGGATGCGGGCGGCCTTCTTGAACATCTTGTAGGAAGAAAAGCCGATGATGATGGCGGCAGCCAGCATAACCAGCCACGCCGGCGAGATGTTGGCAAGGTACACGCCGATAGGGCTGGTAACGGCGCCGGCAAGCCCGGCGGCCACGCCCACCTTGGGGATGCAGGTCTTGTTCTTGATGTGCGTGACGAAGCCCACCAGCGAGGTGGGGATGATGGTGAACAGCGAGGTAGCCGTGGAAGCGAACGCCGAAAGGCCGAAGCCCAGGCGGAAAATGGGAACCATCAACGTGCCGCCGCCGATCCCTAAAAGGCCCGACAGCATTCCCACTACGATGCCGACCAGCGCGGTGGCTATAAACGTTTCCATACAGCCCTTCTTGCTTTATTCCTCTTCGATATTGAGCCTTATCTCTCCGGTAAGGCCAGCATCGAGGTTAGCAGCGCCCCAATTGCCGGATGCGGGAACATCGCCAGCGGAAGCATCTTCGGCGGGGGCGGGGCTCGGGGCGGCTTCCACCACCACGGCCTTGCCGGCCTGACGGGCAATGGCCGCCTGCACCAGCGCGGCGCGAAGCCCGCTGTCCGATTCCATGCGCGCCATGATCTCGCCCCAGGTGTACTGGAACTCGAAGTACTTCATGCAATGCTCTTGGGCGTACTCGGTTGCCTGGTTGGCGGCCGCCTTCGCGCCTTCGCGGTACTTGCGCTTGTCGGGGCGCACCAGAGAACGAAGGAACGCCGTGCGCTTGATGCGCTTGGTGATGCCCGGCTCCAAGAACGGCCCCGGATAGGGCATCAACGAAGAGGGCTTTATCTGCAGCAGGTCTATCTGCGCGCGGCTGAACTCGATCTTGTAGTACTCGTACACCCAGCGGTAGATATCGCGGTAGAAGCGATGGCCCTCGCCCTTGTCGCGCGGGGGAAGGTGCGTGAGCGACCACTGGTTGTCGAACCAGATATCGGAACCGTACATGCGCAGGTCAAGCAAGTAGTCCATGTCTTCGCCGCGCTTGATCCACGGGTCGAAGCTCAGGCGGCGGTACGTTTCGCGGTGCAGGGCCAAGCAGCCGCCGCACACATGGTTGGAGCGCGAAAGGCGCGGGCCGGCCATGGCCTTGGTTATCCAGTTGTTGAAGGCGCGGCCCTGCTGCCAGAAGTGGTTGTACCAGCGCTTCTGGCTCTTGGAAAGGTAGGTGCCCTCGTCGTTGAAGTAGAAGCCCGACTTGGCAAGGATGGGGATGCCCTTCTTGGTGAGCTTGCCCAGCCCGTACATGGCCTTTTCCAGGAAGGCCTCGTCGTCTATGACCTCGTCGTCGTCCACGAACACCACGGAATCGAAGCCCAAGACCTGCGCAAGCACCAGCCCTAGGTTGCGGATGGAAGAACAGCCCTCCAGGCCTATGGCATGGCTCTGGTCGCCGAAGCCCAGCTGCTCCAGGCGCTGCTGCACGATTTGGGCTTCCGCCCTGCCCACCACCAGGGTGTGCATATGGGGGAACTTGCCCGCAATCTCTTGAACCTGGGCTGCGGCCTGGTCTTCCACCTGGGCGCCACCCTCGGCGGCAACCAGGATGACAACCTGCCCCAAACCCCGCACATGCGAAAGGGAATCGAGGCAGCGCGCCAAGGTCCCCGTCATGTTCAGCGGGGTGGGATGGTCGTACAGATCGGAGGGCACCCCGCGCTTGCGCGTGGGCGCCGTGAAGAACGTCGGAATGATAACGGCCGGATTCATTTGGTCCCCCTAACTGTGCGCCCAACGCAAAAAAGGGCGCAGCAGGATTGTACCCTACCAGCGACAACAGCCCTTGCGCCTGCACATCGCACCAGCATAGGCGCAGGTGAAACGCTTGCTTGTGAAGATGGCTCGGTTTTGGACCCTAACGGCGGCGGCGCGGATGACCGCGGCGGGTGCGGATGCGCTCGGCTTCCTCGCGCCGCTTCTTCACCTGCTTGCTCTCGTCGCGCAGGCGCAGGTACGACTCAAGGCGCGCACTCGAAAGGCTGCCCTCTTCGACGGCAGCGCGCACGGCGCAGCCCGGCTCGTTGACGTGCGAGCAGTCGCGGAAGCGGCAATCTTGGGCCAGCTCCTCCACATCGGAAAAGGCGGCGCCTATCCCCTCTTCAGCGTCCCACAGCCCCAAGCCGCGTACGCCCGGCATGTCGATGATGTGGCCGCCGCCAGGCAGGTCGATGATCTGGCGCGAAACCGTGGTGTGCCGGCCCTTGCCGTCGCTGCGCACCTCGGTGGTTTTCTGAACCTTGCTTCCCACCAGCATGTTCACCAAGCTCGATTTGCCCACGCCGCTGCGGCCGATAAGCACAGCGGTCTTGTCGCCTTCGGCAATGGCCTGCGCCAGGCGCTGCACCGATTCGGGGCTGCGGTCAGACACGGCCAGAAGCTCATCGTTGCCCACGAAGCCGTCGATGCGGCGGCGCACTTCCTCCACCTCTTCGGCAGAGGCCATCAGGTCGGCCTTGGTGAGCACCACCATAACCTGGGCGCCCGTTTCGTGCGCCAGCACCAGCTCGCGCTCCAGCCGGCGGATGTTCACCTCTTCGATGGGCTGCGCCACCACCACCAAGTCGAAGTTGGCGGCAAGCGTTTGGGGCAGGGCGCGCTCGGTGGGGTCTTTGCGCACGAAGCAGGTGCGGCGCGCAAGCGTTTCCTCGATGATGCCCTTGTCGTGTCCTTCCGGCAGGGAAACGCGCACCCGGTCGCCCACCACGGCGCGCTTGTCGCTGCCCTTCACCAGCGAAATGGCATGCTCGCAGCGAACCTCTTCACCGCCCTCCAAGCGCACCAGCGGGTACCCTCTGTCGAGCTTGACCACTTGCCCTTCCTGCATGGAATCCCCCATCACAGCGTTCCCTCGCGCTTCTTGTAGTACACGTACAGAAGGGCTGCGCCAGCGATAACTGCCAGCACACCGGCAACCAAGATATGCATGTTCACCTGGGGATATTCCGCTTCACCGGAAGCCAGGGCAGCAAGCTCTTCCACGTGGATGTCCGACATGCCCTGGTGCTCGGCGCATTCCAGGTGGAACGTGCCGCGCACCTGCAGCTCGGTTCCCTTCATGCCGAAATGGCCGTACGAGTCGATGACGTTGGACTGTTCCATGGTCATGAACACGGAAACCACGCTGGGGTTGGCGGCGTCGGAATCCTGCAGGGTTATCCAGCAGTTGCCGCCCTGCATCTCGTCGTTGATGCGGTCGCCCACCACTTCGCCCTGCACCAGCACGGTTTGGCCTTCGTAGTACGAGTCGGCCTTGGCAAGGTCGGCTATCGAGGTTTGGTAGAGAAACGAGCTGTCGGGCAGCTGGTTCACGTACACGCGGTTGGAGTTCGCCTGCCCCTCTTCATCGGCCCAGGCGAAGGCGGGCAATGCCAGCAGGGCCGCCAGCAGCAGAGTCACGATGAACGGAAGAGCGAACCTGCGCGAAGGGGCGAACCTGCGCGAAGGGGCAGCCATGGACGGCTGCGGCGAAGCCGTTGCGCCTGCCTTCGCCGCACCTGCGCCCGATCCCGATATGCGGATGCGCGCCATCATCTGCTGCGCTCCGACTTGGCACGGGGCTTGCAGGAAACCGCGACCTTCACGATTAAGGCCAAAAGGGTGATGAACTCCAAACGCCCCGCCCACATCTCTATGAGGTAAACGACTTCGAGCCCGGCGGGCATGCCGCGCGTGACGATGCCCGAGCTCAGCCCGCCGTTCGAGGCCATGGCAACCGATTCGAAGATGGAGGAAACGGCATCGTAGCCGTGCGCGATGCCGGCAAGCGAGCCCACCAGGTAAGCGATCACGAACAGCGAGGAAACGGTCATGGCCGCCTTCGCCTCTTCGGTGGTGAGCACCTTGCGGCCCAGATGGTAGTAGCGCACCGAAACGCGCGCGGAGTTCGGCGCCAGGGTTTCCTTGATGGTGGAAACCACCGACTTCGCAATAAGCCCTATGCGGGAAAGCTTGATGCCGCCGGCGGTGCTGCCGCTGGAGCCGCCCACAGCCATGCACAAGGCCAGGATAAGGAACGCGCCCGAAGAGAACACGGTGGTGAGCTGGTTGTTGGTGACGTTCTGGAAGCCCGTGGTGGTGGCCGCCGCGATAACCATGAACACGCCGCGGCGCAGCAACGCCATCAGGTCGGAAAAGCCGCCCGATGCGCACAGCGAAGCCATGATGGTAACCGTGGCCACCAGCAGCCAAATGGCGCCCGTGCGGATTTCCAGGTCCTTGAAGAAGCCCTCGGTTTCCCCGCGGCGCGCCTTCACGTACAGCGAGAAGTTCACCGCACCCATAACCATGAGCATCATGCACACCAGTTCCAGCGCGAACGAATGGTAGTACGAGATGGACTGGCTGGTAGGGGCGAAGCCGCCGGTTATGAAGCCCGATATGGAAATCCACAGGCCGTTGAACAGGGCGCGGACGGGCTCCATGCCCGAGGCAAGGCACAGCGCGAACAGCAGCACGGTTGCCACCGCGATGACGATGAGCGATATGCGGCTGATAAGGCGCACGGTGTTCACGATGTTCGGCAGCACATGCTCGCTGCGGCCCTCGGAAGAGTACAGGCCGGAAGTGGCCTTGCCCAGAAGGCCCAGCGAAAGGGCCACCACGATAAGGCCCAAGCCGCCGATAAGGTGCATGATGAAGCGCCACATGTTGTCGGCAGCGGAAAGGTGCTCAAGGTCGATGACCAGCGTGACACCCGTGGTGGTAAGGCCTGAAACCGCTTCCATGAGCGCATCGAGGTACGAGCCGTAGTGCGAGGAAAGCGCAAGCGGCACCGAGGCCACGAACGCCAGCACGATCCAGGAAAGGCCGGTTACCGCCAGCGCCTGCTGATGGGTGAGCCTGCCCGGCTGCACGCGCATAAGGCGCATAGCCGACCCCAAGATAAGGGAAACGCCCACGGCAAGCAGGTAGCGCGTGGCCGGCTCCCATTCCTGCATCACCAGCGCCACCGCAAGCGGCACTGCCAAGGCCAAGGTGAAGAAGGAAACGAGCACGCCCAGGTAATGGCCGATGACGCGCACGTCGTACCAGGTGAAACGCTGCCACATGCTAGGATTCAACCCCCGCAGCGCCTATGCGCCCATCTGCGGGCTTGGCGAACGGGGCCCTCATACCTGACCCAGCTGACCCAACGCGAAGACAAAGCGAATGGCCACGGTAACGATATAGAGCCCAAGCAGAAAAGCCGCAATGCTCATGAGCACCGCGGCAAAGCCCAGGAACGGAACCCGGATTCGCTCTTTGACTTCCTCTTTGTCCATGGAGGCTATTCTAGTACATAAGAAAGAAAGCCGCGCCCCGCACAGGGACGCGGCTTTCGCCGTAGGTTGGCTTGGGCAGGTGGCGCCGGCGTGCCGCAATGGCCATTCCCCCAGCGGCACACCGAACCCAAGGGCCAGGCTACCGACACCGCCACTCGCCGGCTGCGGGCCTGGCATCGGCGCGGCCCAGAGGGCCGGCCCCGAACTATTCGCTGCCTTTCAGGAAGTTCTCGGCCTGGGCAACCACATCTTCGCCCGAAGCTGCACCGGCCTCGATGCTGCCGGAGATCTCCTTGCGGTTCTCCACCTTGGTGCAGTACTGGCCCTCGTCGTCGATGTCGATGGTGACCTTCGCGCCGTCGAACAGGTTGCCCTCGATGATCTGGGTGGCGATGCGGTCGGTTACCTCGCGCTGGATAAGGCGGCGAAGCGGACGTGCGCCGTACACCGGGTCGAAGCCGTCGATGGCCAAGTGCTCAACGGCGGCAGGCGTGACCTCCAGCTCGATACGGCGGTCGGCCAAACGCTCGCGCACCCCGTCGAGCTGGATGCCCACGATGGGCTCCATCGCCGCGATGGAAAGCGAGTTGAAGGTGATCACCTCGTCGATGCGGTTCAAGAACTCGGGGCGGAAGGTGTTGCGCAGGGCGTCGTTGATCTTGTTGTTCAGCTCGGCCAGACGCTTGGCGGCATCTTCCACATTGGCAGTCATCAGGTCTTCCACCATCTTGCCCATGGAATCCTTCTTGCCGTCGGCGGCGAACTCGCGGATGGACTGCGAGCCCACGTTCGACGTCATGATGATGATGGCGTTCTTGAAGCTGACCACGCGGCCCTGACCGTCGGTAAGGCGGCCGTCGTCGAGCACCTGCAGCAGGATGTTGAACACATCGGGATGCGCCTTCTCGATCTCGTCGAGCAGGATCACGCTGTAGGGCTTGCGGCGGACGGCTTCGGTAAGCTGGCCGCCCTCGTCGTAGCCCACGTATCCCGGAGGCGCTCCAACCAGGCGGGCAACGGAGTGCTTCTCCATGTACTCGGACATGTCGATGCGCACCATGGCGCGCTCGGTGTCGAACAGGTACTCGGCCAGCGCCTTGGCCAGCTCGGTCTTGCCAACGCCCGTGGGGCCCAAGAACAGGAAGCTGCCGATGGGGCGGTTCGGGTCGGAAAGGCCGGCGCGGTTGCGGCGGATGGCTCCGGCCACGGCGGCCACGGCCTTGTCCTGGCCCACCACGCGCTCGCGCAGCTTTTCCTCCAGGTCCACGAGCTTGGCCATCTCGCCCTGCATCATCTTGGTAACCGGGATGCCCGTCCAGGTGGAAACCACCTCGGCTATCTCGTCTTCGCCCACTTCTTCCTGCAGGATGGCGCCGTCTTCCTGGCGCTGCTCCAAGATGCGCTCGGCTTCGGCCAGCTTCTGCTGCATGCCGGGGATGATGCCGTAGCGCAGCTCGGATGCGCGGGCCAGGTCGCCTTCGCGGGTGGCGCGCTCTTCCTCGAGCTGGGCGGCGTCGATGTCGGCCTTCAGGTTCTGAACGCTGACGATAACGTCCTTCTCGTTCTTCCACAGGGCCTTCTGGGCATCGAGCGCTTCCTGGGCGGAAGCGATTTCCTTGCGCAGGGCCTCCAAGCGCTCACGGGAGGGCTCGTCGGTTTCCTTCATCAGCGCCTGCTCTTCGATCTGCATCTGGGTGAGCTTGCGCTCGGCCAGATCCACCTCTTCGGGCATGCTATCGATCTCGATGCGCAGACGGCTGGCCGCTTCGTCCATCAGGTCGATGGCCTTGTCGGGCAGGAAGCGGTCGGTGATGTAGCGGTTGGAAAGCTCGGCGGCGGCAACCAGTGCGGAGTCCTTGATGCGCACGCCGTGATGGATCTCGTACTTTTCCTTCAGGCCGCGCAGGATGGCAATGGTGTCTTCCACCGTGGGCTCGCCTACCAGCACCGGCTGGAAGCGGCGCTCGAGCGCGGCATCCTTCTCGATGTACTTGCGGTACTCGTCAAGCGTGGTGGCACCGATGGCATGCAGCTCGCCGCGGGCAAGCGCGGGCTTCAGCATGTTGCCGGCATCCATGGAGCTGTCGCCGGTGGAACCGGCACCCACGATGGTGTGCAGCTCGTCGATGAACAGGATGATCTGCCCGTCGGACTGCTTCACCTCGCGCAGCACCGCCTTCAGGCGATCCTCGAACTCACCGCGGTACTTGGCGCCGGCGAGCATGGCCGGAAGGTCGAGCGCGATAAGCTCGCGGTCTTTCAGGCTGGAAGGCACGTCGCCTGCCACGATGCGCTGGGCCAGGCCCTCCACGATGGCCGTCTTGCCAACGCCGGGCTCGCCGATGAGCACCGGGTTGTTCTTGGTGCGGCGGGAAAGCACCTGCACCGTGCGGCGGATCTCCTCGGAGCGGCCGATAACCGGGTCGAGCTTACCCTCGCGGGCGGCCTTGGTAAGGTTGTTGCCGTACTGCTCCAGCACCTCGAACTCGGCCTTCGACTGGGCATCGGTGACGCGCGTATCGCCGCGTAGCTCCTCGTAGGCTTCCTCGATGTTCTTGCGGTTCACGCCGGCATCGTTCAGGATGCGGCCCGCAGCGCCCTTGTCTTCAGCCAGGGAGATGAGCAGGTGCTCGGTGGTGATGTAGTTGTCGCCCAGCTTGTCGGCGATCTTCTCGGCGTTGTTCATCAGCGCGTCGAACTCGCGCGAGGGAGCAACCATGCCCATGAAGGTCTGGCCGCTTACCTTGGGCTGGCGGGCCACCTCTTCTTCCGTGCGCGTCTTCAGCATGGCCGGGTCGGCGCCGATGCGCGTGATGATGGCCTTGAGGTTGTTCTCATCAGCCGAAAGGACCGCGTCCAGCAAGTGAAGCGGCTCGGTGGTTCCCGCCTCGTGCTTGGATGCGATGTCCATGGCGTTCTTGAAGGCCTCTTGGGCCGTTACCGCCAGTTTCTCTATCCACATATGCTTCTCCTTTCTTTCGCTTCTTTGCGAAAGAAACGGGTTGGCGCGCCGCCCTGGGCGAAGTGCCCGGGCGTCAGGCGAGCCCCTCGCTCGCCCGATGCGCCAACCGTTGTTTCCTCCTTGGTTGGGCCGGTGCTACACCAGCCGCTTCAGAACTATCGCGTGCGTTTCGTTTACCAGCGAGTTCACGCTTTCGCGGGTTTCAAGCTCATGCACGCGGTCGGCGAGCTTGCGCACGCGGCGGTGCAGCGTGTCTATCTCGTCGTCGCGTTCATCCAAGCGCCCCTTCAAATCCAGGATGCGGATGACGCCGGCAAGGTTGATGCCCTCGTCGGTGAGCTCGTTGATAAGCTGCAGGCGCTCGATATCGGCCTGCGAGTACATGCGCGTGTTGCCGCGGGTGCGCTGGGGCGATACCAGGCCCTTCTGCTCGTAGATGCGCAGGGTTTGGGGGTGCACGCCGGCAAGCTCTGCCGCCACGCTGATCATGTACAGCGGCCGGTCCTTGTCTTCTATTGCCATGACCTCACCTCTTCAGTGGTCGCTTCCTGGAATTCCTGAAGCGCCTTCTTCTGCGCATCGTTCAAGCTGGTGGGAACAACCACCTTCACGGTTACCCGCAGGTCGCCGTTGCCCGCTGCATCGCGGCCCAGCTTCGGTGCGCCCTTGCCGCGCACGGTAAGCGTCTTGCCGTCGGCGCAACCGGCGGGCACCTTCAGGCGGACCTTCGTGCCGTCGGGGGCGGGAACCACGATGGCAGCCCCCAGCGCCGCTTCGGGAAACGTTACCGGCAGGTCCATGAGCACGTCGGCCTTTTCGCGCCGGTACAGCGGGTGGGCACCGATCTTGATGTTCACCAGCAAATCGCCGGCCGGGCCACCGTTTTGGCCCTGGCCGCCCTTGCCCTTCAGGCGAACGCGGCCGCCGTCCACCGCGCCTGCAGGGATCTTGATGTTGAGCATCTCCTTTTCGGCACCGCCGCCGCGGCCGATGCGGATGCGCTTCTCGCAGCCGTTGAAGGCGTCTTCGAAGCTCACCGTCATGGAAACCTCTTTATCGGCGCCCTTGCGCGGCTGGGGCTGGCTGCCGCCGAAGTCCCACTCGGAGCCGTGGACACCCGTGCCGTTGCGCAGGCTCTCCAGGATGTCTGCCCAGCTGCCGAAGCCCGATGCCCCGCCGAACCCAGCACCGGCAAACGGGTTGCCTCCCCCTGCGAAGGGGTTGCCGCCGCCATAGGGGATCTGGTTGGCGTTGGCCGTGCCGAACTGGTCGTACATCTGGCGTTTCTTCTCGTCGGAGAGCACCTCGTAGGCTTCGTTGATCTCCTTGAACTTGGCCTCGTCGCCGCCCGCATCGGGGTGATGGGTTCGTGCGAGCTTGCGGAACGCCTTCTTGATGGTTTCCGCATCGGCGTCGCGTGGAACGCCCAGCGTTTTGTAGTAGTCGGGAGTTGTCGCCATTCGCTCCACCTTCTTCCATTCGTCTTGTTGCCGGAGGGGCAAGCGCCGGCCCGAATGCTTCGAGCCCTGCTCGCTGCCGGCCTAAACGGCCCGATGCGGCTGCGCTTGCGCCCCCTCCTTCGCCGGGCGGTTTGAGTGCCCGGTACAGCAAGGGCGGACAATCTGCTCGCCCGCCCTTGCCTCTTCTCTATTCTTCCTCGGCCTTTTCGCGCTTGGGGCCGCCGACCGTTACGGTGACCATCGCCGCGCGGATTACCTTGTTGCCCATGCGGTAGCCCTTCTGGTAAACCTCGGCAACCGTTTCATCGGGAACGCTTGCATCGTCTACCGTGGCAACCGCCTGGCACTCGATGGCGTCGAAGGCTTCGCCCTTCGGGTCGATGATCTCGACGCCTTCCTTCTTCAGCACCTCGCCGAGCTTGGTATGCACGGCCTTCACGCCGCCGAGCAGGCCTTCTTCGCCATTGCCCTCGGCGTAGGAGATGCTGCGCTCGAAGTCGTCGATCACCGGCAGCAAGCCTTCTACCAGCTTCTCGGTAGCGCGGAGCTTTTCCTCTTCGCGCTGCTCGTTCATGCGGCGACGGTACGTGTCCCATTCGGCGTGGAGCCTAAGGTACTTGTCCCGCCAGGCATCGGCCTGGGAAAGCGCAGCCTCCAGCGGATCTTCCTCGGAAGCAGCCTCTTCGGTTGCCTCCTCTTCGATCACTTCGGCCTCTACTTCCTCGGGCGCGGTTTCGGCCTTTGCTTCCTGGGCCTCTTCCGCCTCCTTGCGTACCTCGTCGTTCTCTGGCGCGGCCATGATTACTTGTCCTTCTTCTCGTCGTCGTCGACAACCTCGAAGTCGGCCTCGATGGTGTCGTCATCGGCGGGCTGAGCCTGGCCAGCTGCAGCGCCGGCGCCAGCCTGAGCCGCGTCGTTGTTGGCGTACACAACCTCTGCCAGCTTGTAGCCTGCCTGCTGCATTGCCTCGATGGCGGCCTTGATGGCCTCCACATCGGTGCCCTCAAGTGCGCTCTTGCCCTGGGCAATGGCGCTTTCGGCCTGCTGCTTCACTTCGTTGCTCACCTTGTCGCCGACCTCGGCCAGGGTGGTCTCGGTTGCGTTGATCAGGGAGTCGCAGTTGTTGCGGACCTCTACCTCTTCCTTGCGCACCTTGTCTTCCTCGGCGTGGGCCTCGGCGTCCTTCACCATGCGATCCACTTCGTCGTCGGTAAGGGCGGTCGAGCCGGAGATGGTGATCTGCTGCTGCTTGCCAGTACCCAGGTCCTTAGCGGAAACGTTCACGATGCCGTTGGCGTCGATGTCGAAGGTGACCTCGAT
>CAVBST010000033.1:0-17165 GCA_963598325.1 uncultured Prevotella sp. | reverse complement strand
TATGGCCAATCTGTCGGCTGAGCTTAAGGTGCTCGCCCAACTTACGCTGTTCCCAAGCAAACGCGCAGAACGAAGACTTGTTTTTCAACTTACGCTGATGAAGGGTGATGAGGGAATCTAAGCGTTGAAAATGCGATGCGATTTTCCTCTGTTCGTTGATTCCGGGAAAGACAACCCCGCCTCTTAGAGCATTTTCAGCCGATACCTTCATATCATTTTTGGCTCCCTTACTAACGAGCGGAGCCATGTAGTTGTTCATTCGCGCGTCTAGCTCAAAGTAAACCTGCACGAAGTCGGAACAAGCCATTTCTGTCGGATGATATACGGCATAGAGAGTTGATACTATTCCGTCATTCCCCCTGTTAGTTTTAATGATCCCATATGGATTGCTGCTCAATGGGGACTTGGTGTAAACGACGTCACCTTTATACACTATTCCGTAATTTGCAACAGATGCGCCTGCGTAAGATCGACCTTGAAATTTAATCTGATTGACAATACCAACATCTCCCGAAACGGAGAGAACATCTCTCTTATCGAAATAGCCGGATGTGTTCTTCTCGCCTGAAGCGAAAAGATATTCATTCAACTTACGCTGTTCCCAAGGGTCAGTGAAGCCTTTGAAGCGAATCGCCGGCGTATTGGTGTTTTCTGACATGCTACTCACCGCCCAGAAGCTTCTTGAGCTCATTTATTCCGGCCATATCAAACTCGTTGCCCGTTAGCTCGTCCAGCATATTGGAAAGCTCGGCCTCAGCGCTGGCGATCTGGTCGCACACGTCAGCGTAAGTCGTCGCGTACTTCTGGTTTAGCGCCTTTATCTTAGCGATGAAGGTGTCGATTGCAGTAGCGGGGATCTTTCCAAGGCCGTCGCACAAAGGGTCAATCCATTTTGCCTCGAGCAGGCTTCTGCATTGCTCGTCGCCAAGAGACTCTATGGTCGTCTTGGTGTCCTCGTCCAGCTGGGAGCGTAGTGCCTTCGTTTCCTTCTTTAGCTTCTTCTCCTCGTCGACAAGCTTCTGGGCCCGCACAAGAGCACGGTCGAGGTCGGTCTCGGGGTTCTTGCCGGCAGCCTTCGCCGCCTTCTTCAGCTCCGCCGCGACGAAGGCGTCGCCAGCCTCATTCACGGCATCGGTCGAACCCTTGTCTTCCTCATCCATGCTCTCCAGGATTTCGTTGAGCTCTTGGCCCGCCTGCGCTTGGCGGGCTTCCATCGCCTCGATTCGGGCAAGGTCGTCGGACAGCATGGTGCGCTGCACAAGGCTGAAGGGCAGCACGCGGCCCGCCCAGCCGTCTTGCACCTCGACGTCCTTGCCGCCCTTCTTCTTGAGCACCATATTGGCATCCACGGTGCGGACCGCATCGAAGCCCTCAGTCTGGATGATTTCCAGGTCAATCGAGATACCCTGCCATGCGTCGTCGAGCTCTTGATACGCCTCGTAGCCGTCGACCAGCGGCAGCCCGTTGAGCCTCTCGGAGATCTTGGCAGCCAGCTCTTCCTCCTCGGCGAGAGCGTCCACCGAGATCGGGTCATCGACGAGAGCCTGGCGCATCACGGACCGCAGCGGCTCAACCGCTTCGTCGAAGCTGGCGCGCCACGACCGGACGTCGGCGTTGTCGCGCACGACGGCGGAAGCGTTGCCGCCCTTCGGGGTAAGGCACGACCCGCCCTGGTCGGTGAACAGCTCGCCTTTGAGCGAAGGCCATGCCTCCCAGTACTCGGAGAGCCCGTCGAGCTCGCCCTTGGGCACGCCGCCGAACATCGTCGCGAATATGTCCCAGCTCTCCGGCGCCTCCGACGAGTCCACGTAGCGGGGGATGTTCAGGTTGTAGTCGTTGGCGCGTATCTCGTCGATGCCCACCAGGCGACTGAATCCCTCGACGGTCGCGTTCGCCGTCACGGCGTCCACGATGCGCTTGATGTCGCTGGCCCGCAGCTTGTTGTTCTTGCCCTCCTTGACGAAGTGCTTGCTAGCATCGATGACGAGCACGTTGTCGTCGCCCGCGGGGCGCTGCTTGCGCAGCACCATGATGATGGTGGGGATGCCTGTGCCGAAGAAGATGTTTGCGGGCAGACCTATGATCGCCTGGATATTGCGGTGCTCCACCAGGTTCCTGCGGATCGCACCCTCCTCGCCTCCGCGGAAAAGGACGCCGTGCGGAAGGACGATGCACATGATGCCGTCGTTGCGCAGATGGTAGAGGTCGTGCAGAAGGAAGGCGTAGTCCGCCTTGGACTTGGGGGCAACCCCGTACTCGAAACGGGGGTCGAGCTCGGCGTCCTCCGGGTCCCAATTCTGGGAGTACGGCGGGTTGGAGACCACCGCGTCCACGAACAGCGGATCGTAGGTCTCGTCCTTGTTCTCCAGGTTGTCGAACCAGGGCCAGTCGTCCTTCAGCGTGTCACCGTTTCGCACCACAATGTTGTCCGGCAGGATGCCGCGCATCACCAGGTTCATTCGCGTCAGGTTGTAAGTGCTTTCTATCTTTTCTTGCGCGTAGTATTTTATGCCGTCGGCGTTCCCGCTGCGCCGCGAGACCGCCTTGCCGATATTGATCAGCAGCGAGCCAGAGCCGCTGGTGGGGTCGTAGATCTTGATCTCGTCCTTGTCGCGCAGATGCCACGCCACAATCTCACTCATCAGCTTGCTGACCTCGTGCGGCGTGTAGAACTCGCCGGCCTTCTTGCCGGCGTTTGAAGCGAATTTTTCGATCAGGTACTCGTAGATGTAGCCCAGAACGTCGTAGTCCTGGCGTCCATCCATAGGGATGTCCTTGATCAGGTAGATCAAATCACGCGCTGCCTTCGACTGGTCGGCTGCGCTCGCACCCAGCTTGGAGAGGCCCGTCTGCAGCGTTTCGAAGATGTTGTCGAACACCTTGCGGTGCGCAGGCGACACGTTGCGGTCGAAAGCAGACAGGGCGTCGCGCACGTCGGCTATCTCGAAGTCCTTGCCCTTCTTGATCCAGGTCTGGAACAGGTCCTTGTGCGCGATGAAATAGCCGCACTTGTCCTTGACGAATGCGACTATCTCCGGATCGTCTTCGGAAAGCGAGGGCAGGTCTGCCTCGGTGAAGTCCTCTGTCTTTAAGCGTGACACCTCGGTCTCCGACAGGAACTTGTAGAAGATGAAGCCCAGGATGTAGTCCTTGTACTGGCTCGCCTCGATTGTCGAGCGCATCTTGTTGGCTGATTCCCAGATCTTAGAGGCCAGCTGCTGCTTGTTCATGTCCTAGTTCTCCCCACTCCGGTAGATGTCGCTCAGGGTGCTTCCGTCGTCGTCGACCCACTCGGTCCAGCCGTTCTGGCTGCCACCCAAGACGAACACCGCGGCGGCACTGGGCGATGCGAACGTCAGGTCGTCCTCGAGTGTCTTCCGCTCCGTTTCTTCGCCGAATAGCCGCACCCTGGCCGCCATGGCGCTTTGGTTCTTGATAATCGGCTTGTCGAGCGCAATCTCCGACCCGGCAAGGACAGTGAAGCGTCCTGTCTCCTTGTCGTGCCTGCCCTTTGCGTGGACGCCGTATTTCTTGGTGTGGAAGACCGCAATGCCCGCCTTCGGGCCTTCGTAGGTTCTGTCCAGGTCGTAGCCGAGGGCCTCCATACGAAAGAGCACATCGCTATGGAGGCTTAGCACGCGCTGCTCCTTGTACGGGTTGATACTCGGAGCGGGGGGCTGCCGTGTTGTCGGTCTCGTAGTCCCCGTGGCCACGCACGTAATCGATTGCCTTCGCCTCAAGCCCATCGAGGACGTCGCGGTCGATGTTGTAGTCCTCGTCGAGGAACATCACAGCCTTATTCCAGAAGTCCTTCTTCGCCTTGTGGGCCTCAAGGCGCATGAGGCCCTGAGTCGTCTGGCCTGCGTAGACTCGGCTCAAGACGCCGTGATCCTCATCGAGCAGATAGTAGATGCCGCGATGGGGAAGGTCGGGCAGCTTCTTCGCCTCGGAGAGCTTCGAGCGAGGGATCACCACGGTAACGAGGGACTCGCCCTCGACCCTGCAGATTCGTATCCCATCCGATTCCCTGCCGATAAGCTGGACGGTCATGGTAAGAAGGTCTATCAAGACGGCTCGCTCCCTTCCTCGCAAGCTCTTCGATCACGCAATATCGCACCAGCCCCAGGGGAAAAGGCGGTGCATTTACGATGCAGATCAGTATAAGGCAGCATGCGACGGCAAGCCCCTTAGCACGTTGCCGCAACCGCTCAAGCCGTACCAGCAACCGCACAACCACCGGCAAACGGTTGTCTTCAATCGCCGGTTAAAACGGGTACAGAGTAAACAACAATGGCCCCGCACCCACTACGGTGGGATAATGCGTGCAGAGGCTAGTTGAAAGGCAGGTAACCCATGGGCGCTTGGATGATCCGCGCAGGCCGCGGCGGCGTGTACGCGGCGGACTGGCTCGAGCGGGGCCTCGTAGGCATCGGCTGGGACTTCGGCGGGGCCGACATAGCCTCAATGACTCGCGACCAGATCAAGGCCGCGTACGTCTCCGCTCACCCTAGCGAGAGCAAGGGCAAGGTGGCCGCCGGCACGGGCCAGGTCTACCGATTCGCACACGACATGGAGAAGGGGTCCACCATCGTCATGTACGACCCGGAGACGCGCCTCTACCACATCGGTGTCATCAACGGCCCCTGCGAGCCCGTCACCGACGAGGAGGGCGTCACCTACAGCCGCAAGGTCAAGTGGGGGCAGGCCGCCAAGCGCGACGCGCTGCCGGCCTCGTCCAAGAACTCCCTCGGCGGCATCCAGACCATCTTCTCCGTGTCCGACGAGGTCATGGCCGACCTCAGGGCCGCCGTCAAGGACAAGCCCGCCTCCGAGCACGACGACGGCGACGACGAGGCGTCCGACGGTGACGCCCGCGCCGCCACCTACGACAACGGCATCGAGCTCATCAAGGACCGTGTGAACCAACTCGAATGGGAAGACATGGAGCGTCTGGTAGCCGGTTTGCTCAACGCCATGGGCTACTGCGCCCGCGTCATGCCCAAGGGACCCGACGGCGGCCGCGACGTGGTCGCATCACCCGATGCTCTCGGGCTAGAGTCTCCGCGCATTGTTGCCGAGGTCAAGCACCGCAAAGGTGCAATGGGCGCACCTGCGGTCAGGTCGTTCATCGGCGGGCTCCGGGCAGGCGATCGCGGTCTCTACGTCTCTACCGGCGGATTTACCAAAGAAGCCCGCTACGAAGCCGATCGCGCCACCGTGCCCGTGCGGCTGATCAACCTCGACGACTTCGTCCGCTACTATGTCGAGGTCTACGACAAAGCCGACGACGAGACCCGCAGCATCCTACCGCTCACCCGCATCTGGTGGCCGGCGTAGGGCAAGACGCTCGAAAGCAAGTAAACGGTCGGCTTTACCGAAGACGATCACCGCGTACCTAACGGCATCGATCCAGCGACCCGCTACCACTTCCTAACAGCCCCCTTGCGGGATGCACGGCGGGCAGCCATTGCGGCAGCGCAGCCGGCTGCCAGCATGGCGACCGCCACCGCCACAGGCGCTGCGGCATCACCCGTTTTCGCAAGGGCGCCCTTGCCGCCAGAATCAGCGCCATCAGAGGACTCGCCGCCGAGCACCTCGCCGCCAGAACCGCCGCCCACATCGCCCGGAAGCTCGTTGGTGGCAATGGCCGTGGCGCGCATCACGGTTTCATAGCTGTTGCTGTAGTCGTGGCCCAACACATACAGCATGCCGCGGTAGGCAATGGCGCGACTGTACACCGTGGGAGTGGAGTTCACGCGCTTACCGATGCTCTCGAATTCCGTTCCATCGCTGTTCAACAAGAAGGTATCGTCTTGGATAAGCTCGGACGTTGGGTTGCCCTCCTTGTCGTAGCTGGTCGCCAGAACCGATGCCAGCACCGGGCCATCGGCGGTGGCGGCAAACCCAGAGCCCAGCTCATAGCCACTCAAGACGGCCGGAAGCGCACCGCTGCCCTTCGGTGAATCCGATTTGCCCGCATAGCTGCCAAGGCTTTCGCACGTAACCGAGCCGTCGCTGTTCAAGGTAAGGCATTCCATGCTATAAGCGCCCTCGTCCATCCTCTTTACGCTGGAAACGTCGCTCTTGGCGCCGCCGAACACGTAGAGCTTGTTGCCGCACAGTGCCGTTTGGATATCGGAAAACGAACGGGAAAGCCCCGTGTTGGATCGCGGCGAGCACGACCCCACAACGGTAGCCTCGCCGGTATCGAAATCGAACTCGCGCACGTTGTTGGAGGCAAGGGTCATCAGCGTGGTATCGCCGCCCACCAAGATCTTCGCGTTTTCGTAGCTGTATTTTGAGGAAACCCACACGCCCTGCTTTTCAGCTGCGTCTGTATCCACGGGGAGCTTGCTTACCACCGAGCCGCCAACCAGCAGCAGCCTATCGCCCACGTTCACAATCGAGGCCTGGTAGGGCACATCGTCGGAGGCCACCTTATCG
Organism: uncultured Prevotella sp.; assembly: GCA_963598325.1. GTDB lineage: Bacteria > Actinomycetota > Coriobacteriia > Coriobacteriales > Eggerthellaceae > Anaerotardibacter. Next base: position 10,721 of record CAVBST010000033.1, on the reverse strand, counting down.
GAAAGGTCGGACCATTGCGCGGTTGAAGGGTCATACGAGAACAGCTTCTTGGTGGCAAGGCCGCCGTAGTTATCGCTGGCAGCAGAGCCCATCACCAACATCTTGCCGCCCCAAAGCGTGCAGCTTACGTTGGCAAGCCTGCACGGAAGGCTGGCAGCCTCCGACCACGTGCCCGATGCTATCTCATAGCGCCACACCTTCTCGTAGCGAAGCGCCTCCGACTGTGCGTTGTTCGGATCCAACTCTTCGCTGGAAAGCTCACGCGCACCGAATACGTACAACGACCCGTCAAGCGCGGCCAAGGTGTTCAGCTCGGCGCAACCATCCAGGAAATCGGGGGTATCGATAACCTGCTCGTATACCGGCACATCATCTTCAGAAGCATGCTTGGTGAACGCGAAGGTTTGGCCATAGCTGCACGATTTTCCATCGGCTCGCGTCAAGGAAACCTCAAGGTAGCCGCTTATAAGCCCGGTTGGCCGCTCAACCACAGCCTCGTTTTCCGACCAGCTTTTCACCGCAGCGTCCTTTCCGCCGATAGTGACGCTGCCCGCCTGGGCCCCGAACGAATCGCCCTTGATGGCGATGGTTTCCTCGTCGCTGGAAAGCTCGGCGGAAACAACAGTGGGAACGCGGCTTTCCGCGCCCGTAGCAGAGAACTTGCTGGCGTCGATCATGCCGTTGGAAGAGCACAACCCGGAAAGCGAGTCGTATTGGGTAACGGAGCCCTTCAGAACGCGGGTAAGCGCGGCGGCGCGCACGCTCTTGTCCAGCGAGCTGTAGCCCTCCATCTGCTCAGACGCCACGGCTGCCAAGCCGGCAACGCAAGGAGTGGCCATCGAAGTGCCGTTCTGGTACTGGTACGGGGTAAGCTCGTTGCCCGCACCCACACAATCGATAAGGAGTCCTTCAGCGCTCGACTTCTTCAGGCTGTCCACCATAACAAGCAAGTTCAGCCAGATATAGTTGTTGCCCTTGGCATCGGTATGCACAGCCAGCTGGGAACCCGGTGCCTCGATAAGGGCCTTCTGGGTTGAATTGGAAAGCTGATTCCAGCCAGCCTGAAGGTTGCCGATACCCGAGTAAGCACCAACGACGCTTGTTTTGCCCGCGCTATCCACCGATTCCAGCATAAGGGCGGTAAGGCCCAATGCGTCGTTGGCGGCACCGCCGTCAAGGGCCACAGAAGCTGCCACCTCGGAAAGCTTGCTCAGGTTGCTGCCATCAACCGGCACCTTAAGGGAAAGAACGATGTTCATATCAGGGCTTTCCGCATTGGCTTCCTCAAGGGCGCTTTTGCTGATTTTCAACACGCCGTTAGCCGAATCGAAACCTACGGTGCCAGTATCGACCTTGCCCACCTTCGTTTCGACCGCCTTGCCACCCGAAACCTGGAAGATGCCCGTCCAAGCCTCTATTTCCGTGGAGCCTTCGCTGAAGTCGCTATAGGCAGCAAGGCTGCTCTTGTTTTTGATCAAGCTGGGGATAAACGTGCTCGTGTTGGCGTTGCCCTTCGAATTGGCCGTGGAAAGGATGCTGGTGCCCGGGGCGAACACATCGGTGGTGGTCTTGCCGTAGTTCGTGAAGCTCGACGCAACGCCCGTCATCATGGATGAGTTCACAACGGTAACGTAATCGGAGGCCCCTTGGATCTTGGCGGTATCAAGGCCCTTGTCCACATTCAGGTTGTCGTTTCCGGAAGCGAAAACAACGGCAACGCCCTTGGCTCCAAGGCTTTCCGCCGCAAGGTAAAGCGCACGGTTGGCAATGCCCTCAACGCCCCATGAATTACTGACAACACGAATGTCCACGCCGGCATCCACCGCGCGCTCGAGGTACGCGAAGCCCTTCACTTCCGCATCGTTCGTGAATCGCCCCTGGTTGTTGCCCGAGCGCACACTGAGCAGTTTGGCTCCGTTGGCGGCACCGCTTACGCCATATCCGTTCCACGCAGCCGCAGCAATGCCCGCGCAATGCGTGCCGTGGCCGAACACATCGCCGGAATCGCCGCCGTCGCCGGTTGAGTTGAAGCCGTATTTATCGCCGCCGACTTGGCCGATATAGGAGCTCATGTCGAACATGACGTCGGCAAGGTCGGGGTTGGTATAGTCCACGCCCGTGTCAACGATGGCGATGACGCCTGCGGAATTGGCGGCAGACGCGTTGTTCCAGCCGTCCAGGTTCACGTCGAAGCCTTCCTTATGAAGGCTTCCGTAGGCAGAGCTATCGGCGTAACCCCACTGAAGGGAGGCGCCGTCGGCCAACTTGTCAGACGCTACAACGGTGGACCCGTCCGGCGTTACGCCATCGATTTTTTCACTGCCAGCGTTGCCGTCGTTGCCGCCGTCGGTGTTCCCGTCGGCGCCGCCGGTACCGGATTCGCCGGCAGGGTCACCGTCGGTGTTGCCGTTGGCATCGCCAGAACCGGATTCGTCGGCGGTAGCGACTTCGGAGTTCCCGTTGCCGCTCGCGGTGGCAGAGGCAACGGAGCTGGCCACCGCTTCCCTGTTGGCATCGCTTGCCGCAGCGGCAGAATCGCCGTCGGACAAGCTGCCCGTATAGTTCGGCTCGGCCCAAACCACGCGCTGGTCATTCGCCAGCTCGCGCAAGATCTGCTCAGTGGTCATCCCCTCTTGCTTCACCAGCAGGGTATACAGCTCCACGTCAGAAGACTGCACAGCGGGGAGCTCGGCCGATCCGGCCTCGGCCGCCATCGCAATCTGGGTGCCCTCGATCGCGGCTTCGGGAAGTGCCTCGTCGAAGGCAGACTCGTAAGCATCGCCCGTGGTCAGCGCCAATTCCTCAGTATCGGCGCAATCCAGCAGAAGGTCTTGGGAACCCTGGCTGCCAGCGTCCTGATCGCTGCCCTCTTCGCCTGCAACCGAAGCAGCCTGAGCACCCGATGCCCGTGCCGCCGGGGCAACGATGGCAACAACCTCGCCTTCAACGTACTCGCTCGAGCCCAACATGGCGTCTATCTGGTCGGTCCAGAGCGTCTGCTGGCCAAGCTCTTCGGCCGCCGCGGCACCCACCGAAGGGGCGCTGCCCTGAAGCGCACCTCCCACCAGCGCAAACGGCGCGCCGTAGAACAGCATCGACGCCGCCAGCAGCATAGCGATCAAAAGCGAGGCCATGCGCTTTGCCGGCGCTGCCCAAGTACGTATCCGGTTTTTCATGTAAGCTCCCAAATCTATAGGTAAGAACCTGTTCATTTTAGGGAAGACCCAGGAAAACGCAATATTCGGGAAAGCACGGACAAAGGCGGCGAAACCCCCAGCAGCGCCAAGCCAGCACCGACGCCAGAAACAGCGCGGCCGGCAAAAGCAAGGGGAAGCGACAAGAGAAGACAAGCGGGCAGAAGCCGCCAGTCAACCGCAGCGCCAAGCCAGCGCCACGGCCCAACATCCAGGCGCCACCGTTTCCCAGCAGAGCCATCTGTCTGAAGCAAGAAAAGCACGCCGCTCATCCACTGCACAATGCCGCTTGCTTTGGGGAATTACTCATTGCGCGAACATTGCCCATCGCCGTTCAGCGTTTGCGTTTGCGCCGTTCGCCCCATTTCGCCGCCGCCCGAAACAGCCCGCAACCCATACTTGACGCATTCATCCAACCCCACCGACCGGGGTTGCATCCAGAGAAAGGAATGCCATGGATATCAAGAATGTTGTCGTTGCCGGCGGCGGCGTGCTGGGCAGCCAGATTGCCTTCCAGAGTGCCTACAAGGGCTTCAACGTGAAAGTATGGCTTCGTATGGAAAGCTCCATCGGCCGCGCCAAGCCCAAGTTCGACCGCGTTCAGAAGATCTACCTGGCAACCCTGGAGGCCATGAAAACCAACCCGGCCGCCTACTGCCGCGGCCTGGCTGAAAGCCCCGAGGTAACCCCCGAGCAGATCGATGAGCTTATCGCCCAGGCAGCCTCCGCCATGGACCGCATCGAGTTCACCTTGAGCCACGAGGAAGCCGCCAAGGATGCCGACCTGGTTATCGAGGCCATCGCCGAGAACCCGCAGGAAAAGGTGGAGTTCTACACCACCATGGCAAAGTACCTGCCCGAGAACACCATCATCGCTACCAATTCCTCCACCATGCTTCCCAGCGCCTTCGCCGAGAGCACCGGCCGCCCCGAGAAATACCTGGCGCTGCACTTCGCCAACGAGATCTGGCGCAACAACACCGCCGAGGTTATGGGCCACGACGGCACCAGCCCCAAGGCGTACCAAGAGGTTGTCCAGTTCGCTGAAGCCATCGGCATGATTCCGCTGCAGCTGAAGAAGGAGCAGCCCGGCTACATCCTGAACAGCCTGCTGGTTCCCTTCCTGAACTCGGCACAGGCGCTGCTGGCAAAGGGCGTTGCCGACCCCGAGACCATCGACAAAACCTGGATGCTGGCAACGGGCGCACCGCTTGGCCCCTTCCGCATCTTGGACGTAGTGGGCCTTACCACCGCCTACAACATCGTGGTCATGAACCCCGAGGCCAAGGATCCGGAAACCCTGCCCGGCAAGATCGCAGCACTGCTGAAAAGCTACATCGACGCCGGCAAAACAGGCATCAACGCCGGCGAAGGCTTCTACAAGTACTAAGCCGCCGAGCACATAGCCCATCCAACCAAAACGAAGGCCCTGGAACGATCTCCCGCTCCAGGGCCTTCATACGCGATGGGCCCTTACGCCCAACCGAGCCAAAAGCCACACGGCTCTACCCTGCCCATGCGCGTTGGAAAAGCCCACCGTCCGCGCCGTGGGCCGGGGCATCATCCCTTCGGGGATTCCCGCTACCCTGCTCGCTTCGCTCGTGCGGTCGCTGCTTCATGCATTGGAAGAAGGTTCGCTTCGCGGACCTTTCAGGAAAGGCTTTCAGAGAACCCCTCAGGGCGATGCCCCAACCCACGTCGCTGCGTTTCCATTGTCGTAGCGCCGGGCGGGGCTTGCGCGGCGAGGAGCCTTTCCGTAGCGCGGCTTCCGAGCAAGCGCCTTCAAGGCGGCGCCCCTGGTACTTGATCAACGATGTGGGGATGTGGCGAACCATGCGTCAAGCCGATTATCTGCGCCGCCCCTTCGCGCTTGCTCGGAAGCCGAAACGAGCGAAGGTGGCGACGAGCTGCGTGGGCCCCGCCCGGCGCGGACGGGTTGCCCTGCTACTGTTGCTTCGCCTGCTTGCGCGCCGCACGCTTCTGAGCAAGCCGCTCTTTGGCAGCCTCGCCCTTGGCAGATCGTCTTGACGAACGCCTGGGCGCAGCCGCCTGCCCGCCGGCCGTCTGCTTCGTCTTCGCACCATCGCCCGAAGGCTCTGAAGCCTTTGCGCCCGCCCCTTCCGCAGGCGACTCTTCCACCAATCCCCTTAAATAGGCGAACACGTTGGTGAGCATCCCCGCATCAGAGGCTTCCTCGCCCTTGCCGTACCCCGGCACCACCAGGCGCAGCGGCACCGTCATCTTCTTCTTGTCGGGCAGGTAGCGCCCTGCCTTGCGGCGAAGCTCGGACTGCTGCGCTTTCGAAAGGGCGAACGGCTCCACCACCAGCTTGCCGGAAACCACCGAGATAAGGCGCACGCCGTGCTCGTTGGCAAACGCCTTCAAGCGCGCCTTCTCGAACTGGTTGATGGCGGCCTGCGGCATCTCGGGGTGCTTGGCCATAAGCTCCTCGTAGATGGCCTCCACCGCATCAAGGGTGTCGGCGCTGGCAACTTTTCGGTAGTACAGCACGCGCTCGTCGGCATCGGGCAGGTACTCTTCGGGGAAGTAGGTGTGGTCGGGCACGTTCACCACGATGTCGGAAAGCGCCGGCGGCAGGAACTCCTTGCTGGTGGTGTTACCCTCGCGCGCCAGGTTCACCGCCGTGGCCAGCATCTGGGCGAACAGGTCGAAGCCCACCGCGCTCATGTTGCCGCTCTGCTCGGCGCCCAGAAGGCTGCCCGCGCCGCGGATCTCCAGGTCACGCATGGCAACGCGCATGCCGCTGCCCAGCTCGGTATGCTCTCCCAGCGCGGTAAGACGCGCTACCGCCTCTTCGGTAAGGGGGATGTTGTCGGGGAACAGGAAGTACGCATAGGCCTGCGTGCTGGAGCGCCCCACGCGGCCCTTCAGCTGGTACATCTGCGCCAGGCCCAAGCGCTGCGAATCCTCGATGATCAGCGTGTTGGTATGGGGGTTGTCGATACCGCTTTCGATGATGGTGGTGGCTACCAGCACGTCCAGCTCGCCGGCCGCGAAGTTCTCCATCACCTCTTCCAGCTGCTCTTTCGACATCTTGCCGTGGGCAACACCCACACGCGCCTCGCCCGCGGCGGCCTGCACGCGGCGCACCGCCTCGTCGATGGAGCGCACGCGGTTGCTTACGTAGTACACCTGCCCGTTGCGCTGCAGCTCGCGGCGGATGGCGTCGCTCACCACATCGGGGTCCCACTCCCCCACGTGCACTTCCACCGGGCGCCGGTCGTCGGGCGGAGTGAGGATCAGGCTCATGTCGCGCACGCCAGAAAGCCCCATCTGCATGGTGCGCGGGATGGGCGTGGCCGAAAGCGTGAGCACGTCGATGGACTCGCGCATGTTCTTCAGCTGCTCTTTATGCGCCACGCCGAAGCGCTGCTCCTCGTCGATGATAACCAGGCCCAAATCGTGCGGGTTCACGTCGCGCGAAAGCAGGCGATGCGTTCCCACCAGCACCGAAACGCTACCGTCGGCAAAGCCCGCCAGCGCCTCTTTCTGCTGGGCCGGCGTGCGGAAGCGCGAGAGCACCTCCACCTTCACGTCGAAGGGGTCGAAGCGCTCCTTGAACGTGGAATAGTGCTGCTGCGCCAAGATAGTGGTGGGGCACAGCACCATAACCTGCTTGTTGTCTTGCGTGGCCTTGAACGCCGCACGCAGCGCCACCTCGGTCTTGCCGAAGCCCACATCGCCGCACACCAGGCGGTCCATCGGGCGCGGCGACTGCATGTCGGCCTTGATGTCGGCGATGGCAGCCAGCTGGTCGGGCGTTTCCTGGTACGGGAAGCTTTCCTCCATCTGGCGCTGCCAGGGCGTGTCCTCGTGGTAGCGGTAGCCTTGAGTGGAAGCGCGGCGCGTGTACACATCTACCAGGTCGAACGCCAACTGCTTGGTGGCCTTGCGCGCCTTGGCCAAAGCGCGGCTCCAGTCGGAGGTGTTCAGGCGCGTAAGGCGCGGCGAAGACCCTTCCGGCCCCACATAGCGGGTAACGCGATCGAGCTGCTCCACCGGCACGTAGAGCTTGTCGCCCTCGGCGTATTCCAACAGCAGGTAGTCGCGCTCGGAGCCGCCCACGTCTTGCCGCACGATGTCGCGGAAGAACGCCACGCCGTGTGCCGCATGCACCACGTAGTCGCCCGGTTTGAAGGGGAAGGTTACCTCGGTCACGTCGATGCGGGAGCGCTTGCGTGTGGCCATGGAGCCCTGCGTGTCGGAAAGGGAAACCAGCGCCATCTTCGCCGCCGGGAAAATCATGCCCAAGGGAATGTCCACGTCCACGATGTTCACCTGGCCGCGCTTGAGCTTCGCACCCGCATCGCCCGTCACGTCCAGAACCTCGTTGATGGGAATACCCAGGTCAACAAGGGAAAGCTTCATTTCCTGACGCGCCCGGAAATGCGGGACGGAAAACACTACGGCAAAGCCGGCATCGGCCAACGAGCGCAAGCGGCCGAACAGCTTGTCGGGGTCGCCGGCCACATCCACGCGCTTTACCACCAGCTCGCTGTCTATCTGGGCACCCACGCGCATGATGGAAACGTAGGTGGCCCGCGGGTTCTTGCCGAAATCCAGCTCGGCAGGCCCCACGTACAGGTCGCTTACGGGGATGGAGGTGCCCACGCAGCGCTTGGCAAGCTCGTCGTAGGCGTGCATGGCGTCGTCCACCAGCGACCGCGGCTCTATGAGCACGGTAAGCGCATCGGCGGGAAGGTAGTCCCCCACCGTTGCGGTGCCCTCCAGCAGGTACGCCGCCATCAAATCGGGCAGCTCGCGCGAATCGTCTTCAAGCCGCTCGAGCAGCTCGCGCTTGTCGGGGTTCGTCTCGGCACCCTTCGCGATGGCACGCGTGGCATGGCGAAGCGCAGCATCGTCCACGCGAAACTCACGCACCGGGAACAGGTCAACCGAATCCAGCGACGAAATGGTTTGGCCGGTAGAGGGCAAGAAACGGCGGATCTCATCGAGCTCGTCGCCGAAGAAGTCCAACCGCACGGGAAACGGCAGGTTGCCAGGGAACACATCGATCGCACCGCCCTGCACACAGAACGTGCCCGGGCCGTCCAGCTCGCCGGTGTTCTGGTAGCCCATGCAAACCAGGCAGCGCTCAAGATCGTCGAAGCCGGCAACGCCGCGCTGGGGGCTTTCGGAAAGGTCTGTTCCCACGCAAAGGCTCAGCGGTTCGGCTATCCCCGCCGCGGCCGGGGCGATGCGCCGCAGAAGCGAACGGGCCGATGCCACCACGATAACGGGCTGGCCAGACTGCAACGCCCACAGCGCACGCAGGCGCGTGCCGTGCAGGCGGGGCTGGGCAGGTGCATCCAGCGAAAACGGGTTGCCCGCGTAATCGGAAAAGCGCAGCACGCGCTCTTCCCCCACAAAGGCGCCTACCGTGCGGGCGAACACTTCCGCGGCATCTTCGCCCGCGCACACCACCAAAGTGGCACGCGGGTCGCGCACGAAACGCGCCGCAACCAAGAACGGGCGGGCCGAAGAGGCAACGCCTATGGTGGCGTCCTTGGCAGCATCCAGCTTGTCCCAAGCATCGGCAAGCGCGCCGGACTTGGCCAGCTGGGCGGAAAGCATATCGATGAGCATGACGCTCCTTTCGCGTAACGCAGAAAAGCTGCAACAAGGCAGCTGGTACAAGGGTAGCCCATCGCGCTCTATAATCAGCATGAAACGGGCCCCGAACCGAAATCCACACGCCTGCGAGTGCCGCCTGGTACCCCGGAGGCACTCGGGCTGATAGAGCGTCCCGGAACACCGGCCAGGGAAACAGGAAGGACACATCATGCCGCGCGAAAAGAAAGCCGATAAGCTGGCACGCGCCATCCAAATAGCCGACCGCATGTATGCCCACTACGGCCGCGGCGAATGCGCGCTGCACTACACCACGCCGTTCACCCTTACCATCGCCGTGCTGCTTTCCGCGCAGACCACCGATGCCGGCGTGAACAAGGTAACGCCGGCGCTGTTCGCAAAGTACGGCACGCCCCAGGCCATGGCCCAGGCAGATGTCGAAGACGTGGCGCGCATCATCCGTTCTATCGGCTTCTACCGCAACAAGGCGAAGAACTGCGTTGCCTGCGCGCAGATGATCATGTCCGATTTCGGCGGCGAGGTGCCCCGCACCATGGAGGAAATGCAGCGCCTGCCCGGCGTGGGTCGCAAAACCGCAAACGTGGTGCTGAACGAAGCATTCGGCATCGTGGAGGGCATTGCCGTGGACACCCACGTGTTCCGCATCGCCCACAAGCTGAAGCTGGCAGGCCCTTCGGCCGACACCCCGGCAAAGACCGAGGAAGCGCTGCTGCGCCTTTACCCCCGCGAGTACTGGGGGCCGGTGAACCACCAATGGGTGCTGTTCGGGCGCGAGTTCTGCATTGCGCGGCGCCCCAGATGCGCCGACTGCTTCATCAGCGACCTCTGCCCCAGCTGCCCGGCAGAATGCAAGGCCGGGCCAACTGAAAAATAACCGTGCACTTTCGTTGGAAACGACAAGTGTTTGTTATCCTCGAACGGTAAAATACAATGCGTTCATAAGCGCAGGTAAGGAAGAGCAATGAACCTTTCCCATCTGAGATACTTCATCAGTTTGGCCGACTCGAAGCATTTCGCCAACACCGCGAAATCGCTCTCCATCGCGCGCTCCACGCTTTCGTTGGCAATCTCCAACCTGGAAACCGACTTGGGGGCGCCGCTGTTCACCAAGAACGGCAGCACCTTCCTGCTCACTCCCTACGGCAAGGAGTTCTACCGCTACGCTTCGCTGGCGCTGAAGAACATCGAAACCGGCCGCCAACGCGTGCAGGTGATGGTGAACAGCAAGGTGGAAATGCTGCGCATCGGCGTTCCCTTTTCCATCCAAGACGAAGACTGGTCGCGCATGATGCGAGCGTTTCGCGCCCACTTGGACGGCTCAACCTCTGTGAAGGTGCACCAGGGCTTCAGCTCCAGCCTGCTGCACGACTTGGCGGCGGGAAGCCTGGACGTCACCTTCGCAACCAAGATGCCCGATGCCCCGGAAGGCCTAGACTACATCCCCTTCTGGTCGCAGGAGCTTATCGTTGCCGTGAACAAGGACAACCCGCTGGCGAAGCGCCCGTCCGTGAAGCTCGACGAGCTGAAGGGCAACCGCATCTTCACGTACGCCGACGGCTGCCCGCCGCACGACCAGGTTATGGAGTACGCGAAGCGCTACGACTTGGAGGTTGAGGGGCGCTTCCGCGAAGAGATAACCGCCTGCTCCATCGTTTCCGCCAGCGACTCGGTGGTTGCCCTGGTAGATTATTCTTTCCTGGCGAAGGCGTTCAGCGATGTGGTGTGCTTGCCCATCGAGGGCGTTCCGCGCGACTTCCACAAGATCTACCTGATCCACCGCGCCGACGACATGCTCACCGCCGCGCAGAAAGACTTCATCGCCTTTGCCTGCAATCACGATGTGCCGCCCGCCTGGCTACCGCGCGAAGGCGAAGACCCTTCCACCTTCCACATCAACTACGAGTAAAGAAGGCA
>CAVBST010000032.1:0-18352 GCA_963598325.1 uncultured Prevotella sp. | reverse complement strand
CTCCGACGGGTATCACTGCATCGAGTACACGTTCAACGATGCCGACCTGAAGAGCATAAAGCTAACGTCCGACCTGCCGGAAAGCTTCGAGTCTTACTCATCTTGCTCTGTTTTCGTTATCGACGAAGGTAGCTCGGTCTACAGCAAGTTGGGCGATATGTGGCTGGGCGCAGATGCCTCGTATTCCATTCACCCAACGGGCAAGGTGAAAAAGCTGCTCATTGCCGCGGCTCCGGTAACGCCGAACGTTGGAGTCAAATCTGAATCCACAACTACCTATTCGCCGCAGGGGGCAAAGCCGGCCGATGCCGATGCTGATGACGGTGGTGTAAGCCGGGAAGAAAGCGCCGGGTCTGTATCCGATGGGTCAGAGGACGCCCAATCGGCTTCTTCGCACAACAATGCAACCGTTGTTGGAACTTGCGTTAACGAAGACGGCTCCGTTGCAGAGCTAAGCGCGTTGCCTATCGGCTTCCCCGCCGGGTACAGCGATGCCGACCTGCAGAAGGCCTATTCGGCAACGCTTGACAACATCCTTCAGCCGGGCGAGTTCTACGTTGACTACTCTGCGCAGTTCAATGTGCCCATCCCGGTCGATATCACTAAAAAGCGCCTGCTTCTTATTTTCGCCACTACGCTTTTGCTTTATGCGATTCGCCCGAAATCGGCGCTTTACCAGCGCTCTTATTCCGCCAAGCCGTTCCTGGCGTGCCTTTGCCTTGTATGCGTGGCGTGCGTCGTTGCCATTGTTGCAACCCACTACGCGTACATAAAGCCAGACGACGTGAGCTACCGCCAGTACATAGAGCTTGCAAAGGCGTTCGCTAGCGGCCAGCTTTTCGTGGGCACCGAGCCCGGTGCCGCCCTTATGGCTATGGAAAACCCGTACGACACCTATGCACGTGCAGCCATCGGCGTGGATTTCCTATGGGATTACGCCTACTTCGACAGGCATTACTACGTGTACTTCGGCGTGCTACCGGCGCTTCTGTACCAACTTCCCTACTACCTGCTTACCGGCAATGAGTTGCCGGTTATGGTGGATGTGGTTGTTTCCGCTGCGGCCTTCTGCTGCGGAGCGGTGCTCCTTCTGAAGAAAACCTGCGACCGTTGGTTCCCGAATACGAGCCAGGGATTTTTCCTTATCCTGCTGCTGGTGCTGCTGTTGGGTAGCTGGGCCGCCTATGCCTGTGCGGTGCCGGGGCACTACGGCGTGCCCATCATCACGGGGCTGGCGTGCTTGGTGTGGGGACTGGCCTTCTGGGTTGGCGCAACCGAAGGCAACACCATCCGCGTTGGATGGGCGGTGGCCGGCTCCGTGTTCGTTGCCCTTGTTATCGCGTGCCGTCCACAGCTGCTGGCCGGCGGCGTTTTGGGCCTGGTTCTTTTGGCGGGCTGCTTCAAACATATGGAAAAGCGTGTTTTCGTGCGCGGCCTTGCGCTGGCCCTTATCCCGTTTGTTGTGGTGTTCACCCTGGTGGGGTGGTACAACGCCGCTCGCTTCGGCAGCCCGCTCGACTTCGGTGCCAACTACAACCTAACCACCAACGACATGACGCACAGACAGTTTTCGTTCGATATATTGCCCTTTGCCCTGTTCACGTATTTGGTTCAGCCGCCTTCCATGGTGCTGCAGTACCCGTATTTAACAACGACCGACCTTACCGTCGACTACTACGGCTTGAACATCGTCGAGATAATGTGGGGCGGCATTTTCGCCCTTAGCCCTGTGCTGCTTGTTTCGGCTTTGCTGCTTGTGAAGCGGTTCCGTATGCGCTTTGCCCGCATGCCCCTTGCTTTGGCGGTTGCGTCCATCGCTGTTGGCTTTGTGCTGGTTGTGTTCGATGCCAGCGGTGCAGGTGTGTTGATGCGCTATGTAATGGACTTCGGCTTCTTCTTCGCGTTCGCTGCCGTGCTCTGCATCGTCCAGTTGTGGAGGGGTGATGGCTCTGAAACGCTGGTAGTTGGCAAGGGCAGCACTTCGCAATACGGCTCTGTGGGCCTGTTGCTGGTAGCGTTGGTTGTTCTTTCCTATCTTCTGCAGGGAATGTGGCTGTTGGTGGATGCGGAATGGTAAAGGGGCGGTCCTAGGCCCGCCTCGCCCTAGGGCCGGTCCACCCGCCCTGCGCCGGCCCATCTTAGGACCGGCCCGCCCTGGGCCCAGCCAGCCCGGCCTGCCCGCTCTGCCCCTGCCTTGCCGTGTTGGGCAAGGCTCCCGGCCCGCCCTAGACCCGTCACCCCGTCTTGCCCTAATATGGAGCATCCGTCGCGCACGGCCCCCGTGGAAGATACGCGCTATAATACTTCTTTACGAACTGCACCCAACTCCAAGGAGACGCACGTAGCTTATGGGCTCCGGTAAAGAGCAACTAAAACGCGATTGGTTCATCCTTCGTTCCTTGGTTTCCAAGGACTTCAAGCTGAAGTATCGCCGTAGCGTGCTGGGCGTTCTTTGGTCGGTGCTCAACCCGTTGCTTATGATGGTTGTGCTAACGGCTGTTTTCTCTACCATCTTCCGCTTCAACATCGAGAACTTCCCGCTGTACCTTATCCTTGGTCAAACGCTGTTCGCGTTCATGACCGAGGCAACCTCCAGCGCAATGGGATCTGTTATAGAATCGGCTCCGCTTATTAAGAAGATCCGCATCAATAAGATGATCTTCCCTATCGAAAAAGCCGTATTTGCGCTGGTGAACTTCGCAATTTCGCTAATTGCGGTTGCCGCTGTAATGCTATTCTTCCGCATTGTTCCCACGGTTAACATCTTGCTGCTGCCCGTGTTGCTGCTGTACCTGTTTGCTTTCAGCTTGGGCATTGGCCTTGTTCTGGCGGCGCTTTCTGTGTTCTTCCGCGACGTTATGCATTTGTGGGGCGTGCTTACCACCGCATGGACGTACGCTACTCCGTTGTTCTACCCGGTGGAAATCCTGCCCGAATGGGCACTGCCCGTTATGCATGCCAACCCCATGTACTACTACGTGGAGTACTTCCGCGATATTGCGCTGTACGGCACAACGCCTTCGCTTTCCATGAACCTTATCTGCTTTGGCTGCGGCGCGGTTGCCCTGTTTCTTGGCGTGCTGGTATTCCGCAGCCAGCAGAAGAAATTCATCCTCTACGTGTAAAAGGCGGTACAGATGCCTGAAAACGTTAATACTTCCGAGCTGGTGCTGAACCAAGACGCCGAGCCTGAAGACAATCGCCCGGTAATGATAAAGGTGGACCATGTGTCCATGTCTTTCAACATGGCGTCCGAGCAGATGAACAACTTGAAGGAATACGCGGTTGCACTAGCCAAGCGCAAGCTGTTCTTCGAGGAGTTCAAGGCGTTGGACGATGTTTCGTTCGAAGTGCGCAAGGGCGATGTGTTTGGCATTATGGGCACCAATGGCTCTGGCAAAAGTACCATGCTGAAAATCATCGCTGGCGTGCTGGAGCCTACCAAGGGCACCTGCCAGGTTAATGGCAACATAGCTCCGCTTATCGAGCTGGGTGCGGGCTTTGACATGGACCTTTCTGCGCGCGAGAACATATACCTTAACGGTGCGCTGCTGGGCTATTCCAAGCAGTTCATCGATGAGAACTTCGATGCCATCGTTGAATTTGCTGAGGTAGAGAAGTTCCTGGACATGCCCCTGAAGAACTACTCTTCAGGTATGGTAGCCCGTATTGCATTTGCAATCGCAACGGTAATCGTTCCGGAAATCCTGGTTGTAGACGAAGTACTTTCCGTGGGCGACTTCATGTTCCAGAAGAAGTGCGAAGATCGTATTACCGAGCTTATCGAACGCCATGAGGTTACGGTGCTCATCGTTTCGCACAGCAACGAGCAAATTTCGCGGCTGTGTAATCGAGCCATCTGGATCGAGAAGGGGCACGAGCGACTACAAGGCGATGCGAAAATGGTCGCGAAAATATACGGGATGCTAGGTGGAAGATCTGGTAGCAGGGAATCGGAAGAATTCATAATCAATGCTCTTAAGGACGGTTTCTCTTTTGGCTTGGATGAGTCTGTCTGCCACACATATGTTGACGAGGACCAAGTGGCAACCGATCTAAGTATGGTATTGCCCTCTATAGGGGAGGAGTCCTGTGAGACCATTGCTCTAGCCTGCAATTCGACCCACCTAAACGCTTTGCTGGCCGATTCCGTCGCGGGCGCATTGAAGTGCCCTGTATTTAGCGTAAGCCCCTCGTCTTTGCCGCAGAGGTTGTTTTCATGGCTGTTGCGCCATCAGCCACGCAGGATACTGCTATTTGAGTACGGAGTGCCAGCTTCAAAACTTGTGGCGGATTTAAGAGAGCTTCCCTGGGATATTGAGGTTGCGCGTTTTTATACTGACGAAGAAGGGGCGCTCGCGCCATCTATGGAGGTTTTTCGCTATGGGGAAGACCTTGGCCTGTGGCGGAACCAGGCGGTGCTCGTTTCCTTTGATGACGCCATTGATTCTTTGGCGTTTGCCCCGTACATCTATGCTGTGGGGTGCCCTGTGATTGTTGTCAATGATGCGTCTGGCGTTTCGGCATCAGTAGCTCAAGCTCTTGTTACCGCTGGCATTAGACAACTTTTAGTCGTTTCGGCATCTGCACTCAGCGAGAATGATGTTTTAGACACTTTTGAGATAGCCCATGTTGGCGGGCGCGGCGACAAAGGGCTTGTGGAGATTGCGGAGTACGTTATCGGTGAGTTTGAGAAGGGCGCAGACGCTAAATGCGGGGTGTTTGTGGTGGAGCAAAATGGTTTGCAGTGGCCCCACTTGCTTAGCGTCGGCATAGCTGGATATGCAAATCGCGCACCATTGGTATTATTCGATCGCACTGACCTTGACTGCCAAAAAGTGGTCTTAGATTTTATTGGCGGGCATAACCGGTATATCGATAGAGCCTTGTTTATCGGGTCGTGCAACTTGAGCGATGTTGAGAAGGCTCTAGTGTGCAGCGCCTTTCATTGCGGGAAATAAAACCAGACCATTCCTTTTGTGGGAGTATATATGAAACTTTCTGTTGTAAAAATGTGCCGAGGGCGCGGTATTGCCTACTACCTCGTAAAGGCTCATACGGCTAATAGGCTTGACTTGTTTTTCGAGGCACGTTCAGAGAGCGGAAGGTCTCTGCCGATTGCTGCGTATAGGCTTGATCGGTGTAGCGGCTCAGGCGAGTTTTATGTTTTGTCAACACCCCTGCTGGATACGCGCAAAGTGATTGTTCGCGCCACCAATCGCGAGTCCGGCGAACGATCTAATGACATAACTATTGGAAGGTTCGTTACAAAATGGCGGTCAAGGCTAAACTACAAACTTACACCGGCCATTGCATACAGCCTTAGGGATATTGACAGAAGGACGTATTCGGGGCAGATCCATATCAATCTGCTTTCGTATTCTGTCGTCCAATCCAAGAAAGAAATCCTTGTGAAGGGCGTTATTTGCTCGCCGTTTGTAACGGGCAAAGATAACGACACATTGGTCGAAGTATTGGCCAGCGATGGCTCTGTTGTGGTTGACCCGAATTTGTATATATACAAATCGGAGTCTACGATGTACGAGGGGCTTTCTAGGGCGAAGACCCCATTTACTTTGAGGCTCCCCGATGATGGACGTACGTATTGCATCGTTGCCTCGGGTCAAGGGTGCTGCCGAAGCGGCTACCTTTGCCTAGATTCGGCATCGAAGCAAGTATATGAAGGGAACTACGGGTCTGGATATTACCGTCTGGCCAAGCCCGGGGCGTGGGATGCAGAGATGCGGGCTCATGACGATAGATACTCGCTAGCAAGTAGGGATGACTACGACTTTTCCTTCGGTCCTAAGTTCAGTATCGTCGTTCCTCTTTACCATACGCCAGTTGACTATTTTAACAGTATGGTGCGCTCCGTTACGTCCCAGTTGTATACCAACTGGGAGCTCTTGCTGATTAATTCAACGCCCGAAGACGAGGGGCTGGCCAAAGCGATTAGGGCGATTGACGATGATCGAATTAAAGTAATAACTCTAGAGTCAAATCTAGGGATTTCGGGCAATACAAATGTGGGCATAGACGCTGCTTGCGGCGATTTTATTGTTTTCTTTGATCATGATGACGTGATGGACAGGGTCGTCTTAAGTAGATATGCAACAGAGATTTGTCGCGAAGACGTAGATGCACTGTATTGCGACGAAGATCTTCTTATGGAGAATGGAAAATATGCAAGTCCGCATTTTAAGTCGGATTTAAATCTCGACCTGCTCAGATGCCATAACTATATAACTCATCTTCTCTGCGTAAGGTCTTCATATGCGAAAAAACTCAGACTCAGGAACGATTACGATGGCGCTCAAGATTACGATTTTATCTTGCGTTTAGTTGAGGAAACTTCCAAGATCGTTCATATCCCGGACGTTCTATACCATTGGCGTGTAAGTAAGAGTTCTACGTCTGGAGGGTTGCAGGCCAAGCCATATGCTCAAACTGCGGGTCGCAAGGCGTTGGAGCAACATCTTCTAAGGCAGGGTTTGCCGGCGACGGTGCAGGATACCGATATTCCGTTTTTGTACCGAACCGAATATCAGGTTGCAGGCGATCCGCTTGTTAGCATCCTGATCCCCAACAAAGACAGCAAAGAGGTCCTTTCCCGCTGTCTTGAATCTATATACGAGAAAACGCGATACCGTAATTTTGAGATTATCGTTATCGAGAACAATAGTGTCGAAGATGACACCTTTGAGTATTACCAGCAAGCTCTGGAATGCTACGAGAATCTTAGCGTTGTAAAGTGGGACGATGAGTTCAATTATTCGGCGATCAACAACTACGGCGCATCCTTTGCGGCGGGTGAATATCTACTTCTGCTGAATAACGACATTGAGGTAATTTCACCAGATTGGATAGACTCGATGTTGGGCTTTTGCCAAAGGGAAGACGTTGGGGTTGTTGGAACTAAGCTACTGTACCCTGATGGCACGATTCAGCATGCGGGTGTCGCAATGTCCTATTGCGAAGGGCCGCACCAAACGGGTGGCCCAGTGCATGTGTTTGCGAATTTGGATGACACTGATCCGGGTTATGTGTACCGTACGCTCTTCTCCCAAGATGTCTCGATGGTGACAGGGGCGTGCTTGATGACCAAGAGGAAAGTTTTTGATTCGCTTGGCGGGTTAAATGAAAGATACAAGGTCGCATACAATGACGTCGATTATTGCCTTAGGGTAAGGCGCGAAAACTTGCTTGTCGTTTACGATGCGAATGTAAAGCTATGGCATTACGAATCATTCAGTCGTGGGTCGGATACGCAGGGTGAAAAAGCGCGAAGGTTTGTTTCTGAGCAAGGGAAGCTTCGCGCTGATTGGCCGGGATGTTTTGTCGACCCCGACCCCTACTATGGAAGACGGCTTAACGCGTAATTGCAGGCGCGAAGCAACGGTATCGATGAGCTTTGCCGAGGGGTAATTTGGCTAGATCTTTGGCTGGAGTGGCTAAGATAGCTGCCCTGGCAAAAAGGTTTTTATTTGTGCGCCCTGATCGGATTGGTGTCAGCTGTTTTCATAGAAAAATATCCTAAAGCAGGCAAGTTGAATAAGCGATATAGGCAAAGCCGGCAATAGAGAACATTGAGGTTAAGGAAACGAGTGCGAACCCGGTATTGACGTTTACCTGTATAGAATTGGGGCGAAGCGCAATAAGGGCCATGGGTAATAGGGGGATAAAATATCTGCCCTGCACCCCTAGAATTGCCGTATCCGAAGCAAAGGTCCAGCCTGTCCACATCGATAATATCGCCCCAAATGCACCTACCGAACAGATTGCAAGAAAGGATAATCTTGTAACAAGCGAGGCGGCATCACTGTCATCCTTGCTTTTTAGCATGCTCAAAGCGAGCAAAGCAAGGAAAATTACCGGAACGTAATTCGGAAAGCTGGTAGTTCCTTGGAACCAGCCGAGACTGCATCCGACCATGTTGAATAGCCAGAAGGAGCCCAAAGTCTCGATTGACCTCGCGAAAAAGATTGCACTTTCAATAGGGTTAGAGAGTATCAAACCCAAAGAGTACGGTTGGCCGGTTTCTTCGCCTCTTATTAAGAGAGATCCTTCATCTGCTGAGGCGATGCCGACGAGCGATGCCATCCTGATTAGGCAGACGGATGCCATCATGGCAGCGAGGATACCGCCTTTAAAAGCGAGTTCAGTTTTTCGGGACTTGAATCGGTTTCTTGGAACCAAAAAAAAGCCTAATGCTATTACCGAGTAGATAACCTTGCACGGTGCGAGTAGCCCGGCTACCGCAACAGAGGCAACCGCTTCTGTCGCCGAATAACGGCCGCTACCGGAAATTGCCCGCACAACCAGGGCGGTAAGAAGAAATGAGAGCCCGATGGTCCCTGCGTCATAACTGTACGACCCTATCAAGTGCAAGGTCATCGGCGTTAGCGATACAACCATGAGCGCTTTTTTCCCAAGTGGGATCAGTCGAATAGCAAGAATTATCAGCGCGGCCGCATAGAGCATATTGAATAACCGGCCCATGTAAAAAAGTGCTACGTGGTTCATGCCGAGTGCTTGTGCAAGTAAAATACCTAATGCAGAAGGGAGCTTTAGCTGTGGCATATCGGTAATCAAATCAGCCCCACGCGTGTAGACGTCGTTTGAAATGCCCAAGGATGAAAGCGAGACGCTTCCGTCTTCAGCCGAATCGAAAAGATGCTCTTTCACATAATCCCAATCCGTTCGGTTGATCTCATTCGACATGAACCCACCTTCGAAAAAGGGGGTGTCCTCTATCCTGATCTCTTGCGGATCGTCAGCGACTATTGCGGTCGAATATGCGTACGACCGCCAAAAGTGATAGGATTCATCGGGCACAGTGCCCGCTGGGAAAAAGAAGCAACATATTAACCCGAGGGTCAATAGTGTTGTTGGGAATACTCTTCTTTCGAGTACATATTCATTGCTTCCACCGTTGCGGTATAGCAGCCACATAGCGATAAGTAAAACGATGCCAATTGCAAGTAGAGCGACGGATTTTGCAGAATGAGCAGCTTTAAACATATACAAGGCCCCCAGCAGCAGAAAGGCGCATAGGGAGAGAATGAGCACTTCCGTTTTGCCGATTCTTTTTCTTATTTCTCCAAAAAGGCCAGGGCTCTTAATACTCATTTTCCTTCAACTTTCTTCAGTGCTTTAAAGTGGTATATAGAAGCCGCATCGTTGCTGCGTGTTTAAATGGCACTAGGCAAGAACCCCTCAATAATACCGCAATAGGCTAACTTTGATCGGTTGGTAGTGCTTTGGTAAAAGAGCATGCTAAGCAAAATAATGGCCTAGTTTGAGAGAGGGACGCTGGCGGTTTTCCGCAAAACTTAAGTCGTACTTGAGAACCTTAGGGTCATCAGGGTTTTGGTGACTGGCGTCGTAGCCTAAAAGGGCAAGCAATGGCAGGCGCTCAGGCCATAGGAACTCCTACCCCTCAATTTGTTGCTCTTGGTCGGCAAGTTTGCGCCTAACATTGCTTCGAGTATGGAAAGCTGCGTTTCCTCCCGCTTGCCTTGATGTTCGCATCGTTGCCACTTAAACAATATTTCAAATGCGGAAATACCCTGAATTGCCTTGTATAATCAAGCGGATAACCGCTTGAAAGGTCATAACATGTCGCTTGCGAAAAAGCTCTCGAGCATCTTTCTTTCCATTGTGCTGGTAGCTGGTCTACTGCCATATTCCGCATATGCAGATCCTGCTGCTGGCAGCTCGACTGCACAAAACGACGAAACTACACAGTACGAAGATGATGGAATCGCCGCCTATCCAAGCGATGATGACTTTGCCGTAGATTCCGGCAATGGAGATGCGGGCGAAGGTCCTGAGGTGGTGTATTGGGGCGAAGATTTTGCCGATTCCTCCTCTAACCAGAACGCCTCCAGCCAGAGCGCTGCCGACCAAGCTGCCAGCAGTCAATCTGCTTATGCTGAAGGAAAGCTGGCCATTTGGGCAGCTGGCCTAGACGGCGCATCTGCTGAAGAGATTTACCCGACTGATGCCAACCAGGTTGAATCGTATGCCAACGGTTCTGGCCTTACACCCATGTCTTTCAGCGAAGAAATGACTTACTTCTGCAAGTACGAAAGCAGCTGCAATTATGACCAAGGCCTAAGCTGGGGCGATGACTATCATGCTATGGGCTATTTCCAGTTCGATAACCGTTACGGCTTGGGCAGTTTCCTTGAAAAGGTGTACAACTACAACCCTAGCAAGTATTGGGCGCTGAAGCAGATCGGCGACATTTACGGTTGGGACGTTTACGGAAACAATGGAAGCACCAACTATTACAAAAATGGGCGGGCATACAGCTTGCGTGAAGACCTCAACTGGTCCTGGCACCAGGCCTACGCTGCCGACCCTACTGAATTCTCTGAGCTTCAGAACGGCTGGGCTTACACTGAGTATTACAGTGGTTCTCTGGGCGCAAAGGGCATTCTTGGCGCACTGGGCATCAACTTGGACAACCGCCCCGATTGCATTAAGGGTCTTTGCTGGGGCATGGTGAATCTCTTTGGCGCTGGTGGTGGCGTTAGCTACATCAACCAGGGGTACTATTACGGTGCTAGTTGGTTCTTCAAGAATTCTGGCATCAACGATTCCATGTCCAACAAAGAGTTGGTAACCACTTTGTGTGACTACGTGGTGAACAACGTGGCAAGCCGTTACTCCTCCCAGCCTCAGTACCATCAGGGTTGGCAGAATCGCTATAAGAACGAGAAAAACGACTGCTTGAACTATCTTGCCAAGAATACCTACACTATCGATTCAAAGCCATATAACGGCGGTGGGTCGGCAGTTACCAGCGGTGAGTATGTCATTAAGTCAAGCTTGGCGGAGCGTTTGGTTTTGCAAGCAAGTGGATCGGACTCCACTTCTGGCTCTTCCCTTTCGGTGCATTCGTCGGATATGGGCTGGAACCAGATTTTCCAATTCGAGAAAGATTCGGCAACCGGCCTGACTCGAATCAAAGATAAGGAATCGGGCAAATATCTATCGCTAAATTCTTCCGAATCTAGGTATAGCCCTTATATTACACAGCGTGAATATTCGGCAAATGACAGCTCTCAGCTTTGGGTGGTCGAAGACGCAGGAAGCGGAGCAGTTGCAATTTACGCCTCCGTCAATAGCGATTATTGCCTGGACGTCTCGAGCGCCTCAACCTCAGAAGGCACTAGTGTTGGCCTGTATTTGAACAATGGCACCAATGCCCAGAAATGGGTGCTTTATAGCACATCTGTAGATGTGCAGGGCGGCAAGACCGTCGACGACGGCATCTACGCCATCTCCCTGAAGGGCGCGTCCAGCAAGGTGCTCGACGTGGCAGACGGCTCCACCTCGAACGGCGCGAACGTGCAGGTATGGGACTCCAACGGCACCGCCGCCCAGAAGTTCCGCTTCGAGTGCGGGTCCGACGGCTTCTACACCATCACCAATCTCAAGTCCGGCAAGGTGCTGGACTGCGCTTCCGGCGGCGTGCTTCCGGGCACCAATGTGCAGCAGTACTCTTCGAACAGCACGGATGCACAGAAATGGGCGGTTCGAGCCAATACCGACGGATCATATAGCCTTATCTGCAAAGCGAATGGCTTGGCGTTAGATGTTGATGGCACGGCCTCGGGCTCCAATGCACGTGCTTGGGAGCTAACAAAAGCCGATTCCCAGTCGTTCAATTTGGACTCCGTGAAAACCGAACGGGTTTTAGCCGATGGAACCTACCTGATTTCCAGCTCGCTGAATAGATTCAAGGTTCTGGACGTTGCTTCTGGCTCGTCTTCAAACGGAGCGCGAATCCAGCTGTACAACTCGAACATGACTGCCGCGCAGAAATACACTTTCGCTTACGATGAGGCTTCCGGCTTCTACAAGATAACGAACGCTGGTTCCGGCAAGGTCCTGGATGCCGCTGATGGCAAAGTCTCCAAGGGTGTGAAGGTGCAGCAATGGGAGTCCAACAACACGCTGGCGCAGCGTTGGCAGATAGAGGCTAGTGGCGATGGGATTGTCATCCGTTCTGCGATTGACCCTGCGTATGTTTTTGATGCAACAAACGGAAGCTCGTCGAACGGCACGGGGATCCAGCTTTGGGAGTCCAACGGCTCTAATGCGCAAAAGTTCTACGCTATTAGCACATCTATCAGCGTGGAGGGCGGTAAGACCGTTGATGACGGCGTCTACACCGTCTCCCTGAAGGGTGCGTCCGGCAAGGTGCTCGACGTGGCAGACGGCTCCACCTCGAACGGCGCAAACGTGCAGGTATGGGACTCTAACGGCACTGCCGCCCAGAAGTTCCGTTTCGAGTGCGGCTCCGACGGCTTTTACACCATCACAAACCTGAAGTCCGGCAAAGCCCTGGACGATGCCGATGCCAATTTGGTTCCCGGCACCAACGTGCAGCAGTACTCGTCGAACAAGACCGACGCGCAGAAGTGGGCGGTGCGCGCCAACTCCGATGGCTCGTATAGCCTTATATGCAAGGCGAACGGGTTGACGCTTGATGCTTCCGGTACGTCAAAGGGTTCCAATGTTCAGCTTTGGACGGCAGACCAAGGCAGGAATCAGTCATTTGATTTGTCTTCCGCAAAGGCTGATCGAACGGTGGCCGATGGAACGTATCTTGTTTCTTCGGCGATTGACCGCTTGAAAGCCCTTGATGTGGCTGGTGGTTCCAAGTCGAATGGCGCACGCATTCAGATATACGAGTCGAACATGACTGCGGCGCAATCGTTTAAGTTTGTCTACGATGAAGCCACCGGGTACTACACCATCACTAATACCGGTTCGGGAAAGGCGCTCGACGCTACCGACGGTAAGGTTTCAAATGGGGTAAAAATACAACAATGGGAGCCTAATGGAACCTTGGCGCAATGCTGGGAGGTTGCTGCGGATGGCGAAGGCTATCGTATTCGTTCCGCAGTAGACCCAGGTAAAGTGTTCGACGTGGCCAATGGCAGCTCGCAAAACAGCACCGGCATTCAGCTTTGGGACGCTAACGGTACAAACGCGCAGAAGTTCTATCTGGTTTCTTCGGAGCACGAGGATGTGGCCCAGTGCGATGATCTTGGCCTTAACGATTGGTATGAGATCGTTCCTGCGGGTTCGAGTTCCGTATGCCTAGACGTTTCGAGCGCTTCCAAAGCGGATGGTGCTCAGATTCAGCTTTACAAGAACAACCAAACAATCGCGCAGCTTTTTAAACTTCAATACTCTGACGGCTATTACCGGATCATATCCTTGAACTCAAATAAAGCCATCGAGTTGAAGAACGGGAGCATTATCCCCGGCGTCAAGGCGGAGCAGTCTTCGGTGAAGGAAAGCGGCGCTCAGCAGTTCCGCATAGATGTGAACGAGGATGGCTCATATACGTTTACCTGCGCGGCAAATGCCCTAAGGCTAAGCGCATCATCGCTGAGTAGCGGCGCTGCTGTTACTGGCGAAAGGCCCGACAATGCGGCTGCGTGCGAAGCCTTCAAACTCGTTAAAAGAGACTATGCGATCCCTGAAGGTCTAGTGGAGATTTCCTCGTCTCTCGACAATGGCAAAGATCTTGACGTTGCAGATGGTTCCGATGCTGACGGCGCCAACATCCAGCTTTACTCGGCAAACGGAACAGCTGCTCAGAAGTGGCAAATAAGCCATGTTTCCGGCAAATCGAACGTGTACCGTTTTGAAGCAGCAAATTCTGGCAAGTACATGGCTGTTTCGGGGACAAATGTGTGTCAGCGGGCGTATAGCGAAAACTCTACTGGGCAGATGTGGATGCTCGTTGGCATTGATGCGGGATCTTATTCGTTTATGAACCTCGAGAATAACAAGGTGTTGGATGTTTACTCTGCAAGCACTGCTAACGGAACAAACATCCAGACCTATTCCTATAACGGCACCGCTGCCCAAAAGTTCAATTTAAAAAGCACTGACTGCGTGAAGACGGGCATGTACGTATTTCATTCGCGGGCGAATTACGGCCAGGTCCTTGATGTGGTGAGCGCTTCATCTGCTGATGGCGCAAACATTCAGTCGTATTCCTCAAATGGTTCGGGTGCGCAGAAGTGGAGCATTGTCGGCAACGGCGACGGAACATATCGTATCGTGAACGCCGCCAACGGGAAGGTCTTCGATGTAGCCAGCGGCAATGCTTACAATGGGGCCAACGTACAACAGTATTCCTGGAACGGCTCAAATGCCCAAAAGTGGTATGCAGTTTACCAGGGCGGCGGCGGAATGTCGTTTGAGTCTGCAATAGACAGAAATCTTGTTCTCTCTCTGGCTAGCTCATCCCCCTCGAACGGCACAAACCTTCAGCTTTCTAAGAAAGACGGCTCTGCAGCACAAAGGTTCTCCTTCGAAGAAACTACCTATACGCCACCCATGCCTTCCGATAGGCAAGCAATGCTCGATAGGATTTATTGGGAAGGCAGCGGCACGCAATGGCTTATCGGCGTTGACCGCTCTCAGCACAGGGTTGGCGTTTTCCGCGGTAGCTCTGGCAATTGGTCGCTCCAGTATTGGTGGAGTTGTGTGACGGGTGCCCCGAGCTCTCCCACTATCACGGGAACCTATCGGACCACGGGGTATAAGAGGAATTCGCTGGACACGGATAGCCGTGCAATCTATTGCACGCAGATCTATGGCGGCTACTTCTTCCACAGCGTCTTAAGCTCGGAAAACGAGCTTGGGCAAAGCCTATCGCATGGCTGCATCAGGATGGCTTGGTCCAGCGCGTCGTGGATCCACGACAACATCTATGCAGGAACAACTGTGGTTATCTACAACTAGTATTACGTTGTTGTAGCTGTAAGGAGCAATTATGATTGCTGGCAAATTACGTTATCCGTTGTGTGCTGCTTTGCTGGTCGGAGCCGTTGCCCTGCCTGGCCTGGCATATGCCGATGAGCTTACTCAGAATGATTTAGGGGGGGGGTGCGATCTACTAGCTACAAAGCCCGAGGCTCAGCTAAGCGTTGCAGGTGATACCCCTTCCTCTGAGGGCTCGAATGGGGATCTCGAATCGCCTAATGAGACAGCAGTAGATTCAAAGAACGAATCTTCAAACTCCGGCACGGTTGACGATACGGAAAAGAACGGCTATTCGCTGGCGAAATCCGGAACCGAAAAAGGCAATGAATCGAATCCTTCGAACTCTGCGCAGTGCCCCTCAAATGGAACGTACGCAATAGAGTGTGCAGCTGCGAACGGGAAAGTCGTTGATGCGAAGGATGGGTCCACATCCAGCGGCACTCGGGTACAAAGCTATGAAGCTAATAGCACCGATGCCCAGGTTTGGCGCTTGGAAACATCTGATAGCGGTGTAACGACGATCTATCATGCCGCATCTGGAAAAGCCCTTGATGTTGCCAACGGCAAAGCCTACGAAGGAGCGGTTGTTCAGCTTTGGGAATCCAATGGCACCAATGCTCAGAAATGGCGTTTTGTTCGTGACGGCAATGCGTACAAGATAGTTTCCCTGTTGGACGAAGGTCTTGTTCTAGACTTATCGGGTGCCGGGAAAGCAAACGATACCCCTATCCAGCTGTGGAGCGACAACGGCACCCTCGCACAGCGCTGGCGTTTCTCGGGGGCGGAAACCGTCAGGCAACGCGTCGACAGGCTCGCATCCGAGAACCTGGGCGTTGTCGAAGACGGAACCTACTCGATAGCCACGCTGCTCAGCGGCGCGAAGGTGATAGACGTCCCGAGCGCCGATTACTCGTCGGGCAACGCTCTTTGGCTTTATTCGAGCAACGGGACGGACGCGCAGGTTTGGACGGTGTCCCACGATTCCGCTGGCTACCTTACCATCAAGAACACGGTGTCAGGGAAGGCCCTGGACGTCCGGGACGGAAACGCAGCAAAGGGCGCGGTCGTTCAGCTTTGGTCTGCTAATGGAACGTGGGCGCAGAAATGGATTGCGGTAAGCACCGCAAACGGCTTTAAGCTCCTTTCGGCTCTGAACACCGCCCTTGCACTGGATGTTCAATCCGCTTCCACTGCGAACAGGGCCCCGCTGCAGCTGTGGAGCGACAACGGCACGCTCGCCCAGCGGTGGGGCGTATCTGCGGCATCTACCGCGCGCATGCGGCTAGATAAGCTTGCGGCAGAGAACAAGGGCCTGATCGAGGATGGAAACTATGCTCTTAGGTCCGACTTGCTGCTAACTCTTGTCCTCGATGCTCGAAATGGCTGTACAGGCAACGGCACGGCTGTTCAGACCTATACGGCAAACGATACCTATGCTCAGTGGTGGAGCGTTTCGCACGACAAAAAGGGCTATCTGA
This sequence comes from uncultured Prevotella sp., assembly GCA_963598325.1. Taxonomy (GTDB): domain Bacteria; phylum Actinomycetota; class Coriobacteriia; order Coriobacteriales; family Eggerthellaceae; genus Anaerotardibacter. Next base: position 2,072 of record CAVBST010000032.1, on the reverse strand, counting down.
CTCTTATTAATACCAATTCCGGCAAAGCGCTCGATGTTGCTAACGGAAAGGCGTTTAACGGCGCTTCCATCCAGCTCTATACCCCCAATGGCACCTGGGCACAGAAATGGATTGCCGTTTTGCGTAACGGCGCCTATGTCCTGATTTCAGGGATTAACGAAAGCTATGCTCTTGATGTACCCAGCGGCTCAAAGGTTAACTCGACAGCGATTCAGCTGTATAAAACCAACGGAACAGCAGCTCAAAGCTGGCATTTCACGAAAGCCGGAAAGGAAGGCGTTTCCTTCTCTGCGGCAGCGGGCAGCAATTCGATTATCCCGATCAATATAGGATTCGGCGACTATGCAGTTACCCTTCCTTCATACGCTACAAGCGATAATGTCGGCTTGACGTTCGATCAGGATGTTGTTCTTGGTTCGGGGGCTTGTACCGTTTCGAAGGGAACTGCTGTAACGCTGCTGGAAGCGCAGATCTCTTCGTTGGAGACTGTTGTCGAATTGGGTGTGGCAAATCTACAGAGTTCTCTTTTGTCTAGCCTGTGGTTCCCGAAGTCCAGCGGGTTGACCGCAGTTTTCATGAGCAGCGATGATCCTATTTCGCATGGCCGGAAATGGGTAGAATCTAGTGCCAACCACTCCAATTCGGCAACAGGGGCCGCTTCCGTTATTGCCGCTGATGGCTCCTCCATATACGAAGGGAGGCTTAACCAGATAAAGGGGCGTGGCAACGGCTCATGGACCCTAAATAAGAAGTCTTACCAGATAAAGCTGGATAAAAAAACCGATCTTTTGCAGACGGGTGAATCCGATAGCAAATCAAAGACATGGCTTCTAGTTACGAATGGAAACGATCCAACTGTGCTGCGCAACATAATTGCATATTCCTATTCGCAGCTGCTGGGAGTAAATAAGGCTATAGATTTTGATATTGTCGATATGTACTATGACGGCGAATATCGCGGTACATATCTTCTTTGTGAAAAGATCCAGATTGCTAAAGGCCGTGTGAATATTGAAGGCCTGGGAGAAAAGAACGAGGATCTTAATCCCGATATTGACGACGCAACAATCGTAGAGGGAGTCAACTCCTATGGGATGGAAATTCGCTACGCACAAAATATAAAGAATCCAAGCGATATAACAGGCGGCTATTTGATTGAGCATGAACCTTGGCGGTCTCGTTATGGGGTGGAAAGTGCCTATTTCGCCGTAATGACGGGCGGTGAGATCCAGCACTTTGTTTGCAAATCACCCGAGATCTGGTCATATGAAGAAGCCGATTACATGAGCTGCCTTCTTCAGGATATTTTCGATGCTGCAGCGAATGACGGAATCGTTCCTGCGTGGAGGGGCAGTTCAAGGGTGGGTATGAAACTGACTGATCTTATCGATGCTGAATCGCTTGCAAAGATCTATTGGGTTAATGAGATTTTGAAAAACCCTGATAGCTATGTATATTCATCTGGTTGGTTATTCAAAGATGCAGATATAGATGGTTTTTCGAAAATCACTTTTGGGCCAGCTTGGGATTTTGACTGGGCTTGCGGAAACGTAGCTTTTTGGGAACCAGCAGCAGCGGAGTCCAGTGGATGGTGGACAAGGAATGGTGTCCTGTCTGCGCTTCTGAACAACCGGAGCGTCAAGAGTGTCGTTGATGGTATGAAATCTTCGGCGATCTCGTCACTTCGCACGTACCTTGACAGTGAGGCGTTTGACGCGTTTGCCGATCGTGTTGAAACATCGCTGAAAATGAACGATTTGATATGGGGCGGTCGCAGCGAAGACCGCAACGATGTTTGCGACTGGCTTAATGAACGTATAGATTGGGTGGAGAGGAGCTAATAGACGGGGTTTCTTTTGCTGCGGTTGTTACGTTTCTGTCTGGAGCAGATGAGCCAGTACATACTAGAGACTCGGCTTGCTAAGAGAAAGAAGCCGAAAGACGACCGTGGTCGAAAAGGCCGCATCGCTCATACCTTGCTAAAACGAGGCGGTCGCCATCGGCGAGGTGCTGGACGTCTTCAACCGCGTGTTTGTGAAGACCATGCCGGTGCTCCCCGAGGGCTTCCAGAT
>CAVBST010000031.1:0-20001 GCA_963598325.1 uncultured Prevotella sp. | reverse complement strand
TCAAACCAGGAGTAGATGTCCTCGTCCCAGGAGCCGCCGTCCTCGTCCCAGTAGAAGTAGTCGAAGGCGGCCTCCCAGCCCTCGAGCTCCTCGGGGGCGACGATGTCCGAGACGTCGATGATGTAGTCGGAGTCGTTGATAAGGGTAAAGTCCGCCGACAGGACGTTGCCGTCCTCGTCGATGACCACGTTCGCGGTGCACTCGACGTCCAGGTCGGGGAACTCGTCGTCCGCCTCGGCGGCCCCGGCGTTCGGGTCAGTGCCGTCCTCCGCCGCGCTCGCCTTCGACGCGAAGGCGCCGAAGCACAGGCTGGCCGCCAACACGGTGGCCAGGATCACCGACAGCACCCGCTTCGCCGCGGCGCTCAGGTCCTGCTGTCGCGCGAGGGAGCCGCGCGAGCCGCTTGCCGCGCGCGTTCCCTGGGCGGCGGCCAGCCTCCTGCTCTGCAGCAGGCAGTAGGCCGCGCCCGCGATGAGCACGACAGCCCCGGCAACGGCGAGGGGCAGGGCATCGCCCGTGGTAGCGAGCTTCTTCGAGTCGGTCGCCGACGAGGTGGTCGGCGTCCCCTTGTCGTTCGATGCCGTCCCGCCGTCGGCCTTCTGCATCGTGATCGTCATCGTCGAGTCGATGCTCTTCGTGCCCTGATCCGCGTGCGCGAGGGCCGGCGCCGCCAGGAGCAGCGCCGCTGCCAGCAAAAATGCCGACATGCATGCGGATATCAAGGCAAGCTTCGAGGATCTGCACATGGTCGTTCCCTTCCTCATGGCCGCTTGGCCCTTCCCTGTTTTTTGCAGTAAGGGGAATTGTATAGCATAGCCTGCACAGGGGACCCGCAATCTCCCGAACGCCGCGCCCTTCCGCGGCGGCCTTCGCTCACTTCCGGGCAAACCGATAGCTGCCACCCCATAAGCGCTCAAAAGCCCGCGCCCCGAGCCCATCCGTGCCGAACGGGACCGCGCCCAGCCCAACCTATCCGTGCCGCGGACTGGTGCCCCAGCCCGCAGCGCGGACGGGTGGGTTGCCCGGCTAATTGGACAAACGACTAGTCTTGCGTGCGGCCCATGATCTTGTTGGCGGCATAGATGCCCGAGATGCATGCGGGTTCCATACCAAGGCCGTTTATGTCGCCGGCCATGATGAGTCCCGGCGCCAGGTTCTGCGGCAACGCCTCGTGGGCAGCGGTGTAGAGCGCGTATTCCCAATGTTTCTTCCCCAACACCTCCCATTCATCGAAGTACAGGTCGAAGCGGCGCATTGCCTCGAAGTCTATCTCGGTGAAAACCTCGTAATCGCCATCAAAGCGTTTGGCGATGTAGATGATGGGGATGGTGTCGTCGAACAGGTGCACCGATTGGTCCCAATAGGCTGGCTTGATCTTGCCGCGCACCAAATACCCGGTAAGCTGCGATGCCTTGCGAATGTCCAGCTCGGGCAGGCCGGGAGTGGGCGCAAGAAGCTCTTTGGTGATGTGCGCGGGGCTTGCCATAACCACGTTTTTGCAGGAGAAAGCCTTACCGCCCTTGGTGGCAACTTCCCACCCATCGCCCTGGCGGGAAACGCCTACCACCTCATCTATCAGGACCGTGCCCGAACCTTCGCCCAGGCGAGCCTGCACGCCCGCGGAATCGAAATCGAAGCGCTTCAGACAGAACAACAGCTTCATCGGCGGTATCTGCATCGTCAAAGGCTGCACGGTGTTCAGGTAGTCCAAGGCCGTAAGGTCCTTGATCTTGGTGCCCGTGCAAGCGTGGGCGAACATGCTTACCAGGTCGTTGCAGATGGGGCCGAAACCCATGCGCTCGATCATATGCTCGGCCGATTCGGTGTACAGCTGCTTGATCATCGGGTCTTTCTCAAGCGCCGCCCGAACCTCCATCACCGTGCAGTTGTCCTTGAAGCGGGTGTAGGCCGGGATGAATCCCTCGCGCATCCACTTCATGTACTTCAGCAGGCTTGGGGCATCGGCGATGGTGGTTAGCGAAACGGGCGGATACCGCCTGCCGTCGTCGTGGTGGCAGCAGCCATCGGAAAGGCGCGGCAGAACATCGGGGCCTTCGATAAGCAAGCCGCTCTGCAGCATGTATTTGTAGGTGCCGAAGTAGAACACCGCGCCGTAGTTCATGTGGCGTTCTTCATCGTTGCAGATCCTGCCACCGATGTTCGGGCTTATAAGCAAGTAGTCGTGGTTGTTCTTCTGCAGCTCAAGGCAGCAGTTCATGCCAGCTGCGCCAGCGCCCACAACAACCGTCTCGAAATCGTATCCCATCGTTATCTCCCTCTTTTCAATGCCCACCGCCCAGGCCGGCTCCCTCTGAATCCATCGGCCGTTCCCCTGACCAATGCAATCTTCAGCCCAGGCGCCTTTGCCCAGGCACATCTATCAATCGAAATAGCACTTGCGGAAATTGCGATCCCCTTCGGAAAGCTTGGTGATGGTTTCCATGCAGCACCTGCCCATAACCAGCGAAGCCGTTCCCAGGACGAACACCACGAAGTACTTGTGGATGGGCGTGCGCAAGAAGGGGCTGAACACGCAGTCGCAGCGGTAGATGAAGCGGGACTGCTTTTCGTTGACAGGGTAAACCTCCCAGTTCCAGGTCCAGGCAAAGCGCTTGAACCACAAGCGCAGCGCACCTTCCTGCTGTGGCCCGCGGTTTTTCCAGGTTGGATCTGTTTCCGTGTCGGAATGGGCCGCCCAATAGTAGTGGCCGTCCTCGCCGTTCGAGCAGTCGGTAACCCATTCGCCGATGGAAAGGGGCGCCTGGTGGAACCACTGGAATTCCCCCACATGCAGATTCTGCCATTGGGGGTACTTCGTGTAGTCGTAATGGTTGCGGATATCGAAGGTGAAGAAACGCTCCAGGCGCTCGAAGCTGTACCAGCCTGCTTTCGATTGACCAGCTTGCTGCATGTAAGGCCAAATCTGCTCGGGAGTTGCATTCACCGTGATGCCCGCATCGTAGCGCAGCTTCTTCGCGTCGGCCGGGAAATGGTCGTCGCCCTTCATGACATACGCACGCTCGGCGTCGGTCATCTTGGGGCGCAGGCCGTAAATCCACAGCATCGAGAGGAAGACAAAGCACACCCCGCAGATGCACCACAGAACGCTCCAGACGGTAACGCCAGGGCCGAACAGCCCCTGAACTGGGTCGACATAATCTGTGGCAACGGAAAGCACGAAGCGGGTTACCACGTCCAAGCCCCATCCGATAAGGCCATACCAGATTGCCTCGGCGGAGCACTCCATCATCTTCTTCCGGCGCCCGATGATCCAATCGATAAGCACGCCGACGATGCCGAAGGCGTACCCCAGTATCACGAACAGAACTTTCTTCCCCTTCGAGAAACGGTCTATGAAACGAGGGGTTCCCACCGGTAACCCGGGAAGGTTTCCATTAGCCGCCATTTTCCTCTCCTCCTCCTAAGATCCCACTTGCTACATGCACGTGTCTGCCACCGGGCACGTTTGGCACTTGAAGCCGTGCTCGCAAGGCGTATGCGAATGCGCGAAGGCATACTCCATGTCGCGCTGATAGCGCTCGACTTCGTCCAAGTCCAGCATGTAGAACACCGAGGTGCCGCGCCGTTCGCGCTTGAACAGGCCCGACTGCTCCATGATCTTCAGATGCTTCGATGCGGCAGGCTGGCTGATCCCCAATACATCAGCGATATCGCCCACCTTCATGGTGTACGGCTCGTGCGAGCCGACGATCTTGATCATGCGCATACGGTTAGGATCGCTTACTGCCTTGTTGTACCGGCAGACGCGCTCAACCAATCCCTCACGAACGCTCATCGCATACCCTCTCTATAACCTTTTGGTTATAAGGTAATAATTATGAACACGTTCGTCAACACCGCGAAAGCAAAAGCCAGCCCGTCCGCGCCAGCCGGGGCCTGGACGCCTCAGCGCTCGCCTTCGCTTGATTCGGCTTTCGAGCAGGCGCGAAGGGGCGGCGCGGGAAACGGCTTGACGCATGGTTCGCCTCATCCCAGCATCGTTGATCAAGTACCTGTGGCGCCGCCTTTGAAGGCGCCTGTTCGAAAGCCGCGCTACGGAAGAGCGCTTCGCCGCCCAGGCCCCGTCTGTCGCTACAGCCTCAAAAACGCAGCGACGTGGGTTGGGGCATCGCCCTGAGGGGTTCTCTGAAACCCTTTCCTGAACGGTTCGCGAAGCGAACCTTCTTCTAATGCATGAAGCAGCGACCGCACGAGCGAAGCGAGCAGGGTAGCGGGAATCCCCGAAGGGATGATGCCCCAGCCCGCGGCGCGGGTAGGTTGAATTGAGCATGGCACCAGCCCGCGGCGCGGACAGGTTCGGTGCGCGGACGAGCACGGAAAGCAGGCTCAGAAACAAGCAAAGGCGCCCACAATGGACGCCTTTGCTTAGGAAGATATGAGTGCCCGTATGGGCAGCGCGAATTAGATCAGGCGAACGCGGCGAACGCCTTCGATCTCGCGGAGCTTGGCGATGGCGGCATCGCTGGGAGCGTTGTCCATGTCGATCAGCGTGTAAGCATGCTCGCCACGAGCCTTGTTCATGAAGTTGGCGATGTTCACGTTGTCTTCGCCCAAGATGGTGGAGATCTGGGCAATCATGTTGGGAACGTTCTGGTGCAGCAGCGCGATGCGCGTAAGGCCATCGGGGCAAACGCCCATGTCGCAGGCAGGATAGTTCACCGAGTTGGTGATGTTGCCGTTCTCGAAGTAATCGACGATCTCGCGCACGGCCATGATGGCGCAGTTGTCTTCCGCTTCAGCGGTGGAAGCGCCCAGGTGCGGAAGAACCACGGTGTTCTTCATCTTCATGGTCTCGGGCGTGGCGAAGTCGGTGATGTAGCGCTTCACGCGGCCCGAATCCAGCACCACGGAAAGAGCGGCAGGGTCTACCAGCGTGTCGCGCGAGAAGTTCAGCAGCACAACGCCTTCCTTCATAAGGGAGCAGGCGTGAGCATCCACCATGCCAATGGTGCCCTTGACGGCAGGAACATGGATGGTGATGTAGTCGCAGGTGCGGAAGATGTCCTTCAGGTCGGTGATGTAGTGAACCGGGCTGGAGATCTTCCAAGCGGCGCTTACGGAAACGAACGGGTCGTAGCCGTACACGTCCATGCCCAGCTCGACGGCAACGTTGGCAACCTCTGCACCAACGGCACCCAGGCCGATGACGCCGAGCTTCTTGCCCTTGATCTCCTGGCCAGCGAACTGCTTCTTCGCCTTTTCCGCTGCCTTGGCGATGTTCTCGTCGTCGGCGTTGGCGCGGCACCAGTCGATGCCACCCAAGATGTCGCGGCTGCCCAGAAGCAGTGCGCACAGGACGATTTCCTTCACTGCGTTGGCATTGGCGCCCGGGGTGTTGAACACCACGATGCCCTCTTCAGCGCAGCGGTCCAGCGGGATGTTGTTCACGCCGGCGCCGGCACGGGCGATAGCACGCAAGCCCTCGGGGAACTGCATCTCGTGCATGGCGGCGCTGCGAACCAGGATGCCCTCGCATTCCTCGATTGAGTCGGTAAGCGCGTAACTTTCGGAATCGAGCAGGTCGGTGCCGTGGGAAGAGATGTTGTTCAGACAATGGATAAGCCTCATGACAAGAACTCCTATCAGCTATGAGGGCTTTTGCGTGCTGTCTATCATAATAAAAAAAGCACCCCGTAGGGTGCTTTATCTTGTAAATGGTGCGGGCGAAAGGACTTGAACCTTCACGAGCCGAAGCCCATAGGCACCTGAAGCCTACGCGTCTGCCAATTCCGCCACGCCCGCATGTGCAGCAAATAGCGCGAGAGTTAATGTACCCCACCCCGGTCTAGTGCGCAAGGGGTAATTTTCCTCGATTTGCAATTACCCAGTAAAAGCAGCGAAAAGAGCCGCTGCAACCACGGCCAACACCGCCCAATCGGCCGCCTGTATGCGGTATTCGCGAATGCAGGTGCGCGTTTCGCCGCAGCCGTAGCAGCGGCTGGCTATGGCAAGCGCCAACGAATCGGCCCGGCGCAGGGCGCCTGCGAACAGGGGCGTGAACACGGAAACGTAGGCTTGAAGGCGGCTGGCCACCCCTCCCCCGAAACAGGCAGCACGCGATTCCTGCGCACGGCGGATGCGCGCATGCTCTTCTGCGAGCGTGGGGATGAAGCGGAAGGTAAGGCCTAAGGCCAGTGCTGCATCGTCTACCCATGCACCCAGCCTGCGCAACGGTGCCAGAAGGCCCGCGAACCCATCGGTAAGCTGGGTGGGCGCCGTAGTGCGCATAAGGGCCGAGGTTCCCAGCAGCATGCAACAGAAACGCAGCACCGATTCGCCCGCAAACAGAAGCCCACCACTGGTGATAGTGAGTGCACCTGCCTGGAAAACAACGCTGCCACCTGCGGTGAAAAGCACATCCCACACGGCCACGAACAGAACGAGCCACTTGAAGGGCCGCAGCATGCCTAGAGCGCGGGCCGGCCCCATGCCCGATGCAAACAGCGATGCCGCGGTCAGAACAACCACCACCGCGAGCATGGGCCCCTGAGCCGCAAATGCCACAACAAAGAACAGCAGCGTGAACACGAGCTTCGTGCGCGGGTCCAACCGATGCGCCAGCGAATCGCCCCTGCAGTACACGCCGAACGAGCCGCAGGATGCCGCCCCGGCCGAGCTGCGCGCGGGTGCCCCCTTCGCCTTGCGCCTGCCGAAGCTGGCTTTCTGCGAACGAGCCGCCACCCCTTCGCCACCTTTTGGCCGGCGGCCCGCAGCACGCTCCCGTTCCTTGGAGCCAAGCCGTGATAGCAACGAGCTCCCGGCCAGAGCCTGCCGGCCCGCACCATGCTGCACGCTTGCCAACACGCCCTGGGCCACTGCGCCGGTAAGCGCACCGGTTATGCACGCGGCAACCGCCAAGGGCGGCAAGCTGAAGAACACCGCAGGGGTGGAAAGCATCAAGCACGCAACGGCTATCTGGCCCACGTTGTGGCAGATGGCCGATGCCATGCTTACCACCACCACGCTGATGCCGGGAACCAACCGAAGCAGCAGCATCGCTGCCAGCGCTAGCGCCATGCCGCCCAGGCTGTAGGCCAACATCATTGGCGACCCGAACAGGAAGCCCGAGGCAAGCACCTTCACCGCGGCAACAGCGCAAGCAGTGGGGGCATCGAGCGCGAAGAGCGCAACCACCACCGCGATGTTCGCCAAGCCCAGCTTCACCCCTGGCAGGGCAACCGGCAGGGGGATCATGGTTTCGATGTAGCTCAGGATAAGCGCAACGGCAGCAAGCAGCGAAGCGCGCGCCAAGCGCTGCGCCCTAAGCTGATCTGGCTGTTCCCTTTTCGAGCTGCGACCCATCGTTTCCGCTGGAAAGACCCTTCTTGCGCAGGGCTACTTGCCCACCACGTCGTAAGTGGGGGCAGCCTCGCGGTCGGAGATATCGATGGTGAGCTTGTGCGGCAGGCACACGATCTGCTGGCCTGCCTTCGAGATGGCGCCCTGGTTCACGCAGTCGTGGTTGGGGCAGTCGGCCTCGCTCACGCGCACCGTGCCGTTTTCCACCACCACCAGGTTCGTGCCCAGCTCGGTGGAAACCACCGTGGTGCTGTCCTTCGAAAGGTCCAGCACGTATTCGTTGTTGTCGGAGTCCTTCACCACGGCGCTTTTCGCCGCAACGGACTGGCCAAAGGCGTTGGTAGCCAGCACCCCGCCTATCACCAGGGCAACGATGATGGCGGCGAATAGCACGTTGAGCTTCTTCCGGGGGGCAACCTCGCCTGCGGGGATCTTGGTCATGGTTGAGCCTTTCTATTTGCTGGCCAGCACGAATGCCGAACCGTTCGATTTGGAGACTGCGGCGTTCTGGTCTACCAGCACGCACTCGAACCTGTCGTCGCCTTCGACGAAGCTCATGGCCGCGTCGTGCCCCATCAGGAACAGGATGGTGGAATAGGCATCGGCCGTTGTGGAGCTTTCACACGTGATGGAAGAGCTTTCCAGGTCGGTTTTTGCCGGGTAGCCCGTCTTCGGGTCGAGGATGTGGTAGTAGAACACGCCGTCTTTCTGGAAGCCGCGCTCGTACAAGCCGCTGGTAACCACCGAAGTGTCCTGCGCCTTGATGGAGGCGATGGTGGCGTCGACGGTTCCGTTGGGGTCCTGCACGCCCACGTTCCATTCGTCGCCGTCGAAGCTCTTACCGATGACGTACACATTGCCGCCCAGGCTGATGGAGGCGCTGTCGCACCCGCCTTCGCGGAACATGGCAACGATGTCGTCGGCGATGTAGCCCTTGGCGATGCCGCCCAGGTCGATCATGGCTTCGGGGTCGGAAAGGGCAACCGTGCTGCCGTCCACCTTCACGCCGCGGTAGTCCACATGTGCAACCGCCTGGGCGATTGCGTCGTCTTCCGGCTTCACGCCTTCAACGAAGTCCCACAGGGAAGAAACCGCGCCGATGGTGATGTCGAACAGGCCGTTCGATTCCTTGCCGAACTCCAAAGCCTTGGAAATGCAGTCGGCGGTTTCGGCCGAAACCTGCACGGGCGCACCTTTTGCGTTGTTGATGTTCCAAACATCGCTGCCTTCCACCGTGCGAGAGAACTTGCCCTCGAAGTACGTTAAGCGGCTGCTTACCTGGTCCATCAAATCCTTGGAACAGGCGGCACTGATGGAGATAACGGTGTCGAACAGGAACAGCGTTACGGACTGAATCTGGTCGTTGGAATACACCGGGCCCAGCTCGGAGCTGCTGTTTGAGCTTGCGCCGGAACAGCCCGAAAGGAACGCCGGCAACGTGCAAGCCGCGGCCGCACCAAGCGCCAACGAGAAGAAGCCCCTGCGGGAAACCGAAACGCCCGCATCTGCGGCGCGCGCAAACCCGCTTCCCATCGCTGCATCGAAGCGCGCGATGCCCGTTGGCCCTTGCCCGTTTTCCAAGCCTGTTCCTTTCTCGCAAACGCCCGGCTTTGCTTGGGCGGCGATCAGCTCTTCGCCTGTGCCCAAGCAAAGCCTTCGGCAATCCGAATGAAATTGTAAGCCATGGTGAACTTCTATCGCGCGAAGACCACAACTTATTTAAAGGAATCGGCTTTCCGATTTAGCGGCGTTTTTAGCGGCAGTTTTTCGGCGTTTTCTTTCCGATTTAGCGGAATTTTCGGCGGATTTCGTTCCGATTTAGCGGCATAATTACCTATATTCCTTTCCGATTTAGCGGCAAAATTGGTGATCGGCATGCTTAAACGCAAAGCGTACAAAAACCTTCTTGAATGGAAGCAGCAAAGGGACCATGGGGCGCTGCTTGTTACGGGAGCGCGCCAAATCGGCAAAACCTACCTTCTTGAAGAATTCGCCCGCAACGAATACGAAGCCTACGTAAAGGTAGACTTCGTAAAGGACCTTGAGGCGAAAAACAGATATGCGGCGGTCACCGACTCCGGCCAGGCAATCGATCTTCTGTCGCTCGAGCTAGGCCACCCGCTTACCCCGGGGAAAACGCTGATTTTCTTCGATGAGGTTCAGGAAGCACCCGAGGTGCTCACGCTTTCAAAGTATCTCGTCCTGGATGGCAGGTTCGATCTTGCCCTTTCGGGGTCAATGCTGGGAACCGAGCTCAGCGGCATTCGCTCATTGCCCGTTGGGTACTTGCACATTTTGGATATGGCGCCGCTTTCCTTCGAGGAATTCTGTTGGGCCCAAGGCGTGCCTGTTTCCATCTTGCAGAATGTTCGCAGCTGTTTTGCCAGCCGCCTGCCCCTGCCCGATGCCGTGCACGACTCGCTCATTAAGCTGCTCGATCGCTATCTGGTGGTTGGGGGAATGCCGGAAGCCGTTTGCAAAAGCATCGAGGGAGCCCGTGATTTGGGCTCGGTGCGCCAGGCTCAAGACGATCTGGTTCGTCTATACCGAGAGGACATCATCAAATACGCAAAGAAGCGCGCACCGCAAATCCAGGCGATCTTCGACGCGCTTCCCTCGCAGCTGAACAAGGAAAACAAACGGTTCCAGCTCCAATCGATTGCGAAAGAAGCGAAATACGACCGCTTTGCCAACGACTTCGCCTGGCTGGTCACAACATGCACAGCCCTCAAAGTGGTCAACGTGACCGACCCCAAGCCCATGCTGGCAAGAACCGCCGAGCAAAACCGCTTCAAGCTCTACAGCTCGGACGTGGGCATGCTCATGGCGCAATACCCCCCTTCGGTGGCCATGGCTTCCCTGCTTGGCGAAAAATCCGTGAACTTCGGCGCTGTTTACGAGAACTACGTTGCCCAAGAGCTTTCCGCAGCGGGTGTGAAGCTTTACTACTACCATCACAGCAAACGCGGCGAGGTGGATTTCCTGACCGAAACCACCGAAGGAAAAGTCCTGCCCATCGAGGTAAAGTCGGGCAAGGACTACAAGCTCCATACCGCATTGAGCAACCTTCTCTCAACGGCTGAATACGGCATCGACGAAGCCATCGTGCTTTCAAGGGCAAACGTCTCCGTCGAAAAACGCCGCGAGGGGAATATCTCGTATCTTCCCCTCTACATGGGCGGCCTTGTGGCCGAGCTTGGCGCCTCGAGGGCATCGGCTAAATCGATCCTCGAAAACGTGCACCTCGATCCAATCGAGTGGTAGAAGTGATTTCAGAGAACCCCTCAGGGCGATGCCCCAACCCACGTCGCTGCGTTTTTGGAACCGTAGCACCGCGCCGGGCGAAAGCGATTCGCCCGGCATGTTTTTTACCCTTTCATACATGACGTCTGTTCTAGGGATGCGCCGTGATGCGGCGGGCAACTTTTTCGTGCGCGTGCAGCCGATGCTATCATGCGGGAAATAAAGAACGCATCGTGCGTTTTGCCCGCATGCAAGGGGAAGGGAGCCCCATGAACGACAACATGAACGCCAACGAGCTCTCGGGCGCGCGTCCCGCCGCTGACGGGGCCGCCGCCTCAAGAAGAACCTCGACCGCCGGGCTTATCGCCGCGATGGCGCTTTCCGCCTTGCTCGTGACATCGGCGGCAACCGGCTGCACGACGGCGAGCAGCGATTCGTCCTCGACCGCCACGCCCACCGAAACCGAGCAGGCCTCGCAGGCGCAAGACCGCAAAGCCGCCACGCTCACCTCCAACGTTACGAAGGATGAGCGCTTCGGCTCCGCCGTGACCGAGCTGACGGCCGACGCCCTTACCCAGGCCGGCTACGAGTTCGGCGACAGCTGCGATATCGTTTTCAGCAACGGGTACACGTTGACTGATGTGCCGTTTTTCGACGGCTATTACGTGAAAAAGGGCGCACCGGTGCTTGTCGCGTACCCCAAAGACCCCACGGTCAAGGTAGCGAGCTACAACAGTCATCTGTGGGACGCCTCCGGCTTGGGCGATAGCGGCACCGTGACCATCACGCTCAACACCCCGGGGAAGTACCGCTCGACCTACGAGGTGCTTTCGCAAACCTATTCGGTCGATCGCGCCGACTATGCAAGCGACGAGCAATTCTGCAACTTCAGGGCGCTTTCGGGCGGAAATCTGAAGGAGAACTTCCTGTATCGTGGGGCATCCCCGGTTGATGACAGCCGCAATCGCGCCGCCATCACCGATTCGCTGCTTGAGAAATACGGGATCGTCGATGTGATCGACCTGGCCGATAGCGCCTCCGACATGGAGCAGTATTTCGCCAGCGACGCTTTCTCGTCGAACTACACGCGCGGTTTGTACGAATCGGGCGCCGACGTAGTGCTGGGGATGGGGGCCGACTACGATGCATCGGCGTACAAGGAAAGCATCGCCGCCGGCATGCGCCATCTTATCAATGCGGGCGGCCCGGCCTATATCCATTGCCTGGAGGGCAAGGATCGCACGGGGTTCGTATGCCTGCTCGTCGAGGCGCTCGCCGGCGCCTCCTATGACGTGATGCGTGACGATTACATGACCACGTATGCGAATTACTACGGCATAACCGCCGATGGGACGCCCGAAAAATACAACGCCATCGTATCGCTGTATTTCAATGCTTTCGCGCAGTACCTGTACGGGCTTGAATATGACGGGCTTTCCGATTCCGATTCCGAGCTCGACGCGTCTGTGCTGGCGTCGGCTGACTACGTGGAGCCTGCCAGGAAATACCTCAAGAACTGCGGCATGACCGATGACGAGATCGACCAGTTGGTGAAGACGATCACGAAGTAGGTCGCGTTGGCGGCGAACAGCCCTCTCGCATAAGAATTCGAAGCCCCGCGGCGCGGACAGGTCGAAAAACTTCACCCAGCACAACCATCCAAGACGGTTATTTCAGAGGCGTTACCCCGCCGGCAAACCCTGCCATCATTGCCAATTCCGATTTAGCGGCAAACAGGCATCAGCGCCTTAGCCCCATGGCAGGGAAATACCGGTGACCTCGGCGAAGGTGGGGACGTTGCCTAAAGCGCCGGCAACCCACAGCACGGCAAGTAGCAACACGGCCTTCAGCAGCACCAGCCAAACCTCGTTGCCGCGCAAGATGCGCTTCGGCGGCTTGCCCACGCGCAGTTCACCCGTTGCCTTCGCGCGCAGCAAACCCGCATTGCCGATAGGGCACACATCGGCGCACTTCCCGCACGAAATGCATTCGCCGGCGGTGAAGGAATCGGCGTCGGGGAACACCGAAACCGGGCAACCCGCGCAACATTGGCCGCATCGCCGGGAACAGCACGCCTTCTTGCGGGAAAAGGCCGAAAACGGCAGCACCGGCATCAGCGCGAACGCAGCGCCCAACGGGCACAAAAACTGGCAGAAGAAGCGCTTCACGAAGCCCATCCCCAGCACCAGCACGCCCAACACGATGAACGCAGCGGCGTCTATCCCATCCACAGAGAGCGCAACGATGCCCGCGAACGCCGTCCAGGGGCTGTAGCCGGAAACTTCCGCCCAAACGCCGAAGAAGCACATCAGCACAATGGCCGCGAGCACCGCGAACTTCACGTACTGCCCCGCACGCTGCGCTTTACCCGAAAGCGGCCTGTCGGGAATACCCAGCAGCTTGCGCACGGGCGTGAACAGCAGGTACACCGCATCGCCCAACGTGCCGAATGCGCAGGCATAGCCGCAGAAGAAGCGGCCGAACAGCACCGTGAAGGCCAAAACGGCAACAAGCAGCGCCACGAACGACGTTGGCTCAACGGCCTGCCCAAGCCCTATCTGGGTAGCTATGTACTTCACGCCGTTGAACGTCGCGCTGAAGATGGATGGCGCCAGCATGAAGAAAGCAATCTGCACGCACCAGCGCACGATACGGTGCACGCGCATCGCCCGCGCGCGCTGGGCGGCCTTGGCCGACCTCTTGGGTTTGGCGGGCTTGCCAGGCCTTTCGGCCGCTGGCGCCTTCCGGGTTTCGGCCTCTGCCGCTTGGGCATCGCTCACAGCAACAGCCTGTATCCGTGCGGTTTCGACAGCAGCCCGCTCCTGCGCAGCTTCGCCGGCGCTGCGGGCCTCGGCTCCGCTTTCGGGAGCGAGCATTATCGGGTTCTGCTTGCTCATGCGCCCTCACCCGCCTGGGCGGAATTGCTCTTCTCCAGCGCTTCCTTGGCGCCGTTCAAAATGCCCACCGAAGAATAGGTGCAGCCCGAAACGGTATCTACATTCACGGTCTGCTGCGCCTTGATGTCGTCGAGCAGCCTGATTGCCTGCGAAAGGTAGGGCGCATCCTCGTTGGGGGCAGAAAGCACCTGCACATCGTCGATATAGCCATCCTTGATGGTTACTTGCATGGTCACCGGGCCGCCATAGCCCTGGGCGGAGCCGGTGAAGGTGCCGTCGGTGGCGAAGGGCCCGCGGTTGGCGGCACGTTCGGCGGCGGTTATCTGAGCCTGCACTTCCGCATCGGCGGCAGCCGCCTGGCCAGCCCAAACACTGAACCAAACCACCAAGCCCGCAACGATGGCAACATTTAGCGCCTTCACAATGAACAAACGCTTTTCAACCAAGAAGCTAAGCATCGGCACCCGCTTTCGCCGAGGAAGCGCCCGAAGCGTTCGCGGCGGGCTGTGCACCAGAACCGCCCGTTGAATCCGCGTCGGAACCGCCCTGCGCACCTGCGCCATCGGCGGAATCCCCGCTATCGGCGCCGCCAGAGCCCGCATCGCCAGAAGCCTGCTGCTCCTTATACGCCGCGGCAGCCTGCTCCAAAGCCGCATCGTAGGCCTTGGCAATGGCACGCGAAGAATAGGTGGCGCCGGAAACCACGGTTACCGCAGAAGAAGAGGTGCCCTTCAGCAGCTGGTTCACCACGCCCACGTACTCAACGCCCTTGCGAGTGCGGCCGTCCTTGGCATAGCCCAGGTAAACGTCGTTGTCGTCGGCGTTGTAGGGGGAAAGCACCGCATCGCCCTCGCTGCCGGTAGCCGAGCCGTGGATATCGGAAATGCCCGCAACCACGCCGTCCTTCACCGTAACGGTGAGCGCCACGTAGTACGGGTCGTAGCGGTCGGGGCGGTCGGCATCGGCGCAATAGGCATAGGCGGTATAAGACCCGTCCGCATAGCGCACCGGCTCATCCGGGTTATCGGGGTCTACCGGGCTAGGGCTAGGATCGGGGCTGGGCGTTGGGTCCGGATCCACCGGGTCGGTCTTGCCACCCGAGCCGCCGTCGTCCTTGCCGCTGCTGCCGCCGCCGTCTTCGCCCTTGGCTGTCGCAACTGCCTTCTGCAGGGCGTTGGACACCGCCGCCATGATGCCCTTGGAGGAATAGGTGGCGCCCGAAACAGCATCCACGTTAGTGGTTTGGTGTGAAAGGATGCGCGCAACCACGGCACGCGCGTTGGTGAAGTACGGCTCGTCATCGTCCGAGCTCACAATTACGATGTCGGTGATCTTGCCACCGGAAACGGTTACCTTCACGATGATGTTGTCGTTGTAGCCCATCCCGCTGCCGGTGTAGGTGCCGTCCTTCATGGTGCCGGAAGGCATAGAGGTGTTCGATGCCGGCTGGCGCGAAACGGTCTGCTGAGCAGCCACAACGGCATTTTCCACCGGCGACTGCCCCGCCGCCTGCAGAAGCGCGTTCTTGATGGCAACCAGGATGCCGGTAGAAGAATAGGTAGCGCCCGAAACGGTGTCCACGTTCATGCTCTGCGAGCTGATAACGCGCTGGATAACTGCGCGCGCGTTGCTGAAGTACGGCTCGTCATCGCCCTGGGAAACAACCTGGATATCGGTGATCTTCCCGCCCGAAATGGTTACCTGCACGGTAATAACGCTCTTGTAGCCACGGGCCGACCCGGTGTACGTTCCGTCGTTCAGCTGGCCGATGTCCATGCCGAAGTTCGATTCGATAACCGGGTCGTTCGCCTCTTGCTTTTCGGAAGTTGCCTCGGCGGTTTTCAGCTCCTGGGCTTCCGCCTGAGCCGTGGAAACGATCGAATTCGGATCGAACACCAACGGCTGATACGAGCCCACCGCAAAGGCCACCGCCGCCCCGGTTAGGACCGCAGGCGCCAAAAGAGTGGCCGCCTTCACGCGTTCCTTGGCCCGGGCATGCTTGCCCTGTTCTGGCTTGGTCATGCAGTTGCACCTCTCCAACTACGCCTGATGGCGGAAGGCATGTTGCCCTCCGCCATCAGCTGCTTTACCGGGTTTGCGTACCAAACCCGAGAGTTCTATTTGGGTCGTTACTTGCGCAGGAAGCGACGGCGCGTCCAGGCGGCCACGGCAGCAGCCACGGCGGCGATGGCGCCGAACCCGCCCGCAACGGCAACGGAGACGTCGCCGGTCTTCGCGGAACTGCTCTTAGCGGAATCGGACCCGTTGTTCGTGGTAGTGGTGCTGTTCGTCACATTGTTGGTGACGTTGTTGGTGGAACCACCGTTGCTGTCGGAGTCGCTGTCCGCAGCAACCAAGGCCGTGCGAGCCTTCTGCAGCTGGCCAAGCGCCTGAGATACCTCGTCGGCGGAAAGGTCATCGCCGTTCACTACCTCGATAGCGGCCTTCAGCGCCTGCTGGTAGGCAGCCCAGCTTTCAGCCGTGTAGTCGGATTCCTTCAGCACGTCCGCCTTGCCGATCTCAACCTTCAGGTCGGTTTTCTGATCGGTGGTTGCGGCCTTGGCAAGATTTGCCTGAGCCTTCACCAATGCGTTCTTGGCATCGGTTACCTGCGCGTCGGTAGCAGAGCTATCGGCAGCAACAGCCTTGGCGCTCTGCAGCGCAGAATCGAGCACCTTCCAGGAGGCCTTGGTGTAGTCAGCCTGAGCAAGCTGCTCAGCGTTGTCGATAAGGTCGCTCAGCTCAATGCGCGGGTTGACCTCAAGCGCAGCCTTCGCATCGTTGATGGCCTTTACAGCAGCTTCAACAGATTCATCAGTTGCGTCTACGGTGTTCAGAACGTCCTTGCCGTTGGTAACAGCCTCCTGCAAGCTAGCCCAAGACGCCTGGGAATACGCATCTTTCTGGAGCTTCTCCACCGACTCGATGGCGCTCTTCAAAGCGGTCTTGTTGGCCTCGTAGTTGTAGGTGAAGGTCAGGTTGGACCTATAGCCGGTGGAGGTCACCTCGATCTTGTAGGCGCCATAGCTGCCGAATACCTTCTTAGCGGCATCACCCATGCCCGAGGTTGCCTCGGCGTTGATGGCACCATCGGTGGAAATGATCTTAGCGGCACCGCGGCCCCATGCCGCATAGCTTTCATCGTTCACCTTCACCGATTCGATGTTGGAAAGGTAGTTGGCGAAGTCGACCTCGGACACGTCGTTTGCCGCAACAACCTTGGCCGCGGCATCGTCGAAGCTGGCAACCTGATTGCTGGTGGATGCCACGAAGTCGATGTTGATATCTGCGTACGTTCCGTTCTTGTCCACAACGGTAAGCTCATGCTCGCCAGGGGTCATGTCCTTGGCGCTGAAGGAAACGCTGCCATCGGAACCAAGGATCTGCGTTGCATCCTCGCCATCGATCTTGTAGGAAGCATTGAAATCAGCGGGCAGGCTTACCACGGCCTTCACCACCGGGTCAGCTGCATCGACGTCAACCTCATCGACGGCAACCTGAGCATCGTTTGTCTTTACGGGCACATAGATGCCATCATCACCAAGGGTGATTTGATAGGTACCCGCGGAGCTGTACACGGTCACGCTGCTGAGCGTCTTGCCCATGATGGACTCATAGTGCTCAGAGCTGGTGGGGCAACCATGAACCGTCTCGGTGAAACCGGTGCACCAGGCAAGCTCGAAGCCGTGCCTGCCGGTTTTCCAGATGTTCTCCAGGCTGCGCATGCCATAGCCGGTGCCGTCGGTGGTGTTCACCACCGCACCGTAGATGGTGGCATCCTTGAGGGCGGCATAGACAGAGCTGCTAGCCGCGAAATCAAGCTCGTAATCGCCGTAGCTGCTTTCAGTGGTGAACTCGGCTTCAGAAGAGCCATCGATGATCGTAGCATCGGCGCCAGCCGTCTTGCCGAACGCAACCTTACCGTCTACGAGGGAAAGCTCCTTGTAGTTAGCGGGCGCCTCGTCAAGGTAAGCGTAGGAGTAAGAGCCGGCAGTTGCCAGGGCATCAGAGCTTTCGACCTGGGTGTACTGGGACCAGTCGATGCCGGCGGCCGAGTCCGTCACCTTTACGGCGAAGGTCACGCCGGTGATCTGGGATCCGTCCTCGGTATGGTAGGTGCCGGCCGCAAGGCTGCCCTTGGTCTTGTTCTTCGTTGCGGAAGTGAAGACGTCAACGCTGGTGCTGTTGTTTGCCGTCTCGCTGGCGTAGAAGTCGCTGTACGGGATGTTCATCAAAACGTAGTCGCCAACTTCAGGAGCAACCTTCACCAAAGCGTCGATGGCGTTCTGCAGATGCTTGATCTGCTCAGAAGCGGCAGATTCGGTCAGGTCCGTCTTAGCGAGGAGCTCCTCCGACTCGTCGAGCTCGGCTTTCATAGCTGCCCACGACTCTGCAGTGTAAGAGCCTTCGTTCAGAGCCTTCGCTTTATCGACGAGCTCTTGCAGGCTGGCCTTGGTCATTTCGCTAACAGGAGTCTCTTCCTGCTTGATGTTGTCCGAGGTGGCCTGGAACGTGTACGAGCTGTCGGCATAGCCCAATGCGTGGATGGTCACTTTCCAGTAGCCCGTGCCATCCGTGCCCTCGGGAAGCTGGCAGCGGTAGGAGTCGGTGAGACCCAACTGGATACCCATTTTCTTATGCATCCAGTTGTCAGCAGCGAACTTGGTGCCGAAGGAAGCCTTCGGGGTGGCACCCGCGGAAGAGGGGTCCACATTGCCGTAGTAATCCCAGGTCACTGATTGCATCTTGGAGCCAAGATCACCGAAGCCCTGCGTGAAGTCAAGTCGAATGAACTCGCCGAAGCTGCCTACACCATCGCCCGACTTAAGGTCAGGACCCATAGCAGAGAGGTCTGCCGTCTGGAGCTCAGCATCCTGAACACCGGAGCCAGTGCCCGATGCCGCCTTTGCGAACGTGAAAGAATCACCGCTCTTGGTGGCTTCCTTCAAGCCATTGGTGCTGGCATCAACGCTAGCGGTAAGAGAATATGCCTGAAGGTTCACCTCGCTATAACCGCCGGCGAGGGTGCCGCCGTTCCCAACGAACTGGTACTGGGCCTTGAAGGCGTCCAGGTCGGAGGTCTTCACCTTCGCGGGAACGTACTTGATGCCACTTACCTCATAGTGCTCCATGGTGTAGCTCTGGCCGTTGTAGGTCATCGCGCCTCTGCTCCACTCAACGGTCTTGCCGTCGGTGGTGGTAAACGTCTTGCCGTCATTTGCCCAAGACGAAACCTGGAACTCGGTCCCATCGGTGCACTTGATAGTAGCAATGCACTGAAAGCTGCCGCGATGCAGGCCATGGTTGGCAGTGGCGCGAGTGACTACGTCATAGCCGCCCTTGTCATACTCGCCCTTGGAGTCCTTCTCGGTGCTGGACTGCACGTTGTCGGCGTTGTACACGCCTTCAGCAGCCCAATACTCAGTCCAGGTCAGACCCGCATAGCCATAGGTGTACTCGTCTTCGACCTGCTTGTTCTGGTCGTCGTACGCGGTTTGCAGGGCCTTATCGGTTGCAACAACGATGGCCTTGCTGGTTACCGTCGCGCCAGAAACAGCATCAATCCCGGTCGTAGACTGTGCGGAAACAATCTGGGACGGCACGCCAACATAGTCATCGTAGCCATCTATCGCATCAGAGACATAACCACGACTATCGCGCGAATTATCTGCGTCTACTGAAACCTTGGTGATTTTCCCACCTGACACCGCGACGTTAACCGTAACCGTATAACCGGTCCAATTCTCAGGGTCAACGCCCGAATCTTCGCCGTCGATAGTAGCGCCGTTATCACCGATAACGGATTTACCTGTGTACGTCCCGTCAGCAATCTTGGAAAGATCGTAGGTGGAGGCAGCCTTGCTCACTGCGGAGGCAAGGGAAACTGCGTTATCATTGTTGTTTGAAGTCGTTCCGGCTTCGGAAGAGGTCTTTTCGTTGGTAGCGGGGGCCTCTTCTTCGTTATCGGGACTTGCGTAGGCAAGGGACGGCACCAGCGAAAGCGTCAATGCCGTGGCCACGAAGCCGCGCGCGGCGGCCTGGCCAACTCCCACCTTGCCCTTTACAGACTGTTCGTCCATAAGGTTCCTTTCTGTTGGGGGGGGGTAACTATGTGGTCGTGCAGTTCAACTCTTTGGAAGCGCATTCTCCTTTCCGATTGCGCCCTTCCCTTCTGTGCCGGCGCCTGTCGCGGTCGCCAGCACGCAAGAAAAGTTATCCAATGGTTACTTTTAATATCGGCGAGTTAGCTTAGGGTAACTCGCTTTGCTTTGCAAGATGTTTTGCCCCAGCGATGCGCAAAAGCCGATAATTGCCCGTCCGCGCCGGTGGGGCTTTCGTTCGGCTCGACCTACCCGCGCCGCGGGCCGGGGCATCATCCCTTCGGGGATTCCCGCTACCCTGCTCGCTTCGCTCGTGCGGTCGCTGCTTCATGCATTTGAAGGAGGTTCGCTTCGCGAACCGTTCAGGAATTGACTTCAGAGAACCCCTCAGGGCGATGCCCCAGCCCACGTCGCTGCATTTTTGTGACCGTAGCGGCGCG
>CAVBST010000030.1:0-20181 GCA_963598325.1 uncultured Prevotella sp. | reverse complement strand
CCTTAGCGGAAACGTTCACGATGCCGTTGGCGTCGATGTCGAAGGTGACCTCGATTTGCGGAACGCCGCGGCGTGCAGCCGGGATGCCGGTGAGCTGGAACTTGCCCAAGGTCTTGTTGTCCTGTGCCATCTGACGCTCGCCCTGCAGAACGTGGATCTCTACGGAAGTCTGGTTGTCGGCTGCCGTGGAGTAGATCTCGGTCTTGCGGGTGGGGATGGTGGTGTTGCGGTCGATCATCTTGGTCATCACGCCGCCCATGGTCTCAACGCCCAGGGAAAGCGGGGTAACGTCCAGAAGCAGGATGCCCTCAACGTCGCCGGCAAGAACGCCGCCCTGAACAGCTGCGCCCATGGCCACAACCTCGTCGGGGTTCACCGACATGTTGGGCTGCTTGCCGGTCATCTGCTTCACCAGTTCCTGAACAGCGGGCATGCGGGTGGAGCCGCCAACCAGGATTACCTCGTTCACATCGCCGGTGGAAAGGCCGGCGTCGCGCAGTGCCTGCTCGACGGGCTTCTTGCAGCGGTCCAGCAGGTCCTTGGTGATGCGCTCGAACTCGGCGCGGGTAAGCGTGTAGTCCAAGTGCAGCGGGCCTGCGGCGCCAGCAGAGATGAAGGGCAGGTTGATGCTGGTCTGGCTGGTGGAGGAAAGCTCCATCTTCGCCTTTTCAGCTGCTTCCTTCAGGCGCTGCAGCGCCATCTTGTCGGTGCGGAGGTCGATGCCGTTGTCGGCCTTGAACTTGTCGGCCATCCAGTCGATGACGCGCTGATCCCAGTCGTCGCCGCCCAGGTGGTTGTCGCCGGCGGTGGAGCAAACCTCGAACACGCCGTCGCCCAGCTCGAGCACGGAAACGTCGAACGTGCCGCCGCCCAGGTCGAATACCAGGACCTTTTCGTCCTTGTTGGTCTTGTCCAGGCCGTAGGCAAGTGCTGCTGCCGTGGGCTCGTTGATGATGCGCAGAACCTCAAGGCCGGCGATCTTGCCTGCGTCCTTGGTGGCCTGGCGCTGAGCGTCGTTGAAGTAGGCCGGTACGGTGATGACGGCCTGAGTGATGGGCTCGCCTACGCGCTTTTCCGCATCGGACTTGATCTTCTGCAGAACCATTGCAGAAACTTCCTCGGGCATGTAGTCCTTGCCGTCGATATCCACAACAGCGCGGCCGCCGTTGCCGTTCTTCACGTTGTAGGCGACGGTCTTCTGCTCTTCGGAGGTTTCTGCGTAGGAGCGGCCGATGAAGCGCTTCACGGAAGCGACGGTGTTCTCGGGGTTGGTGACGGCCTTGTTCTTTGCGGCCTTGCCAACGGTGCGCTCGCCGTCTTTGCCGAAGCCCACGACGGAAGGCGTGGTGCGGTCGCCCTCGGCGTTAACCAGGATTTCCGGCTCGGAGCCTTCCATTACTGCCATTGCCGAGTTGGTGGTGCCCAAGTCGATGCCAATGATCTTTGCCATCTTTATTCCTTTCAGTTGCGACCGCTTGCGCTTTGCCGAGTTTGCAGGCGGCCAATCTGTTCTTACCTATATTGGCGTCGAAGCATCGGCCGGCGCTTGGTTGCCCGCCCGATTTCCCAGGCTTGGCTGCCTATCGCCTTCGCCGATACCAGTAAGGCCCGCATCTGCGGACCCTTTCGACAGTTGAAATAATAAAATCTAAGTGCATCATTGTCAAGTTTTGTAACCTTCCCGTTGAAGATTACTTCAGCGAGCAACGTTTCCGCAGATCAAAAGGGAATAGCAAGACTACAGCCAATCGATTCAACCATCCGAAAGATCTAACAAGACCTCACTAAGGGCTTGGCAATTGGAAGCGAAAACCCCAGGAATGCGCCGATTCCGCCCTCGCGGCACTAAGCGAAAGCCTGCGGCGCATGTTTTACAACACGGAACGAGTGGGCCATAATCATGGTATCGATCAAACGACCAAGGAGCGTTGGGCCATGCAGACTTGCGTACCGATAAAGGAACTGAAGAACACCGCTGAATTTTCTCGGCTTGTCGAAGAATCCCCCAGCCCTGTCATCGTCACCAAAAACGGCTACGACTCCTTCGTCGCCATGACGACGCAGGCCTACGAGGCATTGAAGCTCGAGGCGGCACGGGCCAAGCTGTATCAGATCGTTGCCCAGTCGGAACGGGACATCGCCGAGAACCGCACCGTAGAAGCTCACAGCGCAATCGCCGATGCCCGGGAACGCTATGGCCTATAGCGTCCATTTCACAAACCAAGCCCTAGCAGACCAGGCAGACATAACGGAATATCTGATGCGAAGCCTGGGAAACCCCGATGCAGCACGCCATTTCCTTGACGAGCTCGAAGGCCTTGTTTCCACGCTTGAGCGCACGCCGGAAGCTTTCGCCATCCTTGAAGAGCCAAGGCTGGGGGCACTAGGCTACCGAAAAATCCCCTTTATGAACTACATCGCGCTTTTCAGGGTTGAATCAGACCGCGTGTACATCACGCACCTATTCCACCAGTGCCAAGATTACGCAAGACTCGTCTAGGCGCTGTTGGACAAAGCCGCAGCGGGAGCAATGCCCTGCTGCCCTACTGGCCGCACGGCTTCTGAAAGGTGGCGTCGAAGGCGCGCACCCACCACACGTAGCGGTCGGGCATGCCGGTGGCCGGGTCTTCCAGGCGGTGCTCCAGGTATACTGAGCCGGAAAGCCGTTTCCTCGCAAAAGGTGGTGTACCCAACACATGGAAAGCAAGGGAATATCTCGTCGCGCGTTCTTGGCAACAGCGGGCACCGTGCTCGCAAGCCTTACCTTGCCGTTGGCCTCCGGCCCGGTTAAGGCACTGGCCGCAGAGGGCGAGGCAAGCGGCAGCAAGGCAAAGCCCATCGTTATCCTGCACACCAACGACGTGCACTGCGCCCTCTCGAATCCTGCTACCAAGCTTGGCTATGCGGCGCTGGTGGGCTACGCAAACGCCCAGCGGGAAAAATACGGCAAAGCGAACGTGAGCCTGGTAGACGCCGGCGACAATGTTCAAGGCGATTTCGAAGGGGCATTCACGAAAGGCGAAGCGCCTGCAAAGGTGATTGCCGCCTGCGGCTACGACCTGCTGACTCCCGGCAACCACGAGTTCGACTACGGCATGGACCAATTCGACCAGCTGCGCCAAACCGAAACGGGCGTTTCCTATGTGTGCTGCAATTTCGTGGACAAGAACAACAACTGCATCTTCGACGCCTACCGCATCCTGGAATACCAAACCGGGCTCGGCGCAGTTCGCATAGCGTACGTAGGTGCCACCACCCCTTCCACGCTTACCAGTTCCACACCCGCCAGCTTCAAGGACAAAGACGGCAACCTGATCTACGGCTTCTGCGGCGACGCCACCGGGCAGATGCTCTACGACGCAATCCAAGCCGCCGTGAACGACGCCCGCGCCAAAGGCGCCGACTACGTAGTGCTGCTGGGCCACCTTGGGCAAATAGGGACGCTCGACCGCTGGCGAAGCGATACCGTAGTCGCCAACACTTATGGCATCGACATCGTGATAGACGGTCACAGCCACGAAAAATACGTGCAGCGCCAGAAGAACAAGAACGGCGAAGAGGTAGCGGTGGTCCAAACGGGCACCAAATTCGCCAGCTTCGGCCGAATAGAGATAAACCCCGCCACCGGAACCGCAACAGCGAATCTGGATAGCACAGGGATCCCCGATGAAGTATACGCCCAGCTCATCGAGAAGGTTACCGATGACGAAGACCCAAAGGTAGCCGCGGTGGTGCAGGAGATAGAAAGCGAGCTGGAAAAGAAGAAGAACACCAAGGTGGGAACATCCGAAGTGATCCTTCGGGCATATGGCGACGATGGCGTAACCTGGGCAGTGCGCAGGCACGAAACGAACCTGGGCGACTTAGCCGCCGACGCCTACTTCTACTATGCGGCGAACCAGGGCGTTATCTGCGATATTGCAGTAGCCAACGCCGGCGGCGTACGGGCAAACGTGGGCAAAGGCGAGGTAACATACGGCGACCTGGTTTCGGTGCACCCCTACATGAACCAGCTCTGCTTCCTTAAGCTATCCGGCCAGCACATTCTGGACATGCTGGAAGTCGGTGCCATGAAGCTGCCCGATGCGGGCGGCGGGTTCCTGCAGGTATGCGAGGGCGTTAGCTACACCGCGCTGACCAGCATTCCCACCCCGGTGGTGCTTTCCGACGACGGCACTACGGTAAAGGATATCGTGGGCGAACGGCGCGTGAGGAACGTCAAGATCGGCGGCAGGAAGATAGACCCTGCATCCACTTACACCGTGGTCGGCTCCACGTACGCCCTTATCAACGGCGGCGACGCCATGCCCATCCCCGCCAACGCCGAAGAGGCAGAGTTCCTGAACACCGACACGGAAGCGCTTATCGAATACATCCA
This sequence comes from uncultured Prevotella sp., assembly GCA_963598325.1. Classification (GTDB taxonomy): domain Bacteria; phylum Actinomycetota; class Coriobacteriia; order Coriobacteriales; family Eggerthellaceae; genus Anaerotardibacter. The sequence continues at coordinate 15,803 of CAVBST010000030.1, read as the reverse complement.
AGTGAACCTGAAGGGCACCATTGGGAAGGAATACGCCGACGAGAACGGCCAGGGACGCATCAAGCTGACCGACCATGACGATGGATCGGGCGACGACGATTCCGGCAAAGACGAGGCAGGCGGCAACGGCGAAGGGGATACAGATTTCCCGAACAACGACGATGCCGCGGAAGATTCCGCAGGCGACGGCAGGAAGACCACCCTGCCCCGCACCGACGATGATGCGGCTGCAACCGTTGCTGCGGCAGCCGCGTTGGTAGGCGCAGGCGCGGCGCTTGCGGGCAAAGCCGCCTTGGCGGAAAGCGACAGCTGATCCCAGAGCCCACAACAACGGCAAGCGCACCCGGCCCGAACGCTGACCTTGAGCCCGAGCAAGGCTCGTTTAGGCGCTGTTGGTCAAGCCGCAGCGGGAGCAAAGCCCTGCTACCCTACTGGCCGCACGGCTTCTGCAAGGTGCCGTCGAAGGCGCGCACCCACCACACGTAGCGATCGGGCATGCCGGTGGCCGGATCTTCCAGGCGGTGCTCCAGGTACAGCCTGGTCTCGCGGCCGCCCAGGCGCACATCGTAGCAGGCGGTGCGTCTGCCGTGGTGCGGCTGGCCGAAGCCAGTAGACCCCATCACCTCGTCTATGCGGAAGGCGCGGCAGTCGCGCAGCACCACGATGCACGGCTCCAGTCGGCCATCGCGCCCGAAGCGCGCCAGCACGTCCACTTCCTCGCGGTGCACCCGCCGCATCTGCCCGTCTTTCATCCTGTAGTCCATGCGTTTATACTAGAACAACTGTTCGCATGATAACCAGCGAACAAACTCTGTTTTCGCTGTGGGGAAGGGGGTGCGCCGTGGTTGCGGGCAAGCCGAAGAAGAGCTACCTGTGCATCGACCTGAAAAGCTTCTACGCCAGCGTGGAATGCGCCGACCGCGGGCTTGACCCCTTCACCGAGAACCTGGTGGTGGCCGACCCCGACCGCGGCCCGGGCACCATCTGCCTGGCCATCACACCAGCCATGAAAGCGCTGGGCGTGAAGAACCGCTGCCGCGTGTTCCAGATACCCGAAGGCATCGGCTACACCATGGCAACCCCGCGCATGGCCCGCTACATGGAAGTATCGGCGCAGATCAACGGCATATACCTGCGCTACGTGAGCCCCGATGACATGCACGTGTACAGCATCGACGAGTGCTTCATCGACGCCACGCCGTACCTGCGCCTGTACAAGATGAGCGCCCGCCAATTCGCCGACATGCTGCGGCGCAAGGTGATGGAGGAAACGGGCATCACGGCCACGGCCGGCATAGGCACGAACCTCTTCCTTGCCAAGGTGGCGCTCGACATCGAGGCGAAGAAGGCGGCCGATGGCATCGGCGTGCTGGACGAAGAATCGTTCAAGCGCGAGATCTGGTTCCACCAGCCCATAACCGATATATGGCAGGTGGGGCCCGGCATCGCCCACCGCCTTGCCAAGCGCGGCATCCACGACTTGGCGGGCGTGTGCGCTGTAAGCCCGAAGTGGCTGCAGCGCGAGCTGGGCAAAAGCGGCGAGTACCTACTGGACCACGCCTGGGGCCAGGAGCCCTGCACCATAGCGCAGATAAAGGAGTACCGCCCCCGGGCGCACTCCATTTCCAACGGGCAGGTGCTGATGCGCGACTACTCGTTTCCCGAGGCGCGCACGGTGCTGACGGAAATGGTGGATGCCAGCTGCCTTGACCTGTGCGCGAAGGGGCTTTCCTGTGGGAACGTGGCCGTGCACGTGGGCTACGCGCAGCCCAGCCTTACTGAAAGCGGCCGCTGGAAAATGGGCGTTGGCGGCTCGGCAAAGCTAGGCCAGCGAACCGCATCGCCCGGCAGCATACGCAAAGAGGCACTGGCCCTGTTCGACGCCCATGTAGATCGCGATTCGCCCATCCGACGGCTCTCCGTTGCGCTGGGGCAACTGAAGCCCGCGAAGTACGACCAGCCCAGCCTTTTCGGCGAAGGCGATGCGAAGGAGGCCAGCCTTGCCCGGGCATCGGTGGCCGTGCGGCAGCGCTTCGGGAAGAATGCGCTGCTGAAAGGAACCAGCCTGCGGGAAGAGGCAACCATGCGGCAGCGGAACAACCAGATAGGAGGCCACCGTGCTTAGCGAGCAGGATCTGCTGGAGGGTGTTTCCTTCGAAGAGGCCGAGCGGCGCCGGCTCATATTGCAGGACATCAGGGCGAACGTCGCCGAGCACGGCCCGCATCGCGCCGTAGGCAGCCCGCAGCGCGCAACCCAGTTCATGCCCTTCGACGCCCTGACCGGCTTCGATGAGCTTATGCGCAAAACAGCGGAAGCTTCGGCGGCAGAGCAATAAGCCGCCCAGCGAACGGGAAGCACCCGCGCGATTGCCGTTCGCGCCCCCGCACCAATTTTTTCGTAAAAAATAGGGAGTTGACCTGCGTCAACTCCCTGAATCAGACACACTTTTTGTCCTATAACCCAAGAGGGGCCGCTGCCAATTCTTGCCAAATCGACCACCCGAGCCAACAAGGAGTCGTCGCCGGCGCCCGAAGCAAGCCGCCCCGGAGCGCGCCAAATCGACCGCCGGCGACACGCCGCATGCCGCCCCAAAACGCAAAGGAGGCCCGCACATACGTACGGGCCTCCGGTAAATGCGAGTAGCGGGCAGGTGCTACTTCTTGGCAACACCGCCGATGAGGGACATCTTGGTGCCGCAGTCGGGGCAGGTGCCCTTGGTGATAACGCGGCCGTTCTTGGTAACGCCCTCCTGAGGGTCGACCATTTCCTTCTTAGCCTTGCACTTAACGCAATATGCAACTACTGCCATCGTAACCTCATTTCCTAAAATGCGGGAAAGTTGAGCACTCCCCTTCGGACATCAGCCTATTGTATAGGTACTGCAAACGTTTCGCCAGATGAAACGGCCCGTTCAAATTAAAGAGATATGAAAACGGGCAATATATAGGCAACACGCCAATGGAAAGCCGCCGTAACGCAACAGATGTGGCGTATCGCAGGCTATTCGGCGGCGTTCATCGGGCAATAACGGCAGATCGATCCACTTTTTGTTGAAGCGCAGTGGCCGGCAGGCGTTTCCGGCGCCGCAGACAGCCAGCCTTTCCAGATCAAGCATGCCCACCGCCAACGGCCTGCCTTGCCACGCTGGCCCGTCTTGCCACGCCAGACATGCTCGCCGCCGCCAACGGCCCACCTTTCACGCTAAGCAGAGCCGCTGCACTGCGAGCGCCCAGCCACGAAAGCAAGAAAGCGGGCCGAAGCCCGCTCCCATTCGCACAGATCTTCGCGAAGACGCGTTAGTCCTCGACGATCTCCTCGATGCAGCCCATGGGGCATTCCTCGAGGCAGTCGCCGCAGGCGATGCAGGCTTCCTCGTTCACAACCTGGCATACGCCGTCTACAACTTCGATGCACTCCTGAGGGCACGCGTCGATGCAGATGCCGCAGCCGATGCACTCGTCGGCATTGATCACGGGATGAGACATGATAGACCTCTTCTCTTTTCGGGGCTCTTGAAATGCTTTGTCGGCGGGACAACCCTTTCACTGGTTAATCCCATGTTCGGGAAAATACCACAGCGCATGGCGGATGCAAGCCGAACGCGCAGTTTTTCTGAGAACGGGCGTGAGCGGTAACCGACGCGTAACACGCCTACCGCTCACCGGCGAATCGGGCAGCCCCGGAAAGGGCGGCTAGCAGATGCGCGGCAGCTGCTCGCCCACCAGCATATCCATGATGCGCAGGGCGCCGAAGCCCGTGCGGATGGAAACGCGCGAATCGCGGTCGGCCGGCTTTTCCACCACTTCGCCGATAACGGCAGCATCGACGCCGTACTTGTTGGCCTTCATGGCGGCAAGTGCGGCATCGGCCTGGCTGGCGGGAACAACGCACACCATCTTGCCCTCGTTGGCCACCTGGTACACGTCGTAGCCCAGCATCTCGCAGGCGCCTTCCACGGCGGGCTTCACGGGAACCGAGCCCTCTTCAACGATGAAGTCGACCCCGCTCTGGCCAGCCAGCTCGTTCAGCGTGGAGGCCAGGCCACCACGCGTTGGGTCGCGGAAGCAGCGGGTTTCGGGCGCGGCAGCGATGACCTCGGCGATAAGGTGGTTCAACGGCGCGGCATCGGTTTGGATGTCGGCGTTGAAGGAAAGCTCCTCGCGGCACGACATGATGGTGATGCCGTGGTCGCCCATGGTGCCGGTTACCAATATCTTGTCGCCCGGCTTGCAGTTGGCGCCGGAAAGGCTCACGCCGGCAGGGATGAAGCCCACGCCGCTGGTGTTGATGAACACGCCGTCGCCGTGCCCGCGGTTCACCACCTTGGTATCGCCGGTGACGATGCGCACGCCGGCCTCCTTGGCCATTTCGGCCATGCTGGCGCAGATGCGCTTCAAATCGGCGATGGGGAAGCCCTCTTCCAAGATGAAGCCGCAGCTTAGGTACTTCGGCACGGCGCCGCTGGTGGCAACGTCGTTCACCGTGCCGCATACCGCCAGGCGCCCGATGTCGCCGCCGGGGAAGAACTGCGGGGTAACCACGAAGCTGTCGGTGGAATAGGCGATGCGCTCGCCCGGCGCAGGCGCGGGCAAGGTGGCGGCATCGTCGCCTTTGAGCAATTCGTCGCCCGCGTACGCCTCGAAGAACACCTCGTCGATGATGCGCTTCATCATGGTGCCACCGCTTCCGTGGCCCAGCAAAACCGTTTCGTCCATTACGGCCTCTTTCGTATATCTGCCGGCGTGGCGCCGGCACTCGTTGCAAAAACAAAACGGGCGGGCACTGGTGCGCCGCCCACGGGAAACGCTGAATGGTTCCGCCAGCCCTGGGCATCTAGGGCAAGATGCCCTTGGGTCGCATTCCCCTGTAACTTAAATGAAGGCGCCGGTGGTGGTCATGTTCAACCGGCCGGTTTTCACGCCCTTGGTGCCGATGATCAGGTTCGCCACATCCTGCACCTCGCCCGATTCGCCCTTCAGGATTATCACCTCAAGGCAGTTGTCCTCGTCCACATGCACGTGCATGGAAGCCACCACCATGTCCAGGTACGTGTGCTGGATATGGTGCAGCTTTTCCTGCAGGTCGTTGGCGTGGTGGCTGTACACGATGGTGAGCGTGCCCATCACGATGCGCCCGGGGATGGAGCACTCGTCTTCCACCAGGGCATCGCGCACCAGGTCGCGCACCACTTCGCTGCGGTTCTTCGCCAGGCCGCGGCGCGCCACCAGGTGGTCGAACTTCATCAGCAGGTCTTCGGGCATCGCCACCGAGAAACGCATAAGGTCGTTGCTCATGCTGTTCCCTTCTTCGGGTGGCCGGTGCTAAACCAGGTTGACGGTTACGCCGGAAGCGCTCTGAGCGTCTTCTTCCAGGGCGTCCTTGGCATCGTCGAGCGTGGCGCGCACCTCGTCGAGCAGCTGCATGGCAGCATGGAGCTTTTCGCCCACAGTTGCGAAGCCCGCATCGGATGCGTTGTGGGCAAGGTTATGAGTCCAGCGGCGCTCCAGCTTGATGTGGTCGTCGATTTGGTCGATCATCTGCTCGAACTGGCCGGTGTTGATTCCGTTGGTGCACATAGCTGCTCCTTTTCGTGATATTTCCGCCGAAGCCCCTGGCACCGCCCGCGCCGGCGCCCTTGAGCAACCGCGCGTAGGCGCCTGAGGCAATCGGTTTCCGTTTGCCTAGGCAGATGCACACGGCACCCGCACTGCAGCCCCATTATGACCCCGCAATGTGCCGCTTTTCGGCTGTTTCGGCGTACGGTGTGAATTTTTCCACAATTCGTGTGACTGCTACACTGGAACGGAAACCGCCCGGGAAGGAGCCGCCGTGAACAAGCCATCGCCCTCGCTCTACGAGCGCGTTGCCCAGCAGCATGTTTCCCGTTTTCCCGGCGGCTACGACGGCAGCGTGAACGCAGCGGCGCTGGTGGTCTCCTCCTGCGAGCCAAGCGCAGCGGCGAGGGCGGCCCTTACCGCATCGTTTCGCACGCTGGGATATGCCAGCACAAGCATTGGGTGGGCACTGTGTGCCTCTGCAGCAGCCCCCTCAGCCCCCGAATCCGACGCAGACACGATGCAGCCCAAAGACGGCGATCTGTTCACGCTGATAGAGGCTATATGCCCCCTATGCGTTGTTTCGCTCGACCGCGATGCAGCCAAAGCGCTCTCTCACGACTTCAACACCCCCTTGCCCCTTGAGGCTCGCACCCTGTTGATGGGGCATGCCTGCATATGCTTCCAGGACTTCGATTCCCTTCTTTCCGGCAACGAAGGCAAGCAGAAGGCCTGGGCGCTGTTGAAAACGCTGCCGAAGATGCCGTAGGGCGAGCGCCGTAAGTCCATTGCCCAGCAGCACAGTACGTCACCGGCGTGCGTCTTCCCCACACCCGGGCATCCGCCGCCGACCCCAACGACACCGCCCCACCCCTGCTGGGCGATAAACCCAACACCCACGCTCATCGGCCTGGGCTACGCCGTAGGTTACATCCCGCCACACGCCCCGCAGGCCAGCGCGCCGCGGTGGTATCCTTTCAGTACCCTTTGAAACAGACGCAGCCCCGCCCGCCATCAGCAGCGGGGCTTCCAACCGAAAGGCATGCACATGGCAAACAAGAGCCTATCCGGCCAGCACAGCGCCCAGACCATCCTGGTCACCGGCGGTGCGGGCTTCATCGGCAGCCACACCTGCGTCGAACTGCTCGAGCAGGGCTACAACGTGGTTATCCTGGACGACCTGTCCAATTCCAGCCTGGTTGCGGTCGACCGCATCCGCGAGCTCACCGGCGCTTCCGCCGACCAGCTGAAGTTCGTGGAGGCTTCCATCCTGGACCGTGAGGCCTGCGAGCGCACCTTCACCGAGAACAGCATCGACGCCATCATCCACTTCGCTGGCTTCAAGGCGGTAGGCGAAAGCACGCAGAAGCCGCTCGAGTACTACTGGAACAACGTTGCCGGCTCGCTGGTGCTGTTCGACGTGGCGCGCAACCACGGCGTGAAGAACGTCATCTTCTCGTCTTCCGCCACGGTGTACGGCGAACCTGAGCAGATTCCCATCACCGAGAGCTGCCCGCTGCACGAGGCAACCAATCCCTATGGTGAGACCAAGGCGATGCTCGAGCGCATCCTTACCGACTTCTACCGCGCCGACGACGAGTGGAACATTGTGCTGCTGCGCTACTTCAACCCCATCGGCGCCCATGTTTCCGGCCGCATCGGCGAAGACCCGAAGGACATCCCCAACAACCTGCTTCCCTACGTTGCGCAGGTGGCAGTGGGCAAGCTGCAGTGCATCCAAGTGTTCGGCAACGACTACCCCACGCCCGACGGCACCGGCGTGCGCGACTACATCCATGTGGTGGACCTGGCTCGCGGCCACGTGAAAGCGCTCGACTACATGGGCGGTAAGGTTGGCACCGGCAAGGCCATCGGCCTGGGGTCGCTTGAAGGCAAGGCAACCGCCGACGGCACGCGTACCGGCGTGGCCATCTTCAATCTGGGCACCGGCACCGGCTCTTCCGTGCTGGACGTTATCCATGCGTTCGAGAAGGCTTGCGGCAAGGAGCTTCCCCACAAGATCTGCCCGCGCCGCCCCGGCGACATCGCCACCAACTACGCTGCCTGCGATAAGGCCCGCGAAGAGCTTGGCTGGGTTGCGGAATACGACCTTGCGCGCATGTGCGAAGACGCATGGCGCTGGCAGTCCAACAACCCCAACGGCTACGGCGAATAGAGGGTTGCGCGCTTAGCGAGCGGCATAACCAACCAACACGAAAAAGGCCTCGTTCCCAACCACGGAACGAGGCCTTTCGTATCCCCTTGAGAAACGTTTATCGGGGTTGCCCTGCACCGCCGTATGGGGCGGGCGGGCGAACCGATTCGTTTCACTCCCTAGATGCAACGGGCGGCCAAAAGGCCGCCCCTACATCAATGGTGGCCACGCTCCCCAGCATAGCCACCTGCTTGGCAGGCTCCGATCCCCATTGGAACTCTGCCGCCATTCCCTGCATGCCCCCCAGCATGATGTGGAAATGGAAGTTGCGTTCTTGCCTCCCCAGGAAAGAGCCGCAACTGGAATGACTTCATTATCGGCCTCGGAATCGGATTGTGCTTATAAACCTAAATTGATTCGCTTCGCTCTTATTGCATTTCTTAATCTGAAAGGCATTGAACGTGTTTAACCGTAATAAGAAAAAGCTATTTTGCAATACTTTGGGCTTGGTTTATTACGTATCGCAATAGTTATGCCGCTATTCAATATGCGATCTCGGCCAAAGCTGACGAGCACGACAAGGCGATGTCGGTTCCGCCGAGCGGCGTAGAGCAACAAGGCGTCATGCCGACGCGCCCCCCTTCGGCATGACGACAGTCGGCACGTGCGGCCCGCGTCTCCGGACAACCCCATGCCCCATCCAGGCTTACGCCGCAAACTGCTATTCGTTGCTCTGGCCTGCAGGCGCACCGTCCCCATCTCCAGGATGCTTCGCCAACACGAACACGGTGGACATGATGAAGACGAACCCCACAATATCTATCCAGGTAAACGACGTTCCCAGCCACAGCACGGCAAACAGGGTGGCCGAAACCGTTTCGATACTGGCGATAAGTCCGCTCTTCGCCGCGCCGATGTCCTTCACCGCCTGGAAGAACAGGGTGAAGCCCACGATGGTGCCGAAGAACACCAGGCCCACGAACAGCATAAGGTAGCCCGTTGCGTCGAAGCCCGTGTCGTAGTTCCACGATTGGATGGCGACCGAAAGGATGATGCCGCCCACCAACAGGCCGCCCGCAACTACCGGCACGCTGCCGAAATGGAACATAAGCTTGCGGGGAAGCAGCACGTACACGGCGTACGTCACCGCCGACACAAGCCCCCAGAACAAGCCGGCGGGCGAAAGCACCATGGTTGCCGGGTTGCCATGCGTTGCCAGAAGAAACGTTCCCGTTACCACCAGCAGCATCGCCGCGATCTCACGCGCAGACGGTGCGCGCCGCGCGCGAAAGCACAGGTAGAACACCACCAGCACCGGACCTATATATTGGATAACCGTTGCGGTGCCGGCGTTCGAGTGCTGGATTGCCAGTAAGTAGGTAAGCTGGCACGCCATCAAGCCGAAAACGGCAACAACAATCAACTGCAGCACGGTAGAAGGGCGCTTCCATAAGGCCAAAAACGGCTGGCGGTACGCAATAAGCGCAAACACACACAGAACCAGGCCGGCGAACAGCATGCGCACCGAGGATATCCACAGAGGGTCGGCGTTGTAGTTCGCGAACAGGTACTGCGCGCAAGCGCCCGAGAATCCCCAGCCGATGCCGCCCGCCAAAGCGAATGCGAACCCGCGTATGTTCTTGTTGATGGCCATTGATCGAAGATAGCACCCGCAGGCTGGGAAGAACCACCCGTTTCGGGGGCCGACCATCAAGGCTCTACAACGGCAAGCAGGGCGGCGGTCTTTGGCCACCCCGCAGGCGGGTTTCGGCCACCAGCGAGCCGACGAAGCACGCAGCCGGCGCTTGGAATATGACGGGCGGCCCAAGCGACATGCGCCCACACCTGCGGTCCAAAGGGTCAGCTATGCCAGCCAAGTTCACCCAGCCACCAGACCCAGCGAACGCACCATTCCCGCCTACCCCCCAAAGAGCCTTCCTTGCCTCTACGGGCACAAGATACCGCGCCCGGCGGCACTGCCCGCAATGTTGGCGGCGTGCAACAAGGCGTCGTGCGATGGGGCTTCCGCACCGATCGACCCACTACGCCAAAATCGGCACAATTACTGCCAATGCACCAGTTCAAACCGTGAATCTGCCGCTTATCCTGAACGCGTTCATTATTTCTGAACACGTTCAGTCAACATTTCGGCACTATATGTCGATTATCTTTCTGGCTTTTCCGCCAGATTCGCCTGTTTAGCAAAATAATTGCTGCTGTTATTGATTGCCTTACCAAATGAAAACGTTGTATTTGATTCACTTATAACACGTTCATAACGTGTTCACGCTATTTTGCCCCACAGATGATGAGTATTTGTTGCCTAGTTCAATTTTATTAAACGCATTCATAGGTATTCGGCAAGCAATTACCCAAGAATTATGAACGTGTTTTTTCCACCGGTTCGGCCGATAATAGCTCTCGAAAGCTGCAGCGCCCCCACATCAGGCAACGCGGCTTCCCATCCCCTTATTCGCGAATCGGGCACATCGCGAAAGCCCCCCAACGAGAAGCCCCTCCGGCATCTCTTCCCCGAATAAGCAGATGGAATAGAAGGGACGTTCCACGAAAGAGGCGTGGAACAAGACAAGGAGAGGGGTTTGAATGGCTCTCAAACGTGAATATGGCGGCATCCAGCCGTGCATTCGCCTTGGCATGTTCCGCATTCGCATTCCGTTCATCCACTTCAAGATCTCTGGTCCTGAAGTGATCACCGGTTTGATGAATGCATGCACATCCTACGGTGCACTGGCAGTCCTCACCGCCACGCTCGGCCTTGACCCAGATGTAGCATATGCCCTGGTTCTGTTCGAAACGGCATGCTACACGCTGAACTGGCTGTTGGGCGAAAGCTCCATCTGCGGTTGGATCACCGCCGCTATGGCAGTAATCGTGCTCTATCTGGAAACGCTCCCCGAAGGCGTTGTTCGAATACAAGCGCTTACCGCGATACAGTTAGAGTTAGGCATACTGTTCATAGTGTTAGGCGCCACAGGCTTATCAAAGAAGCTGAACACCATCATGCCACCGGCATTGAAGGGCGGCATCGTTCTTGGCGCTGGCATCAACTCCGTTGCAGCTCGCCTGAAGGAAGGCGGCGCAATGGACACCGCAACCATCGGTTGCCTGGTTGGTCTTACCGTTGTCTGCCTGCTTATGTTCAGCCAGCGTGTCCGCGATAAGATGGGCACCAACAAGTTCCTGGCCCTGCTTGGCAACTACAGCTTCCTGTGGGCCGTGCTCGCGCTGTTCGTCATTGGTGGCATTACCGGCGAGTTCAAGTACGAATTCTCTGGCCAGATCATCGTTATCCCCGACTTCGGCGCCATGGTTCAGGCTGTATCCCCGTTCTGCATCGGCTTCAGCACTGATCCCACCATTTGGCTCACCGCTATTCCCTATGCGCTCACCGCATGGATCATCGCTTACGGAGACTTCATCACCGTGCAGGAGCTTGGCCTGAACGCTGTTCGCGAAGACGAGCACATCGAGTTCAACGCAAACCGCACCAACGTTATCTGCGGTATCCGCAACGTTATCCTTTCGCTGGTGGCTCCTTACCCGGCACTCGCCGGCCCGTTGAGCCCTCCGTACTGCATCGCAACCTACGCTCGCTACAAGTCGGGCGGCCGCGAGGGCATGGACTCCATCTACGATGGTGCCGGCACCAACCTCATCTTCACGGTTATCGGCCTGTTCCTGTACCCGCTGTATGAGGCATCGCTGGCAGCATCCGGCGCACTGCTCGTGGTTATCATGGTTATCCAGGGCTTCGTATGCGCGCAGATTGCCTGCAACATGCTGCGCGACGACATGGACAAGGGCCTGGCCGGCATGGGCGCTGGCTTGGTAGTTGCCCGCGGCGCTGCAATCGCTCTGCCTGTCTCGATCATCATGTACCTGCTGCTTTGCAACAACCAGAAGATCAAGGACGACTACGCAGCCAGCAAGGAAGCCCAGCGTCTTGAAGACGAGGAAACCGAGCGCCAGCTTGCAATCCTCGAAGCCAAGATGCGCGGCGGCAAAGCCGAAGACGGCATGCCGGTAGAGGAGCACAAGGAATAGCCCCTACGGCAGCCCAGGCTTGAGCTGAAGCTCATCGACTTCGAAGCCCCTTCGTTCATAAGAACGGAGGGGCTTCTTCGTTTCCCTGACTGGACGGCTTCCTTGGCAGCAACCAAAACTGGTTCGCAGCCAGCGGATAGCTGGTTCGGTCCTAGTCTTTGGGTATAGCTGGACACACAATCATTGAGCTTCGCAACCCAAACATCCCCCGCAATGGGGAGCGCGGACAAAAGGCTATCCGAGATGATCCAAGACGAAGACCAGGCCACTGCGTACATCCCCAACGCGCCCCCGGATCGCGCATAGCCGCCTTTCACCTGGCAAGGGAGGGCGGACAAAGGGCTTGACCAAGCCCCGCCACTGCACCAACACCCAGCGCGCCCAGCCATGTATCTGGCCAAAATCCATGGGACACAAAAAGCGACCCCAGGATTCCCGGAGTCGCTTAACGCTTTCGCGCGAAAAGTTATGGTTCAGTGCTTACTTGTGGGAAGCAACAGCCTCGTCGAACTGACGAAGGTAAACGTTCTTGGAAGCGGAAACGAACTTCTCCTGACGAGCGTGGCGAGCCTCAGCGGCCTTTGCCTGAAGCTCTGCAGCGTTACCGCAATCGAACTTGATGAATGCAGCAAAAGCAGCAACAACAAAGAATGCAGAGATGGCAACTACGTAAGACATGTGAATCCTCCTGGATGATGCTCAGCCCCATACTGAGCGGTTTTCTTGCTTCAACTGAAGCGGTGTGCCTTTCGCAGCCCCGTTTCAATGTGGGTTCATAGTACGCCGCTGCTTTCCGAATGCAAGCGCAGATCCACTCGCCGAACAGCCGAAATCGCATGAACGGGTTCGAAACGCGTTCAGAACAAGTTCATGGCCGAAAATGGTAACAATATACGCGATTTGGGTATTATTTCGTACACATTTCCGTCATACGTGACGCTTTTGGCAATGGTGTTTTAATTTCATTAACACCGCAGGTCAAACGGTTGTTTTTGGTAAACAACCACCAAATTGTTAGGCAGATTCAAACGTTATTTGCCCTCGCAAACGCAACGAATAAGCCTTCTGCGATATCTAGGTCTGTTCATCCCACACAAACATAGCCGCAGGCTTATTCGCGGCCCGAAGATCGGGCCCACCTCCATGTGCGTTTGCCCAGAGGCCAGCAGAGCCACCTCTTCGATTCGTGAATCCCCATCATGCCCATCGCAAACGTTTCCGAACGATTAGTGAGGCAACAGAATCGAGGCGGCCCTTCCCCATCCTCAATGAAGGACAAGGGCCCATATCGCTTGTCGTGCCAGCGGCCATTCAGGCCGCCTCTACCCATGCTGGAATTTGCCTGCTCGCATTTCACTCAAAATACAGCGCTCCCCAGCCATTGGCCGGGGAGCGCTGGTAAGGACCGCTTTAATCTAGCGTGCTCTATGCTGCCAGTGCCGTCCTGAGTTCCTGAATGCTGGCAAAGTCCATTTCGGTATTGCCGTTCTCGCGGTCGATCTTGATTACCGTGCCGGTCCACTTCGGCTCGTTGGATTCGCCTTCCGTGGAATCGGAATCGCTTTCCTTGTACTCGTTGGTCTGAACCACGAAACGATAGTCGAACGTCTTCTTGCTAGGTAGGTCTTGCTTGTCGAAGTTGTACTCCAGCTGCTGAAGAATGCCTTCCATGGCTTCAACGGAGGAAGCTTCCTTCAAGGCGACGATGCCCTTCTCGCTGTTGTACAGCGCCGTAGGGGAAACGTAGATGGTGCGGATCCGGCGCTGGCGCTTACGCTCCAAATAGTTGATAAGCACAACCAGAGCGGCAATGCCCACCCACCATACGATGGTAAGAACCAGGTCGAGCGGGTTGTCGATGTGGTTGAAACCGAGATAGAACCACAACCACAGCAGGAAAGCCGCAGCCACAGCAGAAATGGCCAGAACGATGATGTTGTTCTTCTTCATTGTTTAGGCCTCCGTTCCAGCGGGCTTGGTGGTGGCAACGGGGTCTTTGCCGTCGTCGCCACCATCGCCCATTACGTCGTTCATGTCCTTCTTAAGCTGATGGGTATGGTTGCCGCGGCGGAATGCCACGAACAGGCCGTACAGCGCGGTAAGCACCATGCCGATAAGCATGTAGAAGTGCACCCAGCAGCTATGGGATTCAGCACCCAAGGGGTTTTCCTCGTCGTAGATCTGCTCTTCAGGGGTGGCCGTTGCCTCTTCCCCGGTTACCGCAGTGAAGGTATCGGCCAGCGCACGAGCCACGTTGTTGGCAACCGGGTTATTACCGGAAGCATTGCCCGGGTTGTTACCCGGAGTGTTGTCCGGCGTAGGCGCAACCGCTGCCGTCACCGTAAGCGTACCCAAGGTTTCCGTAACTTCGTAGTTAGCCAAGCTGGCCGTGCCGCCTGCCAGTGCATAGGTGTTGGCAGAGGAGCCAACTTCCGTCTGGCTGCCGGTGGTGCGGGCAATCAGGGTTTCGCCATTAACCAGGCCGGTGATTGCCATATCAGTGCTCGTAAGCGCAGAGCCGTCGTAGACCTTGGTTGCACTGCCGGTAACGATACTCAACGGAGCCGGGGTCACCTTCAGGATGTACTCGGCGGTGGCCTCGCTGTAGTTCGGGTTGGTGGCGCGGACCTTCACGGCCACCTCGGAAACGTCCTTGACGGTGGGCACGTCGGTGGACCAGGTGTTGCCGCCGTCGGTGGAGTACTCGACAGTGGTGCCTTCCTGAACCGTAGCCACGGCCGCAACGCCATGCACGGAGCCGTCATAGACGCCAACGTAGTCGGTGCCGGACACGGAAAGCTCGTCGGAGGCGGTTACCGTCAGGGTACCAACAGACTCGCTGGTCAACGTGTAGTTGGACTGCTTTGCGCTGGCGTTCCACTTAACCTGATAGGTGTTCTTGGATTCGCCGACCTCGGTCTGGCTGCCCGTTACCTGGAAGCCAGCGTCCTCGCCGTCCACGATGCCCTCGATCTTGCCGGGAGCCGTGAGCTCGGCGCCGTCGTAGACCTTATCGGCGGAGTCGGTGACAACGGTGTAGCCCTTCGGCGTGATCTGATAGGTGCGCTCGACGGTGCCGGAGTAGTTGCCGATGCCCTCGATCTTGACGGTCACCGTCCCGGCGTTGGTGGTGTCCTCGCTGATGGAGACCTTGTAGTCAACGCCCTCGGTAAGCGGGTTGCCGTCCTTGTCGGTAACAGAAGGCTTCTGCTCCTGGCTCTTTCCGTTGTACTCAACGTTGGGGATAAGCCCAACTTCTACGCCCTTGTAGGCAGGATCCGGGTTCTCGGGATCGGTGCCCGGGTCGATGGACTGAGGTGTGACCTTCAGGGACCCAACAGTCTCGCTGGCCAACGTGTAGTTGTTCTTCTTTGCGTTGCCGCTCCAGCTGATCACGTAGGTATTGCCCGAGGAGCCCACGCCGGTCTGCGAGCCCGTTACCTGGAAGCCCGCATCCTCGCCGTCGAGGATGCCATCGATCTTGCCGCCAGCTGTAAGCTCGACGCCGTCATAGACCTTCTCGGCGGAGTCGGTGACCACGGTGTAGCCCTTCGGCGTGATCTGGTAGGTGCGCTCGACGGTGCCGGTGTAGTTGCCCTTGCCGGTGATGATCACGGTTACCTCGCCTGCGTTTACGGTGTCCTTGCTGAAGGAAATCTCGTAATCAACGCCCTCAGTAAGCGGGTTGCCGTCCTTGTCGGCTACAGAGGGCTTCTGCTCCTGAGCCTTTCCGTTGTACTCAACGTTAGAAAGCTGGCCCACCTGAACGCCCTTGTAAGTGGGGTCGGGGTTCTCGGGATCGATGCCCGGGTCGATGGACTGAGCCGTCACCGTCAGGGTGCCCACGGTCTCGCCCAGGAGCTCGTAGTTGGACTCCTCGGCGTTGCCGTTCCACTTGATCTCGTAGGTATTCTTCGATTCGCCGACCTCGGCCTGGCTGCCCGTTACCTGGAAGCCAGCGTCCTCGCCGTTCACGATGCCGACGATGCTGCCGCCTGCTGTGAGCGGGGTGCCGTCGTAGACCTTC
>CAVBST010000029.1:0-20610 GCA_963598325.1 uncultured Prevotella sp. | reverse complement strand
TCTAGAACAGCAGGAACACCTTCGCCAGGATGAAGCCGATGATGCCGCAGCCCGGGAACGTGAGCACCCAGGTAAGCACCATGTGGCTGGCCTTGTTCCACTTCACGCTGCTGAGGCGCTTCGACGCACCCACGCCCATAACGGCCGTGGTGGTGGTATGCGTGGTGGAAACGGGCATGCCGGTAAAGGTGGCCAGGCCGATGCAGAAGATGGACGCCAAGCACACGCACGTGCCCTGGTGCGTTTCCATCTTCACCATGTCCATGCCCACGTTCTTGATGATCTTCTTGCCGCCGATGGCCGTGCCCAAGCCCATGGCCGTGGCGCACAGGATGATGAGCCAGAACGGGAACGCCGCGTTATCGGGATCGGCGCCCATGCCCATGCACAGCATGATGCCCATAAGCGAAATGGAAAGGAACTTCTGCCCGTCTTGCGCGCCATGCATCAGCGCCACGCCAGCACCCGAAATGCACTGGGCCCAACGCCAGCCCTTGGCAGCACGGCGGCGGTCGGTGTTGCGAGCAACACGCTCCACAATCTTGGTGAACAGCCAGCCGCTGCCGAAGCCCAGGCCCGTGGAGATGAGCAGGCCGTAGACAACCTTCATCCACTCGGCGCCGTTGACGCCGTCGATGCCACCCTGAAGCGCGATGGCCGCGCCGGTGAGGCCGGCGATAAGCGAATGGCTCTGCGAAGTGGGGATGCCCAGATACCAGGTGGCAACGCCCCAAACGATGATGGCGACCATCGCCGCCGCCAGCGCAAGCAGCGCCGCGTGGTTATCGCCCCCGAAATTCACCATGCCGAAGATGGTCTTTGCCACCGCGGCGCTTACCGAGGTGATAACCACCAAGCCGATGAAGTTGCAGGCTGCCGCCATCATGATTGCGGCATTCGGGCTCATGCTGCGCGTGCCGACCACCGTTGCAATGGCATTGGGGGCATCGGTTGCGCCGTTCACTACGGTGGCGCCGAGGGTTAGAACGAGAACAACGGCAAGAACGGGGCTTCCCGCCAAAGCCGATAAGAACGCACCGAACTCAATCAATTGCCAACGCCCTCCAGGACTTGCGCCACACAGCGGATTAACGAAAAACTAACCCGCAGACCCATTAATTTAACGTACCTGCAATGATACGGGAAATGAAAGCGGTTCGGCACTGCAACCAGCAACCGAACCGCTTAGTTCAGGGCAATTGTCGGCAAAAAGCTACGCTTCGACGGGCGATGTGGGATTTTCGCCGGCCGAACGCCCCTCGCGGAACCTTTGAACAAGGTATCCCGCAACGAAGATAGCGCAGACCGTTGGCACCACGAAGAACATATAGGGCAAGTACGCCACAACGGTAAGAGCGAGCGTTCCCAACACGCCGGCGCCCATAGGGCGCACCTTCGGCAACAGGCGGCACCCCAGCACGTAACCGGCAAACGGGATGGAGAACAGCCACACCACCGCCATCACAATGAGCATCAGAGCGCTGATGGGCGCCGTTACCAACGGGAATAAAAGCAGAAGGGCAACGAACGGGCCGGCAATGAACGCCACTGCTCCGGAAAGGAACAGCCGCCCGGGCTTTTCCTTGCACATCTGCGTTGCACGGCGAAGGGAATTGCCGAACAGGAACGCGAAGAGCAGGGCCAACAGCATATGGGCTATGCACGAGAACAGGCACGGGGCAACCAGCATGGCAGCGGAATTCGCCTGATCGCCCTGCGATGCGCCTTGAAGGGCAGCATCGTATTCCACTTGGGGAACCGAAGCGCCCTCTTCGATGGTTACCTGCGCGTTGGCGGGAACAGTGAGCGTGCCGGCAACCGTTGTGCCCTTGGCAACATACACCGTGCCGGCAAGCGCCTGCACGTCCCCTTCGTAGGTGCCGGCCAAGCTCGCTGAGCCCGCAACGATGGCAGCGCCCTTGTACGTACCCGCAAGGCTCACTTCCGACGCCGCAATGTACACGCCGTTTGCCGTGGTCTGCGCATCGACGGAAACGCTGCTGCCGGCAATGGTGAGGTTGTTGCCCACCTGGGTATTGCGCACCTCCACAACCTGGCCAGCCGCCCGCAAGCTACCGGCGATCTGCGAGCTGGAGATGTTGAGCTCCTGCCCGGCAAGAAGGGCGCTGCCTCCCCTGCCCTGGCCCACCGAAAGGTCGGTGGCATTCAGGGTTTGCCCGGCCCAGTACAAGTCGCACCCTACCTGCAGGCCGCGCATGTCGCGCTCCGTTAGGAAGGCGTTGCCGGTAACCTGGTCCTGGTAGGTTGAGCCCTCGGCCGAGCCCTTGTCGAACGCCGAGCTGGACGCAAACGCCGCGGCAGGCGTGCAGAGCACCAGGGCCAATGCGGCAACTATCAGCAGAAACCTTTTCTTCATGGATAACTACCCTTCGGTGGTTACGGTTACTTCTTCGATGGCGATAGAGCGCAGGTACTCCTTATCCAGGATGCAGCCCAAGCCCGCAGGGTGGGTAGGCTGGTTCACCTGCAGTTCGCCGTTGGAAAGCTCAAGCGGCGGAATGGCCGTGTCGTGGTTGAAGTACGCACCGAAGTCGGAAACGTCGGGCTGGATTTCCATGCCGGGCAACGTGGCGAATGCCGCGTGCATGCGCTTGGACACCCCGGTATCGAACATGCCGCCCATCCAGGCCTGCTTGCCGCAGCTGCGCAGCCACTCGTAGAAATCGAGCGTGGGCTGGATGCCGCCGAACTTGGCGATCTTCAGCGCGTAGCACTTCAGGTTGTCGAACTCCATGGCCTGCTGCATATCGCTGGCCGTGACCACCGATTCGTCCAGGCAGACAGGCGTTTTCAGCTCGTCCTGCAGCAGGGAAAGGCGCACGAACAGGCTTTTCTCGCCGCTAAGGGGAACATAAGCGGGGTTGTACGGCTCCTCGATGCAGGCAAGGCCCAGCGCGTCGAGCTTGCACAGCACGTTCAGGTTCGATTCGTCGAACGATTGGTTCGCGTCGAGCATAATGGTGAGGTCGGGATAAGCTTCGCGCACAGCGGAAACGCACTCGAAGCAGCCTTCGGGCTGCACCTTCAGCTTCACGCGCGTGTAGCCCTTCTTCACCAACGCGTCTACCTTGGCCAGCACTTCTTCGGGTGTGCCGATGCCGACCACGGCGCCGCCCGGCACCTTCTGCTGGCCGCTGCCGCCTATAAGCTGAGCCAGCGGTTGGCCCACGATCTTGCCGTACAGGTCCCAGATTGCCGGCTCCACCGCAGCCTTCGCCATGGGGAACTTCGCCAAAGCCGGAAACGTTGCCAAAGAAGCGGAAACCTCGCTGGGGTGCAGGTAGCGCTCGCCCAAAACGATGGGGGCGATGCGGTCGCGTACCACGTCGTAGTCTTCGCCGAGGGTTTCGGGCAAGTACCAATCGGTGCTGAACGAAACGCATTCGCCGATGCCGGTGCGCCCAGCCCAATCCTCCACTTCCACGAAGAACGACTCGCGCTCGGCGATGATTCCCTTGCTGGTTTTGATGGGATGGATGAACGGCTGTTTCACGCGAAACAGCGTAAGCGACTTGATGTCGATGCGCTTGTCGTAGCGCTGCTTGAGCGCGCGGCGGTCCGTCTTGCCCGCAACGGTTCGCGGGAACTCCGGCAGCACCAGGATATGCTTCGGATGATGCAGACGCGACATGCAGCCGTCCAGGTAGCCATGAACCATATGGGCGAATTCCTGCGGGCAGGAAGCAGCCGATATCCCCGTTTCATCAGGCGAAAGCCCCAGAACCTCATGGTCGTGCGCAATGGCTTCGGCCGAATAGTCAGCCTCGATGAAGGCCACGGGGCGATACCCCCACACCTCGTCGGCGGTGCCGAACACGTAGGCGTCCTTCACGCCGGGGATGTTCAGCAGCACGTCGCACACCTCTGCCGGATATATGTTCTCGCCGCCCGAGATGATGAGGTCCTCGGTACGGGCATACACCCGCAGCAAGCCGTTGCGGTCGATGGATGCGCGGTCGCCCGTTACGAAGAAGCCGTCGGCGCTCTGGGCCTTGCGGGCATTCAAGTACCCTTCGAAGATGCCCGCGCCCTTAAGGTGCAGCTGGCCGATGCCGTCCGCATCGGGGCTTACCACACGGGCCTCGTAGCCGGGCAGCATCTGCAGGCCGCCGTCGAAGCCGCGGGTCACGAGCGCCGTGGCCACTGCGCTCGAGGTTTCGGTCATGCCATAGCTGGAATACACCTTCGCCTTGGCGCGCAGGGCGCCGCGGATGGTTTTGCCGTTCAGTTCCGCGCCGCCCAGAAGGATGCACTTGTACTGGCTGAGCACCTTGTCGTGATCGTGTTCCACCAGGTCGGCCAAGATCTTGTCGACCACCGAGATGTGCGTGGCGCGGAAGCTCAGCACGTCGTTCAGGATGCGCTGGGGGCTGTAGTTCTCGTAGACGATGAACGAGCTGCCGTTCAGCAGCGAGCGCACCATGATCTGGAAACCGCCGATGTGGCACATGGGCAGCACGCATTGCCACACGCCGGTGCCCGGTTCCATCAGCGCTTCGTTCAGGGAAGCAGCCGATGCCGTGATGCACGCCCAAGGGAGCATGGCGGCCTTCGGCGTTCCCGACGAACCGGAGGTGAACATGACGATGCCGGCTTCGTGCGCATCCCACGCAGCCTCGCAGTCGCGAGCGTACGCTTCGAGGGCGGCAACGCCGGGCAGCTGGGCTTCGGGCAAGTCGGCGAACTCGACCAGGTCGTAGCCGGTGGCATCGATCATCAGGCGCTCCACGTTACGGCGCTCCAGCACGTCGATGCCAGCTTCACCGGTGGCGTTTTCCAACTCCACCAAGCGAAGCCGCTGCTCATCGGCAGAAAGGCGCGGGTTCAGCAGCGCCAAGGTGAAGCCGCCGTATGCCGCCGCCAACGAGAGCAGCACCACTTCCGCACCGTTGTACAGGTTGCAGGCAATGGTGGTGCCGCGCTTATAGCCGTGCTTGGCAAGCTCGCCGGCCAGCGCCGCAGCGGCGAAACGGGCGCGGCGGTAGCTGAACGCCACCGAGCGCCCCTCGCGCTGCACGCAGAAGAACGTCTGCCCCGCCTTGCGGTATGCCATATCTGCAAAACTAGTGATCATCGCACGAATCACATCCTATTCTTGTTCGGCCGGCCGCCGAAAAAGCCCCTCTAGCCCCTCGACCGCGATCCCGGCAGCTATCAGGGGAACTTGGGGAACTTGTCGAAGTCGGGCTTGCGCTTTTCCTTGAAGGCGTCGCGCCCTTCCTTGGCCTCGTCGGAGGTGTAGTACAGAAGCGTGGCGTCGCCGGCAAGCTGCTGCAGGCCCGCATAGCCGTCGGTCGCCGCATTGAAGGAAGCCTTCAGGAAGCGCAGGGCCGTAGGGGAAAGCGCCAGCATCTCGTTCGCCCAGGAAACGCATTCGGCTTCCAACTGGTCGAACGGAACAACCTTGTTCACCAGGCCCATGTCCAAAGCCTCGGCCGCGGTGTACTGGCGGCACAGATACCAGATCTCGCGCGCCTTCTTCTGGCCCACGATGGCCGCCAAATACGAGGCACCGTAGCCACCGTCGAAGCTGCCCACGCGCGGGCCGGTTTGGCCGAACTTGGCCGTTTCGGCAGCGATGGAAAGGTCGCACAGGATATGCAGCACGTGGCCGCCGCCGATGGCATAGCCATTCACCATGGCGATGACGGGCTTGGGCACCACGCGGATCAGGCGCTGCAAGTCGAGCACGTTAAGGCGCGGGATGTTGTCTTCGCCCACGTAGCCGCCGTTGCCGCGCTTCTTCTGGTCGCCGCCCGAGCAGAAGGCCTGGTCTTCCGGCCTGCCGTCGTGGTTGGCGCCCGTAAGGATGATCACCCCGACGCTGGCGTCGTCACGCGCAAGCGAGAACGCGTCGAACA
Organism: uncultured Prevotella sp.; assembly: GCA_963598325.1. GTDB lineage: Bacteria > Actinomycetota > Coriobacteriia > Coriobacteriales > Eggerthellaceae > Anaerotardibacter. The sequence continues at coordinate 14,728 of CAVBST010000029.1, read as the reverse complement.
GCTCCACGTTGGTCTTGGGCGTGAACGCATTGCGGCACTCGGGGCGGTTGATGGTTATCTTGGCGATGCCATCCATCTTCTCGTAGATGATCTCGTCGTAGTCCTTCACCTTTTCCCAGGGGAAGTCGCTCATAGTATGTCCTTCCTTATGTTGGTTGCCGGGCAGAGCGCGCTAAAGCGCTTTCGGCTCGATGCCCGACAGGAATTCCTTCACTGCCTTAGTGTATAGCGCGGGGGCTTCCAAATGCACGTTGTGCCCGGTTCCGAACGAGGTAACGTCGAAGCCCTCGTGCTCGAAGCGATGGGCGATGGGCTGCGATTTCGCGTCATCGTAGCCCCACAGGTACTTGATGGGCACCCAGGTGGCCGAAAGCTGGGCGAAGGAATCGTCTTCCAAGGGCATGGTGTGCTTGCCCATGCCCTCCAGGCACAGCGCCATGGCTTCGGCATCGTTCGCCAAGCGTTCGGAACGCTGCGCTTCGTCTAAGCCCAGCTCGCGCTGCGTGGCGAACAGGGGCAACTGCTCCCAGTAGTCCACGAAGGGCTCGATGCCATCGGTGCGCAATCGGGCAGCCCATTCGCCGTTGCGCTGTCCCGCCGCCGAGCGGCCGTCCTCCGAGGCAGGCCCCAGGTTGCAGCTTTCCAGCACCAGCGAGTACAGGCAGTCGCGTTCCCTGGCAGCAACGCCCGCCGCCACGCGCCCGCCCATGGAATACCCCAGAAGATGGGCGCGGCGCTGCCCGTTTGCGCAGGCAACCTCACGAAGGAACGACTGAACCGAATCGACGGCGGCATCATACGAATACGCCTCGGGCGCAGTGGGCTTGCTGCTTTGCCCGTGCCCGATGAAGTCCAGGGCGTACACGCAATGGTCGGCAGAAAGCGCATCGGCAACCGCTGCCCAGCTTGCACCCGTCTGCATGAACCCGTGCAGCGCAACTACCGGGATGGCGCCCTGCTCGCCCCACTGGCGTACATGGAGGCTTTGGCCCTTCCAAGGGAAATCGAATTCCCTGGCAGGATCCGGCGCATCTTGGGCAACCGCCCTACGCGGCATCTGCCAACCGCCGGCAAGGAGCTCGGCGCTCGCATCGTGTTCAACATGGCTATGGCCGCGCTCGTGACCGCAGCCGCAGCCTTCACCGGCATCGTGGTTGTGGCTGCCACAGCAATCGTGGTGGCCGGTATGGGTGTGCTCATGATCGCAGCACGCGTGATCGTGCATAAAAGCCCCTCTCGTCAATCCCTCTTGTCAATGCAGCCGTTGCCTTAGAAACGGCCGTACCTTTCCTTCACCCCAGCCAGAGGCAGCGAAACCTCTATAAGGGAAATGCCCGGCTTGCCCATGAACTCCCGGCAAAGCTCCCTGAACTCGCCCGGGGTGCTTGCGCGCCTGGCGGGGACGCCGAACGCTTGCGCCGCGACAAGGAAATCCACCTGCTGCGGGGTAAGGAACAGCCGCTCGAAATACGGGTCCTCCGACTTCTGCGGCAGCATGTCGAAGATGGCGCCGCCGTTGTTGTTCAGCAGAACCACCAAAACGCTGGGGCGGTGGGCGCCTTCGCCCTCGCGCAACAGCATCTCGCCCTGAAGCGCCAACGCGTTAAGGTCATGCAGCAAGGTAAGGTCGCCGGTAAGGAACACGGTCTGGCCCCGGCCCTGCGCGGCACCCAACGCAGAGGAAAGCGTGCCGTCGATGCCGTTCAGGCCGCGGTTCGCCAGCACGGTTAGGCGCTTGGCGTTGCTCACGTAGAACGCATCGATGGCGCGCACCGACATGCTGTTCGCGCTGAACAGCAGCGATTCGGCGGGCATTTCGTCCAGCAGGGCGCGCACATACGAGCCTTCCAAGGCCGGCTCGGAATCGAAATCGCAGGAGAGCATCTTCTCGGTGCGCGCTCGGTCCAGCAAGCCCCACTCGTGGATGTTCTGGGGCAGCGCAGTATCGGCTGCCAGCGCACTGCCCGGCTCGCCACCGGCTTCGAGCATGGCCACCGCGAAATCAAGCGGATCGGAGGCCACAAAGGTGGTGGTTTGCGAATTGAAATCGCGCGTCTGCAGCGGATCCACCACGATCTGCGCAGGTCGCAGCACTTCCACCACTTGGGCGGCGCGCTTGGATATGGGGTAGCGGCCGAAACGGACCACTGCATCGAAGGCCGGCATGTCGTCGCTTGCCATTATCCTGTCGTACCCGCAGATAACGGCCGGATGCTGGAACGAACGCAGCTGCGAAAGGGGGTCGGCCAGCAAAGGCGCGTCGAAGCGCTCGGCAAAGGCGAGCAGGGCCTGCGCCTCGCGGTCGCGGCGGGCATGGTCGGTTAGGGCCTGGCAGGAAAACGTGCCCTCGCCCGCAAGCACAACCACCCGGTGCGCGTCCAAGAACCGCGCCAGCTCTTGGGCATCGTGCGGGGCAAGGAAGCGCTCGGGCAGAACCGTTGCGGGCAGGTCGTCGCCAGCAGCGATGCGCCCTTCCGAGAACAGGTCCTCAACCGTCAAGTCGGGAGTGAGCGGCTCGTCGAAGGGGAAGTTGATGTGCACCGGCGCGCTGAAGTGCGTTGCCGGGGCCGCCGCTATCACCGCTTCGCGCGCAACCTGGCGCACATGGGCAATACGGCGGGTATCGGAGGAAGGCTCGGGCATGGCGAAGAAGCGGCGCACATAGCCGCCGAACGCCTTTTCCTGGTCGCAGGTTTGCGGAGCGCCCAGGCCCTGCAGGCGCGCGGGCCTATCGCCGGAAAGCACGATAAGCGGCACGCGGGAGGCGTTCGCCTCCATAACAGCCGGATACCAATTCGCCACCGCTGTGCCCGATGTGCATACCACACACACGGCGCGCCCGGTCGATTTTGCCAGGCCAAGAGCGAAGAATGCCGCACCGCGCTCATCCACATCGAGGTACAGGTTGAAGGTAGAGCCCAGGCGCCGGTGCGCCTCGTAGGCAACCATGGAAAGCGGGGTGGAACGCGAGCCGGGGCTTACCACCACATCGTGGACGCCGGCGCGAATCAGCTCGTCGAAGAAGGCGCCGATGTAGCGTCCCAGCTCGCCGGGGGTCACTGCTGCGTTTCCCATTTCCCTACCCTTCGCTCGGCGCCTCGAAGGCGCTCAAGATCGTTTTCAGCTTCAAGTCTATCTCGTTGAACTCGCTCTTCGCATCGCTGCCCTCCACGATACCGCAGCCGGCATAGAGCCAGCCGCGCTCGCCGTCGAACACGCCCGAGCGGATAGCCACCGAGAACTCGCCGTTTCCCTCGGCGTCAACGAACCCGACGGCACCGCCGAAGAACCCGCGATTGTAGCCCTCGGCTTCGCGCAGCGTCATGAGCGCTTCGCCCACCGGGGTGCCGGAAAGCGCCGGCGTGGGGTGAAGCTGGCTTGCCAGCCCCAAGAGCGTGGCTCCCTCCATCACCTTGGCGGCTGCGGGCGTATGCAGATGCTGCACGTGGCGCAGGGGCTTTATCTCTGGTTCGGCGGGGATGCTCACCTCATAGCAGTTGCGCGCGAACACCTGGCGCATGAACTCGACCACGTACTCGTGCTCGCGGCGGTTCTTGTCGCTGCCCATAAGCTCGGCGGCATAGCGAACCCGCTCTTCTTCCGTGGCGCCCTGAGGGCACGTTCCGGCCAGGCACATGCTACGCACCCTGCAGCCGTTCTTGCGAAGAAGCAGTTCGGGGGTGCACCCGCAGAAGAACACGTCGCCATAGCGGTACATGAACACCGTTCCCTGGGAACTGCCGTCGATAAGGTTCACCAGCAGGTCCTTCGAGGAAAAGGGCTCCTTCGCCTGAAGCCCCACCCGACGCGATGGCACCAGCTTGGCAATGCGCCCCTCGCGGATGCGGGAAAGGCCCAGGTCCACGATGCGCTGCCACTGCTCGAACGAGTCCCGCTGAAGCGTGTACTCGATGTTGCGATGGCTGCGCGGCTGCGCCTCACGCGCATGGCGCACGAAACGGCTCACCCGGCCTTCGTACACAGGACCCAGGCTGTTCACCTGCAAAAACGTTCCGCGGCCATCTTCGATGAGCACCAATTCGGGCAACATCAGCCGCAGGCGGGGAAATGCCGCCATCATGTCGTCGGCGGGCTTGGGGTTTTCGGCGTCGAAGCGGTTGAAGGAAAAGAACACCGGACTGTGCTCGCCGTCCTGGCTGGCCACATCGGCATCTGCGAGCGACGTTAGCGCGATGCAGCGGCCCAGCCCCATCAACCGCACCGGGTTTTCCTTGTCGTAGTAGACGAATTGGTCGGTGAAGCCCTTCTGCAGCAGGCAGAAGGCATCAACGATATCGGTGCCCAACGGCACCGTGCGGGAATAGATCTTAGTCATGGGGCTCGCCCACATGTGCGCTCTTGGCCAAGTCCCACAGCTGTTGCAGCTCGGCCATGTCCAGTTCCTCTATACGCTTGCCCTGCCCCCAGGCAGCGCCTTCCATGAAGGCCCAACGCTCGCGGAACTTGCGGCAGGTGGCGCGAAGCGCGGTTTCAGCATCAACATGCTCCTTACGCGCAACGTTCACCAGGGAAAACAGCACGTCACCGAACTCAAGCTCTTTTTCGGCCTCGCTACCGTTGGCGCAAGCCTGCTTGAACTCGGCGATCTCTTCATCGACCTTCGCCCAAACGTCTTCGACGGAATCCCAGTCGAAGCCCACGGCAACGGCCTTCTTGGATATCTTGTACGCCTGCAGAAGGGCCGGAAAGCCCACCGGCACGCTTTCAAGCAGGCCTTTCGGCTGTGAGCCTTGAGCATCTTCAGCGCTCTTCTCGGCCAACTTCACGTTGTCCCAAATACCCAGGACATCTTCGGCAGACGAGGCAGACTCGTTGCCGAAGATATGCGGATGGCGGCGGATCATCTTCTCGTTCACGTCGCGGCACACATCGGCTACGGTGAATTCGCCGGCGTCGGCTGCGATCTGGCTTTGCAGCACCACCTGCAAAAGCACATCGCCCAGCTCTTCACGCAGATGGGCAACGTCGCCCTGCTCGATGGCGTCTACGGCCTCGTAGGCCTCTTCTATCATGTTGCGGGAAATGGAGGCGTGCGTTTGCTCGCGGTCCCACGGGCAGCCGTCGGGAGCGCGCAGGGCGGCGATGGTGTCTACGAATGCCGCGAATTCCCCCTTCGCCTCCGATGCACATGAAATTCCCTGGGGGATACCCTCTGCGCCCGTTTGTGGGGACTCGCTCATCCGTATGCTCGCTTTCGCTTAGATCTTGTACATGAACTGGAACACGTCTTCGCGCTGCAGGATCACCTGAACGCCCAGTTCGTCCGCTTCCTTCGCCAGGGCTTCCTGAACCTCGTTGAAGCCGGCGGTTTCGGTGTCCAGGCGCACCAGCATGGTCATGCTGAAGATGTCGCCCAGGATGGTTTGGTTGATGTCGTCGATGCTGGCGCCCTTCTGGGAAAGAACCCCGGAAATGCCGGCAACGATACCGCTACGGTCCTTACCCAAAACAGAGATAACGCAACGCATTGAAGCTTCCTTTCGCTCTTCTTCAGCACATGCCGGAAACCCGGCTCAGGCGCTAGCGGCCCACCAACAGCGACAGCGCCTCGGCACGGGCCGCCGTATCGTCCTCGAATATACCACGCATGGCCTTCGTGAGCGTCTTCGCCCCCGGCTTCTTAACACCGCGCATGCTCATGCACAGATGCTCGGCTTCCATCACAACCGCCACGCCGCTAGGGTTCAACTGCTCCACCAACGTATCGGCCACCTGCGAGGTAAGGCGCTCCTGCACCTGGGGGCGACGGGCGAACACTTCTACCAAGCGCGCAAGCTTGGAAATGCCGCAGATCTTGCCCTCCTTGGAGGGGATGTAGGCGATATGCGCCTTGCCGAAGAACGGCACCAGGTGATGCTCGCACATGGAATAGAACGGGATATCGTGCACGATGACCATCTCGTTGTGGTGCTCGTCGAACAGTGTCTCGAAATGGACGGCCGGGTCTTGATGCAGGCCGCAGAAGCATTCCTGGTACATACGCGCCACGCGGGCCGGCGTTTCCAGAAGCCCTTCGCGGTTAGGGTCTTCCCCAACGCCTTCCAAGATCAGGCGAACGCCCTGCTCGATCTTGTCCAAGTCCATTTCGTTGTCTGCCATCGTTGCCTTCCAGCCATTTGAAAACGTATCGCACCATTGTAGCGCTATTGAGGTTTCCAGGGCGCGCCGACCGCACGGCTCGGGCGCTGCCGCCATCCCGCCGCTGCCCTGCAAACCAGCCAGGGCAAAGCTGGCGCTCCCCGATTCAACCCGGCGCTACAAGTCCAACTCCAACGAAACCGGGCAGTGGTCCGATCCCATGATCTCGGAATAGATATTGGCCATCTGCACGTTTTCGCGCAGGGCCTCGCTTACCAGGAAGTAGTCGATGCGCCACCCCGCATTGTTGGCGCGCGCGTGGAAACGGTAGCTCCACCACGAGTACGCACCTTCGGTGGTGGGGTTCAAGGTGCGGAAGGTGTCGATGAACCCGGCGTCCAGCAGCTCGGTGAACTTGGCGCGCTCCTCGTCGGAGAAACCGGGATTACCGCGGTTCGTACGCGGGTTCTTCAGGTCTATTTCCTGATGGGCCACATTGAAGTCGCCGCACATCACCACGGGCTTCGCATTGCCTGCGCTGCCATCGGGCAGCACGCCGGCTTCCAGGTTCTTGCACATATCACGGAAGGCATCGTCCCAGGCCATGCGGTGGTCAAGACGCGCCAATTCGCTTTGCGCGTTCGGGGTGTACACATCCACGAACCAGTACTTGGCGAACTCGCACAGCACCACGCGGCCCTCGGTGTCCAGCTCGGGAATGCCCACTTCGTGCAGAACCTGCAGGGGCTCTTCCTTGCAGAACACGGCCGTGCCCGAATACCCCTTGCGCTGGGCATAGCTCCAATACTGGTGGTAGCCGGGAAGGTCCATCTGGATCTGGCCTTCCTGCAGCTTGGTTTCCTGCAAGGCGAACACATCGGCATCCAACTCGGCAAAGGCGTCCATGAAGCCCTTCTTCATAACGGCGCGCAAGCCGTTCACGTTCCAAGAAACCAGTCTCATGAAAACCTCCTAATGCAGCACAGAGACAAACAACGGAAGCGGAACATGCCTTACGCCCGCTTCTCCCGCCCCCTCTGCTGGCCGCTTAAACCTAAATCCTTCAACCGCCCTGCAACACCAAGCAGCCGAAAGCGCTCGTGTTATCTTCCATCCAAGACGATGTTCGCGTAGTCCTGGCTCTGATGGAACAGATGAGACACTACCACCTGCTCACCCTCGTAGAAGAAGAGGACTACGTACCCTTTCAGCAGAACAGTGTGGTAGCCAAGGCGGGCAAGCACCTCGAAACGGGATAGCCAGTGCTCCACCGTGCCATCGCGCAGGTCTTCGATCATTGCTTCCCATTCGCTTATGAACGAAGAAGCTGTGCCCTGGCCGAAAGCCAGCAGGTACTCAACCGCGCTTTCCAGCTCGCGCAGCGCGGTGGGCTGTATCCGTACGCTATAGGCCATATTTTTCCTTCAGGGCAGCCGTTGCCTCGAAGGCATCGACGCTAAGCCCCTCGGCGCGCTCGCGCTCGGAGATCATGATGCGCTCGAGCAGACGGGCACGGGCTTCGGCCTGCTCCCAGCGGCTGAAGTCGGAGCTCTTCACGCAAACGAAACGGTCGTAACCGTTCTTGGTCACGACGACCGGCGTGGGGCTGGCCGTAACCATCTCGTCGAATGCGGCGGTGTCGCGAAGATCTTTGATCGGTACGCAGAGGGACATAACGCGCTCCTTCATAGTGCATAACTATGTGCACTATTATGCCAGCTTTCAGCAAGCCTTCGATGCTGCAGAAGAAAATGCTATCAACTAGAAAATGGGCGTTCCGCCCTGCGCCAACAGCGGGAGCAGCGTCCCTGGCTTGGGCCCTCATCCGCCAACCTCGCACCATGCCCCTAGCCCACACGCTAAAAAAGCGGCCACCGTTTCCGATGGCCGCCTTCAGTCAAAGCGATCTTGCCACGTTGCCGCGGGCTTCCTTCACTTCACGCCCATGGCAACAGCCAAGCTCAGCGAAGAGGGGCACCACGCCGGGGCGTCTACTTCTTCTTGCGGGCCTTCTTCTCTGCCTGGCGCATGGCCTTGTTGTAGCCCTGTTCGCGCAGCGGACGCAGCTGCTTGGTGTCGATGCGCATGCCGAAGAAGAAGAACAGCCACGCCACGATCATCAGGCCGATGGAGACGGCCGGCAGCTGCGGGATGACCAGCGAAAGGATGATGGCCACGATCATGCCCGCGAAGCCCACACCCGAAAGGATCATGCGGCGGCGGTTCAGGCGCTTGAATTCCTCGGTATCGGGAACGAAGCGGTTGATCTCGCGGTTGCGCTGGCGCGCGGCCGACTTGCCCTGCTTCTCCAAGTCCTTGTTGTGCTTGCGGGCAGCCTGCTGCTCTTCCTTGGAAAGGGGCTCGACCTTGGCAGCTTTGGCCTTGGACGGCTTTTCCTTCGCCGTCGACTCCTTCGCGGGTGCAGCCTTGGCCGGGGTGCTGGAACCCTTGGACCCGCCGAACAGGCCCTTCTTCTCGGGCTTGGACGAAGCGGTGCGCACCGAGGAAGCCGCCTTGCTCACCGGCTTGGCGGATGCGGCGCTCTTGCGCGTTACCCCCTGCGGCTTGTTGGTGGTGTAACGCTCGTTCATCGGGTTTCGTTGGGACATCCCTGGGTTCTCCTTGTTGTTGCTCTGTTCGGTAGGCGCAGAAGCTGCTTACTGGGCGACGAACGTCTTGCCCGTGATCTTCTCGTACGCCTGGATGTACTTCTCGCTGGTCTTCTTGATGATCTCTTCGGGAAGGCGCGGCGGATTGCCCTGGCGATCCCAGTTCTCGTTGAGCCAGTTGCGCACGAACTGCTTGTCGAAGCTGGGCTGCTCTTCGCCTACCTTGTAGGTATCCGCTGCCCAGAAGCGGGAGGAATCGGGGGTAAGCACCTCGTCGCCCAGGATGATCTTGCCGTCGTACACACCGAACTCGAACTTGGTGTCGGCGATGATGATGCCGCGCTCGCGGGCATGATCGGCTGCGGTCTCGTACACCTTGATGGTAAGGTCGCGAATGGCCTCGGCGCTTTCCTGGCCGATGAGCTCAACGGTCTTGGCGAAGCTGATGTTCTCGTCGTGGTCGCCGATTTCCGCCTTCGTGGAAGGGGTGAAGATGGTTTCGGGCAGCTTGGAGGAATTCACCAGGCCTTCGGGCAGCTTGATGCCGCAGACGGAACCCGTCTTCTGGTAGTCCTTCAGGCCGGAACCGGTAAGGTAACCGCGCACAATGCACTCGACAGGGAACATGTTCGCTTTCTTCACCAGCATGAAGCGGCCGGCCAACTGGCTGGCATAGGGCTTGAACTGCTCGGGCAGGTCGGCAACATCGGCCGAGATAAGGTGGTTGTCCACCACGTCGGACAGAAGGTCGAACCAGAAGCAGGAAAGCTGCGTGAGCACCTGGCCTTTGTACGGAATCTCGTCTTCGAGGATGTAGTCGAAAGCGGAAATGCGGTCGGAGGCAACCAGGAGCAGCTTGTCTCCCAGGTCGTACAGGTCGCGCACCTTTCCCTGTGCATCGGGTTTGATGTCGATTACGGACATGATGATCCTTCCCTATGGGCCTATTCGCACCTGCTTATTATGGAGCATCTTCGCAGCAGGCGCAGAAAAATTCACGCAGGATGAAAGCACCCCAGGGCAAACGAGGCCCACCGTAGGCCGGCGCCCTCTGATGCCGCGGCTTGCAGCCGGAACGCTCCCCGCCTGAACAGGCAATAACCGTGGCCGCCGCCTGCCTTTGCCGGCGCCCAGCGGCAAGAATGCAGCCGCCCCCTATGCGCCGAAGCGGGGGCGTGCCGGGCGCTTACGCTCCGATTCCGCTGTGTAGAGGGGAATGTAGATGGTGAAGCACGAGCCCTCGTTCGGGCGGCCTTCCACGCGCACCCAGCCGTTGTGCTGCTCCACGATTTCCTTCACCACGGAAAGGCCGATGCCCAAGCCGCCGGTTGCACGGGCGCGGCCGGGGTCGGCGCGCCAGAAGCGCTGGAACACCATCTTCGCTTCCTCGGGCGAAAGGCCGATGCCGGTATCGCGCACCACGATCTGGCCCATAAGGTCTCCCTTCTTGGCCATCACCGTGATGGTGCCGCCCTCGGGGGTGTAGCGCACCGCATTCGAGATGAGGTTCGCCGCCGCCTGGCGCAGCAGATCGGCGTCGCCGTAGACGTAGACGTGCGGGTCGTACTGGAATTCCAGGCTCAGGCCCTCTTCGTTGATGTATGCCTGGTGGGTGGAGACAACCGCCGAGAGCATTTCGGTAAGGTCCACCTTCTTGCGCTCGATGGGCTTGGTGCGGCTTTCCAGGCGCGAAAGCTTCAGCAGCGCATCCACCAGGCGCGAAAGACGGCGCACCTCGGAGTTCAGGGTTTCCAGGCGCTCTTCATCGGGCTCGAACACGCCGTCGATCATGGCTTCCACCGTAGACTGGATGGCCATAAGCGGGGTGCGCAGCTCGTGGGCCACGTCGGTTACCAGGCGGCGCTCCAGCTTGCGGTTCTGCTCGACGGAGTCGGCCATCAGGTCGAACATGTTGCCCAAGCGGGCGATCTCGTCGTTGCCCTTCATTCCGGTGCGCGCCGAGTAGTCGCCTTCCTTCAGGGCCTTCGCCGCATTGGTGATGCGACGGATGGGCGCCGCCAGCCCACGCGCGAACAGGCACCCCACCACGATGGCTACCACGATGGCTATAACGCCGGCCAGGGCCATGGCCTGGTACGACTTCTCGCGGAACTCCGCATCAGTCTGGGTAAGCAGCGTTTCCGAGCCATGCACGCGCACGTACACGGTGCCCACCTGCTGACCATCTGCCACGATGGGCGCGGTGGCCACATTCCCACCGGTTTCCTTGGCTCCCACCTGGCCCAATGCCCTATCGGGCGAATCGTCGTAGAGCACCGTGCCGTCCTGCGCGCGCACCCTGATGAAGATGGAATCGTACAGGGTGCTGGCAGAAGAAGCCGCAGTCAGGGCGCCGTTGTACCAGTCGCCGTTCGAGCGCTGGTAGCCCTGGGAAATGGAATCGGCCGTGGAATCGGCGATGCGCTGGATGTTCTCGGATGTGTAGGTTTGGAAATGCTGTTCCCACACCACCGATATAACGGCGATGCACGAAACCAGCGTGATAAGGGAAACCGCCAAGGCAACCAGCACCACGCGCTTGGTGAACGAGAGCTTGAACCCTTCCTTCACCGATCCGGGGCGCTCTTCGCCGCCTTGGCCCCAATCGGAGCCCTTAACCTCTGCGGACACGGGGTGCCCTCCTTCCCTCTACCGCCCCAAACAAGAAACGGCGCGCCTGTGCCCACACGGGTCAAAGGCGCGCCGCTGGGGTCGGCTCGTTTCAGCTAGTTGCTCTTCGTTGGGTCCTCGAAGCGGTAGCCCACGCCATGCACCGTATGCAGCCACTTGGGGTTGCGGGGGTTGTCGCCGATCTTGGCGCGCAGGTTCTTCACATGCGAGTCGATGGTGCGCTCGTAGCCCTCGAAGTCGTAGCCGAGCACCTTTTCCACCAGCTCCATACGCGAATACACGCGGCCGGGGTAGCGGCACAGGGTGGTAAGCAGCTTGAACTCGGAAGCGGTAAGGTCGACTTCCTTGCCGCTGACCATGATCTTGTGGCCCGAGATGTCGATGGTGAGCTCGCCGAACTCCAGAACCTCGCGCTGGGGCTCGGAATCGGAGTGCACGCGGCGAAGCAGGGCGCGAACGCGCGCTACCAGCTCGCGGGGGCTGAAGGGCTTGATAAGGTAGTCGTCGGCGCCAAGCTCCAAGCCGATGATGCGGTCTTCAACTTCGCCCTTGGCGGTAAGCATGATGATGGGCGTGTCGGAGTTGTCGCGGATGGCGCGGCACACGCGTTCGCCCGGAACGCGGGGAAGCATGAGGTCGAGCACAACCAGGTCGAAGTGGTGCTTGGAGAACTCCTCCAGCGCCTCTTGCCCGTCGCCCACGGCGGTTACCCAATAGTTCTCACGCTCAAGGTATGCGGCTACCGCATCGCGGATGGCCTTCTCGTCTTCCACGAGAAGGATGCGACGGGTGTTCTCGTTGTTGTTCATAGAAGTCATCAATGCCTCCTAGCATGTATCAACAGCCCTTGCGGGCTTGTCTGCGAAAGCAGCGGCCGAACATGGGCGCACCGATGCGTGGCGCGCGCAGTGCCGTTTGCAATTATTGTATCAATTGGGTTTCGGGCAGAACCAACAGATACCCAAATGTCACAATACCCCTCGGCATAGCCTGCATGCCGAATAGCAGGCTGAACGCTGTTCCAGGAGATCATGTGCCCACCAAACGCAGACAGAACACACCAAGCAGGGCCACCCGTCCCAAGGTAGCCGTACGCGGCCGCAACGCATCGGTTAGGCCTTCCGTGAAGAACGCCGGCAAGCCCACCTTGCGCAAAGGTGCGGTGCCGGGATTTTCCACCTCTGCGCCCGGACGCAGCCCGAAAGGCGGCCGGCAACCGCAGACCTTCGGCCCCGCCTTCGGCGAGGTTGCCAGCGGCGTTACCAAAGGCGCCCTAGAGCCCAAGGTGCTGCTTACCCGCCGCAACCTCATCATCGGCGCGGCTGCCATCGGCGGCGTGGCAGCCATCGGCGGCGGCGCAACCTACGCCATCGGCCAGCTTACCGGCGGCAAGGAACCCACGGTAAGCAGCATCAGCGTGTCGGAAGACGCCGTGGAAACCCTGAGCAGCTACGAGCAGGCAAGCTACAGCGACCATGTGAAGATATCCGGCAGGTACAAGATGCCCTACGGCACCTTGGTTTGGGCCGACAACGACACCGTTGCCGCGTTCCTTTCCCCCACCGAAAGCGCCAGCCCGCTCAACACGGCCGGCGTGCTGTTCCTTTCCACCGGCAAGAGCGTCACCACCCTGAAGGTCGCGCAAGGCGCCGACGACGGCTACGAGATCATGGATGTGCGCTGCAGCGACCAGGGCATGGTGTGGACGGAATCGAACACCTACCTTTCCTCGTGGCGCGTGTACACCGGCAAGCTGAGCAATTCCGAGCTTTCGGCCATCACCATGGTAGACAGCGGCGATGCGAACTGGCAGATGCCCTCGCTTGCCGCAGTGGGGCAATACGCCTTCTGGCAGGTTTCTCCCAACACAAGCGGCGATGCCGCCAACGAGCGCTCGGCGCTGAAGGCGGCGAAGTTCGGCTCGAGCGATGTTTCCGTTCCCTGCACCTCGAAGAAGGCCTTCGCCACGCGCGTTACCCCCGCAACCGACGGCGTGGTGGCAACCCCGCGCGCCGAGGCAACGGGCACATACTACACGCTCACCAAGATATCGGCCGGCGACCTTTCCACGACGGACACCATGACGCTGCCCTCTTCCATGAGCCCCGACCTTGCCGGCTACGGGAAAAGCGGATTCAGCTTCGGCTTCAACAGCATCTACAGCTACGGCGGCGGTATCGCGAACCTGGGAACCTACACCCCCCGATCTGCGGCGCAGCCCTACAGCTACGACGACAAGAAGTGGTTCCGCTTTGCCCGTACCCCCATGGCCACGCCCTGCTGGAGCGGCGAATGGTTCGTGGTGAAGTCGACCACGGCCCTGTGCTGCGTGAACTTCGCGAACAAATGCTATTTCGCCATCGACACCGTCAGCGGGTCGGACGACTACGGCGAGCACCTGGTGTCGAGCGGCATCTGCAGCTCGTTTGTGGGGCTTTCCCAGATCACCTCCGACACCAACAGCAGTGAAAACCACGCCCTTATCCGCGTGTTCACCCCCATATCGAACAGCATCGGCAGCGCGCTGTAGCAAACGCCCCTGAACGCGAGCCGGGCCGGTGGTTACCGTGCTGGCGGCAAACCGGCAGCATGCGACAACACCGCGGTGCCCATCGCACCGGTGCCCCGACTGCTCCGACGCGCGAATCCGCGATGCGCTACAGCCCGCATCCCCCTGCGCTGCGCGCCCCTCAACAGACTTAAGTCTCTGAACAAGAAATCGCCCTTGCAGCACGAATGCGGCAAGGGCGATTGAATGCGATATGAGGCGCAGGCTTAGAACTCCAGCTTCTCCAAGCGTTCGAACACGACGTCCTTGCGGGTAAGGAAATCCCACGGGTCGAAGATTTCGTCGAGCTGCTCCTTAGTGAGCGTTGCCTCGGGATCGTTCTCCAGATTCTCGCGATAGGTGGGGCCGTCGACCGCGTTCTGAATGTCGGCCCACACCTTCATGGCGTTGCGCTGCACGATAACGTAGGCGTCTTCGCGGGTGATGCCCGTCTGAACCAGAGCCAGCAGAACCTTCGAAGAGAAGATAAGGCCCTTGGTGCGCCACAGGTTGTGCTCCATCTTGGCGGGGTAGGTCTGCAGGCCGTCGAGCATCCACTGCATCTTGCCGAACATGTAGTCCAGCGCAATGAAGCTGTCGGCCAGGGCAACGCGCTCGGCGCCGGAATGGCTGATGTCGCGCTCGTACCACAGGGCAACGTCGTCAAGCGCCACCTGGGCGTTCGACTTCACCACGCGCGCAAGGCCGCACACACGTTCCGCGGTGATGGGGTTGCGCTTGTGGGGCATGGCCGAAGAACCCTTCTGCCCCTTGGCAAACGGCTCTTCCGCCTCGATGACGTCGGACTGCTGCAGCAGGCGCACCTGCATGGCGATGGACT
>CAVBST010000028.1:0-21420 GCA_963598325.1 uncultured Prevotella sp. | reverse complement strand
CAGCATACACCGTTAGCGCAATCTGATAACCGTAGGCAGCTCCAACAAAAGCGCCAACCTGGGAAAATACGATTCCGCCCAAACCAGCACCTGCCGCAGCAAAGCCGATGATGGTACGAGCGCCGTCGGAAAACCACTTGTTGATCAGCGTCGGATTCACCAGGCTCATCAGGCAAACGGTCGATGCAACGAAAACGCCGCCACAAACCCAAATCATCTGGACACAAACCGCATAAGCCATGCCCAATAGGGTGGCTGCCGCAATAAGTACCAGCGCTGAGCTGATAATGCGAACATCGTATTTCTTGAGAAAAGAGCCAACGATGGGAAGCGCTGCGGCGGCAGCAAACATACCTACGGTAACGAACAGAGAAATGGACGATGTTTGGACCGAGAACGACGCAGCCATGTCCTTATAGAACAGGCCGAGGCAACCAGCCTGTATCGTGACGGGGCAGAAAGCGAACATGGCGCACGTAATTACAACGGGAATATAGTGGATCAGGCTCTTACGCTCAGGAGGCCTGGTTTTTGTGTTGCTCATAGCAAGCTCCTTTGTATTGCGGCCCTAGACCAAGTAGGGCAGAAGATTGTTGAAGATGATCTGATATGCCTGTGCGTACATATGGATGCCTTCTACGGTCAGCTCCTTACGGAGCTTTCCTTCGGAGTCACGCAGGCCGGCATTGGCATCAACCCACTCACAGTTCCACTCACCGGCCAGCACAGAAAGCTTCTTATTCATGGCATTGATGGCAGCGTTGTTCCTCAAATCGAAAGCATGAGGGTCGAAGGGCTGATCGGTTCCCCCGCTTTCGTTTACGGGGTAGTACGCCATCATGTACACCTTGGTTTCGGGAAGGCGTTCATGGATGGCATCGATAATGATTTTGTAATTCGCCAGAAGCTGCTCATCGGAAACATCTTCAGCAGCAAGGTCGTTTGTGCCAATGTTGATGAAGATCTTCGATGGCTCAACGTCCAAAACCAAAGGGCCGATGTTATCGATGAGGTCTTGGGTTTTATAGCCACTTATTGCACGGTTGTACACCTTCATGGGCAAATCAGCCGACATAGCAATTTCATTGATGGGAAAATGCTGCATAAGCGATGAACCCGTAAATTCGATTTGCCCCTTTTGAGCCTTTGAATTCAGACCGATTAAGCCGATTCTTCGTTGCTCATGCTGCTGCGCGTATACGCTATGCCTTGCTTCGGCAAGCAGCTTTTCAAGTTCACTGTTTTCCATAGCTTCCTCCTTTTTCGGGCTTGCAAGCACACCCCTTGATGCAAAGTAAGCAAGCCGCCTCCCTAGCCCGACACGCCGCATGCGCCAAAGCAGCCAAGCTGCGATTCAGGGCTATTTACTTGGGTTCAATATAGGAGGAGCAATATATAACGTCCACTACATATTGATGTATGTTTATATATAGAATTATTTATATGAACACGTTCATTGCATTTGCTTGTTGCAATCAAGGCAACAAAACAAAGATTTCTAATATCGATATTCCTATATGGGTATACGGGTATATATATTGGACTCTATCTGTGTTCTTTACTACATTTCTCTTATGGGTTGCAGGCCTCATTCGAGAAAGGCACGACGCAATGGACATCGCAATACTCCTGGTTCAGCAGAACATCGTAATGCTGATCTACATGGCAATCGGCTTTTTCCTGTTCAAGGCGAATATCGTCAACAATACGGGAAGCGCCCAACTCGGGAAGATGGTGCTTTACGTTGTAATGCCATCGGCGATCATAAACTCCTATATCAAGGATTTTTCTGAAGAGGCGCTCATTGGTTTCGCCATCTCATTCCTCGCGTCATTGATCGCGCTGTTGCTCGCTATTGCCCTATCACGCCTTTTCTTTAGGAAACACCCAGTTGAGCACTTTGGATCAGCGTTCTCCAATGCTGGATTCATCGGGATCCCTTTGGTTCAGGCGACCATAGGTGAAGAAGCGGTATTCTATGTCGCGTCTTTTGTGGCCTTGCTCAACATCCTTCAATGGACTTACGGCCTTTTGGTGTTCACAGGGGACAAGTCCAGGATTTCCGCCAAGGCACTAGTGACCAACCCCATCGTCATCAGCCTCATGATTGGGCTCGTGCTGTTCTTCGCACCGCTTCAGCCGCCTGCACTAGCGCAGGATGCCCTTGCCACCATCGCGAACATGAACGGCCCGTTAGCGATGATTATTCTTGGCATTTATGCTGCTCAGCTTCCTCTGACAAGCATCTTTACCAGCAAACTAGCCTACGCTTCATCGGCGATCCGCCTTGTTGCTATCCCCGTTGCAACGCTGGCGCTTCTGTCGCCGGTCCCCGAAGAATACAACATCATTAAAATCACCCTGCTTGTTGCAGCGGCGGCACCAATTGGATCGAATGTGGCAATTTTTGCCCAACTAACGGGAAACAACTACGCCCAGTCGGTAAAAGATATTTGCCTAAGCACGATTTTCTGCATTGTCACCATGCCCGCGATTATCGCAATCGCCGGGCTTGTCTGGTGAGCGATATCGCCCCTCTCCGCATGGTGGCATCCTGGCCGAATTGCACGCAAAGGCCAGGATGCCACCCCTCAAAGAAAGAAGAGGTCTCTTGTGGATGTGCCCTTACTTGAACATCAACGTATACGTCCGCTTTGTTGCGCCGTCAGGCCCCGCGACTTCGATTATTGCTGCTGCCGAGGTGGAAACCGTTCCGGGCAACGGCTTGAAGCCGGCTTGCCATTCACGGCCGTTCCCTTGATCAGGTTAGACATGGCAACGGGGGCGAACGTCACCTGGCTGCCGCTCGTCTTCACCTCATAGTCGAACTCATACGGAACGAACTTGTTGGGGATGGCGTATTTCAGGCGCCCATCGGAGAAGGTCTCATCCGCCTCGTCGAAGTTCGTCTTGTAATCGAACAGGATGTTACTCTCGATGGGCTTAACGTAGTCGCTATTGCCAGCAACGTCAAAGTAATTGCGCGCACGCTCTTTTTCAAGAACATTGCCGTCGTCATCGATGTTGACGGCATCGTCCATCACCGCGTTGTAGTGAGACCACCCGAAGTACCGGGGGATCCTCACCATGAAGGCTCCGCTGGTCATGAGTTCATCGATCTCAATGGCATGCGCCCCTGCCGTCTGCGTAATATGGAACGTGATCTTGCAATCCGAATCGCCAAGAGACCAGGTGACGTCAACGTCGTAGCCGCCCACGTCATCACGCATAACTCCGCTTCCCTTGATGACCCCTCTTTCTTCCCCAGTCCATGACATGAACGCGTTCGTGTTTTCATATAGACAATGCATAATTCGAGCAGGCATTTTGCAATAACCGCAGAATACGGAGAGCTAGGAAGATACGGCAAATGGCATATACGCGAAGCCGGCGGCAGGAACGAATCCCCACCGCCGGCGACGAATAGAGTTTTTGCTTTACCGGTTTACAGGTCGGCTTCCGTGAAACGCTCACGCGGAAGCTTGTCTCGCATACCATATGCGGCCAAGCCCATCACCAGCACCAAGATCATGCACACGATGGCCAGCGAGAACACCGCATCGAAGCCGCCCAGGTTCTCGGAGATCACTGCCCAGAAATAGCTGCCTACAGCACCGCCAAGGCCGAGCGAGGTGGAAACGTACCCATAGATAACCGGGTACGAAGCGCCGTTGCCGAAACAGGCACGCACCAACATGGGGAACACCACCAGCACTGCCGCGATGAAGCAGCCCATGAGTACCGAGCCAATGGGAAGCAGCACGGTGGTGGGGAATTGCCACATGAACAGCAATCCCAGAACACCACAACCTACCAGCGCAAACAGTGTAGCCTTCAGGTTCAGGTCCGAGAAGAAGCCCAGGCCCAGCTTGCCCAGAGCGTTGCCGGCGCTGTTGAACGCAGTGAGCTCGGCGCCCGTCACGAACGCGCCCATGATGATTCCCGCAGCTACCTCGGGCTGGGCGTTGAACCAATTCACATAGGTGGCAAAGTAGGCATTGATGTTGCATACCGTGTTCGTCACCAGGCCGGCAGCAAAAACCAGCACGAAGACAATGGACCTGCGGGCAACCTTGGGGTGCACGCAAAGCGGATGGATCTCCTCTTCCTGTGTGACAGCCGCCTTGGCTGCCGCCTTTGCAGTGCCATAGGGCAGCAAGCCTCGGTCTTCAGGACGGTTGGAGAACAGAAGCAGCACACCCAGGACCATCACCACCAGCGAGACAACACCCAACGTGATGTAGCTGCCGCGCCAACCTGCGCTTTCTATAAGCGACTGACCGATAGGAATGAAGAGCATGCCGCCAAAGCCGGTGAATGCGGTGCAGATGCCGATGAACAAGCCAACGTTCACCCTGAACCAGCGGTTCACGATCACAGAAACGCCCACGCCGAGCATGATGACGTTGGTGATACCCGCTATCGCGCCGCCGACCCAAAGCACCCACACCTCAGGCGAGAACCCGAACAGGATGAACACCAACGATTCAATGGCCGCCGATGCCAACAGCACCCACTTCGCGTTGTACTTTGCGAACCATACGCCCACCAGCGGCGCAAAGCACACGCCGGTTATATAGTCGAGCGTGCGCCACAGCGAGATCTGGCTTACCGGCACGCCGAAGTCTTCGGCCATTACCGGGTAGTAGATGCCCGCACAGCTGTTCAAGATTGCAGACGGCACGCCGCAGATGAGCACACCGATGATGACAACCGGCAGGTAGTGCACGAAGCTCTTCTCCACGAGCTGCGCGTCTTTGGCTTTCTCTATTGCCATTTTGGGTTCCTCCCTCTTTGATCCCCATTTGTTTAGATCCCAATACCATCGTATGAACGTGTTCATATTTAGGGAATTACGGGAACGTGAATCTAATTCGGCGTTTCGGAACAAAAAAACGGCACCGAAAATCTCGGTGCCGCAATAGGGCAATATCATTCGGCGCAAAAGCCATCGGCCGGCTGATGCTGGCGTGCTCGCCCTAGTCCACAACCTTAATATCTGCGGGCAATGGGGTGCGCTTGTGCTCACCTTCCCAGATAGCGCTGTCGATGAAGTCGAGGATACGGTCGATTACCTGGTCGGTTTTAAGCTCGGGCGCGCCGTGGTCACACTCGGGGAACAGCTCCAGCACCGCGTGGCCCGCACCGCACTTCTCGTTCACCATGCGCGCCATGGCAACCGACTGGGTATAGGGAACCACATGGTCTTGGATGCCATGCAGGTACAGCGCAGGCGGGAAATCGGCATTAACGTAGGCTATGGGGCTGGCACCGGCAGCCACCTGCGGGTTGTCGATACAGGCCATGCCGATAAGCTGGTTCTGCGGCGAGCCCATGCCCTTGGTGCCGTCGTCGCCACGTGCCGCCATGCCGCCCGTGGCAATTGCCTGGTCTTCCGCCGTGGTTCTGTCGCACAGATCGCACTGGTACAAATCGGTAGGCGAATAGATGCTGATCAGGCACTGCACAGCATCGGACTGGTCCAGATTGCCGTAGCGACGGCCCTGCAGCATGGGGCGTCCGGCCATTGCCGCAACCATGTTGGCCAAATGTCCACCGGCCGAATTACCCATGATGGCGATCTTTTCGGCTGCCAGGTTGTACTCGGCGGCATGGGCGCGCAGGAAGCGAACAGCCGCACGCACATCCTCGAACGGTTCGGGCCAGCGCACATCGGGCACCAGCCGATACTCAACGCATGCCACGGCATAGCCCTGCGAAGGGAACTTGAACACACCGGGCATGGTGTTCTCGCGTTTGTTACCCGAGACCCAACCGCCGCCATGAACGAACACAATAAGGGGGAACGGCCCCTCCCCTTCGTTGGGCAGCCACAGGTCAAGCACCTGCCGCGGATCGTCGCTGGCATAAGGCACATCGAGCCAATGCCTTGTGAACTGCGAAGGATCTATCTCTTTGAACGGGCTTTCCATATGCTCCCCTTTCGTCTCCCTGCGGAATCTCTCTTATCTCATAGTATGAACATGTTCATCGCTGCGTGATTGCAAGAAGCCTAATCTATTTTTGGATTAGCGAACGATTAAAACGATAAGGCATCGAAGGGGTCCTGCTCCACCGATATTCGCAAGCGGGGCATCGGGCCTCCTAGGCGTTCAAGATGGATATATCAGGCAATGATTCGCCTATGCCCGATCCCTGCCCCGCTCATGAGCGCCAATGCAACTAAATCCGAATCAACAACACGTTCTGCTCTTATAAACGAAAGTAATAGGGTATAAATATTGGCAGTTGGTCTTATCCAATTTCCTTAACTGAATTCCAATTTCGTTATTTTCATTTTTATGAACGCGTTCATATTATTTGAATTGGGAGTTCCGGTAGGCCTCAGGTTAATGGGGATTGACTAAGGCCAACCGACGGGAATCTGATGCAGCGCAAAACGAGCAGCGCTGCATCGGCGTCCCACTCTGCTGAACCGCCGAACGTGGTTCAGCTTCAGTGGTAATCCTTTAAGGGGAGGGGCCGAAAATGGCTACTGCAAAATCGACGGAGCTTGTAGAGAAGAGCTTCATACACTACGTGCCCATAGCGATTGTGGGCATCCTGATCTGCGCTGTTCCTTCAGCAATCCTGAACAGCTGCGCAGGCATCTACTACCCGGTAATGGCCGAAGACTTCGGCGTGCCGGTAAGCCAGATCTCGCTTTGGCGTACGTTCGACTACATCACCGGCATCATCGCATCGCCCATCGCCGGCATCTGGCTGGCAAAGCGCAACCCCAAGCTGGTCATCCTTATCGCAGCCGCTATTGAATCGCTCGTGTTCATCGGCTTCGGTATGGCTCCCGAGCTGTGGATGGTATGGGTGCTCGGCGCAATCGCCGGCGTCACCAATGCCGTTATGCTGGGTGTTGGCGTTGCCGCCATCATGAACATGTGGTTCCGCTCCAGCACCGGCCTTATCATCGGCATCTGCACCGCGTTCACCGGCTTCGGCGGCATGCTGTTCAGCCCCATCGGCCAGATGCTCATCGATCAGGGCGGCTGGCGCTTCAGCTACACCACGCTGGGCATTCTTTCCCTCATCGTGATGGTTATCGGCGTATGCGTGTTCATGAAGAGCCGTCCCGAGGACCACGGCATGCTTCCCTTCGGCGCCGCCAAGGCTGCTGCCAAGGCCGCTGAAGAAGCAGGCAAGGAGCAGGTTGTCGTTCCTTCCGTCCGTCCTTCCGTTGCACGTAAGTCCTGGATCTTCTGGGCAATCATCCTGTTCGGCTTCCTTATCAACACCGTTTGCAACATCAACGCGTACTTCGCAAGCTACGTGGTGTGGTTCAACTCCCAGGACGCTGTTATCGCAGGAGCCGTTGCCGGCGCATTCGTAACCGGCGCCGAGCTTACCGCCTTCAACAGCTTCGGCAATGCAGCTGGTAAGGTTGGCCTGGGTCTGTTCTCCGACGTGAACCTGCGCAACGCCATCATCGTCCTGTGCGGCTGCGGCATGGTTGGCCTGGCTCTTATGTGGCAGTTCCCCAACAGCGTGCTGCTCCCCATCGGCGGCGTTCTGATGGGCGCCTTCATCGCAGCAGTTCTGGTTATCATGCCCATGACCGTTCGCGCAGCATTCGGCGATGGCGCTTCGTTCCCCATCATCTGGTCGAACATCGGCATGTCCCTTGGCCTGGGCGGCGCATGCGGCTCCTACATCTGGGGCTTCATCTCTGAGAACTTCGGCGGTTACTCCGGCGTGTTCGGCGTGGCACTGGTCTGCATGGTGGTTCTGCTCATCGTTGGCCTGGTGGTGTACAAGAACCGCGACCTGCTTCCTCGTGAGGAGCTTACCGAGGAAGATCTGTAGAACCTCCTTCTGGTTCATCCGCACGGCAGAGCGGTAAACCAAAGCCGGCATCGGGATTCATTCCCGGTGCCGGCTTTTTGTGTCTAACGCAATGCTGCGCATTGCGCAAATGGCTTGGAGTTCCTAACTACTTCTTCCTCTTCGATCCAAACAAACTACCAACCCCACGCACGGCGTTTCCAATACCCTCACTGGCTGCTCGAGCACCATCCTGGACAACACCACCAGCAACCTTTGCTCCATCTGATAAGGCGCTACCAGCCTGCTTTCCCGCTGAGGCAATTGCGGCACTTGCACCTTCGACAACCGGGGCCGCTGCGTTAATCGCACCTTCCACAATATTGCTGGATGCGCCATCTGGTTCAGAAGAGTCAATGCCCGATAAAGGAAGACTCCTCAGATACTTTCGGAGCCTTTCGGCGCCCGGCTTGAACGACGCATAAGTCAACCCACCTGAAACAACCCCGCCTATTACAGGGACCGCTTTGCTAACCGTCTTTGCAAAGATCTCTTTATTCATTTGAACACCGATAGAACGAAGAACGGCTTTCATGGGCGTATACCAGATCGTTTTGGTGAGCGCCTGCTTCTGTATTGTCCTCTGAACACCAACCTTAGCCGTTTGAGAAGCAAATTTGGTTATCGTATTAGCGGCTCCGCCGACTTGAAGCATAACTCCCATCAGAACAATAAGATGCATAACAGTCTCATCGTCGACCTCGTCATTTTCATCAAGGAAGGAGCTCCATCCATACAGATAGGCCAACTTCTGCTCGACTCTCATCACATGGGCAAAATACTGGGCAAGGTCAGCAGGAACGGTTCCCACCATAGCAACACCGCCAGGAATTCCAGCCAGGAAAGACAATCCGGCACATTTTTTCACCTCAAGATCGATGGCATCAGCAGCTATCCGATCAAGAACTTGCGGACTTACTCCCGCAGCGATCGGCGATTGAGCAATCGCTACGTCGCTATCCACCTCAGGACAGTACTTTGCCAACTCAACCCTAAGAAATCGAGCACGATCTATTTTGACCGCTTTGAGCGATGCCGCCCTCTTGATGATCGCCGAGGCAAGCTTTTCTGCTTCATCGTCGTCGATAGACTCGCCCTTTGGCAATTCAATGTCATTTACAGCCTTGAGCGCCTCTTCGCGCAATTCGGCTTCCTCATATTCACACTGCGCGTCATTTTCGTTTTTAGCCATATTGCACCTTTCTTGAATTACCAGTTTCTGATTCTTCAAATACTGTGATAGCGGATCGAACTGGGTCGACCCGCTATCACTTGTGCTTACGCGACGTTATCGGCGATAAACGGCTTACTGATTGCCATCCAGGCCAAGCGTTTTGTCTACATCGTATTCGCCGCTATAGAATGCGCTGCTCACATCCTGATAATCGCGGTACATAGCCGACATCGCATCGGAATAGATTCGGTACATCGCACTCTGGGCATCAGAGTAATCGCGGTAGAAATCCGTGTATTCCTGCGACAGCTCCTTGTAAGCAACGGTGTTATACGCATCTTTCAGAACACCGTCATAGTAGGTGCTGTAAATATCCTTCATCCCATCTTCGTAGACGGCACGGTACCAACCCTTGAAAGCATCCTCGTATACCTGCTGGTAGAAATCCTTCAGCTCGTCTTGAAGCTCGGAATTCTTCTTGGCGCCGCTTTCGCTAGCCACCAGCTTGTAGTATTCAACTGCATTCTTCTGAGTGCGCTCGAAAAGAGCCCTCGAATCCTCTTCCACCTGGCTGTACCAATCGGTTATGGCAGCCTTGTTCGCCACATACGAATCGTAAGTGCTGCCGACTTTTTCCTTGGTCGAAGCCAGATCGCTTGCAGCCTTAGATTCCACCGACTCGAAGTCCTTCACCACATCTTCGATCACGCCCTCTGGAGTCTTTGCGACCGAAAGCCCTGCTTCCGCTTTTGCCGCATCCTGCTGGGCTTCTTCGCTTTGGGCGCATCCGGCAAGGCAAAGCGCTACCGCCAGCATCGCTGCCACCAAGACAAGTCCCTTGATATTCCTCATTTTTCTTCCTATCGCTATCGGTTGTCTTTTCTTGTTTCCGTTGCCGCATGGGCAGATTCGATCAACTCGCGCAGGTAGTCTGCGGCCCTTGGCGCGATCCATATATCCATCAACGGATCCATGGCAGGCTGATCCATGACATACAGCATGGCCTCTAGCAGATGGGCGTTCTGGGAACTATCTGCTCCCAATTCCCGCCGAAGGACCTTGCGAAACCCAACCTGCACATCAGACGATGCCGGATCCACGCCTTCATCTACGAGCGGAAGTAGGCGAGCACGAAACGCCGCCATATCCTGCACTTTTGTTTCTGCGCACGCCCGAAGAAGCAAAACCAATGCATCGAGCAATCCATCGGAGCCGCTCGCTTCCGCCGAAGCGCATGCTATCGCCTTCAAGGTCTCCGAGAGAACCAACGAGCAAAGGGTTTCGCTTTCCAAGCCGTCTTCCACTGCAATGCTCAGCGCTCTCCCACACGCAATCTGCGCCTCCAGGCAATCGGAGTCGGCAAGCATCGCGGATATCTGGTCGTCGATCATCGAATAGTCATGACGACCTTCCTCGAACCTGTCAAACCGCTCCTTCACCTCGGGCAGACTAAGCCCTTGATCACGCAGGCGCTTTACCACGAACAGCTTTGCAACATCCTCGCAGCTATACGCCCTCTTGCCCCACGAACCATCTTCCGGCTCAAGGATCGCCGCACCGCCGCGCCCGCTGTAGCATGCGCGCTGGATATCTCGGCGTGGCAGCCCTATAAGCACTTCCACCTGGGAAATCTTCCAGATTCCTTGAGCCATTTCTGCCTGCTTCACCCCCTTCTGCTCAATACGTAAGCTGTTCAACCGTTGAACAGCAAGAACAAGGGCGTCAGAGAGCTGGGCAGACGGCGCATTGCGGCCTGCCGTAGAGGCGTTTCTCCTTTCCATAACCGCTCCTTAACGTCAGGACAGGCGAATTCCTGTCGTTATAGGGCGTGCAAAAACTGCGAAGCGGCCCTGGATCTTCGTTCTGCGTTTCAAGTTGTATTACACTTGTCATACGGATAGGAGGCAAACATGCCCACAAATGCAGGCAGCACAGCGTTACGCACGCAGGTTTCCCTTCGTCTTCCTGCGGAAATGACGGGCACCATAGAGGCTTACGCCATGAAGAAAAGGATTCCCAAAACAGCCGCTTACGAGCACTTCCTTCGCTTAGGGCTAAGCGCGAACCAAAACGATTCAGAAGTAGCCAATGCCAAGCTCGATAAGATCCTTGCAATCCTGACCGGCAGTTCAGATGCTAAAGTCTGTTCCAACAAGGAAGAAATAATTGAGGCGATATCCGAAGCAGCGCTTCGATTCCCCGCTATTAAACGCGCCTATCTGTTCGGATCGTTTTCGCGTAACACTTTCACCGACAAAAGCGATATCGATATCCGCATAGAATTAGACAGATCAGCGGGCTTCAACCTGCACGACTTGTCCCAATTCAACAAGCAGATAGAGCAGCGAACCGGTCGATCTGTGGATACCGTTTCGGCTGCCACAATCAAAAACAAACAGCTGAAAGAAGCCATCGAACGCGATAAGGAACTGATCTATGAACGCAAAGAATAACGACCTGGACAGGATCAAAGAGATTTAGATGGCTGGTACGGATTCGAGGCATAAGGTGCGGCTTTCGGCTGCGGTTATCTTCCTTGTTGCGCTTAATCTTCGGCCGGCCATCATTGCCGTAGGGCCGTTGCTTTCGCAGATAGGCGCCAGCTTCGGTTGGGGCGAATCGCTGCTGGGACTCTTGGGCTCGCTGCCGCTTCTGGCCTTTGCCGCACTCAGCTTCTTAGTGCGCTACATCACCGACCGCTTCGACACCGACAAGGTGATGCTGGCCGCGCTTTTGCTGATTGCCGGCGGCTGCATCGTTCGCTCCGCCTGCGGGGCAACGGGCATCTGGATCGGCACGGTTATCGTTGGCGGATCCATCGCCGTAGGCAACGTGCTGGCGCCGGCAATCGTGAAGCGCGACTACCCCACCCATATCTCCATGGCCACCGGCGCCTATTCCGCCTTCGTTACCACCGGCTCGGCACTGGCCGGCCTTTCCGCAGCCGCATTGGCGGAAGCGCTGGGCGGTTGGCAAGAAGCACTGCTGTTCTGGGCCGCGCCCGCATTGGCTGCCGCGCTGCTTTGGCTGTTGAGGATGCAAGGGCGCTCTGCAGCCAAGACCGCACTAGATGGGAGCACCGAGACCCCGGCCACACCTGGAGCGGCCAGAGTTACCGCAACCGAAGCCATGGCGCAGCAGAACGCCGCAACCTCCACTCCCCTGCGAAAGCGCCCCACCACCTGGCTTGTTACCCTGTTCATGGGGTTGCAGTCGGCGGCGTTCTACACCTTTTCAAACTGGCTTCCCAGCTTTTCTGTGGCCGCGGGGTACACAGCCGCAGAAGCTGGCTTGCAGCTGTTCCTTTTCCAGATAATCGGAACGTTCGCGGGGCTTGCCATCCCCCGTTTCATGTACGTGCGCGGCAACCAGACCACTGCCGGCCTTATTGCCAGCACTGCCCTGCTTATCGCAGCGCTGGGTTGGCTCTTCCTTCCCCAAGTCTCTTTGCTGTGGAGCATCATAGGCGGCATCGGGCAAGGGTCATCGCTGGTAGTGGCGCTCACCCTTATATCGCTGCGCGGCACCACACACGAGGAAACCGTGGCGCTCTCGGGCATCGCCCAATCAGTCGGCTACCTGCTTGCCGCCTGCGGGCCGGTGGCCTTCGGTGCGTTGCTGGAAGCAACCGGCACCTTCACCTGCCCCCTTGGGCTTATGGCCGTGCTGGCGCTTTGCCAATGCCTGCTCTGTTTCGCGGTAGGGAAAGACCCTGCGCGGCAGAACAACGCCCGCTGAGGCAGGAATTGCGCCTACAGCGCGCGGATCTGATCGGCCAGCCAACCGGCCCATTCCTCTACCCCTTCGCCGCTGGTGGCGGAAATGGGGAAGATGGGAGCCTGCGGGTTCAGGTTCTTGATGTGGTCGTAGAACAGATCCTTGTCGAAGCTGAACATGGGCAGGGTATCCACCTTGTTCAGCACGATGGCCTTCGAGGCCTGGAACACGCCCGGGTACTTCAGCGGCTTGTCGTCGCCCTCGGGCACCGAGAGGATCATGCACTTCATGTTCTCGCCCAAATCGAAATCGGTGGGGCACACCAGGTTGCCCACGTTCTCGATGATGATGAGGTCGAGCTTGTCCAAGTCCAACACGTCCACCGCGCGGCGAATCATGTCGCTTTCCAGATGGCATGCGCCGCCCGTGTTGATCTGAACCGCGGCGATGCCCTGGCCCTTGATCTTCTCGGAGTCTACCGAAGAAGCAATGTCGCCCTCGATAACGGCAATGTTGAATTCGTCGCGCAGAGCCTCGATGGTAGCCAAGATCGTGGAGGTCTTGCCGGAACCGGGCGATGCCAGCAGGTCCAGCACAAACACCTTCTTCTGGGCAAACAGCTCGCGGTTGGCGCGGGCCAGCTTGTCGTTCTTGTCTAGGATGGGTTGCTTCATATCGATCTGCATCGGTTTCCTCCGTAACATGAAAGGGATGTTCGCGCTGTGCCGCCTCGGACGATTACCGCCCAACCCGGCGAAGCGGCGCTACGTCAGCGTAGGCTCGGCAGGCTCGTCTTCATCGGGAACGTCCACCTCAATGGACTCTATGCGCAGCTCTTTGCCCTGGATAAGCTGGGTAAACGCGCTGCCGCATTCGGGGCACACCATATGGAAGCGGTCGTGCTCGTATTCCTTGCCGCATTCCAGGCACACGCTTACCGGCTGCACCATGTTAATCTCAAGCTCGGCTTCTTCGCACATGGTGCCTTCGGCCAATGCCTCGAAAGCGAAGCGCAGGGCGTCCTCGATGGCCTCGGTCATCACGCCGACCGAAAGGCTGATCTTCAGCACCTTGTCGGCGTTGGCGTCCTTGGCGGCCTGCTCGACGGACTCCATGACGCCCGTCATGATTCCCAGCTCGTGCATTACTTGCCGTCCTCTTCGCCCCAAAGATGCTCTTGGTACTTCTTCTTCAGGCCGCGCAGCTCCTCGCGCGCCTCTTCGGCTTCTTGGGCTTCCATGCGCTCAAGCTCCTGCTGTCGCTTAATACGGCTCTTCAGGCCGATGCGCGCCGCAATAAGACTGAGCTCGTAGAGCACCACCATGGCGGCGAACATAAGGCCCATGGTGACCGGCGAGGCATCGGGCGTTACCGCGGCAGAGAACACCAGCAAGCCGATGTAGACGGCACGCCAGCTGGCGCGCAGCTTCTGGTACGGAATAACGCCGAACATAACCAGGTAGAACACCACCAGCGGCATCTCGAAGCCGATGCCGAAGCCCAGCTCGAACTTGATGATGATGTCCACCCACTGCCCCGCTTCGGGCAGGATGGTGGCGAAGCCGGAAGCCTGGTCGGTGAGCCATTGGAACGCCGGGTTCAAGATAACCAGGTAGCAGAACACGGTGCCGAAGATGAACAGCGAAAGCGCCGCGATGAACGTGGGAAGGAACCACCTGCGCTCCTTCGGTTTCAGCGCCGGAAGGAAGAACGCCAAGATCTGCCACAGCGTGATGGGCGCCGTGGCGATAAGCGCCGTCCACAGCGCCACGGTGATGCGCACGGAAAACGCGTCGAAGGCGCCCAGCACGTTCAGGGCCACCTGGCCGTCATCGCCCTTGGGCATGAACTCGGCCACGGGGGCAAGCAGGAACTGCACCACCGTGCCGGTTGAAAGGTAGAACACGCACATGGCAACGATCAGGCACACCACGATGCGCACCAAGCGCATGCGCAGTTCGCCCAGATGCTCCATGAGGGACATGCGCGCAGGACCGATTGCCATAGGTTACTCGCCTCCTTTTGCGGAAGCCGGGGCAGGCTGGGGTTCGTTGGCCGATACCGCTTGCGCGGTTCGGGGGGCGGGCTTTATCGGCTTCGTGCCGAAAAGCTCGTCGGGGGAAAGCGCAGGTGCGGGCTTTGCGGCAGCAGGCTTGGCCTGGGGCGCGGATGCAGCGCCGGAAGAAGCCTTAGCGGCCGGTGCGGCTTCGGCAGGTGCAGAGCCAGTCGCAGAGGCAGCGCCCTCCTTTGCGGCCGCAGGGCTGCCAGCTTCAGCATTGCCAACGGCAGGGGAAGCATCGGCTGCGGCGGCCTTTTCGGCGGCTTCCTTCTTCATGGCAGCGCGATTGGCATCGATCTGGCTCTTCTTCAGGCGCTCTGCGCGCTCGCGGTCGTAGCGGGCCTTGCGCTCGGCAAAGCTTTCGGTGGAAGCGTTCGGGGCCGGCTTGGCAGCAGAAGACTTCTTCTTGCCCGCCTCAGGGTCGAGTACCTCGTCCTTGATGACGGATTCCATTTCTTCCTGCGCCTGCTTGAACTTGCGCAGGGCAGAGCCCAAGGTCTTGGCCATTTCAGGCAGTTTGTCGGGGCCGAACAGCAAGAAGCCGAACAGCAAGATTATGAACAGCTCGAAGCCGCCGATACCGAACAAGTGGCACTTCCTTATCTCTTACCTCGGGCGATTGGTGCGGCCAGCGAAGCGCGCGCCTTCCCGAAACGCATTGGTTTACTAGTTGCCGCCCAAAAACATCAGGCCCATGGTGGGCAGGGAAAGCGCAAGGATCAGGATCACACAAACCGCCACAACGAAGATACGCTTGATAAGCGACTGGCGCTCTTCCTTTTCCTTCGCCAAACGCTGGCGCTCCAGGGCATGCTGTTCGCGTTCCTTGAGCTGCTTGGCGCTCACCTTCTGCTTTTTAGCCATATGAGTTTTCTCTTTCCCTATTGCGTGCCGTCACCTTAGCGCAAGGCACGCGGGCCGATACCCTCTTTTCGACCAGAGGGCGAATAGCCTTTTCGATTGCAAAACTAGGAGCGCAGGCGGCCGCGGATCTTCAGCACGTTGGCGATGTTCTTGGCAACGCCGCCGGCCACATGCAGGCGACCGCGCTCGTAGAGGATGTTGCCGTCGACCATGGTCATGGCAACATCGGCGTTGGCCACCGAACCCACCAAGGCGGAAACCGGGTCGGCCGTGGGGGTTTGATGCGAGCCCGAAAGATCGATGGCCACGATATCGGCGCGCTTGCCCACTTCGAGCGAGCCCACCTTGTCGTCGATGCCCAAGGCCTGTGCGGCGCGCAGGGTGCCCATTTCCATAAGCGTGTGGGAATCCAAGAACTCGCCCGCCTTGGAACGCTGCAGCAGCAGCTCGGTGCGCATCTCCGTGAAGATGTCCAGCGAGTCGATGGAAGCGGGGGCGCCCGTGCCCAAGCCCACGCGCATGCCGGAGCGCAGGTACTCGCATACCGGTGCCACGCCCATGCCCAGCTGGGCATTCAGGCTAGGACACGCGGCAACGGCCACGTCGTATTCCTTCAGATGGCGCGCGTCTTCTTCGTTGACGCCCACGGCGTAGACGATCATGACGTTCTTCGCGTCGAACAAGCCCCAGTTCAGCACGTAGTTCACCGGAGTTGCCGAAGTGGGAAGCCATGGCGGAACCTCCATGAAGCCCTGCTGGCCAAGGTCTTCGTCCAAGCCGGCGGGGGCGCCGTACTTCACGAAGCGGTACTCTTCTTTGCTGCCCGCCAGGTCCATGGCAATGGGCAGGTCGCCGTTCTCGGTGGCGTAATGCGCGATTTCCCGGTACATCTCGGGGTGGCACTCGTACACCGGCGAAGGGGCAACGCCAAGCGTGATGCGCTCGGAGTTCACTTCCTTCGACCATTTCTCAAGGTCGTTGTCGGCCTTCTTGATGGCGTAGCGCACCAGGCGCTTGTCGATTGCGCTGGCCTCGCGGTAGAACACGCCGCGCAGGCCCAGCTTGTTGGCTGCGGTTACGCAAGCGCCCGTGGTGGTGATGTCGGCCACCGTGGTAACGCCGGAAGAAAGCGACTCCAGACCGCCCAGGAAGGCCGAATCGAACGCCTCTGCGTAGCTGATGCGCTTGCGCAGCGCGGCTATTTCCTTGCGCCACTTGACGAAAGGCAGGTCGTGCACCAGGCCGCGGAACACCGCATCTTCCATGCGCGCATGCAGGTCGATGAAGCCCGGCGTGAGCGCCGCCATGCCGAAATCCTTCACTTCCTCTTCCGGGTAGCGAAGACGCATCATCTCGGCATCGCCGATGTCGGTGATGGCGCCGTCTTTCACCAAGATGGCACCATGCTCGATAGGTTCAGACGAAACGGGAACCACGTATTCGGCGATAAGTAGCATGCTCATCCTCCTGCCTAGGGTAATTCCTTGCAATGATAGCATTGCAGCTATCCGTTCTTGGCGTTTTTCACAGACCCCGAACGTGCGCAAAGCAGCGCGGGCGGCGGGGTTTGCCTATAATCGGAACCCGAACAGCAAACACCCCGTCCGGCAAGGATCACCATCGTTATGACGACTGCCCAAGAACCGCGCGAAAACGGCACTGCGGACCATTCCATCGACACGGCCACCGGCCAAGAGGCGCCTGCGGAGCTTTCCTCTGCGCGCGTGAAGAAGATCTTCACCGACATCGCCTGGAAGTACCAGCGCTTCAATGCCCTTTCCAGCTTCGGGCAGTACAAGAGCTGGCTGCGCACGCTCATCGACAAATCGCCCATCACGCCGCAAACGCGTATGCTCGACGTTGCCGGCGGCACAGGCGATGTGACGTTCACCGCCTGCGAGCGCAAGCAGCCCGCCAGCATCATCCTTTCCGACTACACGCCCGCCATGCTGGAAGTGGCGCAGGCGCGCCTGGATGCCGGCGAGGCGAAGGGCGTTCCCGTGGAGCTTGCCGTGGTGGACGGCCAGGACATCCCCTACGAAGACGAGCGGTTCGACGTGATAACCATGTCGTACGGCATCCGCAACATGCCCGAGCGCGAGCGCGCCCTTTCGGAGATGTACCGCGTGCTGCGCCCCGGCGGCGCCCTGTGCGTGCTGGAGTTCTCTACCCCGCCCAACCCGCTGATGCGCTTCGGCTACAACGTCTACCTGCGCTGGGGCATTCCCGCCTGGGGCAAGATCGTCACCGGCGATGCCTCGGGCTTCGTGTACCTGGCCAAATCCATCAAGGCCTTCCCCAACCAGGAGGGCTTCACGCGCATGCTGAAGAACGCCGGGTTCACGCGCGTTGAATACACCAACGTCACCTTCGGCGTGGCCGCCGTGCACATTGCCTACAAGTAGCAAGTAAAGCGAGCAAGTAAAAAACAGGCCTCCCCACCAACCGGGCCCGCACCGCTCGGCTTATGCGAGGGCTCGGGGCGAAGGCGCAGGCCGGCGCAACCAGAAAGGAAGCAACCATGAAACGTTCCATCGACGTGCTTGAGCACGCAACCGAGATCATGCAGGCC
The DNA here is from genome assembly GCA_963598325.1 of uncultured Prevotella sp. Lineage (GTDB taxonomy): Bacteria > Actinomycetota > Coriobacteriia > Coriobacteriales > Eggerthellaceae > Anaerotardibacter. The sequence goes on along the minus strand of CAVBST010000028.1, from coordinate 3,198 downwards.
GTGAACAAGGGCGTGCTGCTTACCGCCAAAAACGGCGACCGCGTGAACACCATGACCATCAGCTGGGGCACGCTGGGCATCGAATGGGGCAAGCCCCTGTTCACCATCTTCGTTCGCCAGCACCGCTTCACCAAGGAGTTCATCGACGCCACCGGCGAGTTCACCGTGAACATCCCGGTGGGCGAATACGACAAGAAGATCACCGCCGTATGCGGGTCGAAGAGCGGGCGCGATATGGACAAGGTGGCCGAGCTGGGTCTTACCGTCGAAGAGCCCGAGGTTGTTTCCGCCCCCGGCTTCCGCGAGCTGCCCCTTACCCTGGAGTGCCGCGTGCGCTACGTGCAGGACCAGGACCTGAAGCTGCTCGACCAGGAAAACGTGGAGAAGTGGTACCCCGCAGAAGACGGCTTCCGCGATTTCCATACCGCCTACGTGGGCGAGATCGTGGCAGCTTACGTTATCGAGTAGCCGGCACCGCCAGAACGCATTAACCGAAAGGCAGGCGCTAGTACGCCTCGTCGAGCGGGGCGTGGGCCGCAACGTCGCAGGTAAGCGGGAAGAACTTCTTCTGATGGTAGCGGTCGAGCGCCACCAGGGCGATCATGGCCGCGTTGTCGGTACAAGCCGAAAGCGGCGGCATGGTAAGGCGAACGCCCAGCTGAGAGCACATATCCTCGTAGGCATGGCGAAGCTCGGGGTTGGCAGCAACGCCGCCACCCAGGCAGAACTCCTTGGCACCGGTTTGCCGCAGCGCCGTGCGGGCCTTGGCAACCTGCACATCAATGACCGCCGCCTGGAAGCTTGCCGCCACATCGGCCTGATTTACCTCGCGACCGGCCTGCTGCTCCTTCTGCAGGTACGTCATCACCGAGGTCTTCAGGCCGGAAAGCGAGAACTGCAGATCGCCCGAATGCATAAGGGCGCGCGGGAAGCGCACCGCCTTGGGGTTGCCCTTTTCTGCCAATGCCGAGATAAGCGGGCCGCCCGGGTAACCAAGCCCCATGGCCTTCGCCACTTTGTCGAAGGCTTCGCCCACCGCATCGTCGAGGGTGGAGCCCATGGTTTCGTAGTTGCCCCAGTCCTTCACGTGCACGAGCATGGTGTGCCCGCCCGAAACCAGGGAAACCACCATGGGCGGCTTGATGTCGGGGCAGGCGATCTTGTTCGCGTACAGATGGCCTTCCAGATGGTTCACGCCGATGAGCGGCACATCGCACGCCCACGCAAGGCCCTTGGCAAAGGCCAGACCAACCACCAGCGCGCCCACCAAGCCGGGCGCGTAGGTTACCGCCACGGCGCCCAAGTCGTTCCAGGAAAGGCTGGGGTTGCCCGTACGCTCGCGCGCCTGAGCCAAGCACTCGACGGCAACGCCGCCGATGGCCTCGATATGCTTGCGGCTGGCGATCTCGGGCACCACGCCGCCGAAACGCGAATGGAAATCGATCTGCGAGGCAACCACATCGGAGATTATGGTTCCTGCTTCGTCGACGATGGCGCAGGCCGTCTCGTCGCAGGAAGACTCGATGGCCAAGATGAGCTTGCCCTGGGTTTTGATGCTGCCCTCCGCGGCGCTGGCGCTCTTCGCTGCGTCGTTCAGGCGCAGCTCCATGCCCGCAACATCATGCTCGGCCAGGGGAAGCGGCCCCTCGAAGATAAGGGCGTCTTCCTTGTCGGAATAATAGCGCGGGCGCTTGCCGATGCTCTGCAGCCCCAGCCGCTGGTAGAACGCATGGGCACCCGTGTTGGATGCGCGGACTTCCAGCGTCATCTGGCCGGCGCCCAAATCGCGCGCATCAAGGGCAACGCGAGCCAGCAGCTCCTGGGCGATGCCGCGGCGGCGATAAGCCGGGTCGCACGCCACCTTCAGCAGCTGCACCTGGCCGTCGTTTATCCAGCCGCCGGCGTATCCTACCAGCTTGGCCTCGCCCGCATTCACGGTGCGCTTGCGCGTATCGGCAACCTCGTACGCCGCCCACCAGGTACGATCGGCCCGCGGAAGCTCGTCGAGCACCTGTGCCTCGTTCCAAGCATCACTGCCCATCGCCTGCGATTCAAGGGTGGCAACAGCCGGCACCCACGCCGCTTCGAGCGGTTGGTAGCGAATGGCCGAACCGCCCTGCACGCCCGACTGCAAATCCTTCGCATCGACAGCAGCGGACTGACCATCCTGCTTGGCAAACTTGATGCGCTCATGTTCTTCGGCATCGGACAGGCGCGTGTACACCGGAAGCAACGCGCACGGGTCGCCGGCAGAGCGGCTGTCGGGATCGAACGAGCCTTCCGCCCACGCGGCCTGCGCGGCCAACAGCAATCCCGCACCCGTAGGGTATCGGCCTTCCTCGGAGGCGAGCACGCCCAGGCCCTCGCACAAGTCGGCATACTTCTTCAGGGCATCACCGCAGATCAGTTGCTCGGCGGTGTCGCCCAACCATTCGAGAAGCTCGGCTGCCTTCATCACCGTATCGGGGTTCAAGCGCTGAACCCCCGCATCGGAAAGGCAGTAACGAACCGGGTACACCTCTTTGCGCATGGCATCGCCTAGCACCACCACGGTGCCGCGAACACCGAAGGCCCACTGCTGCCAAGCAAGCGAATCGGAGGTGGAAACGCCGAACAACGGCACGCCCAAACCGATGGCCAAACCCTTCGCGCTGGCCATGCAGATGCGCACACCCGTGAATGAGCCCGGCCCACGGCCGCACACCACGCACGCCACCTGCCCACGTTCAACGCCCGCCCCTTTCAGCAGGGCATCGATTTCCGGCAGGAGCTTCACGTTAGATGCCCGGAACGCGCCGACCTCCCGCGAGGCAACGCACTCGATGGTTTTGGCCGTGCGATCGAGCCTGCCCAGCCCCAACGAGATCATCTCGTTTGCGGTGTCGAAGGCGATAACGTAGTCGTTCATGCAGCTATGCTCCTGTTGCGTTCGCTTGCGGCAGCACGTTGGCCACGCACAAGCAGATTGCGAAGTTTCGTTCCCCGCTATCCTATCGCAATCCTCTGCCAAGCACCGAAGCCCCACAGCAAACAGCCCCAGCCATCGGCCCGCCAAAAGCCGCATCGCTCAACCCGTCCGCGCCGGGCGGGGCCTTCGCCCAACTCAACCTATCCGCGCCGCAGGCCGGGGCACCAGCCCTTCAGGGATTCCCGCTACCCTGCTCGCTTCGCTCGTGCGGTCGCTGCTTCATGCATTGG
>CAVBST010000027.1:0-21490 GCA_963598325.1 uncultured Prevotella sp. | reverse complement strand
ATCCCGGGGTGCGCTCGTACCTTGATGGGGTAGTGGTCCAGGCGCACGAGGACGGCTACGCCAGCACGCTCTTTGGCCGGCGCCGCTACATCCCCGAGCTTAGGGCGAAGAACGCCGCCCAGCGCGGCTTCGGCGAGCGCACTGCCATGAACCACCCCATGCAGGGAACGGCGGCCGACATCATAAAGATCGCCATGCGCCAGGTGCAGGAAGAGCTGGTGAACCGCGGCTTGGGAGCTCGGCTGATGCTGCAGGTCCACGACGAATTGGACCTTTCGGTTCCCGAATCCGAGGTCGAAGAGGTTTCCCAGCTGCTGCAGGGCATCATGGAATCGGTGGTAGAGCTTTCCGTTCCGTTGCTGGCCGATGTCCAGTGCGGCTCCAACTGGGCTGAAGCCCACTAACACGCCGGCGCTGCTTTCTGGGCGGTTGCCTTGCCGGTTGTTGCCCTGACATCGTTTCCGCAAACGGGGCCAGCTTCGCTGCGGCTTGTTTGCTCATCTGCTTCCTCTTTTGGTTGAACCCTGTTCCGCGAACGGCTTCTATGGCGTTGCAAGCGGGACTCTTCGGCGAGCCTTACCACTTTAACGGGTAAAATCGCCGGTGCCGAAGGCCTTAGCAGTTACTTTGCTAGCATGATTTCCGTTAAAGGGGAAAGGGAAATCGTGAGCACGTTTATCGGCAACAACATCCATTCCATCAGGGTGAACTACGGCTTGACCCAAGCCCAGTTGGCCAAGCTCACCGGGATCAGCCAGACGTCCATCTCGGCTTGGGAATGCGGGAAGAGCGTCCCGCGCCTTAAAAGCGTGAAGCGTATTGTTGCCGCCTTTCCCGACTTGGACCTAGATGATCTGTACAGCCAGTCCCTCGGTTACTCGCGCCGCGTGCTGCGCAGCGCCGCCGAGGGTTCCGATCTCCATTCGCTCTGCGCGCCGCTTTATGGTTCCATCGCTGCCGGCAAGCCCATCGACATGCTGGAGTCCGACTCGCTCCATCCCATTCCCGGGGTTCTTGCGAAGCGCTACCCGAATGCGTTTTTCCTGAAGGTTCAGGGCGAATCGATGAACCGCAAGCTTCCCAACGGCTGCTATGCGCTGGTGGACCCGCGGGTTACCGAGGCTGTAGATGGCAAGGTCTACGCGGTGTGCGTTGGGTCTTTGCAGGCAACCGTGAAGCGCGTGCGCATGCGGGAGGGTAGCATCGTGCTTGAGCCGGATTCCACCGACCCTTCCTTCGAGCCCCAGGTGTTCGACGGCGCCGAAGAAGGCCAGCAGACTCTTTCCATAATCGGGCAGGTGGTTTGGTACACCGTGCCCTACGACTTCGAGATCTAAGTTAGCGCGGATCGATTCCGCCATCCTTGCCCGCAAAGGGCGGCGTTCGGTCGGCCTTTGATCCATTGTGCACAGCCTTATTCCAATGGGTCCTTCGCCCTCGCATGGCGGCATTCGGCGACGGCTTCAGCTCATTGCGCGCAGGATCGGACCCAGCGGTTCTTTGCACCCCTTTTGTGCGGGTGCCGCTCAAGCAGCTTTCCTCATTTCCTTTGACGTCCCTTTCCGAACGGCACCCGTCGAAGGGCGGCGTTTGCCGCAACTTCCCAGTTGGTATGTTTGACGGAGGGAAAATACCCGATAAACTGGTAAGACCTTACTAGGAAGGGTTTTGATGGAAAGTTGGCTTTTCCGGGCGCGCAGGGCATCCGGTCTATCGGTTGATGAATGCGCGCAGTATCTTTGCCTATCGCGGGAAAGCTACCTTGAGCTCGAACTTACTCCAGGCAAGCTGTGCTTGAACGAGGTGTTTGCCCTGCAATCCCTTTTCAACGAAGAGGGCAACGGCATCCTCTGGGAAGCGCTGCTCGACCTGAAGCCGCTTTGCGTCGTCTAACGGCAATTCTTGCCCTGTCTCTCGGCTCTTCACGTCGGCCCCTTCTTTCGCATTCCCAATGGCGCGCCCAGTGGCAGGCCGATGATGCCGGCAATGGCTGTGCCTGTTCTCACCGGGCTCAACGCCAACGACCGTTTCTCCGACAACCAGGCGCACGGCAATATGAGCCGCAATGCGCCCTGAACCCTTCTGCTCCGAAGCTGAGGCCTAGCTTGTTCGTGAAGTCGTATTGCCGTGCTTTGGTAGACTGGTTCCCGAAATCAAGTGCTGCCGCCCTTTGCCTGGGCGCTGTTGTTAGGAGCTGCCATGCCGAAGTTGCTGGAATCGCTGCCCGTAGGCTCGCTTATTCTGCGAAACCGCCTGGTCATGCCCCCTATGGCTACCGAGAAATCGGAAGGGGAGGGCAAAGTAGGCCAAGCGATGCTCAGCTACTACGACGAGAAAACCAAGGGCGGCTACTTCGGCCTGGTGGTAACCGAGCACAGCTATATCTGCGAAGAGGGGAAGGCCAGCGTTCATCAGGTCTCCTTTGCGCGTGATGAAGACGTTGTCGGCTTGGCGAAGCTTGCCGAGGTCATCCATCGCAACGGCTCGAAAGCCATTGCCCAAATCAACCATGCAGGCGGCAAGTCTATTTGCGCCCTGAACGGTGCGGCCCTGGCCCCGGCGCCTTCTGCCATGCCGTACACCACCACCCGGGGTGAAGCGGTTCGGGCGCGCACCCTTACCCAGGAAGAAATCGACGCGGTAGTTTCCGCGTTCGCGGCCGCTGCCCGCCGCGCCAAGGACGCCGGCTTCGATGGGGTGGAAGTCCATTCCGCCCATGGCTACCTGCTTGGCCAGTTCTACTCGCCGCTCACCAACAAGCGTACCGACCAGTATTCAGGCGCCACCATCGAGGGGCGCCTGCGTCTGCATTGCCAGGTAATTGCCGCGGTTCGCAAGGCCGTTGGCGCCGATTTCCCCATCGCGGTGCGTTTGGGCGCCTGCGATTACCTTGAGGGCGGCAACACGGTGGAAGATGCCGTCGCGGCGGCGAAGATCCTGGAGGCTGCCGGGGTAGACTTGCTGGACATCTCGGGCGGCCTGTGCGGGTACCGCGGCTCCGGTTCCAAGGAAGAGGGCTACTTCGGCGAAGAAGCCGCTGCAATCCGCGGCGCGGTTGGCATCCCCGTTATCCTTACTGGCGGCGTTCGCACCCCCGAAGGCGCTGAGCGCCTGCTGGAAGAAGGCAAGGCCGACTTGGTAGGCGTGGGGCGCGCGGTGCTCAAGGATTCAACCTGGGCGAAGGCCGCCATTCAGCAGTTCGGTGGCACCCCCGTGCGCGGCACGGTGTTCTTCGACTACGACGGCACCCTGCACAACAGCATGGCTATCTACGGGCCGGCCTTCCGTGCCGCGTACGCGTGGCTGGTCGAGGAGGGCCACATGCCGCTGCAGGAATTCACCGATAAATGGATAAGCCAGTGGCTGGGCTGGACCACCCAGAACATGTGGACCACCTTCGCCCCCAACCTGCCCGAGTCGGTTTGGCGCCACGCGGCGAAGATCGTCGGCCACGAGATGGACCGTCTTACCGAGGAGGGCGCGGCGCGCCTGTTCGATGGCGTGCCCGAGGTGTTGGAGCAGCTGAAGGCCGAAGGGTACCAGCTGGCGTTCCTCAGCAATTGCCGTACCGACTACATGAACGTGCACCGCAAGATGTTCGGGTTGGACAGGTACTTCGATGCCTATTACTGGGCGGAAGGCTACGGCGATATCCCGAAATGGCAGATCTACCAGCAGGTTCGCGGCCGTCATGCGTTCCCGCAGGCAATGATGGGCGACCGTTTCCACGACATGGAGGTTGCCACGAAATCGGGCATTCCCTTCGTAGGGTGCGCCTACGGCTTCGGCCTTGATGGTGAGCTCGAAGGGGCTAGCGCTATTGTCTCTTCTCCGAGCGATATCCCCGAAGCCATAGGGCGCCTGCTGGAATAGGGAAGGGGCTTGGGGCAAGCTGTTTTTGCGGCTGAAACCTTCAACGCCTATACTTGTTTCGTTTATACGGAAGGCACGCAAGCGCGCGCTTTTAGGCAGACGGAAGGAAGCACGATGCCCACTTACGCGGAAATGGGAAAAGAAGAGCTCACCACGCTCAAAACCGCACTGACCGAAGAATACGAGACGTTCAAGGCGCAGGGGCTTTCCCTGAACATGGCGCGCGGCAAGCCTGGTTCCGACCAGCTCGACCTGAGCATGCCCATGCTGGACATCCTGCCTTCCACCGATGAATGCAAGGCAGCTTCCGGCACCGACATCCGCAACTACGGCGTGGTAGACGGCCTGCCCGAGGCTAAAGAGCTTATGGCCTCTATGCTCGACGATTCTGCCGACAACACCATCGTGTTCGGCAACTCCAGCCTGAACATCATGTACGACACCGTTATGCGCTGCTGGGTGTTCGGCACCTTGGGTTCCACCCCGTGGAGCCAACTGGAAAAGGTCAAGTTCGTGTGCCCCGTTCCCGGCTATGACCGCCACTTCGGCGTAACCGAGGCTTTCGGCATCGAAATGGTAACCGTCCCTATGACCGAGAACGGCCCCGACATGGACGCTGTGGAGGAACTGGTTGCCAACGATTCCTCCTTCAAGGGCATCTGGTGCGTTCCCAAGTACTCCAACCCCGGTGGCGTCACCTACTCCGACGAGGTTGTGCGCCGCTTGGCTTCCATGAAGTGCGCCGCTGAAGACTTCCGCATCTTCTGGGACAACGCCTACACCGTGCACCACCTGTACGCCGACGCCGCCCAGCAGGACCAGCTGCTCGACATCGCTGCTGCCTGCGTGGAGGCCGGCAACCCCAACCGCTATTTCAAGTTCGCCTCCACTTCCAAGGTGACCTTCCCCGGTGCCGGCGTTGCCGCTATGGCCGCCAGCCCCGAAAACGTTGCCGAGATCAAGAAGCGCATGGGCGTTCAGACCATCGGTCACGACAAGCTCAACCAGCTGCGTCACGTCCGCTTCCTGAAGGACGCCAACGGTATCGCCGCCCATATGGCCAAGCACGCCGCCATCATCCGCCCGAAGTTCGAGCTGGTGCTGAAGATGCTGGAAGAGGGCTTGGCTGAAACCGGCAGCTGCTCTTGGAGCAACCCGCGCGGCGGTTACTTCGTTTCGTTCAACGCCCCCGAGGGCACCGCAAAGCGCATCGTTTCCCTGGCGAAGGAGGCAGGCGTTACCATGACCGGCGCCGGCGCAACCTACCCTTACAAGAACGATCCGCAGGATTCCAACATCCGCATCGCCCCCACGCTTCCTCCGCTGAGCGAGCTGGAAAGCGCCCTGAAGGTGTTCGTCTGCTGCGTGAAGCTCGCAACCGTGGAAAAGCTGCTTGAGGCATAAAGGCCGCATCGAAGCAAAAGGCTTTTTATCCAACGGCTGATTGCGAAGGCTCCCAAATCGAAAGGTTTGGGAGTCTTTTTGGTATAAGCCTGGAACCCGCTCAAAGGCTTCCGAGGTGCGCTCGGTTCGGCGGTTAACGCGTTGGAATCGTGGATGTCGTATAATCCGTCACTATCGCCAACTAAAGCGAATCGGCCGACTGCATCTTGCGGCGCAGCCCGGCTTCCGGAATCTGTCGGAAGCCGCATCCAGGCAGCCCGCCTCGGGTGCTCGTCCGCTTCGTTTCGGTTGGAGCACCTGCACGCCCCCAAGCAGAAAGCGAATGGCATGGTATCTCACGATTTCTGGGTATTGCTCGCAATGCTCCTCTACTTCATCGTGGTCGTGGTCATCGGCTTCGTGTATGCGAAGAAGTCGAACCAATCCACGGAGAACTACTTCCTGGGCGGAAGGCGCCTAGGCCCCTGGCTCACAGCCCTTTCGGCTGAAGCGTCCGACATGTCGGGCTGGCTGCTTATGGGCTTGCCGGGCGTTGCCTACTTCACCGGCGCATCCGATGCCATGTGGACGGCCATCGGCCTTGCCATCGGCACGTACCTTAACTGGCTGTTCGTATCGAAACGCTTGCGCAAGTACTCCGAGGTGGCCAACAACTCCATCACCTTGCCCGATTTCTTCTCGAATCGTTTCCACGACAAGAAGAACATCCTCATGACCATCTCGGCGCTCGTTATCCTGCTGTTCTTCTCTATATATGTGGGCAGCTGCTTCGTCACGTGCGGCAAGCTGTTCGCAACGCTCTTCGGGCTCGACTACGCCACGATGATGATCCTAGGCGCCATGATCGTGTTCCTGTACACCTTCGTGGGCGGCTACCTTTCCGTATGCACCACCGACCTTATCCAGGGAACCATCATGATCTGCGCTTTGGTGGTGGTGTTCTTCGGATCCATCGCCAGCGCCGGCGGCATCGACAACACGGTCGCCTTCCTGCAGAGCATCCCCGGGTTCCTCTCGGGTACCGAAATCGCTACGCCTATTGTGGGCGAAGACGGAAAGCAGCTGGTGGAAGCCGGTATGCCGCTCTTCGGCGAGGCGGGCCAGTACGGTGTTATCACCATCATCTCCGGTCTGGCGTGGGGCTTGGGCTACTTCGGCATGCCGCAGGTTCTGGTGCGCTTCATGAGCGCCTCGCATTCCAGCGAGCTGCGCAAATCCCGCCGTATCGCCACGGTTTGGGTAGTGGTTTCCCTGTTCAGCGCCGTGTCCATCGGCCTTATCGGCCGTGCGGTCATCCCCACCGAATTCCTTACCCAGGCCAGCGCCGAGAACATCTTCATTGTGCTGTCGAACATGATCCTGCCCTCGTTCATGTGCGGCTTGGTGGTCTCGGGCATCTTCGCCGCCTCCATGTCGTCTTCTTCTTCGTATCTGCTTATCTCGGGCTCTGCGGTGGCGGAAAACATCTACCGCGGCCTTATCAAGAAGGACGCAACCGACACGCAGGTGATGATCGTGGCGCGCCTCACCCTGGTTGCCGTACTGCTGTTCGGCATCGTCATTGCCCTCGACGAGAACTCCTCCATCTTCCAGGTGGTGTCGTATGCCTGGGCGGGCTTCGGCGCCTCGTTCGGCCCGCTGATGATCATGAGCCTGTATTGGCGACGCACCAATTTCCAGGGCGCCTTGGCGGGCATGCTGGTCGGCGCCGTCTCGGTGCTCGTGTGGCACAGCCTCATAAAGCCTATGGGGGGCATCTTCGGGGTATACGAGCTGCTTCCCGCGTTCGTCCTCAGCCTGCTGGCCATCGTGGTCGTCTCCCTTGCCACCGAAGAGCCTGGCGCCGAAGTTGTGAAGGAATTCGACTCGTATATGGATTCGGAGTGCTAGCGCGGTCTTTTTAGGTTCGGATGGGCCCGAAATATTTTCTGAAAACTTTCAACGAGGGGAGTCGGGGCAGGATGTTCCGGCTCCCCTCATTTTGTAGGGATTCAGTACGAAACAGCTCGCTGACCTGGTAATCTATTCGGGCAGGGAAGGGAATGGGGAGATATTGCGGCATGGATATGCCCGGGGGCGTGTAAAGGATTGACACGCCTTTCATCTTTGCGTATCATTCCCTTGCTCGCTTGAACGGCAACAACGTTCAAAGCGAACAGCAGCTTGAAAATTGCACATGATTCCAAGCGAATTCGGGAGTGTTCCAGAGCGGTCAAATGGGACGGACTGTAAATCCGTTGGCTACGCCTTCCAAGGTTCGAATCCTTGCACTCCCACCACTCGCCCACATAGCTCAGCAGGTAGAGCACTTCGTTGGTAACGAAGAGGTCAGCAGTTCGAGTCTGCTTGTGGGCACCATTTACTTGGCGGTATAGCTCAGTTGGTTAGAGCACACGGTTCATACCCGTGGCGTCACTGGTTCGAATCCAGTTACCGCTACCAAATATTCCGCTTACGCACGGTAAGCTTTTACTTTATCGAATACAAACTCGCCTTTAAGGGCGATTTTGTGCATTCCCACCAAAAGGAGGAATAATGTCTAAGGAAAAGTTCGAGCGTTCCAAGCCCCATGTTAACATCGGCACCATCGGCCACGTTGACCACGGCAAGACCACGCTGACTGCTGCAATCTCCAAGACCCTGTCCAGCAACGACGGTTCTCACGGTACTGCTTCTGCAGACTTCACCGCATTCGAGGACATCGATAAGGCTCCTGAAGAGCGCGAGCGCGGCATTACCATTTCTATTGCTCACATCGAGTACGAAACCGACAAGCGTCACTACGCACACGTTGACTGCCCCGGCCATGCTGACTACGTCAAGAACATGATCACCGGTGCTGCTCAGATGGACGGCGCTATCCTCGTTATCGCTGCAACCGACGGCCCCATGGCTCAGACCCGCGAGCACATCCTGCTCGCCCGTCAGGTTGGTGTTCCCTACATCGTCGTATTCCTGAACAAGTGCGACATGGTCGACGACGAAGAGCTCCTCGAGCTCGTTGAGATGGAAGTCACCGAGCTTCTCGAGTCCTATGGCTTCGAGGATTGCCCGATCATCCGCGGTTCCGCTCTTAAGGCCCTCGAGGGCGAGAAGGAATGGCAGGACAAGATCTGGGAGCTCATGGACACCGTTGATGAGCACATTCCTACCCCCGAGCGTGACGTTGACAAGCCCTTCCTGATGGCTGTCGAGGACACCATGACCATCACCGGCCGCGGCACCGTTGCCACCGGTCGTGTTGAGCGCGGCGTTCTGCACGTAAACGACGAACTCGAGATCGTTGGCATCAAGGACACCGAGAAGACGGTTTGCACCGGCATCGAGATGTTCCGTAAGCTGCTCGACGAGGCTCAGGCTGGCGACAACATCGGCTGCCTGCTCCGTGGCATCAAGCGCGAGGACATCCTCCGCGGCCAGGTTCTCTGCAAGCCCGGTTCTGTTACCCCTCACCAGGAGTTCGAGGGTCAGGTCTACATCCTCACCAAGGAAGAGGGTGGCCGTCACACCCCGTTCTTCGATGGCTATCGTCCTCAGTTCTACTTCCGCACCACCGACATCACCGGTGTTGCACACCTGCCCGAGGGCACCGAGATGGTTATGCCTGGCGACAATGTAACCATTACCGCTGAGCTCATCCACCCCGTAGCTATGGAGGAAGGCCTCCGCTTCGCTATCCGCGAGGGTGGCCGCACCGTTGGCTCCGGCCGTGTAACCAAGATCATCAAATAACTGATCTTTTCAACGAATTCGGTAGGGGAGCCTGGAAACAGGCTCCCCTCTCCATTGATCATGTGCTATTGTCGAGCGATGCGAATACTGTACTTAAAGGAGAATTGATGCGTACTTTGGTCACCCTTGCATGCACCGAATGCAAGCGTCGAAACTACACGACCAAGAAGAACAAGCAGAACAATCCTGATCGTATTGAGTTCAAGAAGTACTGCAAGTGGTGTGGTCACCATACCCTGCACAAGGAAACTCGCTAAGGATTTAGGAACAAAATAGGCCAGTAGCTCCAATTGGTAGAGCGGCGGTCTCCAAAACCGCATGTTGGGGGTTCGAGTCCCTCCTGGCCTGCCAGCTTGTTAATGAGCAGCTCGTGTAGCTGCTTGTTTGGCGTATAGAGAGTAGTAATTTCCAGAGCAGGAAGTTGTATGGCAAAGAAGTCTAAAACACAGAGGGCCAAAGCATCTGCGAACCGCGCAGCCAAGAAAGAGCGCGCCGAGCAGATCGAGGCAACCCCCGTTGTAGAGGAAGAGACCAAGAAGCGTTTCAGCTTCGGTAAGTCCTCTTCCGACGCCAAGAAGGCTGAGTCTTCGCAGAAGCAGGTCAAAAAAGCTGCTGCGAAGCCCAAGAAAAAGCGCTTTGCCTTTCTTTCCGATGTGCGTTCTGAGATGCGCCGCGTAACGTGGCCCACCAAGCAGGACGTTCTGCAATGGACGGGCGTGGTCGTGCTTGCCCTTCTGTTCTTTGGCGTCTTCGTTACGGTCCTTGACACTTGGGTCGTAACCCCGATTCTTCTGGCTATCTCTAGTTTGGGGGCTTAATCCATGACTAAGAAATGGTATGTCCTTCATACGTACTCCGGGTACGAAAACAAGGTGAAGAAGAATCTTGAGACCCGCATCGAAACCATGGGTCTCGAAAACAATGTGTTCGCCATTCAGATCCCCACCGAAACGGTTACGGAGATCAAGGAAGGCGGCCGTCGCGTGGAAAGCGACAAGAAAGTTTTCCCCGGATATGTCCTTGTCCGCATGGAACTTGACGATCGCAGCTGGGCTGCGGTCCGCAACACCCCCGGTGTCACCGGGTTTGTGGGTAGCCAGGGCAACCCTGCTCCCCTCACTCGCGAAGAGTACAACAAGATCATGAAGCGTACCGCTCATGAGGCTCCGAAGAAGATCACTTCTACGAGCCTGGAGATCGGCCAAACCGTCAAGGTTGTTTCCGGTCCTCTGGCGGAATTCGATGGCGTTGTCTCCGAGGTTTCCCCTGAGTCTGGCAAGGTAAAGGTCATGGTTTCCATCTTCGGACGCGAAACCCCTGTTGAGCTTTCCTTCGATCAGGTGGCAAACATCTAAGTTTGAATGCAATGCGTCTTAAAGCGCCCGTATGTGGACGGGGCTTCTCGCTAAGGCGCTTGTCATAAATGGTAAGCAAGATATTTCAGTCGAAAGGATTTAACTGAAATGGCTGAGAAGAATGTAACGGGCTTCGTAAAGCTGCAGATCCCTGCAGGCGCTGCGAACCCTGCTCCTCCGGTAGGTCCTGCCCTTGGCGCTCAGGGCGTCAACATCATGCAGTTCTGCCAGGCGTTCAACGCTGCTACGCAGGACAAGGCAGGCACCATCGTTCCTGTAGAGATCACCATCTACGAGGACAAGACCTTTGATTTCGTCTGCAAGACGCCTCCGGCCGCCTTCCTCATCAAGCAGGAGCTTGGCCTCAAGAGCGCTTCCGGCATCCCGCAGCTGAAGAAGGTTGGCGAGCTTTCCCTCGACCAGCTTCGCAAGATCGCTGAGATCAAGATGCCCGACCTCAATGCAAACGACATCGAGGCTGCAATGGAAATCGTTGCCGGCACTGCTCGTTCCATGGGCGTTACCATCGAGGGCCGCGCTCCCAAGACCGAGTACAAGGTTACCCGTCGTCTTCAGGCTCTGCTCAACGGTGAGGATGCTGGCGAATAACCGTTCGCGGCAATCCGTTTTTTCGAATCTTAATCCCGCTTAGGGATATGAGGTGGAAGGGTCTTTAGAAGCAAGACCCGCTACAACCACGAAAGGAATTTTCTACTATGGCTAACAAGAAGTACAAGGCAGCCGAAGAGAAGATCGAGGCTGGCAAGGTTTACAGCCCCATCGCTGCTCTTTCCCTGGTTAAGGAGATCGCATTCGCGAACTTCGACGAAACCGTAGAGGCTCACTTCCGTCTGGGTATCGATACCCGTCAGGCAGATCAGCAGCTTCGCGGCACTGTAAGCCTTCCCAACGGCTCCGGTAAGTCTGTCCGCATCGCAGTTTTCGCTGAGGGCGACGCTGCTCGCGCCGCTAAGGAAGCTGGTGCAGAGATCGTTGGTTCCGACGATCTGGTTGCAGAGATCCAGGCTGGCAACATCGACTTCGACGCTACTGTTGCCACTCCCGATCAGATGGCCAAGGTCGGTCGTCTTGGTAAGATCCTTGGCCCCCGCGGTCTTATGCCGAACCCCAAGCTCGGTACGGTTACCCCCGATGTTGCCAAGGCTATCAAGGAGCTGAAGGGCGGCCGCGTTGAGTATCGTGCAGACCGTTACGGCATCTGCCACGTAATCCTCGGCAAGGTTTCCTTCACTGCAGAGCAGCTGGCTGAAAACTACGGCGCTCTTTACGACGAGATCCTTCGTATGAAGCCTGCATCTGCTAAGGGCCGTTACGTTAAGTCCGTTACCGTTACCTCTACCATGGGCCCTGGCGTCCCGGTAGACTCCAGCGTTAACCGCGACTACACCAACGCTCAGTAATCACGCTTACCATACCGTGACTATGGCGCCCTCTTTTGAGGGCGCTTTTTGTTTGGCTTATGCCTACAGAGCAGCTTGCTGTGCCTCTCTATTACGCATCGCGCGGTATCATAAGCCAACTATGAAATAGGCCCTGTTAGACCAAGATTGACACACTGGGGTGGGTCCCTGAATCTTCAGCGTACCGCCCCGCCGTACTCTGGTTGAAAGAATATGCCCGTGGGTTTCCAGGAGCATCTTGCCCACCTGTCGATCCTGATCTAACAGAGCCAGGAAATACATCCCTGAGCATGCTTTGCAGTGCGGCGATTATTGGTGTCAGCTCTTACTTCTTGTTTCTTGCCCCGGATTCCTGGGATTCAGCTGCCGAATCGAACAAACCGTAGGGATGCTGCGGAAAGGTGGGCATTGGCGTGCCTGTTGGGCGGTAGCGCGGTGCGGGAGCGCTAGAATACAAATCCGATAGCTCTGTTGGACCGGAATCGACATGCGTCAAGTTCGCCCCTGTATACCTTATAGGCACGCATCTATTCGGCTAGCAATATTAGAGGCTGTATCAAGGGATTAGGCGCTCATTCTTGTATGTCTGCTGTGGTCTAGCAGAGCCAAGCCAATTCGCTGTTGTTTTCGCCGCGCTGGCCCGTGCCGCGCGGCTTGCATTGTTAGGACGGTTCCATGCCCATCGATCTTGATACCCTGAACGGCCCCCAGCGCGAAGCGGTCCTTTGCACGGAAGGCCCGCTGCTTGTTTTGGCGGGTGCGGGCAGCGGCAAAACCCGCGTGCTCACGCACCGCATTGCCCACTTGGTGGAAGACAAGGGTGTGGCCCCGTGGAAGATCATGGCCATCACGTTCACCAACAAGGCGGCCGCCGAAATGCGCGAGCGCCTGGATGCCCTTATCGGCCCCGGCGCGCGCGGCATGTGGGTTTCCACCTTCCACAGCATGTGCGTGCGCATCCTGCGCACCGACTGCGACCGCGTGGGCTTTGCCAAGGGCTTCACCATCTACGACGACAGCGACTCCAAGCGCCTGGTAGAGCAGATTATGGAGCAGGAGAACATCGACAAGAAGCGCTTTCCCGTGCAGGCGCTGCGCAACCGCATCTCCCAAGCGAAAAACGACCTGATGGTGGCCGAGAAGTTTGCCGAAACCGCTGCCGACCCGGTGGGGAAGGTGGCCGCCCGCGTGTACACGCGCCTGCAGGCTCGCCTTCGCCAACTGAACGCTTTCGATTTCGATGACTTGCTGCTGTACACCTGGCTGCTGCTGAAGAACCACCCCGATGTGCTGGAGGCCTACCAGCGCCGCTTCCAATACATCATGGTGGACGAGTATCAGGACACCAACCATGCCCAGTACGTGCTTACCCAGCTGCTGGCTGCCGCGCACCAGAACATCATGGTGGTGGGCGACGACGACCAGTCCATCTACTCCTGGCGCGGCGCCGACCTGCGCAACATCCTTGATTTCGAGAAGGATTACCCCAACGCCCATGTGGTGAAGCTGGAGGAAAACTATCGTTCGCTGGGCAACATCCTGGCGGCGGCCAACGCGGTTATCGCCAACAACGTAACGCGTAAGCCGAAGAAGCTGTTCACCAGCCAGCCGGCGGGCGACAAGATTTCCGTGTACAGCGCAACCGACGAACGTGACGAGGGCCGCTGGATAGCTTCCGAGATCGAGCATCAGCATGGGCAGGGCACCTCGTACAACCAGATTGCCGTGTTCTACCGCACCAACGCGCAAAGCCGCATGCTTGAAGATATGCTGATGCGCGCGGGCGTGCCGTATCGCCTTATCGGTGGCACGCGCTTCTTCGACCGCGCCGAGATCCGTGACGTTATGGCGTACCTGAACCTGGTTGTGAACCCCGCCAACGATGTGGCGGCGCATCGCGTTATCAACGTGCCCAAGCGCGGCATCGGCAAAACCACGGTGGAGCATATCGACTACATCGCGCGTGAAACCGGCATCACCTTCCTGCAGGCGGCCGAGCTGTGCATTGCCGACGAGGGAATTCGTGCTGCCACCAGGCGTTCCATCGCGGAATTCGTGCAGCTTATCCATGAATGCCAAACCTATGAAGGCGACCTTCGCAAGGTGGTGGAGGCTATTGTGGATAAGTCGGGCATTATGGCGCAGTACCGTGCCGAGGGCAGCGACGAGGCAGCGGGCCGCATCGAGAACATCCAAGAGCTCTTCGGCGTTGTAGACGAATACGCCAACACGCACGACGACGTTGATGCCCTGTTCGAGCCGCCCACGGCCGATGGCGCTGAAAGCGACGAGCAGCCGCCCGTGCGCGTGTTCCAGGCCAACAGCCTGCCCGACTTCGTTGAATGGGTAACGCTGCGCACCGATATGGACACCATGGCCGAAGACGGCGAGGCCATCACCATGATGACCATCCATGCCGCCAAGGGCCTGGAATTCGACGTGGTGTTCGTGGCCGGCATGGAAGAGTCGCTGTTCCCGCACGGCAATTCCTCGCAGGATGCGAAGGGCTTGGAAGAAGAGCGCCGCTTGGCCTACGTTGCCATCACCCGCGCGCGCAAGAAGCTCTACCTTACCAATGCGTTCACGCGCCAGATCTTCGGCCAGTCCAGCGCCAACCCGCCTTCGCGCTTCATCAGCGAGATCCCGGCGGAACTGCGCCGCGGCATCGGCATGGGGTCGGCGGGCTTTTCCGGCAGCGGTTGGGAAAAGCGCGGAAGCCGTCGCGGTATTGCTGGATCCGGCGCAGAGGCGGGCGGCGGTCGTGTGTTCGGCCAGAGCAGCGCTTCGGGTTCGCGCCCGCGCCAGCAGCAGCGCCCCACGGGCAACCCTGCTGCCGCCAAGAAGGCTGCGGCCAACATGACGTTTGCCAAGGGCGATGCGGTAGACCACAAGGTGTTCGGCCGCGGAACCATCACCAAGGTAGACGGCGACACGCTGCACGTGCGCTTCGCCCGCACCGGCCAAACCAAGAAGCTGCTGAAAGACTATGCGCCCATCGTTAAGGTTGGTTGACGCTGCGAAGGAGCTGGGTGCCGAACGGCAGAGCTTTTCCCGAAGGCTGCGCGGAAACGTGCGGCCTTCTTTCGTTTCGCGGTACAATCAATAAGTTCTACACGTTTGCGCGTGCCGAAGCGCGCTTGTTGAGGAGGCTACATGGCTAACCAGGTTTTTATCGTCGGTCACAAGAACCCCGATAACGACTCCATCGCTGCTGCTGTCAGCTATGCATATCTGAAGAACGCCCTCGAGGCGAAGAAGGCCGAACCCGAGGCCGAGTACGTTGCCTGCTGCCTGGGCCCGCTGCCGCAGGAAAGCGCAACCATTCTGGAGCAGGTTGGCCTGCCCGCCCCGAAGCTCATCGAGAAGGTGGGCGAAGGTGACAAGGTTATCCTGGTAGACCACAACGAGTCCACCCAGATGGTCGATGGCATTGCCGAGGCCGAGATCGTCGAGGTGGTAGACCATCACCGCATCGCCGGCGATGTGGTTACCGGCAACCCCATCCTGTACCTGAACATCCCCGTTGGCTCCACGGCAACCATCGTAAGCAAGCTCTTCGAGCAGCTGAACGTTGAGGTTACGCCCGCTATCGCCACGGTGCTGCTTTCCGCCATCATGACCGACACGGTTATCACCAAGAGCCCCACCTGCACCGATTACGACCTGGTTCAGGCCGACAAGCTGGGCGCCATCATCGGCAAGAAGGCCACCGAGTTCGGCCTTGAGGTGTTCAAGATGCGCGGCGGCGACAACGACCTTTCCGTCGAAGAGCTGTGCACGCACGACTCCAAGGAATTCAAGAAGGGCGACGAGGTGTACATGGTTGCCCAGCACGAAACCGTTACGCTCGACGTTGCCATGGAGCGCGAAGCCGAGTACCGCGAGTTCCTGAAGGCCAAGGTTGCTGAAAACGGCTACAAGTTCGCGCTGCTGCTGGTAACCGACATCTTTAACGAGGGCTCCAAGTTCATCTGCGAAGGCGACGTTGCCCCCGTGTCCGAGGCATTCGGCATCGACGCCACCAAGGCTGAATGGGTAGACGGCATTCTGTCCCGTAAGAAGCAGGTTATTCCGCCGCTTTCATAGGAGACGATACGACGCTGCGCGCCATTCTGGCGGCACAGGGAAACCTCAAAGGGCGAGGCATGGCACAAAAGCCAATGCAATCCTGCTCAGCAGAGCTGCGCAGGATGCGTCCGCTCGGACGCATAGTTTGGGACTAAACATGCCACTGGCATGTTTACTCACTCTCCCTGCACTCGCCAGAATGGCGCTCGCTGTTACGTTCAATCACAGGACGTAATTCGAAATCCCGTGAATCTTAACGGGTTGGACGCATAGTTTGGAACTGAACATGCCACTGGCATGTCCACTCCCGCCATCTGCGCTCGTCAGGGGCTCGCTCGCTGTTGCGTCCAATTGCGGGGCGGAACCCTGGATCATCGTTGGCCTTAGGCGGGCCGGGGTAGCTCGGCGGCGTGCTCTTCTTTATGGTGATGGCAGGCGCAGCAACCGTGCTGGTGCGCTGGCTCTTTGTGTGATTGGTCTTCAGGTTGCGGGTCGTGCTGTGAAGACGGCGACTGCATCGCTTTCTGTAGGGCCACCATGTCGATGGCGTGGCCGATGAACACGCACTCGGGCTTGGCGTCCTTGCTTTCCGTTTCATCCAGCCCCACGATGGAGTAGCGGCCTGCTGCTATGTCGAAGCGCACCCACGCAGGCCCTGCTTGCAACAGGCCTTTAGCTCGAATGATCTGGCCGAATGCGCCGTTCAACGCCGCCTCCAGCACCCTCATCAGCGCCACGGGGTTGTCGACCTTGCATCCCTTGATGGGGAAGCTCTCCATCCCCAATGCGGACTCGTTTACCTCTTCGAGCTTCTTTCCCTCGAAATCGGTGGCAAGCAGCGCCTCCCACCATTCATCGTCCATGTTCGTGTAATGGACGGGCAGAAGCTCTGCTGCCGGGTTCAGCGCGGATATCTTGCTTGCCACTGCATCGTGCATTTCGGCATCAACGTGCTCCGGCTGCGAGACAACGATCGTTCCTGCTGTCTTTATCTGGTCCTGGTATACCTCCCCATACTGTTCCCAGTCTTGCAGAAAGCTCCTGGCATTCAAAACGGTTATGGGGCGAAGGAGCTGGATCCTTTCGTACTGAATCCTTTGCAGGTTGCGCAGAACATTGCTCAGCGCGCCTACGCCAGACGGCTCTACGATAAGGAACTCGGGGGAAAGGGTACTTTCGATGGTTGCAACGGAAGCGTTCAAGTCGGCGCTTTTCGTACAGCAGACGCAACCTTCCGTCAGGTTCCACACCTCTGCGGCGTCCTGCTGCTCCAGCACCTGCTGGTCTACGTCTGTGCTTCCGTATTCGTTCTCCAGGATGACGAACTGCCGCTTGACGTGCCTCATCATCTCCTGGATGAACGTGGTCTTGCCTGCGCCTAAGAAGCCGGATACGACTAATATCTTCATTGAACCATCTGCACGGCTTCTCCCGTGCTTCCTCCATCTTGGAACCTGCGTCTTCGAGAAAGAGTGCAGCCTCTCTTTTTTAGGGAAGGGGCTGCACTCAGGTAGGGATCAGTCGATAACCACGATGGGCTTGATCAGGTCGGCCGGTTTGTCGCGCATGAGCTCCAGCGCCTCTGCGGTGTGCTCCCAGCCGTGGAACACGTGGGTGCATTCAAGCTTGACGTTCAGCTTGCCAGAGGTAACCAGAGATCCGAGTTTTTCCATGCGCAGACGTCCGCCGGGCATCAGGCCGGACATGATCTGCTTGTGGGCCATGCCGCAGCCCCATTCCACGCGGGGAATGGTAACCATGTCGCCGCTGCCAAGGTAGTTCACGCTGCCGATCTTCCCGCCGGGCTTCAGCGCCTTGATGGCGGCCTCGAAGGTGTGCACGTTTCCGCCTGCGATGCAGATGCGATCAACGCCCTTGCCGTTGGTCATGGCCAGCACCTGATCTTCGATGGGGCCTTCCTTGTAGGAAACGAAATCGGTTGCGCCGTAAGCCTTCGCTACTTCGATGCTGATCGGGCGGGTGCCGACGCAGATGATGCGGGAGGCGCCGCGCAGCGCGGCACCGGCAACGGACATCAAGCCCACGGCGCCGATGCCGATAACCAGCACGGTGTCGCCGAACTGAACATCAGCCAGCTCAACTGCATGGAAGCCGGTGGGAACCATGTCGGACATGATGCAGGCCTCCTCAACGCTCATGCCCTCGGGGAGCAGGGCAAGGTTTCCGTCGGCATCGTTCACGTGGAAGTACTCGGAGAAAACGCCGTCCTTGAAGTTAGAGAACTTCCAGCCAGCCAGCATGCCGCCGGAATGCATGGCGTAACCGGCCTGGGCTTCCAGTGAGTTCCAGTCGGGGGTGATGGCGGGAACCAGCACGCGGTCGCCGGGCTTGAAGTCCTTCACCTCGGAGCCTACCTCAACGATCTCGCCGCATCCCTCGTGACCGAGGATCATGTTGTGACGGTCGCCGATAGCTCCTTCGTAGACGGTATGCACGTCCGAGGTGCAGATGGCGATGGCCAGGGGGCGTACGATCGCGTCCAGGGGGCCGCACTCGGGAACCTCCTTCTCGATCCAGCCAACCTTGCCGATGCCAAGCATCGCGAAGCCTTTCATCGTCTTACCCATTTGCTAAGCTCCTTTCGCTGCCGTTCGATCTGCTTTCGTCAGATGCGTGTAGCTTAGTGGGGTTCCGACCTCTTTTAAATATTCGATTCGGTTTTATTTTGTAAGGTCAGTTGCAGCGTTCCGTTTTAGGGGCACAGCGGCAGGTGCGCAGAATATCTCTTCCAAGATAGAAACGGCCTCCTCTGTCTGCTTCGGGTCGAGCCCGGCATAGTTGATCACCAGCGTCCGGGAATTCCGGATGGAAAATGCCTTGGCGTAATCGGATAACAGTGCGAGCCTGATGCCCTTTTCGTCTGCTGCGGCGTGTATCTGCGCATCGTCGAGCGCTGTGTTCATGCGCAGCAGGAAATGGGTTCCTGCCTCCGCTTCACGTATCTGGCCGATCTTGCTCAGAGGCGATGCGGCGATGGCGGAAATCAGCAGGTCGCGCTTGTTGCGGTAGTGCTGCTTCAGGCGGTTGATGTGTCGCTCGAAGTGCCTCTGCGATATGAATCGGGCCAAGGTGAGCTGCTCGAACGAGGAAACGGTGCAGGAATAGAAGCTCAGCCGTTCGCGGTATTGCAGTATCAGCTTCGGCGGCAATACTGCATAGCTGATGCGCAGCGAGGGAACAAGGCTCTTTGAGAAGGTGTTGAGATAGATCACCCTTTCAGCCTTGTCCAGCTTGTAAAGGGGCGGGATGGCCTTGCCGCTGTAGCGCAGCTCGGAGTCGTAGTCGTCTTCGATGAGGTAGTTGATGGGGCTGCTATGCGCCCATTCCAACATCTCCATGCGGCGTGCTATCGGCATGACGTACCCGGTGGGGAAGTGGTTTGCCGGGGACACATGCGCGAGGTTCGCCCTGCTGCGTTTCAGCAGATCACTTCGCATGCCGAATTCATCTATGGGGATGTAGTCCCAGATGCAGCCCTGGCTGCCGGAAATGTCGGCGAACTTCTTGTATCCGGGGTCTTCGATGGCTATTACGTTGTCGGTACCGAACAGGGCAAGGATGCGGCTGTACAGGTATTCCGTGCCGGCTCCGACGATGATCTGATCGGGGTTCACGTTCATTCCGCGATAGGAATGCAGGTGGTCGGCTATGGCTTTCCGCAGTGAATAGAGTCCGTTGTACGGCCCCGTTACCAGCAGCTCCGGATTGCGCGAGGATACCACTTCGCGCATGAGCCTCGACCAAACCGAGAAAGGGAACAGCGACATGGCAGACATGTTCGACTTGAAGTCGATGCGATAGTGCGGCTCCTCTTCCTCGGGAGGGATGAACGGGTACTCCTCGTCTTCGGCGCCGTACAGGTACTCAAGGCTTTCCTTGTCGGTCTCCGGCAGGTCGTTGACGAAAAAACCGCGTCCTGGCTCGCTGTGGATGTAACCTTCAAGGCAGAGCTGAGCATAGCTGTTCTCGATGGTGGTCACGCTGATGTTCATGTTCAGCGAAAGCGCGCGCTTAGACGGCAGCTTCTCTCCGGCCGTCAATCCTCCGGAGATGATCTCGTCCCGTATTGCCCGATACAGTGCCTCGTAAAGTGGCGCGTTGCCTTGTTTTTGCAGATCGAATGACAACATAGCTGTTTGTGGCCCCCTTGTTTTTTTAAACTGACCTTGCCGATATTATATTGATTAAATGTCAGTTATGCTTATTCAACCAATCAGGCGGGCCTTGGCGGATTAAGCGAAGGAATTTCCCGGTTAGGTTGGCAGCCGTTTTTCCCGTGGCTGGTGATCGGCTTCCTCGATGCGGCAAATGGGTAGGGCTCCCGGTCTTGTCAGGTGAGGATTGGATCTGGTGCGACACTGGCATTGGGGTCAATTTATGAAGGTCTGGGGCGCTACACCATGGTGGAGTAAACTACGCAGCGTCGCATATCCGCGGCCCGCTTCAAGTTGAAAGCCTCTATAGCATGAATGAAGAATTCGTTCGTCGCATCGACGCCCGCCTTATCTTGTCCGTCGTAGCCTGTGGCATCATGTCGTTTTCCGGCGTGGTGGTTGAAACGGCTATGAACATCACATTCCCTTCGCTCATGGGCGAGTTCGGTATCGACACCGCCACCGTGCAATGGGTTACCACCGGTTACCTGCTTGTGCTCACCGCCATCATGCCGCTCTCATCGTTTTTGAAGCGCCGCTTCCGCAACAAGACCCTGTTCGCAATTGCCATCTGCTGCTTTGCCGCGGGTACGGTTCTGTGCGCGGTTGCCCCGGCGTTTTCCCTGCTCATTGTGGGGCGTCTGGTGCAGGGCGTTGGCACAGGGCTGGCGCTGCCGCTCATGTTCAACATCGTTATCGAGCAAGCTCCGTTTGACAAGATGGGCTTGATGATGGGCATCGCAACCCTTATCACCGCAACCGCTCCGGCGGTTGGCCCTTCGGTTGGTGGGCTTATCGTCACGTTGTGGGGCTGGCGCCAGATCTTCCTGGTGCTTCTGCCGTTTCTGGCTCTTTCGGCTGTGGCGGGGTTTGCCTCGCTTCGCCAGGTGAGTGAAACCGAGCATGTCTCCTTCAGCATTCCTCAGTTCATCATGCTTTCCGGTGCGTTTGTGTGCCTTGTGTTCGCCAGCAGCTCCGCGAGCAGTGCAGGGTGGCTTAGCCCGCAGGTTCTGGGGCTGCTGCTGGCCGGTATCGTTCTTGCCGCTGCGTTCGCGCTTCTTTCGCGGCGAAGCGCCAATCCGCTTATCCATATCGATATCTTTCGCAGCAGGTCGTTTTCGGCAAGTGTGCTGTATGTCGTATTGCTGCAGGCTATCGTGCTGGGTTTGGGATATCTGCTTCCTTACTATGGCCAGGTGGTGAATGGGCAGGACGAATTCGGCGCTGGCTGCCTGTTGCTGCCGGGCTGCATTATCGGCGCCATCCTTGCCCCGCTTGGTGGGCGCATCCTTGATGTGTTTGGAGCGAAGCGCCCGCTCGCGTTCGGCTCCCTCTGCCAGCTTGCGGCAATTGTCCTGTACGCGGCGGTGTCCGTCGGCGCTGTGCCATGGGTGTTTGCCCTGATCTATGTTCTCATTCCCATTTCTCAGGGCTTTTCGGCGGCAAACTCCATCACCAACGG
>CAVBST010000026.1:0-21980 GCA_963598325.1 uncultured Prevotella sp. | reverse complement strand
CGCTAACGGTGTATGCTGCGTGCATTGTTGTCCTTTGCCTTCCCCTTTCGGTTTTTGCGATTCGAAGCCATCCTGCCGATCGCGGTATGTTGCCCTACGCACTTAAAAAGAAGAAGGCTGAGGATAAGGAGAAAAAGCCCGAGAACAGCTGGAGTGTTGTTCCCGGCCCGGCAACGAAGAGCCTTGCGTTTGTTCTAGTGCTGCTTTGCGGCGCAATAGCCTCAGGGACCAACATGACGTACCGTTTTATTCCCACGTATCTTTCTGGCCTTGCGGATACTGGCATCTATGTTGCCGTAGCGTCTGCGACTTTCGTTGCGGTTGCGAGCGGTGCGCAATCGTGCGTGAAGCCGGTGCTGGGGTTTGTCTGCGATTTGCTGTCCCCGATGAAGGGTATCGCAATAGCGAGCACGTGCGGCGTTTTGGGCTATCTGCTAATCATGTTTGCGCCAGGTAGCATGCTCATCCTTGTGGGCGCTTGCCTGCATGCGGTGTTCTACTGCTGCGTCGCCGTGCTTATGCCTATTCTTGCCGGTGCAGTGTTCGGAGCAGGCGACAATTACTCGGTTGTTTACGGAAGGAACTTGTCCATCGCCCGAATCATCGCTGCGCCCTGCGCAACTGTCTGGCCTTTGATTGCAGAAAACTTCGGCGGTTGGTCTACTGTCTTTGTCATCGACATCGTTCTTGTTGCGTCGTTCGGGTTCCTCTCTTACTTCGCTATTAAAGAGGGCAAGAAGCTTCCGCGCGTCGATAATCAGTCTGTGGCAGAGACTGATTCAGGTTCTGGACTGCCCGGGAAAGAACCGGTTACAGCTTAATGGAGCGTAACGAGCGCTGAAGCGGAGGTTCTAAACATCGATTGACAAGTTAAGGCCGCTGGGCTTGCAGCGGCCTTTCTTGTTGTGTCTAAGATCCGTTGAACTGGCAGAAGAACCTCAAAAGAGCGTCTTTTGCTTTAGCTACCGATTCGCTTTGGCGGCGTTTCGGATTCCAGGAAACGTAGAGGTACCGCTCCATGGGGAGGTCGTCGACCATCTTGAATGTAAGACCGGGGCTTTCGAATATACCCCAGGTATATCTAGGCACGAAGGCGCAGCCAAGCCCTGCTCGAAGCAGCCCTCTCATCACGCTTGGGGAATTGACCGAGGTAGTAACGTTGGGATGGAAATGAGCTTTCTCTTTATGGTGATCAATCACTTTGGAAAGGTCGCTTTCGCTGTCTAGCTCAATGAAGGCGTCCTTTTCCAGGTCCGCAAGCGTCACGTTGCTCTTCGCCGCCAAAGGGCACGTTGATGGTATGGCCAGTCCGATTGGCTCTTTCATAAGAAGAGCGGTTCCCGGCGTGGGCTCTTCGTGGTCTAGCGAAAAAATAGACAAATCGGGTGCGTCTCCTTCTGCGCCCAGGCGATTGCCCTGCGTAAGGAGGAGGTGGATGTTGGGATTTTCCGCCTTGATTGCTTTTACCGCATCTGGTAGTACATGCGAGGCAACGCGGAACGATACCGATACGGTTTTCGACTCTATGCCGTTGAGGATGCCTAAGTCCGATTTCGCATTCGCAATCGAGTCGAAAATCTCATCGGCGCACTTCAGCATTATCCTTCCAGCATCGTTGAGGATGATCCTGCGCCCTTTTCTGTCGAAAAGCTGGCAGCCTATCTCGTCTTCAAGGTGCTTCAAGGTGGCGCTAAGGGATGGTTGGGCAACGTTAAGCTCGCGAGCGGTTTTTGATATATTCTCGTTACGAGCAATGGCCCTGAAGTAGCGTAATTGCAAGAGTTCCATTCCCTCAAGCCCCCTTAGTGCGATTAGGCAAATTGTACCTGTTCTGCTTCTTTTCAGTTGCCACGCACCCCACTCGGTAATCCTTGGTTTGGCTCAGGCGTCGGTTCCTTTAGTGGTTAAAGCTTGGTAACAACGCGGCAACGAAACGGGAAGCGTTGCGGCACCTTTGTTTCGGGATCTGCCGACAAAAGAAGAACACGTAAGCAAAGTGCCAGTTGAAAAGCTGTTTGTTGTCTCGTCCCTCACCTTCGCAATATCTAAGTGCCCAACACTCAAGTTTTCTCCATGGACGGTTGCATTCCTTCTTCAAGGCGTTACTATGTATAAGCGTTAGCACTCCAACAGGTTGAGTGCTAAACCAACGAAGGTAACAGGCGCCTCGGGTTCGCGGGGCGAATCGAAATGGTGAAAGGAAGTTCGTTATGAATCTCAAGCCGCTCGGTGATCGCATCGTCGTCAAGCAGGACGAGGCTCAGGAAACCACGGCAGGCGGCCTCTACATCGCTGCCGAGTCGAAGGAAAAGCCCCAGTCCGGTGTTGTCTTGGCCGTTGGCGAAGGCAAGGTCAACAACGAGGGCAAGCACCTTCCCATGCCCGTCAAGGCTGGCGACCATGTTCTCTACGGCAAGTACGGCGGAACCGAGGTAGACGTCGAGGGCGAAAAGGTCCTTATCCTCCGCGCCGACGACATCTACGCCGTTTACGCCGAGTAACCTTCTCGGCTTATCCCTGCGCTGCGCAACTCGGGGCGGCGGCAGGGCGCGGCTCAAGGCCGCATACCATTCGGTACCACTTCATTTGAAAGGAATTTCATATGGCTAAGGAAATCAAGTTCGAGGCCGATGCCCGTTCCGGCATGGCCGAGGGCGTAAAGAAGCTCGCAGATGCAGTCAAGGTAACCCTTGGACCTAAGGGCCGCTACGTTGCCCTGGAGCGCTCTTTCGGCGCACCCCTGGTAACCAACGACGGCGTTACCGTTGCCCGCGAGGTTGAGCTCGAGGATCCGGTGGAGAACATGGGTGCTCAGCTGGTTCGCGAAGCAGCTGTGAAGACCAACGACGTTGCCGGCGACGGCACCACTACCGCAACCCTTCTGGCCGACGTTATCGTCTCCGAGGGCCTGCGCAACGTAACCGCCGGCGCCGATGCCCTGGGCATCCGCCGCGGCATCGACAAGGCAACCGAGGCCGTTGTCGCCGCTATCAAGGAAGACGCAACTGAGATCTCCACGAAGGACCAGATTGCCAACGTTGGCACCATTTCCGCAGGTGACAAGGTTATCGGCGAGAAGATCGCCGAGGCTATGGATGCTGTTGGCAAGGATGGCGCCATCTCCGTCGAGGACAGCCAGACCTTCGGCATCGACATCGACGTGGTTCAGGGCATGCAGTACGACCGCGGCTACATCTCCCCTTACATGGCCACCGACTCCGAGCGCATGGAGGCCGTGCTGAACGACCCCTACATCCTGCTCACCGACCTGAAGGTAACCTCCATCCAGGATATGGTTCCACTGCTGGAGGGCATCATGAAGGCTGGCCGTCCGCTGCTCATCGTGGCAGAAGACGTCGAGGGCGAGGCTCTGGGCACCCTGCTGCTGAACAAGCTGCGCGGCACCCTGAACGTTGTTGCCATCAAGGCTCCCGGCTTCGGCGACCGCCGCGCCCGCATCCTTGAGGACATCGCCGTTGTTACCGGCGGCAAGGTAGTTTCCAAGGACTTCGGCATGACCCTGGCAGACGTTACCGTAGACGCCCTGGGTACCGCCAAGACCGTCAAGGTTTCCAAGGACAACACCGTTATCGTCGACGGCGCAGGCGACAAGGCTGCTGTCGATGCCCGCGTTGCCCAGATGCGCAACGAGCTTGAGAACCTCACCTCCGACTTCGACAAGGAGAAGCTGCAGGAGCGCCTGTCCAAGCTTTCCGGTGGCGTGGCAGTGCTCAAGGTCGGCGCAGCAACCGAGTCCGAGCTCAAGGAGAAGAAGAGCCGCATCGAGGATGCCCTGCAGGCAACCCGTGCAGCTGTTGAAGAGGGCATCGTTGCCGGCGGCGGCGTGGCTCTGATCAACGCCATTTCCGCACTTGAGGGCGTTGAAGTCGAGAACGCCGACGAGCAGGTTGGCGTCGATATCATCCGCAAGGCACTCGAGGCTCCGATGCGCGCTATCGCAACCAACGCCGGTTACGAGGGCTCTGTCGTGGTAGAGAAGGCCAAGGCCTTCCCGAAGGGCGAGGGCTACAACTTCGCCAACGGTGAAGAGGGCAACATGATCGGCATGGGCGTTTCCGACCCCGTGAAGGTTACCCGCACCGCGCTGCAGTCCGCGGCTTCCGTTGCTGGCCTGATCCTCATCACCGAGGCAACCATCAACGAGATCCCGAAGGAAGGTCCCGACCTGTCTGCACTCGCTGGCGGTGGCGCTGGCGGCGGTATGGGCATGATGTAGCCAATACGCCCACTCGCAGGGGCGGCCGAGTTGCACTCGGCCGCCCCTGCTCGTTTGAGACGACCTGACGCTGCAAAGCCCTGTGGTGGCACAGCTGGGGTTCAGGCGCTTCGGGATGGCCACTAGGCCTATCCCTCGCGCCTTTACCCCATCTGCACTCACCACAGGGCTTTTCGCTGTTTTGGCCAATTCTAGGGCAGGATGCGGTTTCCCCTTTGTTGCGATTTGGGCGGCTCCCTGGGACGGGCGAATTGCTTCGCTGTCGCCCTGGGTTCCGGTTGAGTCAACCTACGGGACGGGCGGGACGCTGCGCTGCCGCCCTATGGGGGGTAGCTGTGATGGCGTTGGTGCTGATGCTGCGGTTGCTCCCTGGGGCGGGCAAGGCGCTTCGCTGTTGCCCTTGCCGTTGTCGGGTCAACCTACGGGACGGGCGGGGCGCTGCGCTGCCGCCCTGTCCGCTCACGCCCATTGTTATGGCTTCGTGAAGATTGGGATGGCGTTCTTCTTCGTTTGCAGTAGGGGAGTATCCTCCCGCTTGCGGGTAGCGGATGTTTGAACGTGTTCGCTGGTCGTTTTGCTATCTATAACGAGGATAAAATGGAAGAAGGCGCATTCGCGCAATGGAGGTATTCCAGCACACGTTCACCCAGATGCTTATGCTGTTCTTCATCATGGTGTGTGGGTTCATCGCCCGGAAGAAGCGCATGACCAGCGATTCCTTCGACGGCAACCTTTCGAAGTTGGTGATGTCCATCACACTTCCGGCCACTATCTTGAACTCGGTGCTCTCCGACGAGAACCTTCCTTCCGATGAGGTTATCCTCATGATGTTCGGTTACGCGGTGCTCTATTTCGCCATCTCGACCGTCATCGCGTATGTTGTCGCCCATGTGGTGTACCGCAAGCTCGGCAGGCCAGCCCGCGGTGCCCATGCCTTCATGATGATGTTCGGCAACACCGGCTTTCTGGGCTTTGCGGTGCTCGCTGCCATCTTCAGCAGCGATGCGGTGCTCTACGCTGCTGTTTTCAACATCGTGTTCAATATCGTGCTGTTCTCCCTGGGTGTGTTCTTCGTTGCGGGCGATGATGAGCAGACGCGCGAAAAGCGCAGCGTCAAGCTCCAGCTCCACGCCCTGTGGATCACGCTCACCAAGCCGGTCATGCTCGCATCGTATTTGGCTATGGCGTTGGCATTGCTGCATATCACCGACAACGGCCCCATTGGCCAAACCTGCGATATCCTGGGCGGCATGACGGTGCCGGCGGCCATGCTCATCATCGGCTCCACATTGGCGAAAATGCCCATCCGCGAAATGCTCTTCGACGGCTGGAGCTACCTCACCACGTTCATACGCCTGGTGGCGATGCCTGCCATTACGTACCTCGTCTTCAGCCTGTTTGCGAGCGACTCGTACATCCTGGCCATCCTGGTGCTTCTTGCCGGGATGCCCGCCGCATCCAACGGTACCATGCTCGCCCTTGCCTACGATGGCGACACCCGCACCATGTCGCGCGGCACGTTCCTTTCCACGGTGTTTTCCTTGGTCACGCTGCCGGCAATCGCGCTGATCGTGGTGTAGCGCACCGGGAAACAACCCTATAATCGTTTTGCGTCGAAGGCGCAGGTACGTTGGAAAGGGTTGCCGGTGGAAGTTCTCTCGCATGCTGGGCTGCAGATGCTCATCCTGTTCACCGTGGTGCTGCTGGGCGCCGTTGCCCGCAAGCTCCGCCTGATGAACGACGATTTCGACGCATTGCTCTCCAAGCTCGTTATGACCGTGGCGCTTCCCGGCATGATCTTGGATTCCGTGCTCGGCAACACCGATATGCCCGATTCGGGAACCATCATGATGATGCTGGGCTATTCCACGGTGCTGTACGCATTTATGTGTGTATTCGCCTGGGTGTTCGTGCGCGTGCTGTATCGCGGCGTATCGAAGCCGGCGCAAGGGGCGCACGCATACCTCATAGCTTTCGGCAACACGGGCTTCATCGGCTTCGCGGTGCTCGGCGCCATCATGGGCAGCAATTCGGTGCTCTACGGCGCCATCTACAACATCCCCTACAACGTTTTCATGTTCTCGGTGGGCATGTTGTTCATCGCCAGCACGGGCTCTGATGGCATAGCGGCGAAGAAACCGCTGAAGGAACAGGCGAAGGCCGTTGGCAAGCAGCTGCTCAGCCCATGCCTTATCAGTTGCTTCGCGGCGGTGGTCCTTGCCCTTCTGGGCATCACCGATTCGGGCTACATCGGCCAAACCTGCAACCTGCTCGGGCAGATGACGGTGCCGTGCGCCATGCTGGTCATCGGCTCTACCCTGGCCAAGCAGCCCATCAAGCAGATGCTCAACGACGGCTGGAGCTACCTCACTTCCGTGATGCGCCTGGCGGGAATGCCGCTGATCATCTATTTCGTGGGCGGCCTGTTCATCCACGACCCGTATATCTTGGCGGTGATCGTCATCGAGTCGGCCATGCCGGCGGCCTCTTCCGGCATCATGATGTGCCTTGCCTACGGCGGCGATACCATGGCCATGTCGCGCGGCACTTTCATCACCACCATCCTTTCCATGGTCTCCCTTCCGCTTCTGGCGCTCTTGGTGGTGTAGGGCTGCAGCTCCGCTTGCCAGTTTGTTTTCCCTGCTATTGATTGGATTCTTACGCGATGATCGAATACCCGAAATCCCTTGAAGACCCCCGGCTCGATGTCTACGCGCGCCTGACCGAGCTTCAGCTGCGCAACCGCCTTGAGCCCGAGCGCGGCATCTTCATCGCGGAATCCGACAAGGTGATAGGTCGCGCCCTTGCGGCCGGATACGAGCCGCTTTCCCTGCTGGTGCCCCAGCATCGCCTCGATCGCATGGCCGGCCTTGTTGAGCGCATGGGCGGCAACAAGCCTGTTGGCGAAGGCGGCCTTACCGTGTTCGTGATGCCTGCGGAAGAGGTGCAGAAGCTGGCGGGCTATGAGCTTACCCGCGGCGTGCTGTGCGCCATGCGCCGAAAGCCCCTGCCTTCGGTGGAGGCGGTGGTTGCCAACGCCCGGCGCATTGCGATTCTGGAAGACATCACGAACCACACCAATGTGGGCGCGGCGTTTCGCAGTGCGGCGGCGCTAGGTATTGATGCGGTGCTGTGCACCCCGGCATGCTGCGACCCGCTGTACCGTCGTGCTGTGCGCGTTTCCATGGGTACGGTGTTCCAGGTGCCGTGGACCCGCATCGGCCAGGCCGAAGGGGAGGGGTGGCCGGAAGGCGGCATTGCGAAGCTGCGCAGCTTGGGATTCAAGACGGCCGCTATGGCGCTGAGCGACGATTCGGTGAGCCTGGATTCCCCCGAGCTCAAGCAGTGCGAAAAGCTCGCCATCGTCATGGGCACGGAAGGCGATGGCCTCTCCGAGCGCACCATCGCCGCCTGCGATTACACGGTGAAGATCCCCATGGCCCACGGGGTGGATTCCCTCAATGTGGCCGCAGCCAGCGCCGTAGCCTTCTGGGAGCTGCGTGCTCGCTAGGGGCTTGCCTTGGCCGAAGAAGGTGCTGCGAGTGCTGTCAGGCTCGGGTGCCGGTTCGGGCAGTGGAGCATGCGTGTTCGCGGGTGACGCAAAGCCGGTAAATACGCTATAATCCCAAAAGCCCAATCGGGCACACTGGGCCATCGTCCAATGGCAGGACCCTGGTTTTTGGTACCAGTTATGTAGGTTCGAATCCTGCTGGCCCAGCCACTTAGGTGTTACGCCGCCCTGTCGGGGCGGCGTTTTACGTTGACGCTGCGCGGGGCCCTGGCGGCACAGCTAGCGCTCCGAGCCGGCTTGACGTGCGAAGCACGCCTGGCGCCCGCTCTCGTGCTATCTGCACTCGCCAGGGCCCCGCTCGCTGACTTACTGGCGCATGCCCTGAGCCTTGGTATTTGGCTATGCCCGTTTTCTGCGAAGGATTCGAGCCGATGAGGTGGAATTCCGTTAAGAAAACGTGCCGGTGGCACGTTTTTAGGAATTCGCCCGCCGGTGCGGGAATCCTGCTGGGCTGTCGGCCAGCGTGGTAGGATCGGCGGCTCTTCGGCGGGCGGGGCGCGCGAAGGGTCGTAAAGGCCTTCGTTTTCCTTTGGAAGTTCTTGAATGCGCAGCCCCTGGTTTTCGATCTTGTATGCAGGGA
Organism: uncultured Prevotella sp.; assembly: GCA_963598325.1. GTDB lineage: Bacteria > Actinomycetota > Coriobacteriia > Coriobacteriales > Eggerthellaceae > Anaerotardibacter. Next base: position 13,592 of record CAVBST010000026.1, on the reverse strand, counting down.
TGCGGAAGAAATGCGTCGAATCATCTCGCTGCGCATTCCGCCTGTTTGAATCAACTTCCAAAGGAAAGCGAAAAACAAGGCCGCCCGACCATTCGCCCGCCGGTGCGGGAATCCTGCTGGGCTGTTGGCCAGCGTGGTAGAATCGGCAGCTCTTCGGCGGACGGCTGGGATGGAGCAAACGAGAGCCGGAGCACTAGGGGAATGGGCTATCATGTCTCCAACTGGTTTTAGGAGGAAGATTCGTGGCTGAGTACATCGAGGGCAAGCGTCCGGTTCTGGAGGCGTTGAAGGTTGGCGTTCCGGCGAAGTGCCTCTACGTTGCCGATGGCCTGAAGGGCGATAAGGTTGTCGACGATGTGGTTCGCCGCGCGCATAAGGCGAAGATCTCGGTTAAGCAGGTTAAGCGCCCTGAACTGGATAAACGCTCCGAGCGCGGATCGCATCAGGGCCTTATGCTGGAAACGCGTTCCTACCAGTACTCCAGCGTGAACGAGATCGTCATCGCGGCGAACAAGCATGCCCAGGCCAACGACGGCAAGGCGCTTATCGTTATCCTGGACCACATCACCGACGCCGGCAACCTCGGCGCCATCGCGCGTTCGGCCGAGGTGGTGGGCGCTTCGGGCATCATCATCCCCAACAAGCGCTCTGCCCGCGTTACCGCTGCAACGTACAAAAGCTCTGCCGGTGCCGTTGCGCATATCAAGATTGCCCAGGTGGGCAACATATCCCAGATCATCGACAGCCTGAAGAAAGAGAACTTCTGGGTTGCCGGTGCTTCCGAGAAGGCGTCGCAGTGCATTTGGGATGCGCCTTTGGCGGGTCGCCTCGCGCTGGTGATGGGCAACGAGGGCGAAGGCCTGGCGCGCCTTACCCAGGAGCATTGCGACTTCCTGGTGGCGCTTCCCCAGGCGGGCGAAGTGGGCTCTCTCAATGTGGCCCAGGCGTCCACGGCCTGCATGTACGAGTGGATGAGGCAGTGCAGGGAATAGCTCCCTGGCTCCCGGTTTCCACCTATTCGAATCGAGCGATTGCCATGGCTAAAAAACGAAACAAGCTCCTTATCGTCGATGGGTACAACGTGCTGCGCAGCGGCCAGCGCTATGTGCACATGCGTCGCGATGCCGACTATACGCATGACCGCTTCAACAAGGTGCGCGAGTCGCTCATCAGCGATGTTGCGGCGTTTGCCGGCAGCGAGTACAAAGCCATCATCGTCTTCGATGCGGCCGACAACCCCGAATCGGCCGGCAAGTCGGAGCGCATCGGCGGGGTGAAGGTGGTCTTTTCGCCCTACGGCTCTTCCGCCGACAAGGTCATAGAGAAGCTGGCCCATGATGCGCGTGAGAACCGCCTGGAAGTGATGGTGGTCACCAGCGATGCCACTATCCAGGACACGGTGTTCGGTGGCGGCGTCGACCGCATGAGCGCCAACGGCTTCAGCTTGGAGATGGAAGACCTAGGCGACGAGGCCAAGCGTGATCGCACCATCGAAGTGCACCGCCGCGCAACGGTAGCCGACCGCCTTAGCCCCGATGTGCTCGAAAAGCTCAAGGCCATGAGGGACGGCAAATAGCCCTGCGGGCGCTTCGGCCTCGGGTGGCATCTGGGCCTCCGTGTGGGCCAAATGCCGGCCATGGGTCCATGGGGCTCGTGCCGGGCCTGTGCTTGGGCTGGTTCGGCGCTCAAGAGGCCTGCGTCGGCCCCAGGCCTCGGGTGCGCTGCCCTTGCGCCCAGGGGTTTGCGGTAATTTCCTGTTTTGCTTGCTCCTTTCCGCGTGCCTGCTATACTGCAAAGGCTGTTTTAATTCACATGCATGGGGGACCTGCGTCCGCCAGTGGCTGCAAAGGCAGTTGCGGGCAAGGGGAAGATCCTGTGCAGAGGCACAACGAATGGAGAAAGAATGTCCAAGATCACTGTACAGACCCTGCTCGACGCAGGCACCCACTTCGGTCATCAGACCCGTCGCTGGAACCCCAAGATGAAGCCCTTCATCTTCGGCAACCGCGGCGACATCTACATCATCGACCTGAAGGAGACCATGTACGGTCTCGACGCTGCCTACACCGCAGTTTCCCGCTGCGCTGAAAAGGGCGGCACCGTGCTGTTCGTAGGCACCAAGAAGCAGGCTCAGGAATCCATCGCCGAGGCTGCCAACCGCTGCGGCATGCCTTACGTCAACGCCCGTTGGCTCGGCGGCATGCTCACCAACTTCACCACCATCCGCTCCCGCGTCCAGCGCATGGAAGAGCTCGAGGGCATGGAAGCAGACGGCCGCATGGCTCTTCTGCCCAAGAAGGAGCAGATCCTGCTGAAGAAGGAGCTCGCCAAGCTGCAGACCAACCTCAACGGCATCCGCAACATGAAGAAGGTCCCCGACATGATCTTCATCATCGACACCAACCGTGAGCAGATCGCCATCCACGAGTCCCATCGCCTGAACATCCCCGTTGTGGGCACGCTCGACACCAACTGCGATCCCGATGACGTCGATTTCGGCATCCCCGCAAACGACGACGCCATCCGCTCCGTGCGCCTGCTCTCCGAGTTCGTGGCAGACGCCGTCATCGCCGGCACCGGTGCTCCGGTCACCGTCGAGGACATGGCTGCCGCAGAGGCTCCCGCAGCCGAGGCTGCCCCGGCAGAGGCCGCAGCTCCCGCAGCTGAATAAGCACACCAACCCATAGCAGTTTCTCCCTGCCCCTTCGCGGGGGCAGGGTTTTCTATCGAAAGGAATTACCATGGCAGAAATCACCGCAGCTCTCGTCAAGGAACTCCGCGAGATGACCGGCGCTGGCATGATGGAATGCAAGAAGGCCCTCGTAGAGGCTGAAGGCGAGCTGGAGAAGGCCGTCGACGTCCTGCGCACCCGTGGCCTTGCCGCTGTTGCCAAGAAGGCCGGCCGTGCCACCAACGAGGGCACCGTTTTGGCCCTCGTCTCCGAGTGCGGCCATGCAGGCGCTCTTGTCGAGCTCAACTGCGAGACCGACTTCGTGGGCATGAACGACAAGTTCAAGGCCTACGCCGAGAAGATCGCTCAGGCAGTGCTCGCCAACAAGCCCGCCGACCTCGACGCCCTGAAGGCTTCCGAGATCGAGGGCGAAACCGTCGATGCCGTCGTTACCGACGCCATCCACACCCTGGGCGAGAACATCCAGCTTTCCCGCTTCGCTCTTTCCGAGCAGCCCGAAGGCGCCGTTTCCTCCTACATCCACGGCGGCGGCAAGATCGGCGTTCTGGTCGAGTTCAAGCTCGGCGACGCCTCCATCGCTTCCAACGACGACTTCAAGAAGTACGGCCGCGACATCGCTATGCAGGTTGCTGCAGCAAGCCCCGTTTCCGCAACCCGCGAGTCCGTCGACCCCGCCGTTGTAGAGCACGAGATGAGCATCTACAAGGCTCAGGCCGCCGAGTCCGGCAAGCCCGAGAACATCCAGGAAAAGATCGCTACCGGTCGCCTGGAGAAGTTCTTCAAGGAGAACTGCCTTACCGAGCAGGCTTTCGTGAAGAACCCCGACCAGTCCGTGAACGACTACACGGCAGAGGTTGCCAAGTCCCTCGGCACCACCATCGAGGTTGTTTCCTTCACCCGCTTCATGCTCGGCGAGTAAGCTCACCGCATAAAACGTTCGCAGGCCCTTCCAGAGGTTTTGGGTAGATCCCGCTTCTGGAAGGGCTTGCTGTCATAATGGGGGACAGTGTGCGCAGTCGCGTTGGTGCGGGTGCGCGCAACATCCAGGGGATGGCATCAAGAGATTGGATGCAAGGGTATGTCTGAAGAAGTTATCATTGCCCGCGAAACGGAAAACGTTGCGGGCACGGTACATATCGGTGGTGCGAAGAACTCGGCCTTGAAGCTCATTGCGGCGTCTATGCTCGGCCAGGGCGAAACCACTTTGGGCAACGTGCCTCATATCTCCGATATCGAGATCATGTGCGAGGTGCTGCGCAGCCTTGGCGCCACCGTTGAATGGGGGGATCATTCCCTTGTCATCGACACCAAGGAAGCCGAAGGCTACAACACGCCCTACGAACTGGTGTCGAAGATGCGCGCAAGCATCTCTATCCTGGGGCCGTTGATCGGCCGTTTCGGCCGTGCACGCGTTGCCATGCCCGGCGGCTGCAAGATCGGCGCCCGAAAAATCGACATGCACCTGAAAGTGCTCGAGGCCATGGGCGTCGAGTTCGAGAACAGCCATGGCTATCTGTACGCATCTACCCCAAACGGCCTGCATGCAGCTGATGTCCTGCTCGAGTTCCCCAGCGTGGGCGCAACCGAGAACATGCTTATGGCCTCGGTGGTTGCCCCCGGCATCTCGGTTATCGACAATGCGGCTCGCGAGCCGGAGATCGTTGACCTGGCCAACATGCTCAATGCCATGGGCGCCCAGGTGGAAGGCGCCGGTTCTCCTACTATCACCGTTAAGGGCGTGCCGCTTTCCCAGATGCACCCTTGTTCCCATACCACTGTGGGCGACCGCATCGAGGCTGGTACGTTCCTTACGGCAGGCGCTTTGCTGGGCGGCCCGGTAACGGTTGAGGGCATCGATCCTTCGTTTTTGCGCATGGCGCTTATGAAGCTCGAGCAGATGGGCTGCGAGGTTTCCACCACGGAAGATTCCATTACCGTTTCGCGCAACCAGCCGCTTCAGGCAACAGACATCCAGACCTTGCCCCACCCGGGCTTTCCCACCGATTTGCAGGCCCAGTTCATGCTGCTTGCCTCATTCGCCCAGGGGAACTCCGTCATTTCCGAGAACATCTTCGAGAACCGCTTCATGTTCGCCAGCGAGCTGAATCGCATGGGCTCGCGCATCACGGTGGAAGGCCATCATGCGCTGGTGCAGGGCGTTTCCCGCCTCGAAGGCGCTCCGGTGTCTTCCCCCGACCTGCGCGGCGGCGCGGCGCTGGTCATTGCCGGCCTTGCCGCAGAAGGCGAAACGATTGTGCATGACATCCACCATATCGATCGCGGTTACGAAGATTATGTCGGCAAGCTGCGCGGTATCGGCGCCAACGTCGAACGCGTAGAGCTGTAAGGCGGAAACCAATGGGTATCAGGGGGAACAAAGGCTCTCATGGTCGCCATGGGTCCAGCAAGCGCTCGATGCGCCGTAGTGCCGATTGGTCTTCTTCGGTAATAGGCTCCCACGCCTCCGGCGCCCGGTCTCCGCAGCGCGACCCGCGGCGAACGGTTCGCCCCCGCGTTGCGAACCCGCCATCTTCCCGTCGAACGGGGGAAGTCAAGCAGCTTCATCTTCAGTCCAGCTCGGCGGCAGAGTACCAGCGAACCCGCTACGGCTCTGGGCATTCGCGCACGGCTGCTGCCATGCGCCGCAGCGATCGCACCAACCGCATCGTCCTCGTGGTTTCCATCATCCTGGTCATAGCCATTGCCTTTGGCTTGGGTACCTGCGCTTATCGCAATTCCCTCACCTCTTCCATGGCGCTCAATGACGATGCGGTAACCGGCCAGCTGGCTTCAGCCAGCACCGATTCGGTAACGTATACGCTTATAACGGGAATAACCGGCGACGGCACTTCGTCCGAGGCCGCCAGCTTCGTCACAGTGCTCAGGCTCGACCCTCAAGCCGGCACGGCGTCATTGCTCAACATTCCCAGCAACATTGCCGTAACCTATAACACCTCTTCCAGCGAAGACGGCAGCATGCTGCGTGATGCGCCCCATGTCAAAGACGAAGGCGAGCTGGTGAAGCAGGTTTCCTCCCTTATCGGAAACGACATCAACCATTACGTTCGCATCACCGACAAGGGCTTTGCTTCCTTGGTCGATTCGCTCGGTGGGCTGAATGTCGAAGTAAGCCAATATGTCGACGACCCGACGGTCGGCACCTCGGTGCTCGATCCGGGTCAGCAGGTTCTTAGCGGCAAGCAGGCTCTTGCCTATGTCAGCGCCAAGAACTACACAACAGGCTTCTCGCAGCGCGCAACGGTCCAGAACGAGGTGTTCTATGCCTTCGCGAATGCTATCGAAGAAAAAGGCGGCCTCGATTTCGCCATGAGCGCCGACACCATCGCCAGCTGCATCAAAACCGACCTCGGCTACGATGACATATCCAAGATGGCCAAGTCGTTCCAGGGCGCCGAGTTCCATGCGGCCACGGTTCCGGGAAGCCAAACAGGGTCCGGCTCGAAGACGTACTGGTCGGTAAGCTCGTCTAAGGCAAGCCAGGTCTACGACAAGTTCAAGTCTGGCGAAGATATGGACATAACGGTCGACACCAGCGGGGTTAACAAATCGGGTGTCTCGGTTGTGGTGCTCAACGGGGCAGGGGCCGATGGCTACAGCGCCCAGGCAGCTTCGGTGCTCTCAGAAGCCGGGTTCAGCATCAGCGATACCGGCAATGCCGAATCGTTCGTCTATGACGAAACCCTGGTTATCTACCGCTCAGACGAAGACAAGACTGCCGCAGAGGCAGCGGTTCAGGCTCTTGGGGTAGGTCGCGCAGTATCCGCGGGCGTCTATTACAACCTCACTACCAACCTTCAGGTCGTGGTGGGCAAGGACTGGACCTCGCATGTTTGATCCGGTTGCGTATATCAACGAACCCCGTTGGCGCAGCATGAGCCTGGGGCTCGAACGCATTACCGAGTTGTTGGAACGCCTGGGCAATCCGCAGAACCGCCTGCGCTTCGTCCATGTGGCCGGCACGAACGGCAAGGGGTCAACCTGTGCATTCGTATCCAGCATCTTGCGGCAAGCGGGCTATCGGGTAGGCCTGTTCACCAGCCCGTATATCGATCATTTCGAGGAGCGCATTCGCGTCGACGGCTTGGAGATCAGCCACGACGACCTTGTTTTCGTGACGCTTCGTGTGTGCGAGGCTGCTGAGGCCATGGATTCCCATCCCACCGAATTCGAGCTGATGACCGCCGTTGCCTTCGAGCACTTTGCCCGCAGGGAATGCGACATCGTCGTATGCGAAGTGGGGTTGGGCGGCAGGCTCGATTCCACCAATGTCATAACTTCGGTGGATGTGTGCGCCTTCGCCCCGATCTCGTACGACCATTGCGCCATGCTGGGGTCAACCCTCACGCAGATCGCCTCCGAGAAAGCGGGCATCTTGAAGAAGGGCGCTATCGCGGTAAGCGCGCCCCAAGAACCCGAGGTTTGCAAGGTGCTCGATGCCCAGGCCGCCCGGCTCGATGTACCCCTTCGCTACGTTGACGCCTCTCGCATTGCGGGTGAAAACGGGTGCTTCACGTTCGATGGCGTCTCTAACCTGTCCATTCCCCTTCAGGGGTCGTACCAGCGTGTCAACGCCTCGCTTGCCGTGCTCGCTTGCCGTGCTCTCGTTGAAAAGGGCTGGAAGATCGATGACGGCTCCGTTCGGCGCGGCCTCGCAAGCGCATCGTGGCCGGGTCGGTTCGAGTTCTTGGGTCGCAACCCCGACGTCATCATCGATGGGGCCCATAATATCCATGCCGTCCGCGCATTGGCGCGCGAGCTTTCCGCAAGGTACCGATCCGGTTCCATCGTGTTCGCAGTCGGTGTGATGGCCGATAAAGACTACGCGCCCATGCTGGAGTTGCTTGCTCCCTTGGCCAGCTCGTTCGTGTGCTACGAACCCGATAATCCCCGCGCCCTTTCGGCGGGCCAGTTGGCCGGGGCCGTGAGTCATGCCCTGGTTTCGGCGGGGGCTTCGGGCTCTGTAGGTGTGCATGAGGCTCCAAGCCCTGGCGCTGCGGTATCTTGCGCGCGTGAACTGAGCGCAGGCAAGCTCCCCATATGCTTCTGCGGCAGCCTCTATGGCATAGCCGCCGTGAAAGAGGCATGGCTGCACTGATCTCATCTGCGGGTATTCGCCTGCCGCCCCGGCCTTCGCCTGTGCGCATTTGGTGGGCATGCCGGGCTGTGCGCATGGCGAACCAAGCAGACGTATATACTTTCTGCCGTTGATAGTATCTCGAAAGGGCTTGGGCGGCGCCAAGTTCTGAACCTGGTCAGGTCCGGGAGGAAGCAGCCATAAGGGGCCTCTGACGAGCGCCCGGGCCTTTTCGGGATACTTTTTCGCCGGTCGCACGACCGGCGAATCTTTTATATAGGCGTTTTTTACATTTGCTTTATATTTCTGTCAGGGAACAGAAAACTGAAAGGGAACCATGGAAATCATCAACTTCATTCTTGGCCTCCTGCGCGATCCTCGGGGCGCCATTGCCGGTTGGATCGTTTCCCTTGGTGCGGTTTGGGTCTACACCCCCTTGTTCCTTATCGTGTTCATCGAAACCGGCCTGGTGTTCTTTCCTTTCTTGCCGGGCGATTCCCTGCTGTTTGCCGCCGGCGTGTTCTCGGCCGATGGCGGCGGCCTCAACCTTGCGGCAACGCTCATCGTGTTCTATGCGGCAGCTATCCTGGGCAACACCTCCAACTATTGGATAGCCCGCTTCTTCGGCTCCCGCATCATCGACTCGGGAAAGATCAAATCGCTTACGCCCGAGCGAATGGCGAAGCTCGATCATTTCTTCGAGAAGTTTGGCGGCCTCACTATCGTCATCACGCGCTTCATGCCCTTCTTCCGCACGTTTGCGCCGTTCATTGCGGGTACCGGCCATATGAATTTCGGTAAGTTCACGCTGTTCAATGCCATCGGCGGCATTTCGTGGGTGTCGCTGTTCGTGCTGGTGGGCTACTTCTTCGGCGGAGTGCCTTTTGTTCAGGCCCACTTCGAGGTTATCGTCCTCGGCATCGTGGCTGTTTCCGTTGCTCCTGCGATCATCGGCGCGGTAAAGGCCGCGCTCTCCTCGCGCAAAAGCGGCAAGAAGGAATTCGAGGTGGCAGCCGCTACCGATGCCGAGCGTATCACCCGCGCAAAGCACGCCCGCTCCGACGAAGGCGCCCCGCTCGAATAGGTTCGTCTAAAATACCTACTCGGGTTCTTTACTGTTCTTGCATCTGCGAAGGTGCTTGTGTTCGAAGGCTCGAGCGCTCCTCGGCCTTCATATAAGGAGGCTCGGCGATGGAAGCCCTGTACCGCAAATACCGTCCTTCGACGTTTTCCGACGTCGTGGGCCAGGAGCATATTGAGCGCACGCTGAAGAACGCCATCGATCAGGGCAAGGTTTCCCATGCCTACTTGTTCTGCGGCCCTCGTGGCACGGGCAAAACCACCACGGCCCGAATCCTTGCGAAGGCGCTGCTCTGCAAAAACGGCCCCACTACCGAGCCCGATGGCACCTGCGAGGAATGCCAGGCCATAGCCCAGGGTACCCATCCCGATGTCTACGAGCTCGACGCGGCAAGCCGCACCGGCGTTGAAAACGTGCGTGAAGAGATCATCAGCCGCGTAAGCTATGCCCCAACGCGCGGCAAATGGAAGGTCTACATCATCGACGAGGTGCACATGCTCTCGACCGCGGCCTTCAATGCCCTGCTGAAAACCATCGAAGAGCCGCCGGGCCACGTTGCCTTCATCTTGTGCACCACCGACCCGCAGAAGGTCCCTGAAACCATCCAGTCGCGCTGCCAGCGTTTCGACTTCCACCGCATCTCCATCGAGTCCATCGTCTCCCGCTTGGGATCGGTCTGCGTTGGGGAAGGCGTCGAGTTCGAGCCCGAAGCCCTTGAGCTTATCGCGCACCGCGCTGAAGGCGGAATGCGCAATGCGCTCACCACGCTCGAGCAGCTCATCGCCTTCGATGCGGGCAAGGTAACGCTTGCTGGCGCGCAGAACCTGCTAGGCGCCCTCGACGATACCGATCTTTCGGAAATCGTCGAGGCTATCGGCAGGCGGGACGCCGTTGCCTGCTTCAACTGGCTGGCCAATTACGTTGAAACCGGCGCCGACCTTGCCCAGTTCGTGCAGGATCTGGCCGAATATGTCCGCACCATGTACCTGCTTTCCATGGCCGGTCTCGAAGTGGAGCTTCAGGTGAGCAATGCCGCCCGTAAAGCCATGGAAGGGCAGTTGCCCCTTTTCGGGGAAGATCGGCTCGCGCGCATGCTCACGGTTCTGGGGGATGTTTCCCGGGAGCTGCGCACGGCCAGCAACCCCCGTCTTGTTTTCGAGATCGCCCTCACAAGGCTTGTCCGCCCCGAATCTGATTTGACGCTCCAGGCCCTGGCGGAACGGGTGGAGGAATTGGAACGCAAGCTGGCAGGTTTGGCAGCTGTGCCTGCTGCGCGCCAGGCGGCGGTTCCTTCAGCGCAAGATGGCGCTTCTGCCGGCGCCGCAGTTGCAGCCTCGTCCGTTCAGGCGGCGGTGCCAGTGCGCCCCTCTGCGCCGAGCCCATCTCCTGCTTCGGGCCAAGCGCAGCCTGCAGCTGTTTCCGCAGCTACGACACAGAAAGCACAGCCCGCAATCCGTCCGGCACAGCCCCCGGCGTCGTTTGCGCCCTCTGGTTCTGCCGGCACGCCTTCGCCGGTTGGCGCGCGTCCTGCCGCCCAGCCAGCAGTGGCTCCTCGGCCCATTCGCGGCGGCGAGGCTTCTGCGCCCGCCTCTAGCGCCACGGTTTCCCGACCCGCTCAGCATCCTGCCAACCCCATCGGCGCCCAGCCGGCAAACAGCGCAACCCCGCCCGATGCCGTTCCTGCTTCTGCCCCTTCCCAGGGTGCTGTTGCGATGACGGCTTCGATAGATCTTTCCAATCCTGCGGCCCTCCAAAGGTTCTGGCGGTCAGTCACTTCGACCCTGCGCAAGGTCAACCCCGCGCGCGGCGTGCTGTTTATGAACGCCAAAGTCTTCGCGGAGTCGGATGGCAAGGGGATCATCGTCCAGTTCGGCAAAGACGGCGGGTTCGCCTACAATGCAGCCCAGAAATCCGAGGTGCAGGAGCTTCTTGCGAAGACCATCGCCCAAGTTGCCGGCGGTACGGTTCCTTATCGCCTGTCAATAGAGGGAGGGGCTGCTGCTCCCGCTTCAGCGCCGGCATCGCAGCCTCGTCCTGCCGCTGCTCCCGTTTCTGCCTCGGTGGCTCAGCCCAATCCTGCCACTGCAACTAGGCCGGCCCATTCGCTTGTCCCGCCCGCTGCCGCTTCGGCACCGAACCAGCCCGAGCCCCATGTGCAATCTGCCGGTGCACCGGCCCCTGCAGCGGTAGACCCCATGCCCGAGAACCCTAAGGCAGCGCCTGTCGTTGCGCCAGCCGTCCAGCGCACTGAGCCGGATTTCGACCCGGTTCCCTACGAAGAGGTCCCGCTCGATGTGTATGGGGCAAGCATGTCCTCGGGTTTCGACGACGGTGGCTACGATACTGCTCCCGCTCAGATGCCGGCCCCCGCTCCCGCTCAGGTGCCGACCGCTGTTCCTGCTGCCTCGTCCAACGGCGTTTCGTCTTCTGTGCGTGATGCTTTTCCTTGCTCTGAAGCCTCCGTTGCCCCTGTTCGCTCTGCGTCTGCACCCGGGAGTCAACCGGCTGGCGCTCAGCCATTTGCCGGTCCGTCCGGCCAATCGGCTGCCCCGGTTCAAGTGCAGCCCGGTTCTGCCGAAGGGCAGGGCAGCGCTGCCGACGCGAAGAGCGAAGCCGAGCAGATAAAGAGCATCCTCACCAACAGCTTCGGCCCGGGAGTAAAGTTCGAGGAGCTACCTGAGTAGCGCGTCCTTTTAGATACAATGCTATCGATAGCCATGCACTGAAACGGCTCGATTGGGTGCCCGCAAGGCAGCCTCGCGCCTGAAAAGGAGAATCAATGGGAATGAACATGCAGCAGATGATGCGCCAGGCGCAGAAGATGCAGAAAGAGCTTCAGAAGGCGCAGCAGGAAATCGCCGAGATGACCTTCACCGGCACTGCCGGCGGCGGCATGGTCACCGCCGTTGCACGCGGTGACATGAGCATCGAGTCCATCTCCATCGAGCCTGATGCCATCGACCCTGAAGACGCAGACATGCTGCAGGATATGATCGTTGCCGCAGTCAACGAAGCTCTTCGCGGTGTCGACCAGATGAGTAACGCGCGCATGTCCTCGGTCACCGGTGGGATGAACATCCCCGGCATGAGGTAATCAGTCCAGAATGAACGCCTCTTCGGCAATCCAAAAGCTGCTCGACGAATTCGAGCGCCTTCCGGGCATCGGGCCAAAATCGGCTCAACGCATAGTGTATTGGGTCCTCAACCAGGAAAAGGCCGACGCCCTTCGCTTGGCCGATGCCATAGTCGAGGTCAAGGACAGCGTCCATTTCTGTTCCCGGTGCTTCAACTACGCGCAAGACGAGCTGTGCGACATCTGTGCCTCCCCCAAACGAAACCATACGGTTATCTGCGTTGTCTCGGAGCCCCGCGATATCCCCCCGATCGAGCGCACCGGCTCGTTTTCGGGTGTGTACCACGTGCTAGGCGGTGCCCTTTCCCCGTTGGAGGGAATCGGCCCGGACGACTTGCGCATCGCCGAGCTCATGGCACGCCTGAACGACGCTTCCGTGGAAGAGGTCATCCTTGCCACCAACCCGAACATAGAGGGGGAAACAACGGCAAGCTACCTGGCGCGCCTTATCAAGCCGCTCGGGGTAACGGTCTCGCGCCTGGCAAGCGGCTTGCCCGTCGGCGGCGATCTGGAATTTGCCGACGAGGTAACCCTTGGAAGGGCAATCGAGTCGCGCCATGCCCTATAAAAGCTGAAGGCAAGATAGTCCAAGATAAAGCAGCGGGCCGCATCCAATCCTTCGGGAACGGGTGCGGCCCGCTGACGTTCGGCCTGTAACGTCCAAGCAGGTGCTTATTAACAGGCGCTTAGCTGCTGTGCTCGCTGAGGTAAGTTTGGATAAACCCGGGAACCTCGTCCTGGTCGATGCTCAGCACGATGGAAAGCTCCCCGTAAACGCGTCTTCTAGCATCGTCGAGCAACCGTTTGTAGGTAAGGGAAGCGCCATGTTTCTTGCTTTCCTGCTCGGCGATGCGCGCCCGCATGGATTTGCATACCAGCAGCAGCGAAAGGAAATCGTTGGAGCGGATCAGCTTGCGGAAGTGCTCAAGCACCAAATGGGAATTGGTGTCCTGGTAATCGTCAGGCTCCATCCCGATAGATTCATCCAACGCATGCAGCGCCTCGCTCTTGCGGAGCACTGGGCGAAGCTCATCGCATCGAGAATAGGGGACATAGGCTTTCCCCAAGCGCTTTTCTAGCGGAGCAAGGATGTAATACAGATCCAATTCGTCTCCCGCAAGGGAAACATGGGCATCGTTTTCCTGTACGCGGCAGATCCCAAGTGAAGAGTAGATAACGTATTCGCCAACCTGATAAGGCATATAGGCCTTCTTTCAAAATCTCTTTGAATCGATCATATACCTATGTATATGGAGGTGGTCTTCATAAATCCACGAATGGCGGGGAGCACGGTCAAGGGATTGAACTGGTGAAACAAGAATACAAAGGCGGAAATGCCAATTAATTGCAAGAAAAGAGTTGCGTGGCTCCTGAAGCGGGGTACTATAGCTAAGCCCTCGAACGGGGGAAGCGAGCCGGAAACGGCGAGCGGGCCGCCCGCCCGAAACTTTCTCAAAAAAGTTCTTGACACGGCGGCCGCGGGAAAGTAAAGTACTTTCTTGCGCGAACGGCACAGCTGCTTCGCAGCCGGGGCCGAAGGCCCTGGCGGGAACCTTCAAAACTGGATACTGTGAGAAACGGAATTCAAGTC
>CAVBST010000025.1:0-23625 GCA_963598325.1 uncultured Prevotella sp. | reverse complement strand
ATGTTCTCATTCCCATTTCTCAGGGCTTTTCGGCGGCAAACTCCATCACCAACGGTTTAAGCTACCTGCCCACCGAGCGCAAAACCGATGGCAACGCCACCTTCAACACGCTGCAGCAGCTCGGCGGCGCGCTCGGCACCGCAGCCATGACCTCCATCGTGAATGCGGCGCAAAGCCAGTCGCCCGGCCTGGTTGCCGGTACCATCGCAGGCACGCAGACGGCCTTCTACGTGCTCTTGGGAATCTCGCTCGCTGCCCTCTGCTCAATGGCCGTGGTATTCACGGCTCGCCACAACAAGCAATAAGGGGCCGCTGATTGCTGCGCCGTTTGCGATTGGCTGCAACGGCAGCGGCCAGTCGCATCCTTTCACCCTGGTTGCTGCAGAGGATTGCGAATAGGGCAAACAAAAACCGGGTACCCATCTGGATACCCGGTTTTCTTGGTTGGATTGTGGGGAAGCGCTTACTTCAGGTCTTCCAGCTTGCCGTGCTTTTCGTAGCGGGTAAGGCGGCTGATCTTGTTGTCGTCGTCCACGAACACCACATGCGGGGCGTGCGCCGGATCGGCGAACTCTTCGGGCGTCATCTGGCAGTAGTTCATGATGATAACCTTGTCGCCCACGGTAACCAGGTGCGCTGCCGCACCGTTCAGGCAGATAACGCCGCTGCCAGCCTCGCCTGCGATAACGTAGGTTTCCAGGCGGTTGCCGTTGTTGCAGTCGGAAATGGTAACCAGCTCGTATTCCTGGATGCCGGCCGCTTCCATCAAATCGGAGTCGATGGTGATGGAGCCGATGTAATCGAGCTCGGCCTGGGTAACGGTTGCTCGATGGATTTTGCCCTTCAGAACGTTGAGCAGCATGGGGACAGAACCAGCCTTTCCTTTGAGTGATCTTCCCTCGGATGATGTAACTGCAAATGGGCTATACGTGTTTTTGTATAACCTGACGTATTTTCGCGCACGAATAGGCTGCGTGCAAGTTTATTCGGCAAAATCAAACAAGTAGTTGTCGATAAGGCGCGTCTCGCCGATGTAGACGGCAATTGCCACCAGGCCTGATTCGCAGAACGCATCCACCGGCTGCATATCGCCCAAATCCACCGCCTCGACGTAGTCGATGCGGGCCATAGGCTCGGCTTCGATGGTTTCGCGAACCGCCGCACGCACCACATCCGCGTTGCGCTCGCCGCCTTCGATAAGCTCCTGCGCCTTGAAGATGGAACGCGAAAGGCACAGCGCCGCCTTGCGCTCATCAGCGGAAAGGTAGGTGTTGCGGGAGCTTTTCGCCAGGCCGTCTTCCTCGCGCACGATGGGGCAGCCGAACACCTTCACGTTCATGTTCAGGTCGGCAACCATGCGCTTGATGATAGCCAGCTGCTGGGCATCCTTCTGGCCGAAGAAGGCCTTGTCGGGCTGCACGATGTTGAAGAGCTTGTTCACTACCGTGCAAACACCGCGGAAATGCCCCGGGCGCTTTGCTCCGCACAGGCTGTCGGTCAGCGTTTCCATAACCACGTAGGTGTTGTAGTTCTTGGGGTACATTTCCTCGGGCTCGGGGTGGAATACTACGTCTACACCCTTGCTTTCGGCGATGGCGGCGTCGCGCTCAAGGTCGCGCGGGTAGCTGTCGTAGTCCTCGTTCGGGCCGAACTGGATGGGGTTAACGAACACGCTGGTAACCACGCGGTCGCACTCGGAAACGGCGCGTTCCATCAGCGACATGTGCCCTTCGTGCAGGGCGCCCATGGTGGGGGTAAGGCCGATGGTGAGGCCCTCTGCCTTCCACTCGGCAACCTGTGCCTTCATCTCGGCAACAGTGGTGATGATCTTCATCGAAAACTTCCTTTGATATTGAATAGCCGACGCTGTCTGCGCCGGCTAAAGGATACAACTATTTTGTTACGCTCGTGAGAAGCGCCATGTTCAGGGCTAATACAACTTGCTCAGCGTTTCCTCGTCGATCTTGAAGGTGTGCTCTTCGGCGGGGAAGGTGCCGGCTTTCACCTCTTCATCGTAGGCCTTGAACGCTGCCGTCATCTGCGGGCCAATGTTGCCGAAATGCTTCACGAACTTGGGCTTGAAGTCGCTGAACAGCGCCAGCATGTCCTGGTACACCAGAACCTGGCCGTCGCACCCAGCTCCGGCGCCGATGCCGATGGTGGGGATGGTGAGCTTTTCGGAAATAAGCGCAGCCAGCTTCGCGGGCACGCATTCCAGCACCACGGCAAATGCCCCGGCTTCCTGGATGGCCAGGGCGTCGTCGACCATCTGCTGGGCGCCTTCCTCGGTTTTGCCCTGCACCTTGAAGCCGCCGAAGGCGTTCACGGACTGCGGGGTAAGGCCGATATGCGCGCAAACGGGGATGCCCGCGGTGGTGATGGCCTTGATCTGCGCGGCCACGCGCACGCCGCCTTCAAGCTTTACCGCATTGGCGCGGCCTTCCTTCATAAGGCGGCCGGCGTTCTGCACTGCAAGCTCCACGGAAGGCTCGTAGCTCATGAACGGCATGTCGGCGATAACCAGGGCGTTCTTCGCGCCGCGCGCAACGGCGGCAGTGTGGTGGATCATGTCTTCCATGGTTACCGAAAGCGTGTCCTCATAGCCGAGCATCACCATGCCCAGCGAATCGCCCACAAGGATGGAGTTCACCCCCGCCTCGTCTTCAAGTTTGGCAGTTGAGTAGTCGTAGGCAGTCAACATAGAGATCTTGGTGCCTTCATCCTTCATCTTCTGGAATGTGGCAACGCTGTTCTTCATGTTCCCCTTCTTTCTGTAATGCCTTCGCACCCTACCTATATATAAGTAAACGCGCGACCATGTGATGATGATGCGCGCGCCGCCGGTGCGTTGTTGCGATACCCGTAGTTTACACGTTCGAAACAAAGAAAAAGGGCCGAGCGCAGAATTGCCGCTAATCTTCGTCCAATGGCTCTTCTTTATGCTCCGAATGGGTAGGCTCGAGCCATGAAAAAAGTTGAACAGGGGAGGGCTCTTTCGGGCGTACTAGCGAAATTTGCCACAGTTGACCTGCGTAAACGGAATGTGTAGGCATGGATACACCCGGATGCGTGGCGTTTGACAGGGCATATACCGGGTGATAAAGTCCTAATTCGCGTTTCCCCCGGAAGCGTGTGTTTTCGCGTGCGTATCTGCAGAACGCACAGGAAGCAAGTGTAAGTAAGTGATAGTAAAGAAAAGGAGCTGAAGCTTTGCCTACTATCAATCAGTTGGTCCGCAAGGGCCGCGCCAAGCAGGTCGATAAGCAGAAGACCCCGGCGCTCAAGGGCAACCCGCAGAAGCGTGGCGTTTGCACCCGCGTGTACACCACCACCCCGAAGAAGCCGAACTCGGCACTTCGTAAGGTAGCCCGTGTCCGTCTCGTTAACGGCATGGAAGTTACCGCATACATCCCCGGCGAGGGCCACAACCTCCAGGAGCACTCCATGGTGCTCATCCGCGGCGGTCGTGTTAAGGACCTTCCTGGTGTTCGCTACAAGATCATCCGCGCTGCACTCGACTGCGCTGCTGTAGACAGCCGCCGTCAGGCCCGCAGCCGCTATGGCGCCAAGAAGCCCAAGAACTAAGTAACCCTCGCGATTATCCAATCGCTTTTACCGAAAGGAAGATATATGCCGCGTCGTGCAGCAGCAGTCCGCCGCGAAACGCAGCCGGACGCTAAGTACAACAACCGCTTGGTCACGCAGCTGATCAACAAGGTGTTGCTTGACGGTAAGAAATCTACCGCAGAGGGCATCGTCTACGGTGCTTTCGACATCGTTGCCGAGAAGACCGGTGAGGACGCCCTTACCGTATTCAAGAAGGCAATGGACAACATCCGCCCCACGCTTGAGGTAAAGCCCAAGCGCGTCGGTGGCGCAACCTACCAGGTTCCCATGGAGGTCAACTCCCGCCGTGCAACCACCCTGGCTATCCGCTGGATGGTCGACTTCTCCCGCAAGCGCAAGGAGAACACCATGCGCGAGCGCCTCGCCGCAGAGATCATGGACGCAGCCGAGAACACCGGCGCATCCATCAAGAAGCGCGAGGACCTGTACAAGATGGCCGAATCCAACCGTGCATTCTCGCACTATCGTTGGTAGGGGATAGCAATGGCTAAGACTTCGCTTGAGCATACCCGCAACATCGGCATCATGGCCCACATCGATGCCGGTAAGACCACCACTACCGAGCGCATCCTGTACTACACGGGCAAGACGCACAAGATCGGTGAGGTTCACGATGGCGCTGCCACCATGGACTGGATGGTTCAGGAGCAGGAGCGCGGCGTAACCATTACCGCTGCAGCTACCACCTGCTTCTGGAAGAAGGACGGCGTTGAGTACCGCTTCCAGATCATCGACACGCCCGGCCACGTTGACTTCACTGCCGAGGTAGAGCGCTCCCTGCGCGTACTCGACGGCTCCGTCGCCGTGTTCGACGCCGTTGCCGGCGTACAGCCCCAGTCTGAGACCGTTTGGCGTCAGGCTGAGCGCTACGGTGTACCCCGCATCGCATTCATCAACAAGTACGACCGCGTTGGCGCGGACTTCTTCCACGCCATCCAGACCATGCGCGATCGTCTGGACGCACCGGCTGTCGCCGCTCAGATGCCCATGGGCGCTGAGGACAAGTTCTGGGGCGTAATTGACCTGGTTACCATGACTGCTTGGGACTTCAAGGCCGACGACAAGGGCATGACCTACCCTGAGCCCATGGACGAGATCCCTGCCGAGTTCAAGGAAGACGCAGAGCTCTACCACCAGGAGCTGCTCGAGGCTGCCGCCGATTGCGACGACGACCTGATGGAAAAGGTCCTCATGGAAGAGGAAGTTTCCGTCGAGGAACTGAAGGCCGCAATCCGCAAGGGCGTTTGCGCTTGCAAGCTCAACCCCGTGTTCGTGGGCTCCGCCTATAAGAACAAGGGCGTTCAGGAGCTGCTCGACGCTGTTGTAGACTACATGCCTTCCCCGATCGACGTTCCCGCCATCAAGGGCACCAACCCCGAGACCGGCGAAGAGGACGAGCGTCCTTCCGATCCGAAGGCTCCCTTCTCCTCCCTGGCGTTCAAGATCATGACCGACCCGTTCGTCGGCAAGCTCACCTACCTGCGCGTGTACTCCGGCTCCCTGGATTCCGGTTCCTACGTGCTGAACGCCTCTAAGGACAAGAAGGAGCGCATCGGCCGCCTTCTGCAGATGCACTCCAACAACCGTATCGACGTCGACTCCTGCTCCGCAGGCGACATCGTGGCTGTTGTAGGCCTGAAGAACACCACCACCGGCGACACCCTGTGCGACGAAGAGGCACCTATCATCCTCGAGTCCATGCAGTTCGCCGACCCGGTTATCGACATCGCCGTCGAGCCCAAGACCAAGGCCGAGCAGGACAAGATGAGCATCGCCCTGCAGAAGCTCGCTGAAGAGGACCCGACGTTCCGCGTGTCCACCAACCATGAAACCGGCCAGACCATCATCGCCGGCATGGGCGAGCTCCATCTGGAGATCATCATCGACCGCCTGCTTCGCGAGTTCAAGGTCGAGGCTAACGTCGGCAAGCCGCAGGTTGCCTACCGCGAGCGTCCTGGCCATGAGGTTCTGAACGCCGAGGGCAAGTTCGTCCGCCAGTCCGGTGGTCGCGGTCAGTACGGCCATGCCATCATCAACATGTACCCGCAGGAAGCTGGCAAGGGCTACGAGTTCGAGAACAAGATCGTCGGCGGCGTTGTTCCCAAGGAATACATCCCCGCTATCGACAAGGGCATCCAGGAAGCGCTCAACTCTGGCGTTCTGGCTGGCTACCCCGTCGAGGACATCAAGGTCGAGCTCATCGACGGTTCCTACCACGACGTCGACTCCTCCGAGGCTGCGTTCAAGGTTGCCGGTTCCATGGCTATCAAGGACGCGCTGAAGAAGTCCGATCCCGTTATCCTCGAGCCTGTCATGGCCGTTGAGGTTGAGACCCCCGAGGAGTACACCGGCTTCGTTATGGGCGACATCCCCAGCCGCCGTGGTCTTATCCAGGGCCAGGAGCAGCGCGGCAACGCCGTATGCATCTCCGCTAAGGTTCCGCTGGGCCAGATGTTCGGCTACGCAACCGATCTTCGTTCCGGCACCCAGGGTCGTGCTACCTACACCATGCAGTTCGACACCTACGAGCCTGTGCCCAAGAACGTGGCAGAAGAGATTATCAGCAAGGCGGGTGGCAACGCTTAAGCCCTGCGGCTTGGCATTGCTCCGCTCACTATGGAGGTTAAAGTGGCTAAAGAGAATATCCGCATCCGCTTGAAGGGTTACGATCATGAGATCGTGGATCAGTCCACCAAGCTCATCGTCGACACCGCACAGAAGACGGGTGCCAAGGTTTCCGGTCCTATTCCGCTGCCCACCGAGCGCAACCTGTATTGCGTTGTAAAGGGCCCGCACGTGAACAAGGACTCTCGCGAGCAGTTCGAGATGCGCACCCATAAGCGCCTGATCGACATCCTGGATCCGACCCCTTCTACGGTCGATTCCCTGATGCGTCTCGATCTTCCTGCTGGCGTTGACATCGAGATCAAGCTGTAGGGGAGTGTGATACTGAATGATTAACGCTATCTACGGTACCAAGGTTGGCATGACCCAGCTGTTCGACGAGGACGGTCAGGTTACGCCCGTAACGGTTATCAAGGCTGAGCCCAACAAGGTTTGCCAGGTCAAGACTGCTGCTACCGATGGCTACGAGGCTGTTCAGCTCGGCTTCGGCACCATCAAGGAAAAGAAGGTCAACAAGCCCATGGCTGGCCATTTCGCCAAGCAGGGCGTTGAGCCTGTTCGTCATCTTCGCGAGGTTCGCGTTGCAGACGCATCCGAGCACTCCCTGGGCGAGGAGGTTACCGTTGCCAACTTCGCCGAGGTGAAGAAGGTTGACGTAACCGGTACTTCCAAGGGTAAGGGCTTCGCTGGTGTTATGCGTCGCTACAACTTCGCCGGTGGCCCTGGCGGACATGGTGCGCACTTCCATCGCGCTCCCGGTTCCGTTGGCCAGTGCGCTTATCCTTCCCGTGTGTTCAAGGGCGTTCGCCTTCCGGGTCACATGGGCTGCGATACCGTTACGACCAAGAACCTTGAAGTTATCCGCGTGGACGTTGAGGCGAACCTCATCATGCTCAAGGGCGCAGTTCCCGGCGGCAAGAATGGCGTTGTTCGCGTTCGCATGGCCTAAGAACGGTGCGAAGGAGAATATAGATTATGGCAACTATTGAAGTGAAGGACGCGAGCGGCAAGAAGGTCAACGACGCCGAGCTTTCCGCAGCTGTCTTCGAGATCGAGCCCAACGTGCATGTTATGCACGAGGTGGTTCGCTCCCAGCGCGCTGCAAGGCGCCAGGGAACCCACAACACCCTGACCCGCGGTCAGGTTCGTGGTGGCGGCAAGAAGCCTTGGCGCCAGAAGGGCACCGGCCGTGCTCGTCAGGGTACGATCCGTGCTCCCCAATGGGCAGGCGGCGGCACCGTATTCGGCCCGCATCCCCGCTCTTATGCGTTCAAGGTACCTGCCAAGGTCGTTAAGCTGGCTATGCGCTCTGCGCTTTCCGCCAAGCTCGCCGACGGCGAACTGGTTGCAGTGGACGACTTCTCTTTCGAGAAGCCTTCCACTAAGCAGGCCGCAGCAGCACTGAAGAGCCTGGGCATCGAGGGTCGTTGCACCATCATCGTTTCCGATGAGAATGTCAACGCTTTCCTTTCGTTCCGCAACATCCCCACGGTTCGCATCATCGGTGCTTCCGAGCTGAACACGCTCGACTTCATCGACAACAAGGTGCTCGTTCTGACGAACGCTGCTCTGACCCGCATCGAGGAGGTGCTTGCATAATGAAGGATCCCCGCGAGGTTATCATCCGCCCGATCATCTCTGAGCACTCTTACGAGGGCATGGAGAACAATGTGTACACCTTCGAGGTGGCCAAGTCCGCCAACAAGATCGAGATTGCCCAGGCAATCGAGGCTATCTTCGATGTGAAGGTTGTTAAGGTGAACACGCTGAACGTGAAGCCGAAGCCGAAGCGCGTCCGTTACCAGGTTGGCAAGACCAAGACCTGGAAGAAGGCAATGGTTACCATTGCCGAGGGCGATTCCATCGAGATCTTCGCTCAGTAAGCATTCGCTTTCACAAAGGCCCGCCATCCGGCGGGCCTTTTTGTGTCTTCGGGGCGCTATTTCGGGAATCGGCGTGCGGCGTTCACGGTTTCTTTTACTTTGCGTTACCTGCAATACGTGCGCCTTTCGTGTATGCTTTACCGTGCTGCGCAGCTGAGGGGCTCCATAGCGCAGCTGCTCGGGTCCCCTTGGGGCTTTAAGCCTGGGAATCCCCGGCAGGAGCAATTCCCCGCACACGTTAAACAAGGAATCGGGGTATCCGTGTGAATGACGGCCAGGCCGCACGATGGCTTGGCAGAACAGGAGGAACCGCGTGAAACTGGTTGTTACCGAGAAGAACGACGCGGCTCAGAAGATCGCCGACTTGCTCGGCGCCACTAAGCCCAAGGCCGACAAGGTGTATTCCACCCCCGTGTACCGCTTCACGGTTGACGGCGAAGATTGGGTAACCATCGGCCTGCGAGGCCACATCCTTGAACCGGATTTCGCCACCGCCCTGGTTTACAAGAAGCGCGGCGGCTGGCGCGGCGTTTCCGCCGATGGCGAGGTTATGGAAGCCGATATTCCCTCGACCTTGGCCAAACCCCCCTTCAAGAAGAAAAAGCCCTTCACCGAAGACGGCGTGGAGCTGAAGGCCTGGAAGATGGAGGCCTTGCCCTACCTGGTGTACTCACCTATAGAGAAGCGCCCGAAGGAAAAGGACATCATCCGCTCGCTGAAGAACCTGGCGAAGAAAGCCGACTCCATCATCATCGCCACCGACTTCGACCGTGAGGGCGAGCTTATCGGCTCCGATGCGCTTTCGTGCATCCAGGAAGTGAACGACACCGCCCCTGTTTCCCGTGCACGCTACTCTGCGTTCACCAAGGAAGAGATAACCCATGCGTTCAGCAATCTGGTAACGCTTGACACCAACCTTGCCTCTGCCGGGGCATCGCGCCAGGACATCGACCTTATCTGGGGCGCGGTCCTTACCCGCTACCTTACCCTGGTTAAGTTCGCCGGCTATGGCAACGTGCGTTCTTCCGGCCGCGTTCAAACGCCCACTTTGGCGCTGATCGTTGCCAAGGAGCGCGAGCGCCTTGCCTTCGTTCCCGAGGATTTCTGGGTGATCAAGGGCTCGTTCGGCGAAGGCGAGGATGCTTTCGCGGCGCCCCATGCAACCGCGCGCTTCAAGGCCCAGGTCGAAGCCGATGCGGTTATGGCCAACGTAGAAGGCAAATCCACCGCTACGGTTTCCGCCATCGGCAAGCGCACGCGCAAGGTTGCCCCGCCGGTACCCTTCAACACCACCAGCCTTATGGCGGCTGCCTCTGCCGAGGGCCTAACGCCCGCACGCACCATGCGCTTGGCGGAAAGTCTGTACATGGACGGCTTCATCAGCTACCCCCGCGTAGACAACACGGTGTACCCCTCTTCGCTTGATTTGGCCGAAACCGTGAAGAACCTGATGGGCAACCCAGCCTACGTGCCGTACTGCAAGCAGCTGCTTTCCGACGGCCCGCTGCACGCCACGCGCGGCAAGAAGGAAACCACCGACCATCCGCCCATCTACCCCACGGCAAGCGCAACGCCCGAGCAGCTGCCCGCCGCGGAGTTCAAACTGTACAACCTCATTGCCCGCCGCTTTTTGGCTACGCTCTCCGATGCGGCCGTGGTGGAAGGCACCAAGGTAACGCTCGAAGTGGGCGGCGAGGAATTCGTTGCCAAGGGTGATGTGCTGGTGAAGCCGGGTTTCAGGGCCATCTACCCGTATGGCCTGAAGAAAGACGAGCAGTTGCCTTCGCTCGAGGAAGGCCAACAGATCGCCTTCGGCGGCGCCACCTGCACGAAAGACCAGACCAAGCCCCCGGCGCGTTATTCGCAGGGCCGCCTTATCCAGGAAATGGAGAAGCTGGGCCTGGGCACCAAGTCTACCCGCCACTCCATCATCGAGCGCCTGTACACGGTGAAGTACGTGCAGAACGACCCCATCGAGCCCAGCCAGCTGGGCATGGCGGTGTGCGATGCGCTGGACAAGTTCGCTCCGCACATCACGCATCCCGACATGACCGCCGAGCTTGAAGAGGAAATGGACAACATCGCCGAGGGCCAGAAAACCAAGGCCGAGGTGGTAACCAATTCCCGCAACCTGCTTTCCGAGCAGTTGGCCAACCTTCTTCCCCATTCCGAGGAAGTGAAGGACGCCCTGGCCGATGCTGTTGCTGCCGACGCCTACGTGGGCCCGTGCCCGAAGTGCGGCAAGGACCTGCAGCTGCGCTCTTCGCAGAAAACGCGCTCGATGTTCATCGGCTGTGCCGGCTGGCCCGACTGCGACGTTACCTACCCGCTGCCCAAGGGCAAGATCGAGGCGCTCGACGAGAAATGCCCCACCTGCGGCATGCCGCAGATCAAGGTGACGGCCTTCCGCTCCAAGCCGCGCGTGCTGTGCATCGACCCGCTGTGCGAAACCAACAAAGAGCCCGACCTGGAAGTGGGCATCTGCCCCACCTGCAAGGAAAAGGGCCTTACCAAGAAGCTTATCGCCCGCAAGAACCCGCGTACGCTGAAGCGCTTCATCCGCTGCGAGAACTACGACGAGTGCGAGACGGGCTACCCGCTTCCGCAGTACGGCAAGCTCACGGCCACTGAAGAAGTGTGCGAGAGCTGCGGTGCGCCCATGGTCATCGTTACCACGCAGCGCGGTCCCTGGAAGCTGTGCCCGAACTTCAGCTGCCCCGCCAAGGAGGAAGCGGCGAAGAAGAAGGCCGAAAAGGCCGCGGCCAAGAAAACGGCCAAGAAGCCTGCCGCAAAGAAGAAGACGGCAGCCAAGAAAACGGCAGCAAAGAAGGCACCCGCCAAGAAGGCGGCTTCAGCCAAGGAAGAATAGGCCGCAGTAAGAGTAAGATAGGTTTATCCGTGCCCGAAGCGGCACTGTTTGGAACAACACCGTTCAGGAGGAACAATGAGCAAGGTCACTATCGTAGGTGCTGGCAACGTTGGCGCAACCGCCGCGCACATCATCGCATCCAAGAACTTGGCCGACGTCGTTTTGGTCGATGTCGCAGAGGGCCTGCCCCAGGGCAAGGCGCTTGACATGATGCATATGCGCTCGGTGGAAAAGTTCACCGTGAAGGTTACCGGCACCAACGATTACGCCGCAACCGCCGATTCCGACATCGTGGTTATCACCGCAGGCATCGCCCGTAAGCCCGGCATGACCCGCGAAGACCTTCTGGGCGTGAACTCCGGCATCATGTCCTCGGTTATCGAGCAGGCCATGGCCGCTTCCCCCAACGCCATCTACATCTGCGTAACCAACCCGCTCGACGTTATGACCTACCTGGCATTCAAGAAGTCGGGCCTGCCCGCCAACCGCCTGATGGGCATGGGCGGTGTGCTTGACTCTTCCCGCCTTTCCTTCGCCGTGTGCGAAAAGCTCGGCTGCGACCCGGCCGATGTTACTGCATGGGCGCTGGGCGCTCACGGCGAGGGCATGGTGTGCTGGCCCCGCTTCACCACGGTGAAGGGCACCCCCATCACCGAGCTTCTGAGCGAAGAGGAGATCGCCGAGGTTACCAAGCGCTGCACCAAGGGCGGCGCCGAGGTGGTTTCCTTCCTGAAGACGGGCTCTGCCTACTACGCTCCGGGTGCCTCCATCGCCAAGATGGTGGAAGCCATCCTCACCGATTCCAAGGAAGTGCTGAGCGTTTGCTCCTACATCGACGGGCAGTACGGCCTTTCCGACCTGTACATGAACATCCCCACCCGCTTGGGCAAGAGCGGCGTGGAGGAAATCGTCGAGTTCGACCTTACCGAGGAAGAGATGGCTGCCCTTCAGGAATCCGCTGCAAGCGTAAAGAAGGGCCTGGAGAACCTTCCCGAATAGGAATTCGTGAAAGCTGTGAGCATGAAGACGGTTACCCCCGAAAGCGTGGAGGCGGCGTTGCTGCCGCTTATTCCTCAGTTGGCAACGCGTGTGCCCGACGATATCCTGTCGGGCCTGGTTGCGGCGCGTGAGGCCGAAACCGGCGCCCGTGCGCGCATCGTGTTGGACCAGCTGGTGAACAACGCCTGCGTTGCCGCCGACGACGGCGTGCCCATCTGCCAGGACACCGGCACGGTTTGGGTGTGCCTGGAGGCCGGCCCCGACGTGCTGGTTCCCGGCAACGTGTTCTCGCGGGTGAACGCGGCGGTGGGGAAGGCCTATACCGATGCGCGCCTGCGCAAGTCGGTGGTGAAAGACGCCCTGTTCGACCGCGGCAACACCCAAGACAACACGCCGGCGTTCTGTGAGGTCCATTTCGTGGACGAGCCGGGCGTGTGCCGCCTGCATGTGATGCTGAAAGGCGGCGGCTCCGACAACGCCAGCCGCGTGGTCATGCTCACGCCCAGCGCCGGCAAGCAAGGGGTAATCGACACCGTGCTGAAGTGCGTGCACGAAAAGGCCGCCAACGCCTGCCCTCCTTTGGTGGTGGGCGTGGGCGTTGGCGCCACGTTCGACAAGGTGGGCGGCTTGGCCAAGCGCGCCCTTATGCGCCCCTTGGGAACGCTGAACCCCAACCCCGAGGCTGCGGCCTTCGAAGGCGAGCTGCTTGCCGCCATCAACGCCACCGGCATCGGCGCCGGTGCGCTGGGCGGCTGCACCACGGCCTTGGGGGTGCGCGTTGCCACGGCACCTTGCCATATCGCCGCGCTTCCCGTTGCGGTGAACATGAGCTGCTCGGCCACGCGCCGCGGAACTGTAGATGTGCCGCTTACCAGCTTGGAAGGGGAGATGTAGTATGGCTGCCGACCCCATTCGCCTGAGCCTGCCCCTGAAGCCCGAAGAGGCCCGCCAGCTGCGCGCCGGCCAGGCGCTTCTGCTTACCGGCCCCCTGTACACCCTGCGCGATGCGGGCCATCAGCGCCTGCTTGCCGAGATGGGCCAGGAAAGCGCGCTTCCCTACGGGCTGGAAGGCCAGACCATCTTCTACGCCGGCCCCACGCCCTCTGCCGCGGGCAGGCCCTTCGGCGCCATCGGCCCCACCACCGCTTCGCGCATGGACTTCGCCGCTCCGCGCCTTATGGACTGCGGGCTGGCGGCAACCATGGGCAAGGGCACCCGCTCGCAAGAGGTGAAGGACGCCTGCGTGCGCAACGGTGCCGTTTACTTCGTGGCCGTAGGCGGCGCTGCTGCTTATCTTGCGAAGTGCATAGAATCGTGCGAAACCTTGGCCTATGATGACCTGGGCACCGAAGCGCTCAGGCGCATATCGGTGGTCGATTTCCCCGTCTTTGTCGGCATAGACACGCTCGGCAACGACATCTACTCTTTGGATCGATAGGAACAGCTTGTGGCATCCGCTCAGGAAAATACCGTAGGCCCCGGCATCTTCATCACCTTCGAAGGTGGCGATGGCGCCGGCAAAACCACCCACATCACCTTCTTGGCGCAATGCCTGCGCGCCATGGGGCATGAGGTCTTGTGCCTGCGCGAGCCGGGCGGCACCGCCATCGGCGAATCGCTGCGCCAGATCTTGCTGGACCCTGAAAACGATGCCCTTTCCGATCAGGCGGAGCTGTTGCTCTACGAGGCGGCCCGCGCGCAGATCGTGAAGGAAACCATCATCCCTGCGCTTGCCCGCGGTGCTGTGGTGCTGTTGGACCGCTTCTACGATTCCACGGTTGCCTACCAGGCCTACGGCCGCGGCCTTCCCGTTGCCTTCGTGCGCCAGGCGAACGCGTTTGCCTGCCAGGGAGTGCACCCGTGCCGCACCATCCTGCTTACCACCGAAGCTCCTGCCGAAGAGGGGTTGGAGCGCGCAACGCACCATGGCGATGCCGATAGGCTCGAGCTTGCCGGCGCCGATTTCCACGCGCGCGTGAACGGCGCCTTCGCCCGCATCGCCGCCGAGAACCCGCAGCGCATACGCACGGTTTCCTCGGCAGGCGCCAAAGACGCCACCGCCCGCGCCATTTTCCACGAGCTGGCAGACGTGTTCGGCTGGGATGCATCCTCGCCGGTATGGGCTGAAGGCTTCTTCGATCCTATCCTTGAGCGCGATACCAACGAAAAAGCCCAAATCAGCTTGGGTGAGTGATACCGTGGCCGATGTCTTCGACGGAGTGTTCGGCCAGCCTCGGGTGCGGGAGTTCCTCCGTGCGACGATAGCTTCCGGCCGCGTGAGCCACGCATATCTGCTTACCGGGCCTGCGGGCTCGAACAAGACCTCTGCGGCCTATGCGTTCGCGCAGGCCATCATCTGTGCCAACGGCGGTTGCGGCGAATGCGACGATTGCCAGCGTGCTGCGCGCCGCAAGCATCCCGACATCCACTTCTATTCGCCCGAAGGCGCCCAGGGCTACCTGGTGGAGCAGGTGCGCGAGATCGTTTCCGATGTGACGCTGGCACCTATCCGCGCAAAGGCCAAGGTCTACATCATCGACAGGGCCGACCTGCTGGGTACCCAGGCGGCAAACGCGTTCCTGAAAACGTTGGAGGAACCGGTCGAAGGCGTTACCTTCATCCTGCTCGGGCGCACCCGCGAAGGGGTGCTGCCCACCATCGTCTCGCGCTGCCAAGTGGTGCCGTTTCGCCACATCCCCGCAACCGAGGCAGCGGGCATCCTTTCCCAGCGCGTGGGCGTTTCCGCCGAAAAGGCCCGCATTGCCATAGAGGCGTGCGACGGGTCCATCACCAACGCCATATCGTTTGCCAAGAGCACCGAGCGCATGGCCTTCCGCCAGCGCGTTATAGAGGTGCTGGCGGGGCTGCGCCTGGCCGATGAGCGCGATGTGCTGGAATACGCAGCCGAGCTGATAGAGCTCTCGAAGGCCCCGCTCGACAACGTGCGTTCCGAGCAGAGCGACGAGCTTGCGGAATCGGCCGACTACCTTACCAAGGCGGCGCTTCGCCAGATAGAGCTGCGCCACAAGCGTGCCCTTACCATGGCAACGCGCACTTCGCTGCGCCAGCTCACCTCCATCATCAGGTCGTGGCTGCGCGATGTGCTCATGGTTGCCGAGGGCGCCCCGCATTTGGTGGTGAACACGGATGCCCTCGAGGCGATAGAGGAAGCCGCAGCCTGGTGCAGTTGCGAGGGGCTTATGGGCGCATTGGGCGAAGCGTACCGAACCGACGAGGCTCTTAGCTATAATGTTTCTCCAGAAACGTGCTTGGACACGCTTCTTTTTTCGATAAGAGAGGTTTTACATGGTTCGGGTAACACCCATTAAGATGCAGACGGGAACCAAGGTTCTTTGGTTCGACCCGACCGATTTCGATATCAAGGCAGATCAGCACGTCATCGTGAAAACGGAGCGCGGCACAGAGTACGGCACCGCCACGGCAGACGTCATGGAGGTGAGCGACGAGTTGGTTTCCAGCTTGAAGTCGCCCCTGAAGCCGGTCGTGCGCCTTGCCACCGCCGAAGACGAGCAGAAGGCCGCCGACTTGGCGCGCCAGGGCGATGAGGCCCTGGTGGTGTTCAAGGAGATGGCTGCCGAAACCAGCGATCAGATGCGCCCGGTTGCCGTGGAGTACCTGTTCGACGGCGACAAGGCCGTGTTCTACTTCGAGGCGGAAGAGCGCGTCGATTTCCGCGACCTGGTGCGCAAGCTGGCCAGCCATTTCCATGTGCGCGTGGATATGCGCCAGATCGGCGTGCGTGACAGCGCGCGTATGGTGGGCGGCTTGGGCCATTGCGGCCAGGAGCTGTGCTGCAAGCGCCTAGGCGGCGAGTTTTCCCCTGTTTCCATCCGCATGGCAAAGGAGCAGAATCTTTCCCTGAACCCGCAGAAGATATCGGGTTGCTGCGGCCGTTTGATGTGCTGCTTGCGCTACGAGTACGAAACGTACAAGGAAGTGAACTCGCGAGCGCCTAAGCACGGCGCCAAGATCGAGGTGCCGGGCGGCATCGCACGCGTTTCCGAGGTCAACGTGCCCCTGGAATGCGTTACCTTGCGCCTGGAAGACGGCAAGTCCATCAAGGTGCCCCTTTCGGAAATGGAGGTTTCCGGCGAGGGGAAGCGCCCCAACCGCATAAGCGAGGAAGTGTTCGAGAAGTACGCTTCCGCCGACCCGTTGGAGATGTTCGGAACCACCACGTTCGAGGTCACGTCGTTCACCGGCAAAGACAAGGTTGCCACTGAGGAAAGCCGCCGCGCCCGCCGCACCGACGGCACGAAGGGCGAAACGCACCGCAAGCCGCGCCGCCGCCGTCGCAGCGGCAGCCAGGAGGGCAAGCCGGAAGGCTCGCGCCCCGATTCCGGCTCCGAGAAGAAGAACGGCAAGGGCGGCCAGCAGAAGAAGAAAGAGGGATCTTCCCGCCGCAACCGCCGTGGCTCGGGCAAGGGGTCGAAGCCGCAGCAGCAACAGCAACAGCGCTCCGATGGGCAGCGCAAGCCGAAGGGCGACCAGTCCAAGCGCCCCGGCCGCAATTCCTCGGGCGTGCGCAACGCCCCGCGCAAGCAGGAGGGCGCTGCCGGCTCTGCACCGAAGGCAGGGCAGGGGGAAGTGGCGCATCGCAAGCCGCGTCGCCGCCGTCGCAAGCCAGAAGGGGGATCGCCGAACAATGCCGAGCAATGATGATTACGCGCTTCTAACCGACCTGTACCAGATAACCATGGCGCAGGGCTATTGGTCGTGCGGCAAGCTGGAGGAAGAGGGATGCTTCCACATCTTCTTCCGCGAAACCCCCTTCAAGGGCGGCTATGCCATAGCCAGCGGCATGGACCATATCGCCGAGGTACTGGAGAACTTCTCGTTTTCCGACGAGAGCATCAGCTACTTGGCTTCCATCGATGCCCCGGGCGGCGGCAAGCTGTTCCGCCCCGAGTTCCTTGAGTACCTGCGCACGCTGGAGATTACGGTGGATATCGATGCGGTGCGCGAGGGCACCGTTGTGTTCCCGAACGATCCCATCGTGCGCGTCGTTGGGCCCATCGTGCAATGCCAGCTTTTGGAAACGCAGCTTCTGAACTGCGTGAACTTCGAAACGCTTGCGGCCACCAAGGCGGCACGCGTGTGCCTGGCGGCCGAAACGCCGGTTGCCGAGTTCGGCCTGCGCCGCGCCCAGGGCGAATCGGGCGGCATGCGCGCCAGCCGCGCGGCCATCGTGGGCGGTTGCGCCAGCACCTCCAACGTGCTTGCCGGACGCGAGTTCAACCTTCCCGTTTCCGGCACCCATGCCCATGCCTGGGTCATGGCCTTCGACGACGAGCTGGAGGCATTCCGCGCCTACGCCAAGGAATTCCCCACGAACTGCGTGCTGCTGGTTGATACCTACGACATAACCCAGGGCCTGAAGAACGCCATCACGGTGGGCCTTGAGATGAAGCAGCGCGGCGAGCACTTGGCGGGCATCCGTATCGACTCGGGCGACCTTTCCTGGCGCGCGAAGCAGGCCCGCCAGATGCTCGACGAAGCAGGTCTTACCGATACGGGCGTGGTTCTTTCCAACGACCTGGACGAGTACGCCATCACCTCCATCCGCAATTCCGGCGCGAAGGTGGCTTCGTGGGGCGTGGGCACCAAGCTTGCCACCGCCTACGACCAGCCGGCGCTCGGCGGCGTGTACAAGCTGGCCGCCAAGCGCAACAGCCCGAACGACCCGTGGGAGCCGCGGGTGAAGGTGACGGGCCAAAGCTCCAAGCAAACCGTTCCCGGCGTGCTCGACGTGCGCCGGTACTTCCACGAAAGCGGCACCCTGGCGGGCGACATGGTGTTCGACGTCACCCATCCGGTAAGCCGTGAGCGCATCGTGGACCCTGCCGACGAGCTTCGCCAGAAGGACCTTTCCGGCATGCGCTTCGAAACCCTGCTGGAGCCCTTGGCAAGGGACGGCAAGGTTGTCCTTTCCGCCGAAGCACGCAGCGCCCTGGCGGCCCGCGATCGCTGCAAGAGCCAGCTGGCGCTTCTCGATGAGAGCCAGAAACGAATCATCAACCCGCATTCCTATCCGGTTGGCCTTGAGCACTCGCTGTTCTATCGTCGCCGCGATCTGGTTTCCCGCCTCCTGGGCCTTTCCTAGGCGATACCATAGGAGCCCGACCAAGAAAGGGGGCTGCACGCCGCATGATCAAGGTGATCACCGACTCGGTTGCCTCGTTGCCCAAAGAGCTTGCGCAGAGCGAGGGCATAGAGGTTGTTTCCCTGTATTTGAACGAGAACGGCCACGAGCATGTCGAGTCCGAGATGGATCTGGACGATTTCTATACCCGGATCTATGACATGGCCGACAACCCGCCGGTTTCCAGCCAGCCTTCTGCCAGCACGTTCGAAGAGCTGTTCGAGCGCATCGCCCAGGCGGGCGACGAGCTTCTGGGCATTTGGATATCGACCGGCCTTTCGGGCGCCTACGACGGGGCATTGCGCGCGGCGCGTGCGGTAGAGGCGCGCAACATCGACTTCAAGTACTGCATGATCGATTCCTCTTCCTGCTGCTTCGACGAGGTCTTTCCGGTTTTGGAGGGCGCCCGTGCAGTGCGTGCGGGCAAGAGCCTGAAGGAAGCGGGGCGTGCGGTGCTCGATGCCATCGAGTGCACGCGCTTTCTGTTCACCCCGGAAAGCCTTACCTTCCTGCAGAAAGGCGGGCGCATCGGCGGCGCGGCGGCGTTGCTGGGCAACCTGGTTCGCCTTTCCCCGGTGCTCACCGTGGTGGACGGCACCCCCGAGCCCATGGCGAAGGTGCGCACCCGCAAGAAGGCCCTGAAAAAAATCCAAGAAATCCTTGAAGCCGATATCGCGCAGTGCGGCGGTTTGAAAAGCCTGGTAGTTCACTACATCGGCGACCGCAAGCCCGCGCTGGAATGGGCTGAAGAGGTGTTCGAGCCCATGCTCGGCCGCGCGGTAAGCGTTTTGCCCGCGAGCCCTGTTATAGGATTGCATGTCGGCCCTGCTGTCGGCATCTGCTACCAGTGCAACACACCCCTGAAGGGCAAGCTCACCGGAGACCCTACCGCTTTGATGGTTGCCAACTAGGCGGGCCCAACCAAGAAAGAGGCAATTGAATGGAAATGAAATGCAACCTCATCATCGATTCCTGCTGCGATCTGCCGGCAGAGGTCGTTGACCACGAGGGCGTGTACCTGCTGCAGTTCCCGTACTACGACGACGAGGGGCAGTACCTAGACGACCTGTACCGTTCGCGCAGTGCGCACGATTTCTACGAGAGCATGCGAAACGGCAACGAGCCGCACACGTCCCAGCTGCCCATCCCCTCGCTGCGCGCCGCGTTCGAGTGGGCGCACGAGCAGGGAAAGCCCGCGGTGTTCTTGAGCTTCACCAGCGGCCTTTCCGGCACCTTCAGCACGGCGAGCCTGCTGCTTTCCCAGATGCAGGAAGAGATACCCGATTTGGATGTGCGCCTGGTGGACACCAAGCTGGCCTCCATCGCCGAGGCCCTACTGGTGTACGAGGCCATCAACCAGCGCGAGAAGGGCCTTTCTGCCGATGAGATGGTGGCATGGGCCGAAGAGGCGCGCTTCTTCGTGAACCGCCAGTTCATGGTGGACGACCTGGATGCGCTGCGCCGCGGTGGGCGCATTCCCGCCACGGTGGCTTTCGCCGGATCCAAGCTCGACGTGAAGCCGCTTTTGGGCATCGACAACGACGGCAAGCTCACGCTTACCGGTGTGGCGCGTGGCCGCAAGAAGGGCCTGAAGGCCCTGGTGGATTTCTACCAGAAGAACAAGGCCGAAGACGATTCCGACCGCCATGTGATCATCGGCAACGCCGACTGCCCGAAGGATGCCGAGCGCCTGACTGCCTTGCTTTCCAAGGAAGACGATTCCCTGATGTTCCTGCAAACCAGCATCGGCCCGGTGATCGGCAGCCATGTGGGCCCGGGCATGATCGCCCTGGTGTTCTGGGGCAAGGATTGCCGCGAAGAGCTTTCCATGGCCGACCGCATCGCCAGCAAGGTTCGCAGCAAGAAATAGTTTCTGCCCTTGGCCTTTTCCAGGGGCCGAAGGGAAGCGGGCGCCTGCTGTGCGCCGAAGAAGGAAGGACGTGCTCTATGAGCGCTAACGATTTGATGTTCGCCTTCGCAGGCGATGAGAGGGTGGGCGCCGGCGTAAGCGGCCTGCTGGAGGCGGCCGGTTTCGGTGCCACCGATCTGAACCGCGCCGATGTGGTGTTCACCTACTGCACCAGCACCGCCGCTTTGGAAGACCTGTACTACGACACGGAAGGGCTGCTGCGCGGCACGAAGGAAGGCGCGTTCCTGGTAGACCTCAGCCCCTCTACCGTGACGTTCGCCCGCGAGCTGGATGCCGTTGCCTGCGTGAACGGCCGTGTGGCCATCGATGCGCCGCTCGTTGTTGCCAACAAGGTGCACGAAGATGCCTTCGCCGACCGCGACAACCTGGGCATCGTTGCCGGTTGTCGCGAAGACGCAGACTACAAGGCCGTGAAGCCGCTTCTGGACGCCATCGCCCACCGTGTTATGTGGATGGGGCATGCCGGCGCTGGCCAGAAGGCGAAGGTGGCGCTCACCTTGCAGAGCGCCGCAACCCTGGTGGGTGCCGTGGAGGCTCAGGTTGCCTTGGACGCCATCGGTCACGATGTGCGCGTGATGGGCGAAGACGTGGCGGACTTCATGTCGGATATGGGCGAGGCGTCGCCTGCCCAAAGCGCATTTGCCCAGGCGCTGCTCGATGAGGAATACGATGCTCCCTTCACGGTGGAGCATCTGATGGGCGAAGCCGCGGCCGCGCTTTCCTCCTTGGAAGACGACGAGCTTATCCTGCCCCAAGCCGAGGCGTGCTATCGCCTTATGGAGCTGCTTGCCTTGGTAGGCGGCATCGACTACAGCCCGGCTGCGATCAAGCTGGTATTCGCCGACGAGGAAACCAGCAAGCGCTACGGCCTTGATTGGAGCCGAGCCGAAGACGCCTTCGGCGATGGCTGCGGCTGCGGTTGCGAAGACGACGAGCACGAATGCGAGTGCGGGCACGACCCGCACGAAAGCCATGAGTGCTGCGGCAAGCACCATCACCACGGATAGCCTGGAGCTTTCACGTGGCCGCTGCGGCTAACATACCTGGGACAGAAGGGGAGCCTGCGGGTTCCCCTTATTCTGATTGCCGCCTGTGCCCGCGGTCTTGCGGGGCAAACCGAACGCAGGGCGGCCGCGGGGTGTGCGGTGCTTCCGACAAAGTCCGCCTGGGGCGCGCTGCCCTTCATTGGTGGGAGGAGCCCTGCCTGGTGGGGGAGCAGGGCAGCGGCGCCGTGTTCTTCTCGCACTGCCCACTGCAGTGCGTGTACTGCCAGAACAAGGAATTGGTGGCCGGGTCGGGCATCTCGGTGACGGATGCCCAGTTCGCTGCTGCCGTGCTGCGCCTACAGAACAGCGAGCATGCGGCGAACGTCAACCTGGTAACCCCCACGCACTACGTGCCCACCATCGCCCGGGTGCTTCGGCCGCTGCGCGAGAACGGCCAGCTGCGCATCCCGGTGGTGTACAACACCTCCAGCTTCGATTCGCTTGCAGCATTGCGCCTGATGGATGGGGTGGTAGATGCCTACCTTGCCGATTTCAAGTACGCTTCCATGCGCGAGGCGGCGGCGCTTTCCCACGCACCCAGCTACCCCGAGGCCGCCCTTGCGGCTATCGACGAGATGGTGCGTCAGGTGCCTGGTTGGCAGGAAGGGCCCGATGGGCTGCTGCAGCGCGGCGTGATCGTTCGCCATTTGGTGCTGCCGGGGCGCATCGGGGAATCCAAGCGCGCGCTCGAGCTTCTTGCGCAGCGCTACGGCAACAAGGTGCGCTTGAGCATCATGAGCCAGTACACGCCGCTTGTTGGCGGGCTGGAGCGCTACGGCCTGCAGGGTAGGGTTACCGCCGAAGAGTACGAGGAAGTGCTCGACTATGCCGACGATCTTGGCCTGGAAGACTACTTCTGGCAGCAGGGCGATGCCGCCAAGGAAAGCTTCGTTCCCGCTTTCAACGGGGAAGGCGTGCTGTAGCCGCGTAAAGCTTGGCTCCGTTGGATCGCTTGCCGATTCCTCGTTCTGTGCGCGTAACAGGGAAGCGATACTGAGATGAGCCGATAAATATGAGATGGGCGGTTTCCCATCTGTTTCAACAGTGCCGGCCGGAAGGAGACAGGGATGGCAGAGCATATCGAGACCACATGCGTTCAGGGAGGGTACCGCCCCGGCGATGCGGAGCCAAGGCAGGTGCCCATCTACCAGTCCACCACCTGGAAGTACGATACGTCCGAGCATATGGGCAAGCTCTTCGACCTGGAAGAGG
Source organism: uncultured Prevotella sp. (assembly GCA_963598325.1). Lineage (GTDB taxonomy): Bacteria > Actinomycetota > Coriobacteriia > Coriobacteriales > Eggerthellaceae > Anaerotardibacter. The sequence continues at coordinate 1,271 of CAVBST010000025.1, read as the reverse complement.
CGGGCTATTTCTACACGCGCCTGCAGAACCCCACCAACGATTTCGTGGCAGCCAAGATCGCCGAGCTCGAGGGCGGCAGTGCTGCCATGCTCACCAGCTCGGGGCAGGCGGCGAACTTCTTTGCGGTGTTCAACATCGCCGGCAACGGCGACCATGTGGTGGCAAGCTCGGCCATCTACGGCGGCACGTACAACCTGTTGGCACACACCATGCAGCGCATGGGCCTGGAATGCACGTTCGTTGCGCCCGACTGCTCCGACGAGGAATTGGAAGCGGCCTTCCGCCCCAACACCAAGGCCGTGTTCGGCGAGACCATCGCCAATCCTGCGCTGGCTGTGCTCGACATCGAGCGCTTCGCCAACGCCGCGCATGCCCATGGCGTTCCGTTGATCGTTGACAACACGTTCCCCACGCCCATCAACTGCCGTCCCATCGAGTGGGGTGCCGACATCGTCACGCATTCCACCACCAAGTACATGGACGGCCATGGTGCCACCGTCGGCGGCGCCATCGTGGATGCGGGCAAGTTCGACTGGATGGCCCATGCGGATAAGTTCCCCGGCCTTACTACGCCCGATGAAAGCTATCACGGCGTGGTGTACGCCCAGAAGTTCGGCCTGGGCGGCGCGTTCATAACCAAGTGCACCGCGCAGCTCATGCGCGACTTCGGCTCCATCCAAAGCCCCCAGCACGCGTTCTTCCTGAACAGCTCGCTGGAAAGCCTGCATGTGCGCGTGCCCCAGCATGTGAAGAACGGTACGGCGGTTGCCCAGTACCTGCAGAAGCACCCGAAGATCCGCTTTGTGAGCTACCCGGGGCTCGAGGGCGACAAGTACTACGACTTGGCGAAGAAGTACATGCCGAACGGCACCTGCGGCGTGGTGAGCTTCGGCTTCGAGGGTGGCCGTGCCGCTGCCGAGAAGTTCATGAAGAATCTGAAGTTGGCTCAGATCGCCACCCATGTCGCCGATGCGCGCACGTGCTGCCTGCACCCGGCGAACGCCACGCATCGCCAGATGAACGATGAGGAGCTTATCGCCTGCGGCATCAGCCCCGATATGGTTCGCCTTTCCTGCGGCATCGAGTCTACCGAAGACCTGATAGCCGACCTGGAGCAGGCGCTGGCGTTGATTTAGGGATTCTGGTTCGGCGGGAATGCCCGCTATGGCATAATAGGCAACGCTTTGCCGGCATGGCGCAACGGTAGCGCAACTGATTTGTAATCAGTGGGTTGCGGGTTCGATTCCTGTTGCCGGCACCATAAAACACCA
>CAVBST010000024.1:0-24847 GCA_963598325.1 uncultured Prevotella sp. | reverse complement strand
GAAGTATTATAGCGTGTATCTTCCATAGGGGCCGTGCGCGACGGATGCTCCACATTAGGGCAAGCTGGGGTGGCAGGCCTAGAGCGGACAGGGAGCCTTGCCCGCCACGACAAGGCAGAGGCAGAGCGGGCAGGCCGGGCTGGCTGGGCCCAAGGCGGAACGGTTTAAGGTGGGCCGGCGCAGGGCGGGTAGGCCGGCCCTAGGGCGAGGCGGGCCTAGGGCTCTCGCGCGACTCGACCTGTATAACCGTCCCCACGGCTTTCGTTTCGCGCCCGGCAGAACAGCACCGCCAGCACCACAGGCAGGCTGAAGATGAACGGCAGGGTGTAGCGCAGCGATGCGCAAGGACCGGCCACCAGCGTGGCGAACAGCCCCAACAGCGGCAACAACACCACCGCGGCGGCCTTCCTGTTCACCTTGAACTGCAGGGCGAACGCCAGCACGAACAGCGCCAGCCAGCAGTACGTTCCCGGGCGGTACAGATGGGAAACGCCGGGAATAAGCAGATGCACCGCATGCAGCACTTTGCACTGCAGGCTGTGGGCTGCGTTCCATTCGCCCGCCCAGCCGGCACCTGCGAACCAGCCCGAATCGATGAGCGACCACGGGTCGTCCGAATAATAGGGAATGTCCTCCGCCCAATACGTGCCCAAACAGCCCGGGTACCAGAAGCCGTACGTGGTGCTAAGCGCCGCGGCCAATGCGCTGCCCGGGTGGGCGGCCGCCACATCGAGCGCGGCGCCAACATACTGCGCCACCTGGGACTTCTCGGCCACAACAACGCCCTTTGCCGGGTCGGATATGCGCGGGTTGTACAGGGCTTCCAGGTCTTGCAGGTTGCCGCTGGTGCATTCCGCCAGCACGGCCGCATCCGACGCGGCGGGCTCGTAGCCCATGGCGTACGAGCGGGCCACCACCTGCGCGGGAATGGAAAGCGCTTCGCGCGGCTCGGTGGGCTGCACGTTGCACGCGGGCAACACGGCCGTATTCCAGCAAAGGAACGCCGCCATCACCGCCACCAGGCACGCCCCGCCCTTAAGCGAGCGCAGGGCGATGGCCGCCGCAAGCAGGCCCACGCCCGCAACAACCACGCCGTTGTTCCTGGTTAGGCACACCAGCAGCGCCACCAGCGCAATGGCCCACCACTGGGCAAGCCGGCCCGGGTTCTTCCCGCCCTTGCGCGAAAGAACCAGCAACAGCAGTTGGGCGCAGAACACGGCAACGCACAATGCGTGCAGGTAGTCTTTGCTGATGGAAACCACGTAGGTGGGGATTATGGGAAGCAGCGCCACGAACACCGTGCTGGCTACCAGCAGCCACTTCGGCGCGGCAACCTTGCGCAGGGCCAGCAGCACCGCCCCGAAGGCAACAAGGCCCAGGGCGTACTGCAGCACCGTTAGGGCAAGCATGCCGCCCGTGCCCGCGCCCTCCACCGCGTTGCCAAGCGAGTACACCGTGCCGTACAGCACGGTGGTCAAATACGGGAAGTGGTTGCTCAGCGGCACTCCGCCCGTGCCGAACCACTGCGCCAGCTGGCGGGCGGTATCGGTGGGCATGCTGCCGGGGAAGAAGACTATCAGGTAAGGCAGCCAGCACAGGGCGATGAAGGCGAGCTGCAGGGGCAGGGTTAATTCGCGGCCCCGCAGTGTGTAGGTTGCGGAGGATGCGCTGCCCGCGGCTTCGGGGTTTTGGCAGGCCACCGCGCAAAGGACGATATCCGCCAGCAGGCAGAACACCGCATAGAAGAACACGGCCCCGCTCAGAACGCGAAACGCAAATAGCACGGCATCGGGAGCACTCGCGTAGAGCAAGGCAAAGGAGTTGGATGCATCGAGCGACTGACCTGCAACGTTAAGCAGCGAGATCACAACGGACAGAGCGATAAACCAACCCTTCGCGCGTCCCGCCCCGCAGCAGGCGAAGCGCGCAAAGCACACGGCTGCCACCAGGAGGAAGCCCACCGCCGCCAGCTTGCCGCAATGCCCCCAATATAGCGTGCCTTCCGGACTCGCGCACACGCGCAGCAGCATCGAAGCATATGCGGCAACGCCCAGAAGCGCCCATAAGGCTATGCGCTTCGGATTGGCGCTGCGCTGTTCAGCGGGAAACAGGAAGCTTCCCAGATGCGACACAAAGTTCATTCTGCCCTTGCCTATCTTTAGCATTTACTTGCTTGCTCATCTTACCCAGATCAATTTGATGTTGACGCAAGGAATAGCAAGGCTGCTTGCAGGAGCGCCGGCCATCGCAACGGCCGTCGCGGCGCTGCGGCATCACGTCGGCGCGGTACACCGGCGCCACGTCAAGGATGGCCCCCCTTGGGCTTTCATGACATTTTTCGTGTCATTCGAACGTTTTGGCCAGATTATGTCCAGATTATGTCCGGCAAAATGTCACCAATCACCTATGCGACAGTGTCGCGACAGTTTGGCAACACCGTCGCATGGTTGTCGCCGCAGCACTGGCGCGGTTCGCGTCGACTGGGCACGATTCTTGATGCCGCCATGCGCGGCACGTTGCGTACTCGCCCTACTTGAACAGCTCGTCGTGGCTGCCGGTGCGTTCGAAGAAGGCGACCTTGTCGTTCGACGACCAGATTACCAACCAATCACCCGAGTTCGCCACATGGCACTCGCTGCGCCCGGCCCATCTGCCCTGCAAGCGGTGCATGTTGTGACGACGTTTGAGGACCTCCAGCGATTCGGGGGTGTTCTCGAGCACGAGATCGATGAGTCTCTCCAGCTGCGTCAGATCCCATTTTCGGCGCTTGGCTTTCTTCTTGAGATCGCGCGAAAACGCGGCCGAAAACCCAGCCGTGAGCCTGCCCATCAGGCCATCGCCGCCGCGATAAGGTCGGAGCCGTTCGTGAAACGGCCCTTGTTGCCCGATGCCAGGAACGCATCGCCCTCGCGAATGGCTTCCAGGCTCTCGGTGTTGGGATCCTCGGGCGCGAAAGTGAGAGGGATTCGATGCGTGTTCACCATCTGTTTGTAGAAAGCCCGCGTCACAGAAGACAGATCAAGCCCATAGTAGTCGGCCACTTCAGACGCCTCGCGTTTGAGGTCTTCATCGATGCGTATTGTCAAAGTTGCGCTGGCCATGTTCCGTTCCTTTCAGAAGATGTAAGTGCAAATAGATTATATTGCACATACAAATCTTAAAACAAGGAAGGATTTCCCGCTTATTCATTACTGCGACCTTATCCAGTCGAGGCGCTGGAGCAGCCAGCATTTCAACGCGGCCGCGGTTTCCGAATGAATTATCGAAGTCCCAAGCCGGCCCAAATGTCAGCTTGACCGAATCCGAGCCTTCGGCCCCGCGCTTGGCGGTTCACCCCCCCCCCGCGCGCTGCTGTGGTGCTGTAACGGTTTTCTTTCCGTTGCCGTTCACCTGCACCGCCGCTTTCTGTTTAGATAAACTAAACAACGCGAAAACCGACAACGCCCGGCAGCAACGAAAGGAGGCGCCCGTGATAACCACCACTTGCGATGAGAATTCGGACCGCCCCCTGGTCATCGTTGCCCATGCCTCGGTTGGATCCGGCCATCGCAGCGCCGCCCAGGCAACCGCGCAGGCCCTGGAAGACCTGTGCGGCAAGCATCCGGCGCTTCCCGCCAACACGGAAATCGCCGTGCTGGATATCCTGGACTTCGGCTACATCAAGTTCGACGGCGACAAAACCGCCAACGTAACCGTGGCGTTCGATTCGCTCTACGACTTCACCTGGCACCGCACCTTCACGGGGCGCCTGCTTTGGGGCGGCGGTTCGGCCTGGTCAACATTCATGTTTGGCCGCTACACCAACCTTATCCGCAAGCGCAAGCCCATCGCGGTCATTGCCACGCACATCGTTGCCGCCAACGCCTCCGTGGCCGCGCGCATGGTAACCAAGCAGCCGTTCCCCATGGTGTGCATCCCTACCGACTACGGCGCCGAAGGCCTGTGGCCCAACCAGGGGTGCGACCTGTTCTGCGCCGCCGACGAAACCATGGTGAAGGAGCTGCTTCCGCGCCGCGTGCCGCGCAGCCATATAAAGGTTACCGGCATCCCCGTGCGCAAGGGCTTTTCCGAGCCCATCGACCGCGCGCAGGTTCTGCAGCGCTTCGGTCTGCCGGAAAACAAGATAATCTGCCTGGTAATGGCGGGCGCGCGCCTGCCGCAGCCCTACATCCCCTTCCGCAAGATCGTGAACGAGATCGTGCCGCTGCTGGGCGATTTTCCCAATATGCACTTCGCGTTTCTTGCCGGGGCCGACGAAGAATACGCCAACGGGCTGAAGGGCTACTTCGCCGAGCGCAGCATCACCAACGTCAGCGTGTTCAACTACATCGAAGACATTCCGCAGCTCATGGGCGCAAGCGACATGATCGTGGCGAAGTCGGGCGGGCTGGCAACCACCGAGTGCCTGTGTGCGCGCTTGCCGCTGATTTTGGTGGGCACGCCGTATGGGCAGGAGCGCGCGAACACGCTCACCGTTACCGCCACCGGCGCCGCCATCGAGGCGAAGACCTCGCAAGAGCTGGTTGAACGGCTTACGCAGATCCACCAGAACCCCGACATCTTGAAGTCCATGCTGGATTCCGGCGAAACCCTGCGCCGCCCCAATGCCGCGCACGATGCCGCCGTGGCCACATTGGACCTGGTAGGCCACGTGCAGCTGCCCAAGCGCCACCTGTTCAACCTCTACATCGGCGACAAACCCTACCGCGTGCGATAGCCGGGAGTTCGCACGCCCCCGGACAGCGCAGAATGAGCCACCTGCTCTTCGGCGCCCTACCCCGCATTGTCAAGGTAGTTCTGCAGCACCTTGATCCTTGGCTTGGAGTTCTCCAAGATCTGATCGATCATGGCAAGCACGTTTTGCCCACAATCGGGTACTACCGGCGCCGTCAACCCTGACTCCACTTCTGCAACGGCTTTGTCGAATGCCCCAATCGATGCATCAGCGCTCACGCAGATCTGAAAGATATCGCGCGCGTCTATTTCATCCATCTCTCGATGCGCCCCAACAACAAAAGGCATCTTCGTCGAATACCCACTCAGTGGAATGCAGGTTACGTCGTACAAGGGGGCAAGCGTTCTTGAGCGCCAATCTTTCCCATAGAGCAGGGAGCTGTTCTTCAAATGCGCGTCGGAGTTGCCTACTGCGTAGTTGAAAACCAGGCGCTTCGCGAATTCAACACGGGCCTCCGCGGGAAAGGCAACCGTTTCCCCAAGCAGGTCACCGGCCATTTCGACATAGTCGGCCTCAACGCCCTGGGGCTGATATTTGAAGAACGGAGCAAGCCCCATCGCCTGGCAAAAATCCTCTTGATGCAACCTCTCGACTGCCTGCCCGCCATCAACCTCGCGCCACAACCGGTCATATCGCTCAACAGCGATTGCGCCCGGCACTTGGGGAATCTCATATACTGACGCTGTTTCTATCCCGCACGACTTCGCCAAATAGGAGCAAGCCAGCTCATTGATGGCCAGATCCTCTTCGCCATTTCGCGATATTTTCACGATATGCGTCGATGCCGCACCTCCGCGAGGGACCAGCCAGTCCTCTATTCGGGCATCGCAGGGCGAAACGCCCTTCGGCAGCGTCCATGCCACTTTGGACTGAGCACCCGCCAGCGAAAGCCGGGTTGAGCTTGCAACCGCGGCGGCCACGTGCGCTGGATGCTCGCGCAATGCAAGAACGTCTTCGGCCTTCAGCGGTTCATAAGAGCCCTCGGGGCAACCAGGCTGCAAGTCGCCGGTTGTAAAAGTGAGTGCGCCAATGCTCTCGCATCCAAGCATTGCGATAAGGCCGAACCAGTCGTTGCGGGGCACCTGCCCCATGCGGGAAACGTGAGCGATAACTTCCCCTTCCGGCAAAAGACCTTGGAAGAATGGGGCTATCTCGCTCGATTCGAAGATGTCCTCGGACAGGGGGATTCTCTGGGAAATACCGAGGGAGCCGCTTTTCAGGAACGCATCATCGTAGAAGAACTGCTCCGATCCCAAACCTTCTTGACGCCTGAGGGTTCCTACCTTTTGCTTGCCCCCGCGCCAATCGCGATTGACGGTGATTTCCATTTTTATCCCCTCAACTTGGCGAATAGGTCGATTCCCACCTCGCGGCACACGGCAATCACCTGCTTGATGTTGCCCCCGGCAACGCCCCGCTCGAGCTCGCTGATGAAACGGGGCGAGCAGTGGCACGCTTCCGCGAGCTGCCTCTGGGTCATCCCAAGCTGTTTGCGCCGGTTTCGAAGGATCTCGCCCAGGTCGGCGGCGGTTGATAGTTTCCCCGAACCTGTCTTGCGTGGCCTAGGGGGTAGCTCGAGCTTCATTGCGCGTTCCTTCGTTTCTTCGCCTTACTGTAGCTATGGCATTTATTTTCCCAAATGGGATTATATAGCACGAACGACGCGAAATATTCCCAAATGGGATAATCCTCCGCCAACTCTCGCAGATTTTCCCATTTGGGAATATAGCGCAACTCGCAAGCCGCCAGACAAAGCAAATGCCCGGCTCTGCTTTTGCGGAGCCGGGCATCGTTGGCAATGGGGTATCTTTGCGATGGGGCCTCTGCGGCACGCCCTGACAGCCTACTTCCCGAAGCAGCTGAACAGGCCTTTCTTCTCGACTTGCTCGGCGGTGATGTCCTGCACGTCATAGCCCTGGGCAGAAATAACCTCGCGCAGCTTCGCCTCATCGAGCGGAGCCTCCGACTCGATAACCGTGCGGCCCTTCGCGTGCGAGCTGCTTACCTTCTTCACCTTGAAGTTATTGCGTACCGCATCGTTCACGTGCGCCTCGCAATGGCCACACATCATGCCGTCAACATCCACAACCGTCCTGTACATCTTGCTTCCCTTCCTACGCATGCGGCACCTATGCCGCGCCATGTTTCACGCCCCATGGTAGCACTCTCGGGCCATATACCCCATGGGGGTACTTTATTTGGCTGTTTTCGTAAAGCAGCAACCCGCAAACTGCGCCAGAAGCTACCATTAAACAGAAGCACTTAGCCGGAAGGCAGCCATATGGATCTGAACCAACTCTTCACGTTTAAGGCAATCGCACGCAAGGAAAATATCTCGCAGGCCTCCCGAGACCTGTTTGTTTCCCAGCAATCCCTGAGCCGCACCTTAAAGCAGCTCGAGGCCGAGCTTGGCGTTGCCCTTTTCGATAGGAACGGAAAGCACCTTAAGCTCAACCGCTATGGCGAAATCCTCCTCCATTACGCAGATATAGCCGATCAAGCGCTCAACACCGCCCAAAACGAACTGCAGGAAAAGCAAAACAGAAGAAAGCACGCCGTACGAATCATCTTTCGTGCGCAGCTGGGCGATACCGCTTCGCTTATCTGCTCATTCATGGAAGCCAACCCCAAAATACAGGTCCATGTGAACACCGAAAACGAAACAAACGGCGACCAGGATTTAGAGCTCATCCGAAGCGATGAGAGGATAGACGACCCAGCTTTTGAATACATCTGCGAAGATCCTTGGCTTTTGCTCGTACCTAAAACCTCTTCACTGATCAAGAGTCCACAGCCAATAGAGTTCAGGCAGCTCAGGGGAGAGCGCTTCCTGTTCTGCCCCAATGTGAAAAACGAGGACCCTCTTCGGAAAGCCCACGGCGCCGAAGAAGCTCAGCACATCGAAATAGCTCGCTTTCCACAAACATGGAATGTGGTAAACGCGGTTGAACAGGGCATCGGGATTTCGTATGGGCCAGCCACAACCTGGGTCAACTCGAGAGCTTTGGAAATAGCCGCCCTCCCCTTGAAGGACGCGCGAAAAACTAGCTTTCTTTACCTCCATAAGTGCAAGGAGCAAACGCCAGCAGCTAGATTATTCGCCGAATTCCTGAAGGTTAGCCTTCAAGCAGCAGAAAAGCGCAACCGCTCATCAATGGGCTAGCCTACCAGCCCATACTGTTGTCGGGGTGGCGCTTCAAATACCAACGTGAATACACAAGCGCATAAGCAACACCGACCATTGCGATAGCGGCCATCACCAAGTACGCATTTCGATAGGACCCCGAAAAGCAAGCCGCCACGGCAGGGACAAGGGTCATCCCCAAGAACATGCCAATATCGTTTCCTATTCCCGATGTGCTTGAAGCAACCGCCTCGCGCCCCTCGCCAAGGCGACGAATGGCCATTGTACGCGGCGCTACCGAGTAGCCTCCCGAGCAAAGGCCGAAGATCACCGCAGCCACGACGAGCCCGGTAAAGTCGGAGGATACGAACACAATGAGGTTGGCCGCCACCATGCCCACCAAACAAGGGGCGATGCACCATCTGGCACCGAACTTATCCATCACCCAGCCGTAGAAAGGGCGGGTGGCGTACATGATCACGTTGTATATCGTCGCAACCACACCAACATTCGCAATGGAAAGGTCCACTCTCCCGAAAGCGATCAAGTAGGTTGCGCCCAGCGATGAGGCGCACAGCTGGAACACGAAGGAAAGCCCCATAATCGGCGCGCATTCGATGGAGAACAGATCTTTCAGCCTTACGCAACGCAGCTCCTTCTTCAGCGCCTCAATATTGCACTTTTTTTGCCTTGGGTAAGGCAAGGTAAGCGCCAAGGCACCCGCCAATACGGATAGCCCGGAGCCGATCGTAAATGTCATAAGGAAACCGATGGAATCCCCAAGAGGAGCGACCACCAAAGCAGCAAAGCTTGACCCAACAACCATTCCCAAGGCGTACACGCCCAAGGCAATGCCCAAGTTCTCCCGCCCAACAAGGCCAACGATCATCACGGCCCCAGAGCAGCTGATCAGCGCCCACGCAACACCTCGAAGCATCTGAAGCGCATACATCATCCAGTAATCGGTCGCATGCGCAAAGCCGAAGGTGGCAAGAGCTTCAAGGAAAAACGCCAGAACAAGGATGCCCTTCCGATCGAGCCTATCGACCAAAACAGCTGAAACCGGCCTCATGCACAACCCGATAATCGAAACCAAGCCGATAACGCTGCCGATAACCACAGAATCTAAACCAAGATCTTCGGTGGCATGCAGAAGCAGGCCAACGTTCACGAAGGCAAAGCATGTGCATACAAGGCAATAACACACGAACAGCGTTATGAATCCCCTGTTCGCTAGCGAGCCCAATGCTGTCCCCTTTAGCATTGCCGCCCCTTCCCCCTATCTATAGCAGCGGAGCCGTATCCCCATACGGCTCCGCTGCAGCAATGAAACGGGCTAAACCGCCCGGCCCATATACTCAGTGGTTCCATCAGCCCTTCTGCTGAAACGCGAAAGGAACCAATCGTAATAAATCCAAGCATCTTGCGGAGTGATGCAATGAGGCTTGTCCAGCGTCCGCATATACGAAAGCATAGGAACGCCTTCTTTGGTGACCCATTGTCTCAAACTATAACGGCCAGTCTTGGAAACCAATGCATCATCAAGAGAAGAAAGCGAGCCCCGCTTTATCCAATACTCAACCGTCCGTTCCGCATTGCGATTTTCGGCAAAAGTCGAGCCGCCCACATCATGTTCGCCCATCTGGATAAAAACAGGCATGGCCAAGTCTTCCCTTACGCCGGGAGTATCAAAGTCCCCCATGAAACCCCCGACCACTACGCCGGAATTGCTTGCGGCTGCCGCAAAAACATCCGGCAACGCAAGGGCGCATCTTTGAGCCATTGCCGCACCCATGGAGTGACCCACAACGTACACTCGGCCACGATCCACGTTTTCACGAGCGCATACATCTTCCACCATTTCCCGGATGAACAACTCATCGTTGAACAGGTTGGAGGCACGGGTGGCATTCCATGCGGGATGCGCAGGCTGATTGTCGAACGGGCGCATCGTCCCCGTGGGGAACGCCACAATAAAGTCTCGCGCCTCGGCAACGTTCATCCATTCTGCAGCATAGACCGCGCTCTTCGCCGTCTGCGAACCGCCATGGAGGAACACCAGCAGTGGACGGGAATCGCATCGGCTCACATTCCCCTTCGGAACGTATTCCAGCCAATGGCGAACAACGCCGTCTATCTCCAGCTCGTGCCTAACAAGCCCCCATTCATCGGTAGTTCGATAAGGGTGAAGGTCATCAACGCCCACTCCGGAAACCCGAATGGAACGATGGAGCGTTTCCCAAGTCGATGCCGCGTCAACCTTGCCGTGCGAACCTGTAGCGCGAACGATCACGTCGGCAACGCGCTGGGAGGAAACCTCGTCACCGGTTTCAACCGGGTTAGGCAGATAGACCGTATCGCCCATGAAGGAAAACGGCTCTGCAAGGCAACCGTTCCGCCTTACGAATTCCGCCACGGCGGGCTGGATGGGATCTTCGCAACCAGTCATGAACAATGCGGGAACTGCTATTTCCCCCGAAGCAGCGTTTTTCTCAGCTCCAATTTCGCCGAGCGCGACTTCCTGATGCTCAAGCCCCGCAAATGCAACGCCGGCATAGCTCGCAGGATGCTTCAGGATATAGCGCAGAGCCGCTGCGGCTCCATCCTCATACCCGATCAGATACGCGAAGAACCGCTGAGCGTCAAAATATTCCTTGCTTCCAACCAGCCCGTCCAAATAGGAAAGGGCATTCTCCAACACGGAATCGTTTTCCCCGTCCTCGTTGTTGGCAATCAGCAGAAGAACCTTCTGGCTATCGGCAAGATCCTTCCAACCGGAATCGACCAGGAAGCTCTTGGGGCAAACGCCACGTGGAGGAACAATCGTCAGGCTCCAGCAGCTCAATTCCAAAGCTTCCGGAACATAGGCGTAGGCTCCCTTCCCTACATCGATCAGGCCGCTGAATGGCAAGTGGTAGGGGTTTTTCGGGTCTATGTCGCTCAGCGCTTTTGCGCACACTGCGCGAAATCCCTTTTCACTCATTCCCCTCTCCCTTCACGCAGCCAACCTCCGGATACACCGGGGCCCAATATGCGAAGTCGCCCTTCCATGGATCATCCAACAAGCTCCATGCCTCATCGATGTCCATGACGAATCCGCCATCACGGCCATACAAAGGCCAAGCGGGCACTCCCTCGCCTTCGACTTCGCCAGACTTGATAAACGAAGCCCATACTCCTTGGGTCTTTTCATACAAACCGGCTGGAGCATTGGAAGAAATGTCGTTGCCGAACACGAATGGGCACGGAGCGCCGTGGGGCGCACGGGCGCCCGACTCCGGATCAGCCCAGGAGAAGAGGAATTTCCGCACCTCGTTCGATCCTGCAAGGGCCCTCGCCTGAAGCTCGCCGCCATAGGTCATGCACAGCTCATTGTTCGCGGTCATCAAAGCTTCCACTTCTCCCATCTCGGGATGGAGCTCGCAGAAACCGTCGACCCATTTCGCATCGTTGCCGATTCGCTGCTCAGCGCGGCTCATCACCAGGTTTCGCGCTTCTTCTGCGGTCTTGCCTGCAAAGAGCTGGTCGAATTCTCCGGTGCTGTTTCCGATAAGGATCTTCTTGCCCCTAAGCTCTCCGCTGGCCAGCCTTTCCAGTTCGTTGGGAAACACTGTGCGCATGTCGCAGACCGGCGGCGTATAGGCCAACCCACACAGCTTTTGCTGGGCGCTTTTAAGGGCCTCGGCAGATATCGCCAAAGCGTCCTCAAGGGTTTCCACTCCCAAAAGGTCGAAGAACTTCCTGGCGAATTCGAGGCTCTCGTCAATCGGAACCGTGCCATGCCCGACCAAGAACGAGCTCTGGCATATCGCCTTGTCAAACAGCTTTGAAGACTCCGGTATGGCCAGGTGGTGGGAGATCGAGTTTGAACCGGCACTATGTCCGTACATCGTTATATTGCCGGCATCCCCACCGAATGCATCCGCGTTCTCATGGACCCACTCAAGGGCAGCACGCTGGTCAAGAAGGTTAAGGTTGCACGAGTCTGCATATTTCCCTGCCCCATCAAGAGCAGACAGGTTCAGCGACCCGAGCACACCCAATCGGTAATTAGGCGCTACCACGACTATGTCGTGATGGTTCGCAACGAAACGCTCGCCTCTCGATTGCAGGCGGGAAGCATCGCCTATTGTGAACGACCCGCCATACACCCAGAACAAAACAGCCTTCTTGGGGGTATCAAGATCCCATGCCCACATGTTCAGATACAAGCAGTCTTCGCTTTGGGCGCGATGGGTGGCCTCGCCCAGCCTTTTCGCCAAAGGGAAGGGCATATCGGGCTGGATAGGCGCCGGCGGATAGGCATCCGCCGGCATCGTAAGGCTACCGGGATCGAGCTTTTGAGGCGGCATCCACCTCGACTCGCCAACAGGAGGCTTGGCAAACGGGATGCCCTTGAAGGAAACTACCCCGCTGCTTTCAACGGTCCCAACATAGCGGCCGTACCGCGTTTCAAGAATGCGGTTCTTGCCACAATCCATGGCTACCACCTCATCTTGTTGTCAGGATTCCTCTTCAGGTAGATATAAACGTACACGAGGCAGTAAGCAAGACCGGCAATAGCAACCACGGCAAGCACCCAATAAGCGCTACGATAGAATCCGCCCGCGGCAGCTGCGATCGCAGGAACCAGCACGCTACCAAGCATCATGCCAACGTCGTTGCCGATGCCAACCGTACTTGCAGCAACAGCTTCCCTGCCCTTTTCCAGACGCCACATGGCCATCGTGCGAGGCGCGATGGTGTAACCGCCGGCACCAACGCCGTAGATTACCGCGGCGGCAATGAGCATCGTCAGGTCCGTTGCCATGGCAGCAACCGCATTCGCAAGGCAGAGTGCCACGAAAGCGGGGATCACGCACCAGCGAGCGCCCTTGACGTCCATCAGGTGGCCGTACACCGGACGGCTTACGTACATGATCACGTTGTACACCGTTGCGGCAATGCCAACGTTCACCAGATCCAAGTCAACACGACCGTACTTCACCAGGAACGTTGCGCCCATTGCGGTAACGCAGAGCTGGAAAACGAAACCGATACCCATGATCGGAACGCACTCTTTCGCAATAACGTCCTTGAGTCGAAGGCTCTTGATGTGGGCGATGATCGAAACGTTCTTGCTGTTGTCTTCTTCACCCTTCAGCCTCTTGTAGGGCAGGGTAAGGATGGTTACCACAGCAACCACTGCCATGGCCACGGCCAAAAGGAATGTCTTCTCATAGCCGATGGAATCGCCCAAAGAAACAACAACCGCTGCAGCGATGCTCTGGCCAACAACCATGCCAAGGGCATAGAAGCCATTGGCAACGCCAAGGTTTGCCCTGCCACAAACATCTGCAAGCAAAACATAACCGGCGCAGTTCACCAGACCCCAAGAAACGCCGCGCACGATCTGGGATGCGTACATCAGCTCATAGGTGTTCGCGTAGGTGAATCCAACCGTCGATATCGCCAACAGCGCATAAGCAGTGATCAGAACGCCTTTGCGATTGAACTTGTCTACGATAACCGCCGAAAACGGACGCATGATTAGGCCGATCAGAGCGATCGTGCCGATGATACTGCCGACAATGACGGCGTCCATTCCGTAATCCTCGGTTGCATGGACGAGCAAGCCGACGCTTACGCCTGCAAAGCTGAGGCACGCAAACGAATACGCAAGGAACAGCGTGATGAAACCGCGAGAGAGCACGACTTTCCATACGGACGCGCTCTTCTCCTCCTCGCCAGTAGTAGGTTTATCCTGACCCATTGGTCACTCCTTCCCTTAGTTGCAGCGGTACAACATAGTCCGCTGCATGATCCCCAATTTGCTCGCAATAGCGAGCCCCTATCTCAATAATCGGGAAACGGGAAACCATCGAGAACCTCTAAAGAGCGTTTTGATACAACGTTTAGCGATAAGCTTATTGAGCACGATGAAGCCATACAGGTTCATCCGGCTTAGTGGCAACCGAAAGGTCGAAGAATGGACACCCATCAGCTCCGCTCATTCATTGAAGTGTCGAAATGCGAAAACATGTCCATGGCTGCAGAGAAACTGGGCATATCCCAGCCATCCCTCAGTCAATCCATCAAGAAATTGGAGCAAAGCCTTGGCCTGGATCTATTCGACAGGAAAGGTCGCTCCATTCGGCTGAACGAGAACGGGGAGCTGCTGTATCCCTACGCCGATATTGCGTTCAGGGCCATGGAAAATGCCGTCAATGAAATCCATGACCTCTCCGACACCAACTTCCACACCGTAAGGCTTATTGCCAGACAGCCTATGGGAAACCACGCCGCAACTTTGCAAGGCTTTTATCGCAAACATCCGAATATCGCGCTGAGCTATATTGTCCCCAACGAGCAAACGCGAGTCTCGGACTACGATGTCGAGTTCTTCGCCTCGGGCAAACCGCAACCGAAGGGCAACAACATCATCAGGCTTTGCACCGAGGACTACGTGGTCCTCGTAGGCGAGTCTCACCGCCTTGCCCGAAAAGACCAGGTTAGCCTTTCCTCCCTTAGGAAAGAGCGTTTCATACTCTCCCCCGCAAAAAGCGAGATGAGCGGCACTGTGCAGGAAATGCTCGAATCCTGCGGATACAAGCCAACCGTAGCAGCGTATGTGTCCAACTATTGGGACACCATGAAACTCGTTGAAGAGGGGGCGGGCATATGCATCGCCGGAAATATTTCATGGCTCCTGAATTCCAACCTGAAACTTAAGGTGCTGCGCATTGACGACGTCCCCCGAACAAGAAGCCTTTACCTGCGATGGCCTGCTAATGCCTATCTCTCAAGAGCAACCAGATCGTTGATCGACTATCTAGCCGATGCGTTCAAGGGCGCGCCGGGGCCTCGCTAGCCCGTCTTGGCTCCTGGACCGACGGAACACTCCTCGGCGTCTCGTGTCCCTGGGCTCGGCCGGCCAACCCCAGCGCGCCTTGGGCCCGGCCGGCAGCGCAAGCCCTTACGCCTCCCGCCTGCCGGCGAACTGCATGCGGTAGTAGCGGTCGTAGATGCCGCCCTTCGCGCGCAGCTCTTCGTGGGTGCCCACTTCCACCACCTGGCCGTCGTCCACCACGGCGATGAAGTCGGCGTTGCGGATAGTGGAAAGCCGGTGCGCAATCACTAAGGTGGTGCGGTTCTGGCTCAGCTGCTCCAGCGATTCCTGCACGCGCTCTTCGCTCTCATTGTCCAAGGCGCTGGTGGCCTCGTCCAAAATCAGCACGTGTGGGTCGCGCAGGAACACGCGGGCGATGGCGATGCGCTGCTTCTGCCCGCCCGAAAGGCGCGTGCCGCGCTCGCCCACGAACGTGTCGTAGCCGTCTTCCAGCCCCTGCACGAATTCGTGGATGTTCGCCTGCTTCGCCGCCCACTCGATGCGCTCCTGGCTGGCACCCGGGTCGCCGTACAGGATGTTCTCGCGGATGGTGCCCTCGAACAGGTACACGTCCTGCTGCACGATGCCCACCTGCGCGCGCAGCGACTCGATGCTGGCATCGCGCACGTCAACGCCGTCGATGCATATGCTGCCCGCATCCACATCGTAGAAGCGCGGCAGCAGCGAGCACGTGGTGGTCTTGCCGCCGCCCGAAGGGCCCACCAGCGCCACCGTGCTGCCCGCCGGCACTTCCAGGTTCAGCCCGCGCAGCACTTCCTTGCCGTCGACGTAGGAAAAATGCACGTCTTTGTAGCTGATGGCCGGCGCACCCTGCTCGCCCACAACGGGGCCCAAGTCAACCGCGTTCGGCTTGTTTTCCACCCCCGGCTGTTCCGCCAGCGTCTCCACAAAACGGCGGAAGCCCGCGTAGCCCTTCTGGAACGTCTCGGTGAAGTTGATAAGCAGCTCCACCGGCGCGATGAAAATGCCGATGTACAGGGCGTACATAACCATGTCGGCCGGGTTCAAGATGCCCTGAGCCACGAACAGCCCGCCGCCCACGATGGTTGCCGTGTACAGCGCACCCGTGAAGAAGCTCGAAGCCATCTGGAACTGCCCCATGAAGCGATACGAAAGCTCCTTCGTCTCGATGAACTCGTCGTTGGCGTGGCCGAACTTATCTATCTCGATGTCCTCGTTGCCGAAGCCCTTCACCACGCGGATGCCGCCCAGCGAATCCTGCAGGCGCGAATTGATGCCCGCCATCTTCACGCGGTTCTGCCGAAAGATGATGCGCTTGCGGTAGTTCTGCACGAAGGAATACGTGGCCATGATCAGCGTCACCGCCAGCATCACCAGCGTCAGCGGCACGTTGATGAACATCAGCAGCACGAACGAGCCCACGATCTTCAGCGTGGCGATGAAGAGGTTCTCGGGCCCGTGGTGCGCCACCTCGGAAATGTCGAACAGGTCGGTGACCAGCTTCGACATCATCTCGCCGGTGTTGTTGCGGTCGTAGTACGAAAAGCTCAGGCGCTGGTACTGCTTGAACAGGTCCATGCGCATCCGCGCCTCCATGCGCGCGCCCATGATGTGGCCCCAGCAGGAAATGAAGTACTGGCACGCGCTGCGCACCACGTACATCAGCACCAAGCCGGCGGCCACCCAAGGCAGCACGCCCATGATGGCGTCCTGCGCGTTCACGAAGAAGTCGCGCACGAAGAAGTTCAGTATCTGGGGGAAGGCCAGGTCCACCGCAGCCAAGATGGTGGCCGCCACCAGGTCGGCCACGAACAGGAACGTGAACGGCTTGTAGTAGCCCACGAACTTCCGCGCCACTTCCTTGAAGGGCACTTCCTGCTTTTCGCTTTCCTTCGCCTTACCCAACGCAAAGCCTCCTATAAGAAATAAGTGAGCCGCCGGCATGCCAATCGCAGCCCGGGCACTCGCCTGTTGTTTTCGTTTCGCCGTTGCGGCCGACGGCCATCATCGCTGAGCCAAAAGCCGTTCGGCGTCGAAGCTAGCGCAGCTGCGGCAGAGCGGCCGAAGGCGGTAGTCTTCTTTGAAGCGAGTGTAGCACCCACCGGTTGCGGGAATGTTGCATCCGCCCACTTCGGCCACCTCAACCGGGCCATAGCGCAGGCACCCATCGGCCACCCGTCCGCTTCGGCCCGCATCAACCTCAGCCAAGCCAGAAGCGCCACCGCGCGCCGGTTGCCAGCATGTTGCGCCTGCTCCCGTGCGCAGCGGCGAATACTCGCACCCGCAACACCGGGAAACCTATAGAATAGACAGGATTTGTGAAACGCTTGACTTCCCCTGTCATCGTTCTAAAATCCGCCTTAATCCTACTAATCAGATAGGTTTTATAGAAAGGACTTGCGTTGAACTTCGACGCCATGGCGCAATACCTTCCTCTGTACGAGGACGCGGCGCTGCTGACGTTGAGCATCGGGTGGATCGGCATCGCCGGCTCCATCGTCATCGGCCTTGTCGTGGCCATGATCGTGCACTTCCGCATACCGGTGCTCCGCCAACTCTGCCGCGTGTATATCGAGCTGTTCCGCAACACCCCGTTGCTCATCCAGCTGTTCTTCTTCTACTTCGGCCTGCCCCGCATGGGCATCTCCATCACGCCCGAGGTCTGCGGCAT
Source organism: uncultured Prevotella sp. (assembly GCA_963598325.1). GTDB lineage: Bacteria > Actinomycetota > Coriobacteriia > Coriobacteriales > Eggerthellaceae > Anaerotardibacter. The sequence continues at coordinate 7,467 of CAVBST010000024.1, read as the reverse complement.
GCTCGGCCTTGCCCTGCACGGCGGCGCCTATATGGCAGAATCCTTCCGCGCTGGGTTGGAAAACGTGGAGCCCATCCAGCGCGAAAGCGCCATCAGCCTGGGCCTTTCCAAGCTGCAGGCCATGCGCTACGTGGTGCTGCCGCAGGCGGTATCGCTCAGCTTCCCCTCGTTTGTGGCCAACGTCATCTTCCTGTTGAAGGAAACCAGCGTGTTTTCCGCCATCAGCCTTATGGACCTCATGTTCGTCACGAAAGACCTCATGGGCCTGTACTACAAAACCACCGAGTGCCTGGTGATGCTGGTGCTGTTCTACCTCATCATCCTGGTGCCGGTCTCCGTTGCCGGAACCTGCCTTGAAAGGAGGTTGCGCCATGGAAGCTTTGGGGCTTGATGTCCTGTTCATGGGCTCGAACGCCGCACGCCTTCTGCAGGGCCTGTGGGTCGCAGTCCAGATCAGCGCCATATCGGTGGTGCTCAGCATCATCCTGGGCATGCTCTTCGGCATCTTCATGACGTGGAAGAACCCCGTTGCCCGCGTTATTTCCCGCCTGTACCTGGAAATCGTGCGCATCATGCCGCAGCTGGTGCTGCTCTACATCGTGTTCTTCGGCGCCACCCGCGTCATGGGCATCAATATCTCGGCCGAGCTTTCCTCGGTCATCGTGTTCGTGTTCTGGGGAACCGGCGAAATGGGCGACCTGGTTCGCGGCGCCCTTACCAGCATCCCCAAGCAGCAGTACGAAAGCGCCGAAGCGCTGGGACTGTCGAAGGCGCAGATCTACCGCCACGTCATCATCCCGCAGGCAATCCGGCGCCTGGTGCCCTCTTCGATCAACCTCATCACCCGCATGATCAAAACCACCAGCCTGCTTCTGATGATCGGCGTCATCGAGATGATGAAGGTTGGCCAACAGATCATCGAGGCCAACCGCATGACCTCGCCAAACGCCGTTTTCGGCATCTACGGCACCATCATGTTGCTGTACTTCATCATCTGCTGGCCCATCAGCATGCTGGCAACCCACCTCGAGAAGAAATGGAACTAGGCAATGAGCGAAACCGCCCTGCTCTCCATCGAGCACCTTAAGAAAGCCTACGGCGAAAACGTGGTGCTGAAAGATATCAGCCTTACCGTGAAGCGCGGCGAGGTAATCGTGGTAATCGGCCCTTCCGGGTGCGGCAAATCCACCTTCCTGCGTTGCATCAACGCGCTTGAGCCCATCCAGGGCGGCAGCATCGAAATAGGCGGAACGAACGTCAAGGGCTCCGAAAAGGAACTCACCGAGCTGCGCCAGAAGGTGGGCATGGTGTTCCAGAGCTACGACCTGTTCCCCCACATGACGGTCATCGACAACATCACGCTTGCGCCCATCAAGGTGAAGAAGATGCCGAAGGCCGAAGCGGAGGAAGCGGCGCGAGCCCTGCTGAAGCGCGTTGGCCTGTCCGAGAAAGAGAAAAGCTACCCGCGCGAGCTTTCCGGCGGCCAGAAGCAGCGCGTGGCCATCGCCCGCGCGCTTGCCATGGAGCCCGAGGTGCTGCTGCTCGACGAGGTAACGGCCGCGCTCGACCCCGAGATGGTGCGCGAAGTGCTCGACGTTATCCTGGGCATGGCGAAAGAGGGCAAGACGATGATCATCGTCACCCACGAAATGCAGTTCGCCCGCGCCGTGGCCGACCGCGTGCTGTTCTTCGACGGTGGCGAGATTGTGGAGCAGGACATCCCCGAGCGCTTCTTCGAGTGCCCGCAGAGCAACCGCGCGAAGAAGTTCCTCCACACCTTCGAGTTCGACGCCGTGCGCCAGCACGAGGCATAAACGCCGCCTTCGCGCAGTCCGCTGCCGCAACGCGAGGCCAACAAAGAGTCGTCCCGTATCAGGCGCAGCCACTACGGCTAGGCGCCGCCCGAACCCCGTTAGGCAGCGAATCCCCAGCAACCGGCCTCGCTGCGGCAAGCGCCGTGCAGCCAACGCCTCCCAACCCATAACCCAATCCCCTGGCCCCGTAGGCAACCGTCTGCGGGGCCAGGTTGCCTAATAACCAGTTATCGAAGACGCCAACAGGCGTATTCCCTTATTCCTATTGACTTCATGGGATTTAAGCGGTTTACTTCCATCAATCGAAAAAGTGCCCCTGGCATTCGGGGCGCGAAAGGAAGGACACAACATGACCCAGACCAAACGCACTTGGAAGCTTGTGGCTGTGCTTGCCGCAGCCCTCGCCCTTGCCGGAGTCCTGCTTGCAGGCTGCTCTGGCGGATCCTCCAGCTCCAACGGCAGCTACCGCACGCTTGACCAGATCAAGGACAGCGGCAAGATCACCATCGGCGTATTCAGCGACAAGAGCCCCTTCGGCTATGTCGACGAAAACGGCACCTACCAGGGATACGACGTCGAGCTGGCCAACCGCCTTGGCCAAGACCTGGGCGTAGAGGTTGAGCTGGTTTCCACCGAGGCCGCCAACCGCGTTGAGTACCTGCAAACCGGCAAGGTTGACGTCATCCTGGCCAACTTCACCGTTACCGCCGAGCGCGCCGAGGCCGTCGACTTCGCCGATCCGTACATGAACGTTGCCCTGGGCGTTGTTTCCCATAAGGACAACGTGGTTACCGACCTCAGCCAGATCGGCGACCGCCCGGTAATCGTGATCTCCGGCACCACCGCCGAGACCTACCTCACCGAGCACAACAAGGATCTCAAGCTGGAAAAGTACGACACCTACGCTGCCGCTAAGACTGCGTTCGAGAACAACGCCAACGCCGTTTGGGCCAACGACAACACCGAGGTTATCGCCTTCGCTAACCAGGGTGGCTCCGAGTACGTCGTGGGCATCGAGAAGCTGGGCGACTCCGACACCATCGCCCCTGCCGTTACCAAGGGCAACGATACCCTGCTGAACTGGATCAACGAGGATCTGAAGACCCTCGGCGCAGAGAAGTTCTTCCATGCCGACTACGAGAAGACGCTGCTTAGCACCTACGGCGCCGAATACGAGAACACCCTCGTCGTCGAGCCCGGCCAGAACTAACAGCCGATAGGAAGCGAGCTTGGTGCCAACCGGGCTCGCTTCTTTCTTGAACGCCTCCCCCAGGTTTCATAGGGCACGGCACCACTTCGAGCCAAGCCCGCACAACGGCCGGAAATGCCAGCCGAACCAGAAAAGGGATCCTCCGGGATCCCTTTTCTGTTGTCTGCAGCACCGAGCGATGCAGCAAGGCCCGCACACCAAATTGGACGGCAGGGGCACATCCCCTCACAAGACCTCCTGCCCATCGCAGCTCACCACCAGCGAGTTGCCCACAAACCCGCATCGGAGTGAGGCCGCCACCTACCTCAAGCTCGTCGCAGCCCTTAAGCCCGCCACCATCGAGCGGGCCCCTTCGGTCAACCGCAACCTGCCCCAGAAAAGAATCAAGCCCGGCCAACAACCCGCCTCCCTGGGTTGCCAACCGGGCTTGAAGCCTATGAACCTGCGTTGCGCTTACGGACGCAGGCCAGAGCCGCCCTGAATCGTGATGGTCTCGCCGGAAACGTACGAGGCCATATCGCTTGCCAGGAACACGGCAACTGGGGCAATGTCGGTCTTAGGATCACCGAAACGTCCCAGCGGAATACCCTTGATGGTTGCAGCAAAGGTATCGGGATACTCTTCCTTCCAAGCTGCCAGCTGCTCGGTCATGGCAAGCGGGCAGATCACGTTGGCACGCACGCCGTCGGGACCCCACTCGGTTGCCGCAACGCGCGTCATGCCGCGGATGCCCTCCTTCGCCGCTGCGTAGCTGGACTGACCAGGCTTGCCGAACAGGCCGGCGCCGGAAGAAAGGTTCACTACCGAGCCCTTGGTCTTCTTCAGCTCGGGGAACGCATGCTTCATGTAGAAGAACGCGGCGTACAGGCCGGAATTGATTGCCAGGTCGAAGTCTTCCTTCGAGTGGTCCACCAAGTTCACGCCCGACTTGGAGGCCTGGGCATTGTTCACCACAGTGTCGATCTTGCCGAAATGCTCTACCGTGGCAGCGATTACCTGCTTAACGGCTTCTTCATCGGAGCCTTCCGCCACGACATGCATGACATCAACGCCGTACTGCTCCTTCAGGCGAGCCTCGGCATCGATAAGGCGCTGCTCGTTGCGGCCCGTGATGCACAGATTCGAACCCTCTTCGGCGAACGCGCTGGCAATGCCGAAGCCGATGCCCTTGCCGCCGCCCGTAACGATCGAAACGTTTCCTTCAAGAAGTCCCATAACGGTCCCCTTTCGTTGCAACAGGTGTTCTGTGCAACACAATGCTAGGAATTGCCCGCTGAATTAGGGTGATTATTGGCCTTTAGCGGTGTATGACTGTCGGTAAGCGGAGTTTCTATCTTTTAATGAATAGGTCATCTTCCACTCACACGCCACGAACGGCTCCCCTCCCAGAAGCAGACGCCACCGTAGCGCCCCATAAGGGCCACCCTTATGCGCGCCCGCTAGGAGGCCGCTGTTCCGGTTCGCATCAATGGCAGTACTTCGAGCAAGATGGACAAGCCGCCATTCCGCCGAGCGCCGTTTCGCGCAACTCGTAGGGAAGGCTGCGCCCAACCTTGTACATCGCGTCCACCACTTCGTCGAAGGGGATCTTCCCCTCTATGCCGGCAAGCGCCAGCTGAGCCGCAGAAAGCGCGTTCACCGCAGCAGAGGCATTGCGCTTCTGGCACGGCGCTTCCACCAAACCGCCGATGGGGTCGCACACCAACCCCAACATATTCGCCAAGGCATAGCTCGCAGCGGTCAAGCACATGCGCGGAGTACCGCCCAGCAGTTCCACCGCCGCACTGGCGGCCATCGCCGCAGCAGAGCCGATCTCGGCCTGGCAGCCGCCTTCGGCGCCTGCGACCGTGGCGTTCCGTGCGATTATCGAACCAACTATGGATGCATTCTCCAATGCCTTGGCCAACTCGGCATCGCTGAAGCCATGCTGTTCCTGCAGGGTAAGCAGCACTGCGGGGATAACGCCAGCAGAGCCCGCCGTGGGGGCGGCAACTATCAGACCCATTGCAGCATTGGTCTCCAACACAGCAACCGCGTTGCGGGTTGCCGAGGCAATCATGGAGCCGCGAACGCCGGCCCCCAGGTCTTCCAGCTCATGCAGCTTCGCCGCTTCGCCGCCAATCAACCCGCCCATAGACCTGCGCGGGGACGCAACAGGCGCTTCGGCCGAAGCCCGCATTACCTCGATAACCCTATCCAAATACTCGCGAATGGTGTCGGCGGAGGATCCACGGCTGGCCAGCAGCGCGCGCTCACGCACATCGGCCGCATAGCTCAGCGGCACGCTGTTTTCCTCACAGAACGCCAGCAACTCGGCAGCGTTGGCAAAATCCAACCAGCGGAACTCTGTCAAGGCAACCTCGGGATCAACGGCAGAGGGTTCGTTGCTCAAACTGCGGTGCAGGCCGTCCGCAGGGATGAATCGAACGGATTTTACCGAGGGGAATTCCAAGATCTTCGCGATGACCTTAGGCGGCACCGGGTCGTCAACATCCATAACCGTGAAAGCATCCCCGCCCTGGCGCGTGCGGTGCATGGCCGAGGTGCCGATGTTGATGCCCGCATCGCCCAGCGTGCTGGCGATATGCGCAAGCGTTCCCGGCAAGTCCTGCTGGCGAACGATCATGCTGTTGAACTCGCCGGTGATATGCACGTCGATGCCGTCGATACGCACCAGCTCGGCAGCTCCCCCGCCAATGGAAACGCCTCGCGCCACCACTTCGTTCCCGTCAACGTCCGCCACCCGCACCTCTACGGTATTGGGATGGCTTACCTTGGTAGCGGGGTCTGGATCGAAGACGAAATCCAAGCCGTTGATTCGCGCCAAATCAAACGAATTGCGGATCTGCAAGTCGTCGGTGTGAAGCCCCAGCAGCCCTGCAACAAGAGCCCTGTCGGTACCGTGGCCGTGATATGTGTGCGCAAACGAGCCGTACAGCGTGAACGTAGCTTCTTTCGGCTCGGCCTCAAGCAGGTTGCGCACCATGCTGGCAATGCGCAGCGCACCCGCCGTATGGGAAGAAGAGGGGCCGACCATAATGGGTCCAACAATGTCGCGAATGCTCAACGGCTTCATGCGCTGCTCCTTGCGATTCAGGTCAATGACACTGAACAAGAATACCAGCCACACCCACGAGGCCTTGCCCAATAGAAACCTTTAGCAGAATCGTGACATTCGCTATAGGAAGCAGCCCCTTTTAGCGCTTGAACGCCTGCAGCACACCCTTCGGGCCGCTGATGGCCAAGTAGTACGCGGTTTTGTTCACCTTATTAGGTTTATCAGGGAACAGCTGCTGAAACTTCTTGGGGTGCCCCAGAAGGAACCGCAGGTTGTCCTCCTGCCACTTCCCGAACAGGCTCTTGTCGAAGGCGCGCTCCCTCATACCACGCTGAAGGTCCTTATGCATCCGCGGGAAGAACTCCTCCCTGCCTTCGCTGCCCAGCCTGGCGAAGTTCCACATGTAGCTGTCGTAGCGCAGACGATACAGCACCTTGGCAAGGCTCTCCTTGTCGGGATCCTCCTGGATGAACTGCTCACAGGAGTTCAGCTCCTTCACCACGCACATGGCCTTCTTGGAGTCGTTGACCGAAGAAGACTCGTTGTCCTGCCGATAATGAAGGATGGCCTCGTTCGACATAACCACCTTGTCGGCAGCGCACCACACCTTGAACTGGAAACCCATGTCCTGGTAGCTTGCGCCTGCCGTCTCCAGAAATGAGACGCGGTTTTCCAGCAGCATCGACCTACGGTAGATCGCCGACCAGATGGAGGGAATGGTAAAGAACACTTCCTGATAGTCGCGAGGATTGAAGGGTTTGCCGAACTCTGGGGCCTTGCAGGCCTCGATAAGCTGATTCTTCTGGCCCTGCGACCAATAGAACCAGTAGTTGGCCTTGGCCACATCGGCGTCGTTGGCAGAGGCCATGCCGTGCAACAGCTCAAGCGCATTCGGCTCGAAGAAGTCGTCCGGCTCCAAAATGGCGATGTACTCGCCACGTGCCTCTCGGATACCGCGATTCATGGAAGCACCGTAGCCAGAGTTCTCCTTGTCGATCACCTTAAACCGGCTGTCCTTATCCAAGTATTCCTGAATAATCGAGCGCGACCCATCGGTCGACCCATCGTTGATGCAAAGAACCTCAAAGTCCTGGAATGTTTGGCCAAGCAAAGAGTCCAGCGCCTGGCGAAGATAGCTCTCGGTATTGTAGATAGGCACCAAAACGCTGATCGCAACCTCAGGCTTGCCAGTGAACAGCTGAGCCTTCTCCTCCGCGAGCTTAGCCTCAAGCTTGACGCCCGCCCCTTGTTTCTTCTTCGCCATGAATCCCCCTCTTTTCGGTACGATCCAGTATAAGCGAAGGTGCAAAAAGGATGAAAACGCGAAAAGCCCCGAGGGGGCCTTGGACGCAGGAATGCCCTGCATGAGCGGAACTTCCTATCCT
>CAVBST010000023.1:0-27908 GCA_963598325.1 uncultured Prevotella sp. | reverse complement strand
AAGGAGCTGCGCTCCATCGGCGTGCAGCCCGACTTCATCGTGTGCCGCTCCGACCACGAGATCTCCGACGGCGTGCGCGAGAAGATCGCCTTGTTCTGCGACGTTTCCTCCGACGATGTGCTTGCTTGCATCGATGCGCCCTCCATCTACCAGGTGCCGCTTTCCCTGCACAGCCAGGAATTCGACGTCAAGGTGCTCAAGCGCCTTGGCCTGGAGCAGCCCGAGATCGACCTTACGCCGCTCACCTCGTTCCTTTCCGCAGCTGAAGGCTGCGAAGGCCGCGTGGACATCGCGGTGGTGGGCAAGTACGTAAGCCTGCCCGACGCCTACCTTTCCATCATCGAGGCGCTCTACCATGCCGGCGTTGCCAACGGCGTGCACGCAGAAGTGCACCTTATCGACGGCGAGGAGCTGAACGCCCAGAACGTCGAGGGCGTCTTGGGCGGCATGGACGGCATCTTGGTTCCCGGTGGCTTCGGCCAGCGCGCGTTCGAGGGCAAGATCGAGGCAGCTCGCTTCGCGCGTGAGAACAACATCCCGTTCCTGGGCATCTGCCTGGGCCTTCAGGCTGCCGTATGTGAGTTCGCCCGCAACGTTGCCGGCCTTCCCGGCGCCACTTCCGCCGAGTTCGACGAGGATGCCGAGTACACGGTTATCGACCTTATGCCCGAGCAGGAAGATGTTGAGGACAAGGGCGGCACCATGCGCCTGGGCGCCTATCCCTGCAAGCTGGAAAAGGATTCGCTTGCCTACCAGGTGTACGGCGAGGAAATCATCTACGAGCGCCATCGTCACCGCTACGAGGTGAACAACGCCTACCGCGACAAGCTTGTTGAATCCGGCCTGCGCATTTCCGGCCTTTCCCCCGATGGCCGCCTTACCGAGATGGTGGAAATCCCCGGCCATCCGTGGTTCCTGGCAAGCCAGGCCCACCCCGAGTTCAAGAGCCGTCCCACCAAGCCCCACCCCTTGTTCGAGGGCTTTGTGGGCGCTGCGGTGAAGCATCGCGCATAGTGGTTTTCCGAACCTGATTCCAAAGCGGCATGCCCACTGCGGGTGTGCCGCTTTTCTGTTGGCGGGGTTTCTGCAGGATTGAGAAAGGGCAGTACCGGGCTTGTTCTACCTGGAAGATTACATAGGCTACCTGGTGGCCGAGCGCGGTGCGGCGCCGGCCACGGTGCGCGTGTATCGCAGCAACCTGCAAAGGTACATCGACTTCCTTGGCGAAGAGCGCGGAATCGCTGCCGCTGAAGAGGTGCAACGCGCCGACATTTCCGCCTATGTTGCCTACCTTTCGAACGAGAGGAAATTCAGCCCTTCCACCATGGAACAGCACATCTCGGTTATCAAGGGGTATCACCGTTTTCTGGTGCGCGAGGGCTTTTCCGGGATGGACCCTTCGCAGACCATCCCCTTGCCGCGCAAGCCGAAGGCCTTGCCCGATGTGATATCCATCAACCAGGTAGCCACCCTGCTTGACCAGATGCCCGACAGCACACCCTTGGAGCTTCGCGATGCCACGATGCTGGAAGTGCTCTACGGCTGCGGCCTGCGCGTAAGCGAGCTGGTGGGCCTGGATATGGACCGCGTCTACCTTGACGAGGAATGCCTGCGTGTTCTGGGCAAGGGCTCGAAGGAGCGCATCGTGCCCATTTCCGGCATGGCAGCGCAGCGCTTGCGGCAGTACCTTCGCGATGCGCGTCCGGCCCTTTCGAAGAGCGCCGCCCCCGTGCCTGCCGTGTTCATGAATGCACGCGGCGGGCGCCTGTCAAGGCAAACCGTGCATTCCGTGGTTTCCCGGGCGGGCCTATCCATCGGCGTGAAGGACCTTCACCCGCACACCCTGCGCCATTCGTTTGCCACGCATCTGCTGGAGGGCGGGGCAGACCTTCGCGCCATCCAGGAAATGCTGGGGCACTCCGACATATCCACTACGCAGATCTACACCCATGTGCAGGTTAGCCAGCTGCGCGAGGAATACCTGGCCGCCCACCCCCGCAGCTAGGTTCTGCGCCGTCGGGCCCGCAACTCGCAGCTGGAATCTGTTCCCCCAGTGCTCGCCCCTTCCTGCAACTGGGCTTTGCGCCGGCGGGCTCGCTCCCGTAGCTAGGCCCTGTGCCCTGGCGCTCACCCCCGATTGGCCCCTGCGCCGGTGGGCCCGCCAACCCACCTTCCCCCTTTCTCCCCCTTTGCGTCCCCAATACTCCCGTTTCCCCGTGCAGTCCTCTGCCTGTGCGCGATAGAGGGGTTTTCGCGGCAAATTATGGTGAAGATGTAGGGCGTTGAACGCGTTCAACCAAATTTTTAACCCACTTCTTCCCCGACAATATCTTCGATAGATAGTGCTGTTTTAGCAGAGCAATCGCAATATCTTGTATCTCTAGCAAAAACGAAGGTTTATCAGCCCGCCGTTTGCGGGGTTGGGAGGGGAGAAGGTGGGAGAAAATCCCATTTTTTATTGCGGGGTGGGAAGGGGTGGCATAAAATAACCTTCACGAGATACCCCAAGGAAGGAGGGAGGCGTGAACGAGCTTCTTGGCGAATTCAGTCGCAAGATCGACGCCAAGGGACGCTTGTCTTTGCCTGCCGATTTCCGCAAGGAACTCTCGGAAGATCTCAGGATGACCCTCAGCATCGACAACAGCTGTCTCTATATCTTCGAGACAGAGGGTTTCAACAGCTGGGTAGCCAGCTTGTTCGAGGCTCAGGGTGGCTTCAACGTCGGCAATGCGAAGATGGTTCGCCAGAAAACGCTGCTGAACGCACGCGCCACCAAGTGCGAGATCGATAACGTCGGCCGCATCAAGATCCCCGCCTCTCTTCGTGAAACGGCGGAGCTCGACAAGGACGTCGTCGTTATCGGCAACGGCGATCATATTGAGATCTGGGATGAGGAGCATTGGAACCAGTTCGCACTCGACACGGATCTTTCCTCGCTGTGCATGTAGCTGGTTTTGGTGCGTGAACGATGACAAACGAATATCGGCATATTCCCGTTCTGCTTCCCGAGTGCATGAAGCACCTGCGTCTTTCCGCTGGAAAGCGCTATGTTGATGCAACTCTCGGTGGGGCAGGGCATTCCCTGGAGGCCGCAAAGCTCATCGGCCCCGAAGGGCACCTTATCGGCATCGACCAAGACGCGGTTGCCCGTGCAGCCGCCTCCGAGCGCTTGGCCGCCTTGCCCGATTCGGTTCGCCCCAAGGTAGATGTGCTCGCCGGCAACTTCGGGGATTTGGATTCCCTTCTTGTTTCTGCGCAGGTTCCCTCTATCGACGCCATCTTGTTCGATATCGGGGTTTCATCGGTGCAGATAGACACACCTTCTCGTGGCTTCTCCTTCAAGGAGACCGGTCCTCTTGATATGCGGATGGATTCGAGTAATTCCACCTTAACCGCAGCTGAGATCGTCAACACCTACAACGCAGCAGATCTCACTCGAATCATCCGTAACTATTCCGACGAGAAGTGGGCAAGCCGTATTGCAGAGTTCATCGTTGCGGCCCGCGAAGAGGCGCCGCTTGAAACGAGCGAGCAGCTGGTCGAAGTCATCAAGGCCGCTGTGCCCGCCTCGGCCCGTCGCGCTGGCGGCCATCCGGCCAAGCGGACGTTCCAGGCGCTGCGCATAGAGGTGAACGGCGAGCTCGACGTGCTCAAAAGCGGCTTGGAGTCGGCGGTTCGCTGGCTGGCCCCAGGCGGTCGCATCGCCGTTATCAGCTACCACTCGCTGGAAGACCGCATCGTGAAAGACCTCTTCCGCGAGTACTCGAAGGGATGCACATGCCCGCCGGACCTTCCGGTGTGCGTTTGCGGGAACAAGCCGATACTCAAGGTTGTCACGCGCAAGCCTGTGCTCCCAACCGAAGAAGAAATACAGCGCAATCCTCGTTCGCGCAGCGCAAAGCTCAGGGTGGCCGAGCGCTTGGACGAGAATGCATGAACGGAAACGCCCTTTAAGAACCAGTAACGCAGCAGGGAGGTGAGCAGATGTCCGGCATGCCCGCATATCGCTATGACCATGCGATGGCCCAGCCTTCCCGCTACGGGCAGCCCGCTCCTTCCGTGCGCGTGGTCCGCGGCCGCAAGCATTCTGCTTACCCCGCGCTTTCTGATTTCCCGATCTTGGCCATCAAGGTGTTCGTTGCCCTTCTGGCTGTGTTCCTGGTAATCGGCTTCGTGCGCGTTGCCTTGGCGTCGGCCGCCTACAGCACCGCATCCGAGGCAAGCAGCCTTCGCGCGCAGATCTCCGACGCGCGCACCACCGGCGAATCCCTGGCCGTTCAGGAAAGCCTGCTTTCCAGCCCAAGCAACATCCGCACCGAGGCGGGCAACCGTCTTTCCATGACGTCCGGCTCGGCAACGGAAACCATGACGCTTTCCGTCGACCCCGTCGCCATCGATTCCGACGGTAACCTTTCCCTTGCGCAAAGCGTCGCCCGCCTTGCTTCCCAGGGGTAGTTCCCATGGATTACCGGCCCCCTCGGCAGACGGGCTATCGCGGCCAGCGCCCAAGCGGCGGCCAGCGTCCTAGGCCCCCGCACGGCAACCGCGAGCAGCGCCCCCATCGTGCTGCAGCCGCATCGGGGATGGACCGCAGCATGTTCGGCGGCCGTTTGAACTGGCTTATCCTTCTGTTCGGCGCATTTGCCATCATATTGCTGGGCCGCCTGGTGTGGCTGCAGCTCATAGACGCCCAGAACAACCTGGACCGCGGAAGCTCGCGCGAGGTAACCGTCGACGTTCAGGCGCGCCGCGGCACTATCTACGACCGCAACGGCACCATCCTGGCAACCACCGTGGATGCCTACAACGTGTTCTGCCATCCCCATATGGTGGATACCGGCAAGGTGGACCAGCTGGCCAACGCCCTTTCCGCGGCATTCGGCGGCGAAGCCCAAGACTACAAGAACAAGATCACCCAAGACACCAACTTCGTCTACCTGTACAAGGGCACCGACGAAGAAGGGATGAAGAAGATCAAGGAACTGGGCATCGATGGCGTCGACTTCGAGAAAACCACCAAGCGCGTGTACCCGTGCGGGGCGGTGGGAAGCCAGATCATCGGCGTGCTGAACTCCGATGGCCAGGCGCTTACCGGCCTGGAGCTGTACTACAACGACATCTTGGCCGGCACCGCCGGAAGCAAAACCACTGAATACAGCAAGGAAGGCGTGCCCGTTCCCGGCACCGAGAAGGTTACGGCCGAAGTGGTCGATGGCAGGGACATCGTGGTTTCCATCGATGTGGACATGCAGGAAAAGCTGGAGGAATCGCTTACCGTGCGCGTCGAGGAGGTGCAGGGCAAAACCGGTTCGGCCATCCTGATGGACTCCGCCACCGGGGAAATCTACGCGTGCTCGTCTTCGCCCACCTTCGACATCACCAACATGACGGAGGTGAAGGAGGGCGCCACCAACCTTTCGGGCATCTCTTCGGCATACGAGCCCGGCTCCATCATGAAGCCGCTTACGATGCTGGCCGCCCTTTCCGACGGCAAGGTGAACGCGGATTCCAAATACTACTGCCCTAACAGGCTTACGGTGGACGGCTACACCATCACCGACTCGCATTCGCGCGCGTCGCAGGACATGTCGGTGACCGATATCATCGCCGAGTCGTCGAATGTGGGCATTTCCCTGGTGGCGCAAGACCTTACCTTCTCGCGCCTGTACGACTACATCCAGCAGTACCAGCTGTGCCAGAAAACGGGCGTCGACTACCCTGGCGAAGCAACGGGTAGCGTTGCCTCGCGCGACAAATGGACGGAAGTGCAGGGCTACAACATCAGCTTCGGCCAGGGCCTCACCACTTCGCCCATAGAGATGGTGCGCTTCTACGGCGCCTTGGCCAACGACGGCGTGGCCTGCACCCCGCACTTCTTGATGGACGTGCCCAGCGAGGACGCTCCCCGCAGCTACGAGACTTCCCAGATCACCGACCGGGTTGATTGCATAACAACCCTAGAAGGCATGATGCAGCAGGTGGTCGAGCGCGGCACCGGCACCGACGCCCAGATAGACGGCTATCGCGTGGTGGGCAAGACCGGCACGGCGGAAATCGCCTCGGAGTCGGGCGGCTACCAGGAGGGGATGTACAACCTTTCCTTCGTGGGCTATCTGCCCGACACTTCCACCAACCTGGTGTGCTTTGTGGGGGCTACGGATGTTCCCGGTGAGAGGAAAACCGTCCCTGCGTTTCGGGATATAATGGCGTTTGCGATTGATCGCTACAACATCACTCAGAATTGAGGTTCCTATGACCCAGAAGACATGCGGAGAGCTATTCTCGGGCATTGACTGCACCATAATCGGCAACGCCGACGAGCCTGTTTCCGGCATTGCCTACCGCAGCGACGCGGTAGAGCCCGGCGATGCGTTCTGCTGCATCGTCGGCTTGAAGAGCGACGGCCATTCCTATGCGCAGGACGCCATCAACCGCGGCGCGCGCGTGCTCATCGTGGAGCGCAAGGTGTACCTGGCCGATGCCTCCGACGTCACCGAGGTTGTGGTGAAGGATTCGCGCAAGGCAATGGCGCGCATGGCTTCCCGCTTCCATGGCGAGCCCAGCAAGGCGTTTTCCCTGGTGGGAATTACGGGAACCAACGGCAAGACCACCACTACCTATTTGGTAGACCATATTGCCCAGACCCTTGGCAGCCGCACCGGCCTCATCGGCACGGTGGGCATCTCCGTTGCCGGCGAAAGCCAGCCCTCTACGCACACCACGCCCGAATCGCCCGACCTGCAGGCCCTGTTCGCGCAGATGCGCGATGCCGGCTGCGGCGTGGTTTCCATGGAGGTAAGCTCGCACGCGCTCGACCTCGACCGCACCTGGGCCACCCATTTCGCGGTAACCGCGTTCACGAACCTCACGCAAGACCATCTTGACTACCACAAGACCTTCGAGTCGTACTTCGCGGCGAAGGCCCGCCTGTTCTCGAAGGACTATCCGGCCAAGCGCGTTATCAACATCGAGGGCAAATGGGGCAAGGAGCTGCTGAAGCGCTGCTCCGCCAACGAGGACGCCATCATCACCACCGGCTTCGATGCCTCTGCCCAGATCCATCCGGTAAGCGTCGAGTACGGCGTTTCCAGCACCACGGTAGAGCTTTCCGTGCGCGGCACGGTTCACAAGCTCACTTATCCCTTGGTGGGCCGCTTCAACGTGGAAAACGTCATGACGGCATTTGGCATCGCCCTTCAGCTGGGCTACCGTGCTTCCGCCATCGCCGATGCCCTGCGCGATGCGCCGGCCATCCCCGGCCGCCTGCAGCGCATCAAGGCCGAAAACGACGGCGGCGTTTCGGTGTATGTTGACTACGCCCATACGCCCGATGCGCTTGAGAACGCCATTTCCTCCGTTTCCTCGCTGGTCGAGGAAGGCCATCGCACCCTGGTGGTGTTCGGCTGCGGCGGCGACCGCGACGCCAGCAAGCGCCCCATCATGGGTAAGGCGGCGCTGGCGGCCGATTACGCCGTGGTAACCTCCGACAACCCGCGCACGGAAGATCCGCAGGCAATTATCGACGATATCGTCGACGGCATGCGCGAAGGCCAGGGCCGCTTCGATGTCGTGCCCGACCGCGCGCAGGCAATCGAGCGCGCCATCGCCCAGGCAAAGGCCGGCGACGCCGTGCTCATCGCCGGCAAGGGCCACGAGGATTACCAGATCGTGGGCACCGAAAAGCATCACTTCGACGACCGTGAAGTGGCCGCCGCTGCCCTTCAGAAGGTGTTCGGATAACCGTTATGCAGTTCTCTATCAGCAAGCTGGCTTCCATTTTGGAGGCCCAGGTCGCAGTGCCCGCCGCCGATGGCGAGCGCTTAGCAACTAGCGTTACCTGGGATTCCCGCGAAGTGGTGCCGGGCAGCCTCTACGTTGCCCTTCCCGGCGAAAAGGTGGACGGGCACTCGTTCATCCCCGCCGCGTTCAAGGCCGGTGCCGTTGCGGCGTTGGCCATGAGCCAGCCGGGGGAAGAGGCGGTTGCCGCCGCAAAGCAGGCGGGTGGCGCCATCCTTCTGGTGGGCTCCACCTTCGATGCGTTCTCGAAGCTGGCGCGTGCATGGCGTGAATGCCTGAAGGGCCAGGTTGTTGCCCTTACCGGCTCTATGGGGAAAACCACCACGAAGAACCTTACGCGCGATGTGCTTTCCACCGCGCTTTCCGGTACCGCCACCAAGGCGAACCAGAACAACGAGCTGGGCGTTCCCCGCACGGTGCTGGACGCTTCGGCTGAAAACGACTTCACCGTGGTGGAAATGGGCATGCGCGGCCTGGGGCAGATCTCCAGCTTGGTAAGCTTCGTGCGCCCTACCGTTTCGGTTATCACGAACGTGGCCGAGTGTCACTTGGAGCTGCTGGGCTCGATGGAGAACATCGCCCGCGCCAAGGCCGAGGTGCTGGAAACGCTTCAGGCGGGCAACGTCGCCGTGCTGAATGCCGCCGACGCCTTCACGCCGAAGATCCGCGAATGGCAAAGGCTCGAAGAGCGCGGCATAGAGGTGCTGCTGTTCGACGGCTCGGGCCATGCCAATGCCGAAGAACCGGGCCTTGCCGCCTACGCCACCGATATACAGCTCGATTCCGAGGGCCGCCCCCGTTTCATGCTGCACCTGCCAAGCGGCAGCTTCCCCTGCTCGCTTGCGCTGCGCGGCGCCCATAACGTGAACAACGCCTGTGCCGCCGCGGCGGTTGCCTGGCGCCTGGGCGTTCCGGCCGAAAGCATCGTTTCCGGCCTGGCCTCTTCGCAGGCCGAATCGGGCCGGCAGGAAGTTGTGCGCTCGAAGGATGGCATCATCGTGGTGAACGATGCCTACAACGCCAACCCCGATTCCATGTGCGCCTCGCTTTCTGTGCTGCGCGCCATGGACGTGCCCGGCAAGCGCTTTGCCGTGCTGGGGGATATGGGCGAATTGGGCGCGTATACCGAAGAGGGCCATCGCAAGGTGGGCGCCTTCGTTGCCTCTTCCCAGGTCGATGCCCTTATCTGCATTGGGGAGCTTTCCCGCACAATCGCCGATGCGGCGCGCGCGGCGGGCTTCCCGGGCAAGAGCATCTTGCAGGCCGAAAGCCGCGAAGAGGCGCTGGCCTACCTAACCGAACATGCCGCTTCGGGGGATGCCGTGCTGGTGAAGGCATCGCATTCCATGGAGCTTGACCGTATAGCCAAGGGGTTGTTGAACTAACTATGGTTTCCTTTACTCAGTATCCGACGTTCGTCGTGTTCCTGTCGGTGTTCTTGGGCGCCGCGGTAACGATGGTGCTTATGCCGCTGTTCATCAAGTTCCTGCGCTCGCATCTTATCGGGCAGCAGGTTCGCGCCGATGGCCCGGAAAGCCATTTGGTGAAGCAGGGCACGCCCACCATGGGCGGCATCATCATGCTCATCGCCGCCACGGTGGTGGTTGCCATCTTGGCCGAGCCTGTGCCCGAGACCTGGCTCATCCTGGCTGCGGTGCTGCTTACCGGCGCCTTGGGCCTGTTCGACGACGCATCCAAGGTTGCCCACGAGCGATCCTTGGGGCTTACCCCCAAGGCCAAGCTGGTGGGGCAGTTCGTTATCTCCACGGCGTTCGTGCTGGCGGCGGTGAACTGGCTGGGCGTTGCCCCTACGGTGGAAATCCCCTTCGTGTTCACGTTCGACCTGGGCGTGCTTACCACAACGCTGCCCATCGAGGTTCCCGCCGGCGGGCAGTTCGCCATCCCGTGGCTCTACGTGCTGTTCGCCGACATCCTGCTTATGGGCATGAGCAACGCCACCAACCTTACCGACGGCCTTGACGGCCTTCTGGGCGGTACCTTCATGGTGGTTGCCATGGTAATGGCCGCCATCACCTTCCGCGCAGGCCTGCTTGATTCCGCCATCATCGCCGCAGCGCTTGCCGGCTGCTGCATCGGCTTCCTTTGGTTCAACTCGTACCCGGCCGACATCTTCATGGGCGACACCGGCTCGCTTGCCATGGGTACGGCGCTGGGATGCCTGGCCATCGTTTCCAAGACCGAGGTGCTGGTGCTTATCATCGGCGGCCTGTTCGTGGTAGAGGCCCTTTCGGTCATCATCCAGGTTGGTTACTTCAAGCGCACCCGCAAGCGCCTGTTCCTTATGGCGCCGCTCCATCACCACTTCGAGAAGA
The DNA here is from genome assembly GCA_963598325.1 of uncultured Prevotella sp. Taxonomy (GTDB): domain Bacteria; phylum Actinomycetota; class Coriobacteriia; order Coriobacteriales; family Eggerthellaceae; genus Anaerotardibacter. The sequence goes on along the minus strand of CAVBST010000023.1, from coordinate 17,778 downwards.
AGGGCTGGAGCGAAGTGAAGGTGGTTATCCGCTTCTGGATCATCTCCGCGGCGCTTGCTGCTTTGGGCTTCTGCCTGTATTTCGCAAAGACGTTGATGGGGTAGAACATGACTGCATCTTTCGACTCAACAAAGAAGAAGGCCCCCAACTCGCTGGGCGCTGTGCTTGTTCTGGGATTGGGCAAATCGGGCAAGGCGGCGGCCTCGTACTGCGCCGGGCTTTTGGGCTCGCGTGTTAACGAGTTGGTTATCGCCGCGGGCCAGGAAAACGATGCCTCCCGCGCTGCTGGTGCCGAGTACCAGGCGAAGGGCGCTACGGTGCTCTTCGACACGTACACGTTTTCCCAGCGGTTCGACCTGTGCATCGCAAGCCCCGGCATCTCCGAGAATTCGGATTTCTACCAAGCTGCCAAGGCTGCTTCGGCGGAAGTGATCAGCGAGGTCGAGTTCGCCTGGCGCGAAAGCGCTGCCGATTCGGTGTGGGTTGCCATCACAGGCACCAACGGCAAAACCACCACCACTTCGCTTGCGGCCCACATCCTGCAGGTGTGCGGCAAGCGCGCTGCCGCGGTGGGCAACATCGGCGACACGTGCTTGGACGCCGTTGCCTCCGGCAAGGTGGATTGCTACGTTGCCGAGGTCTCTTCGTACCAGCTTGCCTCCACCAAGGATTTCGCGCCTGATGTGGCCGTTTTACTGAACATCACGCCCGACCACCTGAAGTGGCACGGCAGCTTCGAGGCATACGCCGATGCCAAGCGCAAGATCTACGCCAACTGCACCAAGGGCTGCACGGTGGTGCTCGACGCCACCAACGACGTGGTGCGCGCCGACGTGAAGATGATCAAGGCCGTTATCGCCGCCGACCAGGGCTTCGACTACATCCCCATGGGAACGTGCCGCGGCCTGCATGAGAACATGCGCGAAGACGCATGCGGGTCTGCCGCGGGAGCATTCCTCGACGATGGGGTGCTCACGGTTGACTTCAAGGGCGAAAAGCACGTGCTGTGCAGCGAGTCCGACCTGCAGATAAAGGGCGAGCACAACGCCTCGAACGCCTTGGCGGCAGCCAGCGCAGCCATCGCCTTGGGCTGCGACGACGCCAAGATCGTGGAAGGCCTGAAGTCGTTCGCCCCGCTGGAGCATCGCATCGAGCCCTGCGGCACGGTGCAGGGTGTGCAGTGCTACAACGATTCAAAGGCCACCAATGTGGATGCCACCCTGAAGGCCTTGGCCGCCTTCGGCAAGCAGCGCCCCATCGTGCTTCTGGGCGGCTGCGACAAGGGCACCGACCTGGCTGAATTGGTTTTAGCTGCCGAAAAGCACTGCAAGGCAGTGGTGTGCTTCGGCGCCGCCGGTGGGCGCTTCAAGAACGCCTTCCGGGGGGCAAGCCTTCCGGTGTACTCGGCATCCAACCTTGAATCGGCCCTAGACGAAGGCCTTGCCCATGCGCAGCCGGGCGATATCCTTACCCTTTCGCCCGCCTGTTCTTCCTTCGACGAGTTCACCTGCTTCGAGGAACGCGGCGAGGTGTTCAAGAGCCTGGTAGCCCAGCGAGCCGCAAAGCGGGGTGCCTGAGCAAGCAATGGCCCGAGAGCGGAAAACAGAACCTAAACGCAGCAAATCGCCCTCAACGTCATTCCTTAAAAGCGCTCCCGCGCAAGAGATGGTGCCACGGCTGATGGTTATCCTTTCCACCCTGTTTTTGGTGGTGGTGGGCCTCGTCATGGTGTACTCGTCTTCCTCCATCACCTCGCTTGTTGAACAGGGCGATCCGTTGGGCGAAGCCATAAAGCAGTGCGTCTTCGCCGTTATCGGAACGGCGATGGCCGTTGCGGTGGCGAAGTTCGTCGGGGAAGACGCGTGGCGCGGGAGGATCGGCGATCTGTTCTACTGGGTCTGCATGGGCTTTCTGGTTCTTACGTTCATCTTCGGCACGGTGGGCCTAGGCGCGAAGCGCTGGCTGGTCATCGGCCCTATCTCCATCCAGATCTCCGAGTTCGCCAAGATCGCCTTCGTGATGATGGCGGCCCGTTTCGTTGAGGAATACCGGGAGGGCTACCTCGACTTCAGGGCTGTTGTGCTGAAGGGCCTCCTGTTCATTGGGCTGCCGCTGCTGGCGTTCGTGTTCGCCGCGCAGTCGGATTTGGGCACCACGATCATCTGCTTGGTAGGGGTTTGCATTGTGGTGTGGCTGGGAGGGCTTTCCTGGCGTACCACGGTTTCCGTATTGCTGATTGTTGCGGTGCTGGGCGTCTTGGCTATCGTTGCCATGCCCTATCGCATGGAACGTTTGATGAATTTCTCCGACCCCTGGGCCGATGCGCAGAACACGGGGTATCAGCTGGTGCATTCCTTCAAGGCGCTGGCTTCCGGCGGTTTGCTCGGCGTTGGCGTGGGCAATTCCTACGAGAAGCTGCTGTACCTGCCCGAGGCGGAGACCGACTTCATCTTCGCCATCGTGGGCGAAGAGCTGGGCCTTGTGGGGTCGCTCTTGGTTATCGTGGCGTTCATGTTCTTCCTGGTTGGCGGATTCACTATTGCCAAGCAGGCACGCAGCCCGTTCATGTCGCTGTTCGCCGCCGGCCTTACCGTGATGATCGTGTTCCAGGCGTTCTTGAACATTTCCTGCGTGGTGGGCCTGGCGCCTACCACCGGCAAGCCCCTGCCGTTCATTTCCTCGGGCGGATCGTCGCTGCTTTCGTCCCTTCTGCTGGTGGGGGTCCTGCTTTCCATTTCCTATAGCTCCAGCAACGAAGGGGAGTACCGTCAGCGCCGCGACAACTTAAGGGTCGTTTCTGCTGAGCGCCGTGAGGAACATCGCGAGCAGCGCCCCGACGGGCACCGCGCCGGGGCCCGCGATAGACACCACGACGGGCATCGCGGCGGAAGGCGCCCCGACCCTTCCAACGGCTATAGTGGAAGAGGGTCCGGCCTGCGTATATCCCAGCGGCTGGACAGCGGTGCGATCTCGGTCCTGCAACTTGTGCGGGCGGACAGGCCCGCAACCCAAGCAACGTACGCCCGCCAGGTTCGGGCTCAAAGGAGGTAGCTGTCATGCGCGTAGTTCTTTCCGGTGGCGGCACGGCCGGCCACATCAACCCGGCCCTTGCCTTGGCCGAGGTTCTTCAGGAGCACGGCCACGAGGTGTTCTATGCCGGCACGCCCACGGGTGTGGAATCGAAGCTGGTGCCCGCGGCGGGCATCCCGTTCAAGGGGTTCGAGGCGGCGGGCTTCGACCGCAGCCACCCGCTTACGCTGGTCAAGGGCCTGAAGAAGATCAACTCTTCCGCCAAGAAGGCAACCAAGTGGTTCTTGGAGATCAAGCCCGATGTGGTTGTGGTGTTCGGCGGCTATGTGTGCCTGCCGGTTGGCCAGGCCGCAAAGCGCATGGGCATCCCGCTGGTGATCCATGAGCAGAACTCCGTCATGGGCATGGCCAACGACTTCCTGTGCAAAGACGCCGCTGCCGTGTGCCTTACCTATAAGGTTGCGGGCAACAACGTGAAGGACCAAAGCAAGGTGCTGGTAACCGGCAACCCGGTGCGCTCTTCGGTGCTGAAGGCCACGCGTGAAGAGGGGCGCGATTACCTGGGTATCCCGCAGGATGCCACCATGCTGCTGGTGTTCGGCGGAAGCCTGGGCGCTCGCCACATAAACACGGCCCTGTGCGCCATGAAAGACCGCCTTATGCAGATGGACAACGTCTACGTGGTGCACATCACCGGCCCGAAGGAACTGGACACGGTAAACGAGGCGCTCGCTCTTACCGAAGACCAGAAGAAGCGCTATTTCGCCATGGGCTATCAGGACCATATGGGCGAAACGCTTGCCGCAGCCGACCTTATCGTCTCGCGCGCCGGGGCGTCTTCGCTGGCCGAGATCTCTGCCCGCTGCATCCCCGCCGTCTTGGTGCCGTTCCCCCACGCAACGGCCGACCATCAAACGGTGAACGCTGCCGAATACGTGCAGCGCGGTGCGGCCGTGCTCATCAAGGACGACAAAGTGGAAGACCCGCAGTTCGAGAAGATCGTGTTCGCCCTGCTGGAAGACCCGGAAACGCGCGCTGGCATGCGCGAGGCCGCGGCCACCTTCGAAACCCAGGACGCCGCCAGCCGCCTGTGCGATGTGGTGGAGCTTGTGGCGAAGAAGAGGCGCGAATAGCCGGTAGTGCTTCCAGCCGTTGGGCCAGCGCCTTTGGGCGGGTTGCGCACCGTTCGGAGGGCTGTGTTCGCGGGCATTCCGCAATAGTTATGTGAGATCGGGCCGCCTTGGCGCCAGCCGCTAAGATAAAGGGCAGTCCCAAGGAGGTAATCCGTGACGGAAAGTCGCATCAACAAAGTTCACTTCATCGGCATCGGCGGGGTTGGCATGAGCGGTATCGCCCATGTTGCCAAGGACCAGGGTATGGAAGTATCCGGCTCCGACCTGCGCGAAAGCCGCTATACCGAGCAGCTGCGCGAAGCAGGGGTGAAAGTCTTCATCGGCCAGAAAGCCGAAAACCTTGCCGGCATCGACCCCGATGTCGTGGTGGTTTCCACCGCCATCCTTCAGAACAACCCCGAGCTGAAAGAAGCCCAGAGCCGCAACATCCCCATCTGGCATCGCGCCAAGATGCTTGCCGCCCTTGGAGTGGGGAAGAGCACGCTGGCGGTTGCCGGCACGCACGGCAAGACCACTACCTCTTCCATGCTGGCCTCGGTGCTCGACGGGCTGGGGTGCGACCCCACGTTCCTTATCGGCGGCATCGTGCGCGCATACGGCACCAACGCCCACAGCGGCAAGGGCGAGTACTACGTGGTAGAGGCCGACGAGAGCGACAAGTCGTTCACCTACCTCGACCCGGCATCGGTGCTGGTTACCAACATCGAGGCCGACCATCTTGACCATTACAGCGACCTGGACGAGATCTACCGCCTGTTCGGCGATTTCATCGGCTCCGTGCACGAAGACGGCTATGCCGTGGTATGCGGCGACGATGCCGCGTTGGTGAGGGTGGCCCGCTCCACGGGCGCCCAGGTGCTTACCTACGGGTTCGGCGAAGATTGCGACACCGTGGTGTCGAACTACGTGCCGAAGGGCGTTTCCACCTCGTTCGACGTGAAGCTTCCCAACGGCGAAGTGCTGAACTGCGGCATCAAGCAGAACCCGGGCCGCCATAACGCCCTGAATGCTGCCGGTGTCCTTACCCTGCTGTACACGCGGGGCTTCGACATGCAGAAGGCCGCTGCCGCGATGGGTGCCTTCGCCGGCGTTCGCCGCCGCTTCGACTTGGTGGGCGAGGCTGATGGTGTCACCATCTTGGACGACTACGCGCATCATCCCACCGAGATAGCGGCAACCATCGCCGCCGCCCGCGACCTCGATTACCGCCGTGTGTGCGTGCTGTTCCAGCCGCATCGCTATTCCCGCGTGGGGCTGTTCACCGATGTGCTGCACGACGAGTTCGGCCGCGCGTTCGACAATGCCGACCTGGTTGCCTTCACCGATGTGTACCCCGCTGGCGAAACGCCTGTTCCCGGTGTTACCGGCAAGACGTTCATGCAGCCCATCTTCGACCATCCCGGCCATCCGGAAGACCTTCATTACATCGACCGCCGTCTTGACGTCGTTCCCTATATGATCGAGCGCCTGCATCCGGGCGACTTGGTCATCACCATGGGCGCCGGCGACATCACGGCGATGGGCCCTGCATTGCTGGAGGGCTTGCGCGAGCGCGAAGCGAGTCATGCTTAATGTGCGCTCGCCACGCATCTGAACTGGAGCTTTTGCGCTTCGACGAGGAATTCGACGGCTCGGTGCGCCTTGACGAGCCCATGTCTCGCCATACCACCTATCGCATCGGCGGCCCCGCGCGCGCCTTTGCGGAGGTCAATTCCATCGCCGCGCTCGGCACGCTGCTGAAGGTGTGCGCCGAAGAGGGCCTGCCTTACTATGTTGCGGGCAAGGGCTCGAACCTCTTGGTTTCGGATGCCGGCTATCCTGGCGTGGTTGTTTGCCTGGCGGGTGAGTTCCGCAACTGGCGCTTCAACGAAGAAGACGCCTCGGTTGTGGTCGGCGCGGGCACCATGCTATCCCGCTTGGTGCAAGAGGTGTTCCATCATGGGCTTTCCGGCTTGGAGTTTGCCGTGGGCACTCCGGGAACCGTGGGCGGCGCCTTGGTGCAGAACGCCGGAACGGCCACCGACTGGATAGGCAGCCGCGTGGCGTCTGCCACCACCTACTGCCTGACGAATGGCCTTCGCCGCTATGCTGCGGCCGACCTGGAATGGGGGTACCGCAGCTCGTCGTTTGCGCCCGGCGAGGTTCTGGTGGAATGCGAGCTTCGCCTGGAAAAGGGCTATGCCGGCAACATCAACGAGCGCATGAGCGAGCTTCTGCGCCGCCGCAAGGAAAGCCAGCCGCTCGATTTGCCTTCATGCGGCAGCGTTTTCGTGAACCCCGAGGGGCAATCGGTTGCCCGCCTTATCGAGCAGGCGGGCTTGAAGGGCCTTCGCCACGGCGACGCCCAAATATCTGAAAAGCACGCCAACTTCATCGTGAACAGGGGAAACGCCACTGCTTCAGATGTGTTGGCATTGATCGGCAAGGTTAAGGAAGAGGTTAGGGGGCGCTATGGCATCGAGCTCCAGACGGAGGTCAAGCTACTCGGGTTCGAGTAGGCCCTCTGCGCGCGGCCGCGCTTCCGCCCGCCCGTCCACGGTGAAGGGCCGCCCAAGCCAGGGCCGCTCCCTGCGCCCTTCCGCCGCAGCCCGTTCGGGCATGGCGGGTGGCCGTCCCTCTGCGCGCGGCTACAGCCAGGCGCGCCCAAGTGCCCGTGGCACGGCAGGCGCGCCCCTTCGCTCGGTAAGCGTTTCCGAGGTGCGCAACGCATCGCGCTACCGCCAGCGCGCGGCGAAGTCCCATCGCATCATGGGCGTGCTCATCGCCGTTGTTGTAGTGGTGGCGGTGCTGGGCATTGGCGGCTTCGCCCTTTCCAGCTCCGGCGCCTTGAAGGTGGAAAAGGTCACCGTTTCGGGGGCCGACCATATATCCAGCGAAGACCTTACCCAGCTGGCGGCGGTTCCCGAGGGAACCACGCTGCTGAACGTCGACGCCAATGGCATCACCTCCCGCCTAACCTCGAACGCCTGGGTGAAAAGCGCCTCGGTCGACCGGGTGCTTCCCGACACGCTGAACCTGAGCATCACCGAGCGGGAGATCTCGGCGGTGGTTTCGGTGACGGTCGATTCGTCGAACACGGTGGAGCGCTGGGCGCTTTCCTCCGACGGCATGTGGCTGTGCAAGATCCCCGACGACCGCGAAAGCGCCGAAGGGAAGGCGCTGCCGAGCAAGGTGTACGAAGACGCCGACAACGCGCTGGAGATCACCGACATCCCGTACGGCTCCAAGCCCGAGGCCGGCTCGTACTGCAATAACGCCAACGTGGAAAACGCCCTGGGTGTCATCGACGGCATGACCACCGAGCTTGCCAGCCAGGTGAAGAGCGTTGCCGCTGCCAGCAGCGAGTCCACCACGCTCACCTTGCAGAACGGCATAGAGATCGCCTTCGGCAGCTCGAAGGACATCCGCGACAAGGAACGCGTGTGCCTGCAGCTGATGGCCGAACACGAGGGGAAGATCTCGTATATTAATGTGCGTGTTGTGAATAAACCCGTCTGGCGTTCGCTGTAATGCCCGACCAGCGCCGCGCAGCTTTGCAAACGTTTACGCCGGCGTGTAAAATAACCCAAGTGTCTCACCGGCCGTTGGGCTGCACGTGGGGCAACGCTGAAAAGAAACCGAAAGCGAGCAGATAATGCAACAGATTCTTGGCAATGACAATCTCGCGGTAATCAAGGTTGTCGGCGTAGGCGGCGGCGGCACCAACGCCGTTAACCGCATGGTGGAAGCCGGCATCAAGGGCGTCGAGTTCATCGCCGTCAACACCGACCGCCAGGCGCTCCTGCTCTCCGACGCCGACAAGACCATCCACATCGGCGAGGAGATCACCCGCGGCCTGGGCGCCGGCGCAAACCCCGAGGTTGGCTGCCAGGCTGCCGAGGAATCCCGTTCCGAGATCCGCGAGGCGCTTGCCGATGCCGACATGGTGTTCGTAACCGCTGGCGAAGGCGGCGGCACCGGCACCGGTGCAGCACCTGTTGTCGCAGAGATCGCGCGCGAGGAAATCGGCGCGCTTACCGTGGGCATCGTTACCAAGCCCTTCTCGTTCGAGGGTCGCCTGCGCCGCAACCAGGCAGAGCAGGGCATCGATTACCTGTCCCAGAAGGTAGACACCCTCATCGTTATCCCCAACGATCGCCTGCTCGAGATCGTTGAGAAGAAAACCAGCATGCTCGATGCCTTCCGCATCGCCGACGATACGCTTCGTCAGGGCATCCAGGGCGTTACCGACCTCATCACCATTCCCGGCCTGATCAACCTCGACTTCGCCGACATCCGCACCGTTATGAAGGACGCGGGCACCGCTATGATGGGCATCGGCATCGCCGAGGGCGATTCCCGTGCGCTCGACGCTGCGCAGCAGGCCATCAACTCCAACCTGCTGGAAACCTCCATCGCCGGCGCTTCCCGCATCCTGTTCTCCATCGCGGGCGGCCCCGACCTGGCCCTTTCCGAAGTGGACGAAGCCGCCAAGGTTGTCGAGGCCGTTGCCGACGAGAACGCCAACATCATCTACGGCCAGATCGTCGACCCCGAGCTGGGCAACACCATCCGCATCACCGTTATCGCTACGGGCTTCAAGGCGGGCGCTCCGCAACAGCCGCTCGATTTCGGCCGCCGCGACAACATGTTCTCCTCCACTTCTGCTCCTGCGCCGAAGCCGGAAAGCACTTCCCGCCCGCTGTACTCTTCCCAGCCGCGCTTTGCGGATGAAGACTACATCCCCGATTTCCTGAAGCGCCAGTAAAGGCATCGCAGCCAGAATATCCGCTTTCACGTAAGAAGGCTTTCATGACGACCCTTGTTCTTCCCCTTCCCGAGTTGACCAAGGGTCGTTTTGCGTCCTTGGACGCTTACACCGACGAAAAGCTGTTCGCGGCAACGGGGGTGCGCATCGCCTTCACCACCCGCCAAGGCGGCTACAGCCAGGGCTGCTATGGCTCGCTGAACCTTGGGCATCATGTGGACGACTGCCTGGAAACGGTGTTGCATAACCGCCGTGTTGTGCAGGAGTCGTTCGGTTGCGCAGATGCGCCGCTCATCGTTCCTAACCAGGTTCACGGCGATGCTCTGGTGAATGTTCGCGATGCCGGCCAGGCCGAATCTGCCCAGCAGCTTGCCGCTGAAGGCGCCGATGGCGTGCTGGTGGATGTGCCGGGCGTTGCGGCGCTGCTGTGCTTTGCCGACTGCGTTCCTGTGATCATGGTTTCCCCAACGGGCCGGTTCGCGGTGGTGCATGCCGGCTGGCGCGGGGTGGATAACCTCATCTCGGCGAAGGCAGCTCACGCGCTTGCACAGGCCGATGCTGCCGAACTGGGGCAGAGTGCTGTTTCCCAGCTGAACGTCTACATCGGGCCGCACATCGGCGCCGAGTGCTTCGAAACAGGCGAAGACGTGCATAGCCGTTTCAAGCAGAAGTTCGGCGAAACCTGCGTGTTCGATGACGCGCACATCGACCTTGCCGCGGCTTTGCGCGTGCAGCTTAGAAGCATCGGCGTGAGCGCCGAGCGCATTTGCGACTTGGGCAAATGCACGGTGTGCTGTAACGAAGAGTTCTTCTCGTACCGCGCGCAGGGCGGCGTATGCGGCCGCCACGGGGCCTTCGCGTACCGCTTCCCAGTTTGCTAAGTAGGGTAGGGCGCCCCTTGGTTTCTATCCCTTTGCGCCTGGTTTGCCCTTGCGGGCTGCAATCGCGGTATCCTAGGTTCCAAAGATCAAGGAGGCCACGGTGAGTACCGCTACACGTTATGCAAAGGTTCATGAAAAGGTTGTTCGCGAGTGCCAGGCGGCGGGGCGCAACCCTGAAGAGGTAACGCTTTTGGCGGTTTCCAAAACCGTCGACGTCGACCAGGTACAGCTTGCCATGCAGGCGGGCGCCACTGCGTTCGGCGAGAACCGCCCCGACGAATTGGTGCGCAAGCAAAAGGCCTTCCCCAACGCCCAGTGGCACTTCATCGGCAACATCCAGTCGCGCCACATCAAGGACATCGTCTCTGCGGCAACGCTTATCCACTCGGTGTGCAAGGAAGAGCATCTTGCTAAGATCAACGCCGCAGCGAAGGCGCAGGGCAAGGTGCAGCGCGTGCTTCTGGAAGTGAACGTCTCGGGCGAAGAAAGCAAGAGCGGCTTTGCTCCTGGCCAGGTGAAGGGCATAATCGAGCGCGCTTCCGACCTGGAAAACATCGCCATCGAAGGGCTGATGACCATGGCTCCCCGCGCGCAGGAAGAAGCCATCCATGCCACCTTCAAGGGCCTTTCCGAGCTTCAGGAACAGCTGGGCTTGCAGCTTGCTGAAGAGGGCTCTGCGGTCCGTTTGTCTGCACTTTCTATGGGAATGACCGAAGACTGGCCGGTTGCCGTCCACTACGGCACTACGATTGTACGGATAGGGCGCGCCATCTTCAGCGATGAGTTCGAAGAGGCATAGGCGCCTATTTTTTGCGAAAGAACCGATCGGAAGAGGATAACCGCTATGGACTTCCCGCGTCCCTCCATGTCTGCCAGCAACATCATCGGCGATCTGAAGGACCGCTTCGGCCTGGGCGGCAACAGCCGTCGTAACGACGATGCCTACTATGACGACGCCTATTATGACGACTACGACGATTACAACGAGCCCGAGGGCTCTGGGGCATACGAGAATCGTGGCTCCGATTCGGCCGATCCGTACGATCGCCTGGAGTACACCACCCGTTCCACCGGCGCCCATTCGCGCAGCTCCCGGCGCTACGGTTCGGCAAGCCTGGTAAGCTCCAGGGATATCCGCGCCACCACCAGCGCCTATGGCGTCTACGACGCGGGCGCCACCCGTGCCATGCCCTCCTACGCCCCAAGCCCAAGCCCAAGCCCGGCGGCAAGCGAGCCTTCCGTGCCTTCCTCCAGCCAGGTTGCCGAATCGCTCAGCACCCCCGCAGGTGGCTATGGCGATTTCGTTTCGCCGTACAAGCGCACCGCTGCCACCTCGAGCGCCGCAACGTCTTCGCCCGGGCTGGATTCGCTGTTCACGCCATCTACCGGGTCTTCCTCTGCGGCACCTGCCGAAGCTGCAGCGCCTGCCGCGAAAGCTTCTGCGCGCGAGGTTGTGGTGCTGAAGCCCGCCAACTACGAGGACGTTTCCTCGGTTGCCCAGTCTGTTCGCTCGGGTCATATTGTGGTGCTTTCCCTGCGCGGCACCGATGCTGCCCTTAGCATGCGCGTGCTCGATTTCGCATTCGGCGTGGCTTCGGCCCTGAATGCCAAGGTGGAATGCGTGGGCGAAAAGAACTTTGCTATCTACCAGGGCAAAGAGCTTACGCTTGAGGAAACCCACAGCCTTGCCAAGCACGGTGTGACGAAGGCGTAAGCGCCGTTTCCCTGTTCCTGTTGCGGCTGCAGGTGCGCCTGTTTAGCCGCAGCGGCTACTGCCCCGATCGTTTCATAAGGAGAACGTGAGCAGATGATTCTGTCGCTTTTGATCACCCTTGCCGATGCCTATTCGCTGGTTATCTTCGTCTACGTGATGATGTCGTGGATACCCATGTCCGGTGGCATCGTAACCGACGTCTACCAAGCCCTTGGCAAAGTGTGCGATCCGTACCTTGACCTGTTCAGACGCTTCATTCCCCCTATTGGAGGAATGGTGGACATAAGCCCGATCTTGGCACTGCTTGTGTTACAGTTCGGAGTACGACTGATAGTTTCTTTTTTGGCTGTGCTGTTCTAGCCCGGCCTGTCAATAAGTCTGTAAGGGGAGTTTCACATGGCCATCACTTCTGCCGACATCCAGAACCAGAGCTTCAAGATCGAGCGTCGCGGCTACGACGTCGACGAAGTGGACGTGTTCTTGGAGCGCGTTTCCTCCGAGATCGACGAGATGAACGACGAGATTGCCCGTCTGCGCCTTCAGGCTGCCGAGGGCGCATCTGCTTCCCGTACCGAGGTTATCCCGGCTGCACCCCAGGAAGAGGAAGCGTTTGAGCCTGCCGCGCCTGCCGTGGATCCTGCCGTCCTGGCTGAAAAGGATGCCAAGATTGCCGAGCTGGAGGCTAAGCTGCGCGACCGCAAGAGCGACGATACCGCCATTGCCCAGGCCCTTATCGTTGCCCAGCGCACCGCCGACGAGATCATCGCCAAGGCCAAGGCTGAAGCCGACCAGACGCGCAAGAACGCCGAAGACGAGGGCATGCGCATCCTGGAAAAGGCCAACACCGAAAAGCAGAAGGTCATCGAGCACATCAACGAGCTTTCCTCCAGCCGCGAAATGGTTCGCGAGCAGTATCAGGACATGCTGAAGGAATTCATCGGCTCCGCAACCCAGCGCCTGTCCGAGATCGGCGGCGAGGTTACCGCTGGCATCGACATTCCTGCCGAGCTGCTTGAGATGACCACCTTTGATGCGGCATCTTCTGCTTCCGAAGGCGAAGGCCAGCCTGCGGCAAAGCCCGCCGCCAAGTGGGAGAACCCTTCGGTTGCCACCTACACCACCCCCACGGTTTCCCCGGTAGTGAGCGCTCCTGCCACTCCGAAGCCTTCCGCTGCAAGCAAAGACTTCAGCGGTTACGGCGATGCGGATGATTCGTTCTCGTTCGACGACGTCGACTAGTTTTAAAGCCCGCCTCCGGCGGGCTTTTTTCATACGAAACGCGATGACGCTGCGCTTTTCGGTTGCGCCGTCCTGTCGGACAGCGCAAGACGCACGAAACGCTATGACGCTGTGCGGGCTTCTGGCGGCACAGGGAAATTTCAAAAGGCGAGGCATGGCACATTAGGCCAATGCCTCGCCTTTTTCAATCTCCCTGCACTCGCCAGAAGCCCGCTCGCTGTTTCGTCCAACAATGCGAGTTTCAAAATCCTGCTCAGCAGAGCTGCGCAGGATGCGTTCGCTCGGACGCATGGTTTGGAACTGAACATGCCACTGGCATGTTCACCCTGCCATCTGCACTCATCAGGGGCCCGCTCGCTGTTTCGTTCAATAATAGGTTTTCTATTTTGGGCTTCACGCGTCGGCTTTGAGATTTACGTGTTACAATGTCCTACAAGTTCGAAGGAGGTCAAGATGGCTAGTGCGACGATAACTATCAGGTTGGAGAGCGAAGAGAAGGCTCTGATATCGGATTATGCTGCAGCGTTCGGAACGTCCGTTTCCGAGTTCATGCGCAAGGTTGCATTGGAGCGTATTGAAGACGAGCTTGACCTCAAGGCTTGGGAAGAGGCCAAGGCCGAGTTCGACTCTGATCCGGTCACTCTTTCGGCGGCCGAGATAGCAAAGAAGTACCTTTAGCATGTGGCGCCTAGAGTTTTCCAAGAGGGCCGACAAACAGCTATCGAAGATGGACCCCGGGGTTAGGCGTGTGATCGTTGCCTGGCTGCTGAAGAACATCGACGGCTGTTCCGATCCGCGTGCTCACGGCAAGGGCTTAACGGTTAACAGGTCCGGAAAATGGCGCTATCGCGTGGGGAACTATCGCGTGCTCTGCGAGATCCGGGACAAGGAGCTGGTAGTGCTTGCTATCGAAATCGGCCATAGGCGTGACATCTACAATTAGAAAGGGCTTCGTCTGGGCGGTGCAGCTTATGCGCGAGCCCCCTTATGCGATGCAAGTTGGCTAACCGCTGCGGCGGCCAAGCGTGCTACAATAGCCCGGCGAGTGAGCCGGGCAATCGCGTGCTTTTGCATGAGGAAAGTCCGGGCTCCCAAGGGCAAGATGCCAGCTAACGGCTGGGCGGGGTAACCCGACGGACAGTGCCACAGAAAAGAAGACTCCCCTGCTTGCAGGAGAAAAGCTGAAACGGTGCGGTAAGAGCGCACCAGTGCGTTGGCAACAGCGTAGCTTGGTAAACCCCATCTGGAGCAAGCGCAAATAGGAATGCCATACGGTCGCCCTTCCGTGCATTCGGGTTGCGTGCTTGAGCTTTGCGGCGACGTAAAGTCGAGATAAATGGTTGCCGATTACAGAACCCGGCTTATAGGCTCGCTCGCATTTTCAACGCCGTTCGCCAGAGCGGCGTTTCTTGTATCTCGAATACAGGAAAAATAAAATTCCGTGTATCTGAAGTACACGAAATCTTAGAAAATCGTGTACTTGGAATACACGATTTTTCATTTTGGGCGAAAGCGCTTTTGGCGTTTGCCCGTTTGGAAAGGACTTGCTATGAAACGCTGCTTGCTGGTGGGGGCGGCTCCCTCGGGGCATAAAGGGTTGAATCACGTGCTGGAAACGCAGCGTTTCGACGCGGTGTATGCGGTGGATGGCGGCTATGCCGCGCTGCGCGAACGGGGCGTTGTTCCCACGAAGGTGTTCGGCGACTTCGATTCGCTGGGGCACGTGCCCGAGCACCCCTGCGTTGCTCAATACAACACCCATAAGGATTACACCGACATGGACCTTGCCATCCAGGACGCCGAGCTTTCCGGCTACGGCGAGCTGGTGCTGTGCGATGCCTTCGAGGGCCGGCTGGACCACACCTTGGGCAACCTGCAGCTGCTGGTGCAGGTGGCCGCCCGCGGCACGCGCGTTTGGGGTGTGGGTGAGCAATTCGCGGTGGCGCCGTTGGTGGCGCCCGGCCCCTTCGCCGCGCTCTCGTTCGCTGAAGGAGCACAGGGAACCTGCTCGGTTATCAACCACAGCGATGTTGCCGTGGGCGTTACCGAACAGGGCATGGAATACGGCATCGAAGACGGCACCACGCTGAACCGCGCCCTGTGGGGCGTGTCGAACGAGCTGGTGGGGGCGCCGGCGCGCATCAGCCTGCGTGAAGGGTCGCTCTGGGTGCTGTTCCCGCTGGCAGCGCTTTCGCTGGCTTCGTACTGCTAGCGTTCTGCCCTTACCGTTCGGCTTCGTGAAGCGAAGCTTGCTACCCGTGCTGGTGAGCCGCAGCGCTTCTTGGTTCAGGACGCCCCAGTTTCGTGAAGCAATGCTTGCTGCTTTGGGCCGCTTCGGCTTCACGGCGCGTCCTGCGGTTGCCTGCCCCACGCTTCGCCGGCCGTGTGTTTCCGGCCAACGGCCTATGCCGCTTCCCGCTTCGCGCGCATTTCGGCTCGCCCGCCAAGCTGGCGGCTGCCAAGCTGTGCCCGGGGGTACAATGGGCACGACATACGGGGAGCTTTGCCGCCGCGCCACGCGGGCCGCAAGGCTGAGAGGGGGCCAGGCCCCGACCCATGGAACCTGATATGGATAATGCCAACGAAGGGAGACTGCGATGACGCAGGACCGTCTTGTTACCCAGATAGACTATGCCCGTGCGGGCCAGATCACGCCCCAGATGGAAGCGGTGGCTGCCAAGGAATACCGCACGCCCGAGGAAATCCGCGCCGGCGTTGCCAAGGGCTGCATCGCCATCCCCGCCAACATCCACCACACAGCGCTGAGCCCCGAAGGCGTGGGCGAGGGGCTGCGCACCAAAGTAAACGTTAACCTGGGCATTTCCGGCGATCTAATGAACGAGGAAATGGAGTTGGAGAAGGTGCGCACCGCCATCGAGCTGGGCGCCGAGGGCATTATGGACCTTTCCAACCACGGCAAAACGCAGGCCTTCCGCACCAAGCTGGTGGGCATGAGCCCGGCCATGATCGGCACCGTTCCCATGTACGACGCCATCGGCTATTTGGAAAAGCCCCTGGTGGGCATTAAGGCGAAGGACTTTTTGGATGTGGTGCGCCGCCATGCCGAAGACGGAGTGGATTTCGTTACCATCCATGCCGGCATCAACCGCCGCACCATCGAGAGCTTCAAGGAAACCGGCCGCCTGATGAACATCGTAAGCCGCGGTGGCTCGCTGCTGTTCGCCTGGATGGAAGCCACGGGCAACGAGAATCCCTTCTACGAGTTCTACGACGAGCTGTTGGAGATCTTGCACGAGCATGACGTGACCATCAGCCTGGGCGATGCGATGCGTCCTGGCTGCAACTACGACGCCACCGATGCCGGCCAGATTTCCGAGCTTATCGAGCTGGGCAAGCTCACCAAGCGCGCATGGGATGCCGGCGTGCAGGTGATGGTGGAAGGCCCCGGCCACATGGCGGTGGACGAGATTGCCGCGAACATGAAGTTCCAGAAGCGCCTGTGCCACAATGCGCCGTTCTACGTGCTGGGGCCCCTGGTAACCGACATCGCCCCTGGTTACGACCACATTACCGCTGCCATCGGCGGCACCATCGCCGCTACGGCCGGCGCCGACTTCCTGTGCTACGTAACGCCCGCCGAGCACCTGCGCCTGCCCGATGCGGCCGACGTGCGTGAGGGCTTGGTGGCAACGAAGATCGCCGCGCACGCTGCCGACATCGCCAAGGGCATCCCGCATGCGCGCGACGTGGACAACCGCATGAGCGATGCCCGCCGCCGCATGGACTGGGAGGAAATGTTCAGCCTGGCCATCGACCCGGTGAAGCCGCGCGAGTACTTCGAGAGCGCGCCGCCTTCCACCGAAGGCACCTGCACCATGTGCGGCAAGATGTGCGCGGTTCGTACCGTGAACAACATCATGGATGGCCTTACCATCGACCTGGGCGAGGAAATGGCGGAAAAATAGCCATCGTTTGCGGTTGGGTCCGGAGTGGGCGAGCGACGGGCGAGCGCTCGAAGCTGTGCGCCTGCCCGCCCGTCGCGAGTGTTCATCCGAAACCCGGTGCCAACGTTGCCCCTATCCCGTCACTGCCCGTTTTGCGCGAAAGGAAAACAAGATGAAGTGCGCGCTTACCATTGCCGGCTCCGATTCCAGCGGCGGGGCGGGCATCCAGGCCGACATCAAAACCATGAGCGCCTTAGGCGTGTACGCCGAAAGCGTGGTAACGGCGCTTACCGCGCAGAACACGCTGGGAGTCAGCGGCGTGGTTCCTACCGAGCCTGAGTTTATCCGCCAGCAGATGGATGCCGTGTTCGAGGACATCCGCCCCGATGCTGTGAAGATAGGCATGCTGCCCACGGCCGGCGCGGTGCATGCGGTGGCGGAAGGCCTGCGCGCGTGGGATGCGCCCCTCGTGGTGGTAGACCCGGTGATGGTGGCCACCAGCGGCGCGGCCCTCGCAGAAGGCGGGGCAGTGGCGGCGCTTAACGAGCTGCTTCCCCTGGCGCACGTGGCAACCCCCAACATCCCCGAAGCCGAGGTGCTTTCCGGCATGCGCATCGAATCGCGCCATGACATGCTGCAGGCTGCGCATGCCATCCTCGATTCGAAGGGCTGCGCGGCCGTGCTGATGAAGGGCGGCCACTTGGCTGGTACCGCCAGCGACGTGCTGGTGCAGCGCAGCGGCGCGAAAACCTGGTTCGAAACCGAGCGCATAGAAACCAAGAACACCCACGGCACCGGCTGCACGCTCTCTTCCGCAATCGCGGCCTACCTGGCAAAAGGCGAAGAACTGCAGAGCGCCGTGCGCCTGGCGAAGCGCTACCTTACCCGCGCCATCAAGCAGAACCCCGGCCTAGGAAAAGGCCATGGCCCCGTGAACCACCTGGTAGAAGCCTAATCTGTTCGTCCGCGCCGCGGGCTGGGGCATCATCCCTTCGGGGATTCCCGCTACCCTGCTCGCTTCGCTCGTGCGGTCGCTGCTTCATGCTTTAGAAGAAGGTTCGCTTTGCGAACCGTTCAGGAAAGGGTTTCAGAGAACCCCTCAGGGCGATGCCCCAACCCACGTCGCTGC
>CAVBST010000022.1:0-28089 GCA_963598325.1 uncultured Prevotella sp. | reverse complement strand
GTCCTCGTGCGCCTGGACCACTACCCCATCAAGGTACGAGCGCACCCCGGGATGCACCTCGAAGTAGCGGTCGATCATCTCTTTCGCCTCGTAAAACGGGATATGGAGCGACTGCGACAAGCCGTAAGCCTGCTGCCCGTACACGATGCCGAAGTTCACCGCCTTGGCGCGGCTGCGCATCTGCGGGGTTACTTCTTCCATGGGCACGCCGAACACGCGCGAAGCGGTGCTGGCGTGGAAATCCTCGCCGGAGTTGAACGAGGAAATAAGGTGCTCGTCGCCGGAAAGGTGGGCCAGCAAGCGCAGCTCGATCTGCGAGTAGTCGGCGGAAAGGAACAGCTCCCCTTCGGCCAAAGGCACGAAACACGTGCGGATCTGGCGGCCGAAGTCGGTGCGCACCGGGATGTTCTGCAGGTTCGGGTTTGAAGATGAAAGGCGGCCGGTGGTGGTTACCATCTCGTTGAACGAGGAATGGATGCGCCCGTCGCCCGCGCGCATGGAAGGCAGAGCGTCGATATAGGTGGACTTGATCTTGGCGTACTCGCGGTACTCAAGCATAAGCCCCGGCAGCTCGTGTTCGGCCGTGAGCTCTTTCAGCACGCGGGCGTCCGTTGAATAGCCGTTGCGGTTCTTCTTGCCGGGGGTTAGCCCCAACTCGTCGAACAGGACCTCGGAGAGCTGCTTGGGCGAATCGACGTTGAATTCGTGGCCCGCGCATTCGTAGATGGCCCCCTTCAGGCGCTCCACTTCCGCGCCGGTGCTTTCGGCAAGCTTCGCCAGGTGATCGGCATCCAGGGCGGCACCCGTGCGCTCCATGCAGGAAAGCGCGCCCACCAGCGGCAGGTCGATGGCCTCGTACACCTTGCGGGCACCCGACTCGTCCAACTCATGGGAAAGGGGTTCCACCAGCGCGGCCACTGCAGCGGCTTCGAGTGCCAGCGCCTTGTCGGGGTCTTCTTCCTTGGGAAGCATCGCCGCACCGTAGCGCTCCATAAGCGCCGCTAGGCTGGCGGCGCCGTTGTTGGAATCCACCACGTAAGCGGCAAGGGTCACATCGAACAGACAGGCATCAAGCACTTCGCCGGCAGAAACCAGGGCGGGCTTTGCGGTATCGGGCGGGAACACCACGCCTAGGAGCGCCTTAGCATCGGCAACGGCAAGGTTGGCCTCGCGCACCATAAGCGCAATGGCCTCTTCAGCTTCGGCATTGCGCAGAAGGGCGGTGCCATCGGGGCCCAGGTTCACGGCAAGGGAAAGGCCCTCGTCGAACAGGGAGGCCTGGGCGCTGCGGCCCCAAGAAACAGCCAGGTGCTCGTCGGCAAGATGTGCTTCGAGCGCCTTTTTGGCCTGATCACCTTCCAGGATGGTGGCCCATGGCCCCAAATCGGCGGTTTCAACCTTGCCGCCCTGCAAGGCCAGCACCTTCTGCAGATGCGCCATCATGCGCACCTCGGTGAATGCCTCGGTCACCTTCGCCGGATCGAAATCAGGAAACGCCAGCGATTCCACATCCAAGTCGAAATCGGCATCGCGCACGATGGTTGCCACCTGGCGCGAAAGGAACGCATCGTCCTTATGGTTGGTAAGGTTTTCCAGCTGCTTGCCCTTGAACTTGTCCAAGTTGGCGTAGATGCCCTCGAGGTTGCCGTAGGCCTGCAACATGGAGGCGGCCTTCTTGTCGCCGATGCCGGGCACGCCGGGGATGTTGTCGGCCTTATCGCCCTTCAAGCCCAGGAAATCCGTGAACTGGCTGGGCTTCACGCCGTAGCGCTCCTCCACTTCGACAGGGCCGTACACCACCACATCGGTGATGCCGCGCTTGGTGGTTACGATGCGGGTAAGGTCGCTTGCCAACTGGTAGGCGTCTTTGTCGCCGGTTACCAGAAGCGTCTTGTAGCCCACCTGCTCGTTGCGGGCGGCGACGGTACCCAAGATGTCGTCGCCCTCCCAGCCGGGAAGGGCCACAACGGGCACGTTCATGGCGGCCAGAAGGTTCTCTACCACGGGGAACTGGACTTTCAGCTCTTGGTCCATGGGCGGGCGCTGAGCCTTGTACTGCTGTAGGGCGTCGATGCGGAACTGCGGGCGGCCCTTGTCGAAGGCGCACACCAGCGCATCGGGCCGCTCGGTTTCGATGAACTTCAGCAACATGGAGAAGAACCCGAATGCCGCATTGGTGGGCGTGCCGTCGGGCGCCGTCATGGCGGGCGGCACCGCATGGTAGGCGCGATGCATCAGCGAGTTTCCGTCGATAACGGCAACGGTTTTGGTCATGAGGGTTCCTCTCGTGTTCGAACCCTATGATTATAGCCGCTTGGGAAAGGGTGCATCGCCCGCCGCGCCTGCAGTGCGCAGGTATTACACGGGCAGCGCCAGGGAGGCCTTGGGGCGGCCCCGCAGGCAATGACGGCACGGGCAACGGCGGCGAAAGCCCATCCGCAGTGGAAAACCACCCGCCGCAAAACAGCAGGCTAACTCCAGAGGTAGCCTACGCCGCGAACCGTTTCCAAGTGCTGGGAAAGCTCGGGGCCCAGCTTCGCGCGTACACGCCTTACATGCACATCGACCGTGCGGGAGCCGCCGAAGTAGTCGAAGCCCCACACGCGGCGAAGCAGCGCATCGCGCGAATAGGTGCGGCCCGGGTGCGTTACCAGGAAAGCAAGCAGCGCGTACTCCAAGTACGTGAAATCAACCGGCTCGGCATTCACCGTTACCTGATAGGTTGCCAGGTTGATGGTCATGCCGTCGATGCTGATGAAGTCGTTGGTGGAGCTTTCATTACCGGGCCACAGCAGCTGGCGGATGCGCAGCGAGCATTCCTCGGAGCTGGCGCCGTGCACCACGAAGTCGCAGTTGATCTGCACGGGAAGGCGGAAGCCCGAGAGCATTTCCTCTTTCACGATGATAAGGATGGGCACTCCCCCGTCGTCGATAAGAGCCTGCTCCACCGCCGCCAAGGTCTGCGCGGCTTCGGCGGTTGCCTCGTAGATAACCAGGTCGTACGAGGGGTTATCGGAAAGCAGCTTCTTGAACTGCAGCGAAGAGCCAGCGGCCACATCCACATCGAGGCTGGAAAGCACCGCCTGGAACTTATGGGCATTGTCGAGGCTGTCGGCAATGAATATGACGTTCTTCCTCTGTTGCATGACGTCCTCCTACAGCACACCCAGATATCGATCGAGCTCCCAGCCGGATACCTGCTTTTGGTATTCGTTCCATTCCTCGCGCTTAGCGTCTACCAAGAACGAATGGATATGCTCGCCCAAAACTTCCTTCATAAGGTCCGACTTGGCGAACAGCTCTACCGCTTCGCCCAAGGTATCGGGCAGAACGCGGTAGCCGGCATCGATGAGCTCTTGGCGGGAAGTGGCGCCCTCGACGGATTGCTCCATAGGCGGGCAGAGCTCGAGCTCTTCCTCGATGCCCTTCAAGCCGGCCGCCAGAACAGCCGAGAACACCAGGTAGGGGTTGGCCGCCGGGTCGGGGCTGCGCAGCTCTACGCGGCACGCCTCTTCCTTGTTGGGCTTGTAACCGGGAATGCGCACCAAGGCGGAACGGTTGTTGCGCGCCCAGGAAATGCACACCGGGGCTTCCCCACCGGGTACCAGGCGCTTGTAGGAGTTCACGCTGGGGTTGGTAAGAAGGCTGAACTCGGGAACGTACTTCAGAAGGCCGGCGATGTAGTGCTTGGCCGTTTTGGAAAGGTTGTAGCCATCGGGGTCGGTTGCGTCGAAGAAGGCGTTGTTGCCCTCCACATCGAACAGGCTCTGGTGGATGTGCATGCCGGAACCCGGCGCACCGGCAATGGGCTTGGGCATGAACGAGGCGTACACGCCGTACTTGTTGGCAATCTCCTTGACCACCATTTTGTAGGTCATGACGTTGTCGGCCATGCTGAGCGCATCATCGAAGCGCAGGTCGATTTCCTGCTGGGAAGGACCGCTTTCGTGATGGGAGTACTCAACGGGGATGCCCATCTTCTCCAACGTGAGGATAGTGTCGCGGCGAAGGTCGCTTGCCATGTCGAGCGAGGTAAGGTCGAAGTAACCGCCGTTGTCGAGCACTTCGGTTCCCGTGTGGTCCTTGAAGTAGTAGTACTCCAGTTCCGGCCCGACGTTCATGACGTAACCCAGCTCTTCGGCCTTGGCGGCCTGGCGCTTCAGCACGCTGCGCGAATCGCCGTCGAAGTACTCGCCTTCAGGCGTCTTGATGGAGCAGAACATGCGGGCAACCGCGTTGCGCTCGGGGCGCCACGGCAGAATCTGGAAGGTGGATGCCTCGGGGCAGGCCAGCATATCCGATTCGCTAGTGGGGGCGAAGCCGCGCACGCAGCTGCCGTCGAAGCCCATGCCCTCTTCGAAGGCGTTTTCCAGTTCGCTGGGGATAACCGCGAACGACTTCATGTGCCCCAGCACATCGCAGAACCAGAAGCGCACGAAGTGGACATCGCGGCTCTTGATGGTCCTAAGAACATAATCCTGATCAGGGCTGCTGGCCATAGCTTGTCCTTCCTTGGCTTTGCTTGTTTGTTTCATTATAGCGAGCAAGGTGTTTCGGACTGGTTACCGGCTTTTAACCGAACAAGGCGCGCCCACCTGAGCAAATGCAGCAGCGCGAGGTTTCAGCAGCAGGCTGTGTTGGCCTTGGGAAGAGATTTGCCGACGGGCTGGGCGCGGCCGCCTAGGAAAGGGGCGGCGCAAGGCTTTCTAGAACCTGTCCATCAAACGGCGGTTCAGTACCCCCCCGCGGCCAGAGCGGAGGTTTCCTATCGTCCTTTTCAGGACGTCCATATCAACCGGCTTGGAAACATGGGCGTTCATCCCTGCGGCGAAGGATGCCTGGATATCCTCGGAAAATGCGTTGGCGGTCATCGCGATGATGGGCATGGTGCCCGCCTGCTCGTTGCCGCTGTTGCGTATAGCGCGCGCAGCATCGTAGCCGTTCATCACCGGCATCTGAACGTCCATCAATATCATGTCGAAATCCCCCGGCTTCGATGCCTCGAATGCCCGAAGGACCGCTTTGCCGTTTTCGCAGATAACGCACTCGGCGCCTTCCATCTTTAGCAGCTCTGTAAGGATCTCTGCATTCAGGGCGTTGTCTTCTGCGCAGAGGAATCGCATTCCCTGCAGGGTAATGGCATCGTGCGATGCGTCCTGCTTCTGCGGCTCGCGCGAAGAGCCAAGCTGCTGAACTATCTTCAGGTCAAGCACGATCTCGAAACACGTGCCCTCCCCTTTTTCGCTTTCCACGCTGATGGTTCCGCCCATAAGCTCAACCAAGTTGCGGGCAATCGCCATGCCAAGGCCCGTTCCCTGGATCTTGTTCGTAAGCGTGCTTTCCTCGCGGGTGAAGGCATCGAAGATCTTTTCCTGGAAATCCTTCTCCATGCCGATGCCGTTGTCCTTCACCGTGATGCAAAGCCTTGCGTACGGCGATGCATTCGCGGGGCGCTCTTCGATAAGCAGCTGGATTTTCCCGCCCTCTTGCGTGTACTTGACCGCGTTGGAAAGAAGGTTGCCGAGCACCTGCATCAAACGCACCGAATCGCCGTTGAGCCATTCGTGCTGGATGTTTTCCGTAACAACCTCGAACGTCTGGTGCCTTGCCTCGGTTTGCGGGCGGAAGATGTCTTCAACGTTGCCGACCAAATCGTAGAGGCAGAAATCAACGCAGTCGAGCGTTGTCTTGCCCGACTCGATCTTGTTCATATCCAAGACCTCATTGATGATGGACAGAAGGGTCTGTGAGGAGACCCCGATCCTCCTTACATATTCGACCACCTTCTGCTCGTTGCCCGGATCGTGCTCGATAAGCGTGCTGATGCCGATTATGGCGTTGAGCGGGGTACGGATATCGTGGGACATGTTGGCAAGGAAGTCGGTCTTCGCCTGGTTGGCGGCCTCGGCGGACTGCAGCGCCTGCGCCGTTACCTCCTGCGCTTCTTTCAGCTCCGCATTCAGGGCCTCTAGCGCCTTCACGTTTTCCTGCTGCTGCTTGAGGTTCCTCTTCTCGAACGAGGCCCTTTGATTTGCAAGGCTCATCTTCGAGAGACTGAAGAACAACCCGGCAAGCAGCAGGATCATAATCGCCGCCATAGCCAAAGTGGCGTACAGCACCGTTTGCTGATACGACATCAGCGTGTTATCGACCGTGCCCTTGGGAACGATGCAGACAAGCGTCGAGTTGCTGTTCTGGATGGGGCAGTAGCCTAGGTAATACGCCCTATCGCCACCAAGCAGCTCCACGCCGGTGCCGCGATCCTGGAACGATTGGTACAAGGACTCCGCCTGGCCTTCCGTAAGAGCACCGTCCTTGTTCAAGTGCTTGAGCAGGGAATAGTTCTGGAAGAGCTTTTCGTCTGTTTGGTTGGTGTAGACCACGTCGCCGTCGGCATCGAGCATGAACAGGTAGGCCGCTCCGCCATAGGCATAGAGCTTCAGAACCGTGTCTATCTCCGAGAGATCTACCAGCAAGCCCACCGCCGTGAAGGTGTCGCCATTGAGCTGGTACTCTTGGCAGGGGATTGCCAGCAGGAAGGCGCTTTTCGCCGTTCCCCCGTTATCGTAGGTGATGAGCTTGGCGATATTCTGGTTGTTCTTAAGCGCAAGCAAGAGGGTGCTCGAGATGTCGAGCTTGCTCTCTTCCTTGCCTACGGTCATCGCCATGCCGTTGTCCTTCATGAACAAAACCTGCGAGCTTGTCTCGTCCTGAAGAGCGTTGATGAGGAACATGAAATCCGCGCTTGCATAAGGATCGCCATCGCGGGAAATGTAGGCGCTTACCATGCGCAATCGGCTGTAGTAATTCTGCACCTGAAGCTCGTATGTTTGCTGCACCTGCTCGACCACGGCCTGCATGCTGATTTTGCCGTTGTCTTCGATGGTGCTGTCCATTCGCATCAAAAGGCCGCTGATGGTAACAACGCAAACCAGGACAACCGCCAGCAGAAGGATGCGCGGCGTCCATTTCTTCAAGGTTGTGGTTGCTTCGGGTCTTTTCACGCGCTACCTCTTAACCTCGAGGTAGTCTTCGGGCTGCGCCGGCTGGCGGCCGCCATCCAGGGCGCCCGTCCAAGCCGAAGAAAGGGTGTTGCCCGCCAGCGGTTGAAGCTTTGCAGCGGTGCTCAAACCGGACGTCACGCCATCGGCGAGCAATACGGTGTACTGCTGATCGTCGTTCAGGGGCGACCCGTTTACCAGCATATCTTCCAGCGCAAAGCCTTCCCCGTCTTCCTTCAAGACCATCTTCATGCCAGAGGCAATGGGAAGCTCGTATTTGCTTGATGGGCGGAAATCTCCGTCTTCGCCCGAAAGGTTGCGCTCTACCAGCTGTTTTACCTGCGCGCCGCTTAGTGTTTCCAGGTACAGCGAAGAAGCATTGGGCTTGTTGGCCACCATCAAATCGGCCCTGCTTTCCGTGCAGGAGCCTTCATAGATGGATGAAGTGAAGTAGTAGAAAGGAGCAATGGCCAGCTGTGCCCCGCACTCCTGGCGCACTGTGGCAAGGATCGAGGACGCAGCATCCCTTCCGCCCTTGCTGTTCAGGGAAAGCGAATAGCTGTTGTCGAAGGAAACCGTCTGAGTAGAAGCACCGCCGGAGTTGTTCATGGCCTTGCAGAAGGCCTCGTACGCCTGATCGACGTTCATCTTTCCCGTAAGCAGCCCGGTAACCGCATCAACGCTGGCATCGAAGGATTTCTGGGACGAATAGCGGATGTAGTACTGGTTGTTCTTGATCTGGCTTTCCAACCCAACCATGTCGTCGGTGATAGAGGAAACGTTCGGGTTGAAGGAAATAACGCTACTGCCATTGGCGATGATACGCTGCCCCTCTTGCGAGAGCATGCACTCCAGAACGTCCATGGCGGTTTGCAGCTTTTCCTGGTTGCCCTCAAGTTCCTTGTTGAACGCAACGTGAAGGGAAGGCGTCATGTAGATGTAGCCCTCATCGGACGTCTGCGAGAAATACGGCAAGCGCACCAGTTCGGCATCGCCCATCTGCTGCTGGCACTGCTTCAGGTGCACCGGCGAGCCATGGAACATCGCGGCTTTCCCCTCGACGAACAGCTGCATTGCGGAGTTGGTGTCCACGAGCAGGTCGTCTTCCGTGAAATAGGAATCCTCCAGCAGCGTGTTCGACTCGGAGATGATCTTCTTCCAAAGGGTTTCGTCGAACGAGATTTCCCCTTGCGCGCTTTCCGCCTGAGCCCTCCACGCAACGCCGTCGAGGCTGGTAAGCTCGCCGATACCACCGGCCTGGATCATCTCGTGGCTCGACCAATCTTCGGCAAGGTCGAGGGAATAGGGCTTTATGCCCTTGTCGTGGAAAGCCTGGCACACCTTCACGTAGTCGTCGTAGCTCTGCGGCAGTTCCAGCCCGCACTCGTCGAACAAGGTTTTGTTGGCGATGATGGTTTGGGGGATACCGCAGATGGGTAGCCAGTCGATTTCGCCGTTGCTGTTCTTGTAGTACTGCAGGGAATACGAAGAGTACTCCGACACCACATCGTAGGAAGAGAAGTCCATGAGGTAGGGCTGCAGGTCGGTTGTTTCCGTTCCCGCAAAGCGGCGCACCGTCATGATGTCGGGCAGTTCCCCGTGCTCAAGGAAATAGTTGTAAAGGTCGGTGTCGTTGTTGCCGGCAATGAACTGGATTTCCTTGTCGGGCAGCTGCTCATGCAGGTAAGGCGCCAAGTCCTGGATCAGATCCGTGTCCCACAGGTACACGGTAAGCACGTCGTCGTTCTTCGACGTGGTGCTGCTTGCCTGGGTGCAGCCCACCAAAGCCACGGCGGAAACCGACACGGCGGCCAGCACCAAAGCGAGCAGGCGCAACATCTTCCCCATATACCCAGAAAGCCCTTACTATCCGAATCGTCCGGGCAGCAACACCGCGTACTGGGACTGCCCGCCAGCTCATCTGCCCAAGCACATGACTGATTGCTTCGGCCGGCTAACGGGCATCAAGCTGCGCGAAAGCCGATGAGACTAAAGTTGCATTATAGCCCAGACCCACGGATACACAGCCAAGACAAAGCTGCTTCAACCTACGCTTCAACCATTGGTTGAAGCGGCCTGCCTACTTCTTTCGGTCGATCTTGCGGGCGGTGAAGTCGCAGCCGCTCTGCACGATCTGCACCAGGATGATGAGGATGATGATGGTGGCGGCCATCACATCGCCCATGTAGCGCTGGTAGCCGTAGCGGATGGCGATGTCGCCCAAGCCGCCGGCGCCAACCGTGCCTGCCATGGCCGAATAGCCTAGCAGGGTGATGAGCACGATGGAAAAGCCCCTGATAAGCGAGGGCAAGCTTTCCCACAGGTACACCTTCACCACGATCTGCCAAATGGAGGCGCCGAAGCTCTGCGCGGCTTCCACCAGGCCGGCGTCCACTTCAGCCAGGCTCTGCTCAACCATGCGTCCGACGAAGGGGGCCGCAGCAACCACCAGCGGAACCACCGCGCCGGGAACGCCCAGCGAAGTGCCCACCACGATGCGCGTGAACGGGATAAGGGCAACCAGCAGGATGATGAACGGGATAGAACGACCGATGTTCACGATCCAACCCAGAACGGCGTTGAGCGCGCGATGCGGCAAAAGGCCTTTCTTCGGGTCGGTGAGCACCAGCAGCACGCCCAGCGGGATGCCGATGACGTAGGCGAAGAAGGTGGACACCAGGCTCATCACGATGGTATCCCACGTGCCCTGCAGCAGAAGGGCGCCGAACTGGTCGAAGAACGTCTGCAAGTATTCCATGGTTTAGAGCCTCTTTTCCAGCAGCTTGCGGGCAACATCGCTTTGCGGGTTGGCGAACACCTCTTCGGTTTTGCCTTCCTCCACGATCTTGCCGTCGTCGATGACGACGATGTTGTCGCAGACGAGTTCTGCAACGGCGAGCGAATGCGTGATGAGCACGATGGTTACTCCCAGCTCCTTGTTGATATCTTTAAGGAGCTTCAGGATGGAATGCGTGGTCATGGAATCCAGCGCACTGGTGGCCTCGTCGCACAGCATGATGGAGGGGTTGTTGGCCAGCGCACGGGCAATGGCAACGCGCTGCTGCTGGCCGCCGGAAAGCTGGCTGGGGTACTTTTCGCACTTGTCGGCCAGGCCAACCAATTCCAGAAGCTCGCGGGCGCGCTTTTCCGCTTCCTTCTTGTCGGTGTGGCGAAGCTCAAGCGGGAAGGTGACGTTGCGCAGCACCGTGCGCTGCTGCAGCAGGCTGAAGTTCTGGAAGATCATGCCCACCGAGCTGCGGAACTCGCGCAGGTCCTTGCCGGAAAGGCCGGTGATGTCGCGGCCGTCGATGGTGATGGAGCCAGAAGTGGGGCGCTCAAGCAGGTTGAGGCAGCGCACCAAGGTGGACTTGCCGGCACCCGACTGGCCGATGATGCCGAAGATGGAGCCATCGGCAATGGTGAGGTTGATGTCGGTAAGGGCAACATGCTCTTCTCCCTGGGCCGACACATAGATCTTGTTCAGATGTTCGATTTCAATCATTTCTTGTTCCTTATTCAAAGCGCAGGCGAAAGCCCGCGCCGATAAACAGCCCTCCTAATATACCCCAGGCGAAAGCCGCAGCAGGATGCAGCCACGGCGATTGGCGGCCGCACACTATACATTCTGCTTATAGCCAGCGGCAAACCTGGGCAATGGCGGCTACGACCTGGCGTTCAGCAGGAAATAGGGGGCGTGCGGGTCCAAGCACGAGCTGAAGTACGGGTCGCCTTCCACGAACAGGCGCGGCCAGCGATAGTGCAGGAAGGCCTTTTCGCGCTCGGAGCGCAGGCGCTGCTTTTCGGAAAGCGAGGCGCGGCCGTCCGAGTCGGAGTCGCGGCGGTACACCTCGATGTCGCCGTCGAGCGCAACCAGGTAGCCCGCCTTCGCCAGCTTCAGGCAGAAGTCCACCTCGCACGGGCGAACCTCGAAGCGCTCGTCGAAGCCGCCCACTTCATCGAAGGCGGCCCTTCGCAGCATCAGGGCGGAAAGCGATGCGGCGGAAACGTTGCTGGAGCACACCAGGCGCTTTCCATAGCCGCGTGCCGTGCGCGGCAGGTTCCCGCCGATGCCCGCTGCAAAGCCATACGGGCCCACCATAAGGCCCGCCGAGCGGATGGTGTCGTCGGCGAACAGCAGCTTCGCGCCTACCGCGCCGACGCCCGGGCGCATGCAGTGACCAAGCAGGGCGCCTATCGCTTCCGGGCTTACCAGTTCGGCATCGCCTTCCAACACCAGCACATAGCCGGCTTCGGTCTGCGCCATGGCGGCATTCACCATGGCCGCGCGGTTCGCGCCGCCTTCGTACGACACCACCTTGCAGCGCCCCTTGCGGGCCAGATGCTCGCAAAGCACCTGCGTGCTGCGCTCGGTTTCCTGACATTCAACGACCACCAGCTGGGTATTCGCGGGAAGCGCGCTCTGCTCGATGGAGGAAAGGCACGAATCCAGAAGCGCCGGTTCCTTGCCGGCTATAACCACCACGGCAAGGGAGGCCCCCTGTTCGGGAAGGCGGTAGCGCACGCGGTACAGGCGGTCGGAAACATCGGCCAGCACCAGGGCGTCTATCCCCTGGCGGCGCAGGTGGTTGCCCAGCACCTTGCGGCCCAAGCGGAAGGCCTCTTCCTCGCGCTGGGCGCACAGCTCCTGGGCACGGAGGGAGAACGTGCGGGCGTCCTGGATGTGGAACAGCACCTTGTCGATGCGCTCGACGCGTTGGGCCAAGGCAGTGGCCTTCAGCGCCAGGTCGTAGTCGAAGGCATCGGACGAAAAGCCCGAGCCCTTCTGCACCTTTTCCACGACAGCGCGGGAATAGAACACCACAGGGGCCATATAGTTGTAGGAAAGCAGCAGGTCGGGCGAATACGCGGGCTTCATCACGGGCGAGTGCAGGCCCTCGTCGGCATCGAAGCGGTCGTGGTTGGCATAGGCAACGTCGCAGCGGCCAACGCCCATCGGGCCGGCGGCGGAAGCGCCGGTTTCGGCATCTTCGGCCAGCACGCGGTTCACGCAGCGCACGTATTCGTAGAGCGCCTCGGGCGCAAGGATAACGCGCGGGCTGAGCACCGCGCACGCCTCGCCCTTGGACTGCAGCACGCCGGTAAGCCGCGCGCGGCCTTCGTCCATATCGCCGCTGGGCACCAGGTGAACCAGGCGGTCGTCGCCTTCCCATTCGGAAAGCACACTGGCAAGGGAGGACTCGTTGGCGCCCACATCCACCAGCACCACCTCAAAACGCGAATAGGTTTGCGCCTGGATGGCCTCGCTGCAAGCGGGAAGGAAGCCTTCGTCGCCCGGATAAACGGGAACCACCAGGCTCACCAGCGGCTGATGGGAAAACACAGCGGCCCGCTGGGTTTCCAACGTGGCAAGCGTGGCGCAGTTGCGCGCGAACCAACGCGGATAGCGCGGGTCGAAGGAGGCATCGGTGGCACAGTACAGGAATGCTTCGCGCAAAGGGGCGTACGTCTCGTCGCAGAAGCGCGCGAAGCCGCCCTGCACCAGTTCGTTGGCATCGTAGACGGTAACGCAGAAATCCTTCGACTCGGCGCGCACGCGAACGGAAAAGCCCACGCGCAGGCGCTCCCCTTCGCCGAACTGGGAAGGGGCCACCACCTCGTCTACCAGGGGATATATGGGTAGCTCTATATCGACGCCCTGATTGTCGGTGAAGCCCACCATCACATCGGCGCCTTCGACATGAGGCATGTCGGCCAGCATCTTCACCACTATCTCGTCGCCATCGTCGATGGCATCGGTGAAGTATACGTTCATGCGGGTAGAGCCGTATTCGCGCTCGATGTCGAACATCTGCTCGAGCAATTCGTTGTGCACCAGGGCGTTGAAGCGCGTGCGCCAGCGCACCATGTTCAGCTCCACAGTAAGGTGGCTCTGGCCCATCGGCGAGCCTTCACCGGAGTACTCGAAAAACGTCAGGTCCACTTCGCGCACATCGAAATGCGGCAGCACAACCACGTAGTTGGCCTGGGAAGATTCCTCCAGTGGATCGAACGGGAAAAGATGCGCCGGGATCTTCGCGCCATCCTTCAAGCGAGCATCGAGCAGCACCTTGGCTTCAGGATGCAAGCGGTCGAGCACCATCTGGAGATAGATCTTGCCATCACCATGGCTCATGCTCTCTATTCGTGCGTTCATCGGCTATCCTCTGCAACCCGGCCTGCCCGAAAACTTGGGGCGTTGTGGCGAAACTCAACGCCTTAGATTATTGCGCCGCTAGTTGCCCTTGGCTTCGAGGAAGATCTTGCGCGTCACGAAATTCCATACGGCAACGATGAAGGTAACCACGATCTTGGAAATGCGGTAATCGATGAACAGGAAATCAACCATAAGCCACATGAACAAATCGTTGATGCCCAGGCCGCAGACCGAAAGCACCACGAAGATGATGAACTCGCGCTTGCGGCTCATGTCGTCGCGGCGCTCGAACACATAGCGCATGGAAGCGAAGTAGTTGAAGATGACAGAAACCACGAAGGAAACAGTGGTACTGATAAGGTACGGCACACCGAACACTTCGGTGAGGAAGATCATCACGCCGTAATCGATGACGAACGCGATAACGCCCACCACACCGAACTTCATGAACTGCGCAATAAGCTTCTTCAAAGCGGCTCCTGTCTACTTCAAGAAAAAAGGCCCTGCCGAAGCAGAGCCTGTTAATTCATGGTGCCCCCAACGGGACTCGAACCCGTGTTTCAGCCTTGAAAGGGCCGCGTCCTAACCGCTAGACGATGGGGACATGCTGCTCGGAAGCAACAGCCCGACTATTATTGCAAAGCTTCATTGCTTTGGCAAGATGAAATTGAAAAGATATTGCGCTGTTCCTATCGCTCCCCAGATAGCGCCCTTGAACGAATCCTTGACGCATAAGGTGGCAAAATGCGTATCGTGTTCATTGGAGTCTACCCCTCTTCGATCTTTAGGAAGCCATGAGAATCGCCGTTGCAAGTGAAGGTTTGGATGTGAGCAGCCAATTCGGCTGTTGCACCAACTTCAACTTCTATTCGGTGGAAAACGGGCAACTGGTAGACTCGCGCAACCTGCCCAGCCAAGGCCATCTGTGCGGCTCGCAGGCAAACTTCCTGCGGCAGATAGAGGTGAAGGTGCTGCTGTGCGGCACCATTTCAGAGAAAGACGCCGAGAGCATGCGCAATGCCGGCATCGCCGTGGTGCCCGGCGCTTCGGGGCGCGCCATCGCAGCCGCCGGCGACTACCTGAAGAACGCTTCCGCCGAAGAGCTGCTGGTGTTCGCGTAGCGCATAGCGCACTCGATGTCCTTTTCGGTTGCCAGCTTCATGCCGGCATCCAGCATCATCTGCGCAGCCGTGCCGTTGCCGGCAACCAGCGCATCGGTGAACGTGCCGTCGTAGACTTCCCCCACCCCGCACGAAGGGCTCTTCGCCTTCAGGATGGCATGGGTGCAGCCCGCGGCGCAGGCAGCTTGGCACGCCTTGCGGGAACCTTCCAGGAACATGTCGGTGTGGTCGTTGCCCTGCGAATCCACCACGCGCACCTGGCCGCCTACCAGCTTCTGCTCGTGCGGCGGGTGCGGAATGGAAAGGCCTCCCATCACCTCGGGGCAGATGCGCACAACCTGGCAGTTGTAGCGCTCAATGAAATCCTGCACTGCGGCAGAGGGCTTGGAGCGCCCATCGAAGCGGCAGGGAACCCCCAGCAAGCAGGCGCTGACGGCAACCTTCATACGAGTCATGCGCGAACCCTTCCTACCCATAAGCCCCGCCGTGCAGGTGCGCCGGCGAACTGCCACCCCGCCGTACTGCCACGTAGGTGCGCTGGCGAACCAGCGAGGAACACGAAAAAGGCCCGCCGTTTGGCGAGCCTTAAAGTAATTGGTGGAGCATAGGGGGATCGAACCCCTGACCTCATGGCTGCCAGCCATGCGCTCTCCCAGCTGAGCTAATGCCCCGTAAGTGCGTTGACTATATTAACCAAGCCCGCCAGACAGATCAAGAAGAAATTTCGCCGATTCGAAAAAACTTGCCTTAGGCGCAGGTCAAAGCCAACAGCGCCCTAGATAACCTGAACCGGGGAGCCCTGGCCTTCGATCTTGCGGGACGCATAGAAGGTGCACTCGGCGAACACATCGCGGATGGATTCCTTGCCGTCGATGAACGGCAGGTCGATGAATTCGCGTACCGAGGCAACCAGCTCGCTGCAATCGGGGAAATGGCCCTTCTCGTTCAGCGCGTTGGTGTCCTGCGCGCGCCAGTAAATGTCGTTGGCATCGGTAAGGTAGTAGGTGAGCTCGCGGCACTGCATGTAGGCGTTGTGCTCCTTCACCAGGTACAACGTAAGCTCGTCGACGTTCTTCAGCTCCAGAGCCTCGGTGGACATCCTTCCCATGTTTCCTCCCTTTCTTGGGGGACGCGGTTTTCCGTATCCCCGATGATAGTCAAATGCGCCCCGCCCGCCCAAGCGGTTACCGCCCAGTTATCCACTGCAACGGCAAACGAACAGGCGAAGGCGCAGTGTTGCATTAGTTCTTCTTCGTTGGGTCTTTCCGGCGCACGCGCAGGATATCGCGCGGATGCAGCTCGAAGGGCACCGTGAAGGCGTAGGGCGCCATGGCCTTGCAGGCAACCTCTGCGGGCACTTCGTCGGCGCCGTACACTTCGGCCAGCTGGCCAACCTGCAGCGTGCGGATGGGCATGTGGGGGCTGAGCACCTCCAACTGGTCGCCCTGGTAGAAGCGGTTGCGGCACTTCGCCTGCACGCGCCACTGGCCAACGCCGGCGGGTGCGCAGGAAACCACTTCGCCCACCCAATCGCACAGCTGCACGTACACGTCGTTTCCGGTGGTTTGCTCGGCAGCGCCGAAGTAGAAGCCGGTGGAATACGGGCGATGCGAGATTATGCCCAGCTCGGGTTCCCACGCCTGGGCGGGCTCGCCGTCGAGCACGTGGCGGTAGGCGTTCACCACCGTGGCCACGTAGAAGGCCTTCTTCACACGGCCCTCTATCTTCACGGAGGTTACCCCGGCCGCGGCCAGCTCGTCCAGGTGGGCCAGCATGTTCAGGTCCTTGGAGTTCATGAGGTACGTGCCCTGCTCGTCTTCGGCGATGCCGAATTCCTCGTTGGGGCGCGAGGTTTCCTTCAGCTGGTACTCCCAACGGCACGGCTGCGTGCACTGGCCCTTGTTGGCATGGCGGCCGGTAAGGTAGTCGCTGATAAGGCAGCGGCCGGAAATGGCCATGCACATGGCGCCGTGCACGAACACCTCTATCTCCATGTCGGCGGGGATGGCCTGGCGAAGCTGCGCGATTTCCGCCAGCGACATCTCGCGGGCGCACACCACGCGCCGCGCGCCCAGCCTGTACCACATAAGCGCTGCCTGCGCGTTGGACACCGAGGCCTGGGTAGACACGTGGACGGCAAGCGTTGGCGCATGCTGCTGCAGCACCGCCATAACGCCCAAGTCGCTTACGATGGCGGCATCGGCGCCGGCGGCTTCCATGGCGCGCGCATAGGCGGGCAGCGCTTCCAGGTCTTCATCGTGAGCGTAGGCATTGCAGGTAACGTACACCCGCGCGCCGGCATCGTGCGCCAGAGCCACGGCACGCGGCAGGTCTTCCAAAGAAAAGTTGGCAGCACGCGCGCGCAGGCCGAAGCGGTCGCACGAAAGGTACACCGCATCGGCGCCGAAATGCAGCGCATAGCGAAGCTGCTCCCACCCACCAGCGGGTGCGAGCAGCTCGGGCTTGTTGTTCGGTTTGGGTTGCGCCATGCCTAGAACGGACGCGCGAACTTGTTTTTCTTGGCGATGCGGTTCATGAAGGAAAGCGCCTCGCTCAGGGCGGCGAAGGCAACCTCGGTCTTCTCGGACTCGCCACGGCGCTTCACCTCTACCACGCCGTTCTTCACGCCGCGCTTGCCCACGACAACCTGCACGGGCCAGCCGATAAGGTCGGCATCGGCGAACTTGACGCCGGCGCGCTCGTCGCGGTCGTCCAAGACCACTTCCAGGCCCTGATCGGCCAGTTCCTGCGCAATGCGCTCGGCCACGGGGAACACCTCTTCGTCGCCCACGGTAAGGGGCACTACGCAAACGTGTGCCGGGGCGATGGAGAGCGGCCAGATGATGCCGTCTTCGTCGTTATGCTGCTCCACGACGGCAGCCAGCGTGCGGGAAACGCCCACGCCGTAGCAACCCATAAGGAAGTTCTGGTCCACGCCGTTTTCGTCGGAGTACACCGCGCCCATGGTGCGGGAATACTTGTCGCCGAGCTGGAACACCTGGGAAACCTCGATGCCGCGCGCACCCTGCAGGGCAGAGCCGCACTTCGGGCAGGAATCGCCGGGCTTCACCAGGGAAAGGTCGGCCCATTCGTCGACCTGGAAGTCTTCGCCGTGCTTGGCGCCCACGAAGTGGAAGCCATGCTCGTTGGCGCCCACCACCCAACGCTCGATGCCCTTCAGGTTCTGGTCGGCGATTACCTTGATGCCTGCAGGCAGGCCCTTCGGGCCGATGGAGCCCTTGCACAGGCCGGCAGCCTCAAGCTCTTCGTCGGTGCACAGCTCGAAATGCTCGCCACCGGCGAAGCCCAGCACGCGCTCGGCCTTGATCTCGTTGAGCTCGTGGTTGCCCGGGACGAAGAAGGCAACGACCTTGCCCTCTGGGTCCTTGCCCACCATGGCCTTCACCGTGGCGGCTTCCTCGACGCCTAAGAACTTCGCCAAGCTCTCGATGGAATCCACGCCGGGGGTCTCTATCTTCTTGCACTCGGCTGCGTCGTACTGCGTAGCATGCGCATGGCAGGCACCGGCCTCGGTGTTGGCGGCGTAGTCGCAGTCGGGGCAGTACACCAGGTCGTCTTCGCCGGCATCGGCCAAGGCATGGAACTCGCAGGTTACGCTGCCGCCGATCTGGCCGCCATCGGCTTCGACCGGACGGTAGTCAAGCCCGCAGCGCTCGCAGATGCGGCCGTAGGCGGCGTACATGCTGTCGTAGGTTTCCTGCAGGGACTCCTGGCTGGAATGGAAGCTGTAGGCATCCTTCATGATGAACTCGCGGCTGCGCAAAAGGCCGAAGCGCGGGCGGATCTCGTCGCGGAACTTGGTCTGGATCTGGTACAGCGTCATGGGAAGCTGACGGTAGGAGCGAAGCTCGCTGCGCACGATGGAGGTTACCAGCTCTTCATGCGTGGGGCCTAGGCAGAAGCCGCGGCCGTGGCGGTCTTCCAGGCGCATGAGCTCGGGGCCGTAGTCGTTCCAGCGGCCAGATTCATGCCACAGCTCGCCTGGCTGAAGGGCCGGCATCAAGATCTCGTGCGCGCCGATGGCGTCCATTTCCTCGCGCACGATGTTCTCTATCTTGGTAAGCACGCGCATGCCCAGCGGCAGGAACGTGTACACGCCGCCGGCAACCTTGCGGATCATGCCGGCGCGCACCAGGAGGCGGTGGCTGGCGATTTCGGCATCAGCCGGATCTTCCTTCAACGTGGGAGCATACTGCTTGCTCAAACGCATAATTTCCATTACAGGTTTCCTATCTCTTCCATAAGCACATCAACGATAGCGGCCTCATCCACCTTGCGCAAGGTTTTGCCGTGGGCGAACACCACGCCCGAGCCCTTGCCGCATGCCACGCCGATGTCGGCACCGGCGGCTTCGCCCGGGCCGTTCACCACGCAGCCCATCACCGCTACCTGAATGGGCCGATGCACCTGGCGCAGGCGCTCTTCCACTTCCTGGGCAATGGGGATCATGTCCACCTGGCAGCGCCCGCAGGTGGGGCAGCTTACCAGTTCCGGGTCGCGGCGGCGCAGGCCCAGCGCAGAAAGCAGCGTCCAGCAGGCACGCACTTCTTCCACCGGGTCGTCGGTAAGCGAGATGCGCATGGTGTCGCCGATGCCCTGCTCCAACAGTATGCCCAGGCCACTGGCCGATTTCACCAAGCCTTGGAACAGGGTGCCCGCCTCAGTGACGCCGATGTGCAGCGGAATGTGCGGCATGGCGGCGGAAAGCAGGCGGTAGGTTTCCACCGTGGTGGGCACATCGTGCGCCTTGGCGGAAACCACGATATCGGTGAAGCCCTGCGCCTCGCAGAACTCCACATAGCTGCGGGCCGATTCCACCAGCTTCTGCGGAAGGGTAAGGTCGGTGCGCGCGGCAAGGTCGGAATCGAGCGAGCCGGCGTTAACCCCGATGCGAATGGGGATGCCGGCGGCCTTGGCGGCTTCGAGCACGGGCACCGTGGCCTGGAGCCCACCGATGTTGCCGGGGTTGATGCGCAGCTTGGCCGCGCCGCGCCGCGCCGCTTCGATGGCCAGCTCGGCGCTGAAGTGGATGTCGGCGATTACCGGCATGGGCGATTTCGCGCAGATCCGCTCGAAGAAGCCAAGGTCGGCCTTGCGCGGCACGGCGATGCGGATAAGCTCGCAGCCCGCTTCCTGCAGGCGCGCGATTTGCTGCAGGTTGCCTTCCACATCTTCCAAAGGCAGGTTCAGCATGGACTGCACCACGCACGGCGCACCGCCGCCTAGGGGCACACCCCCCACCATCACCTGACGCGTTTGACTGTTAGGCGCGTTCTTTTCCACGGTTAACCCCAATTCCCGAATACGAAACGCTGCACATCCTGGTTCAGCATAACCAAGAAGAAGCCGGTGAACAGCACGACGCCCACAGTGGACATGTAGTTCAGCGCGCGCACGGAAACCACCTTGCGCGACAGCTTCTGGAACACTTCCACCACAAAGCGGCCGCCGTCGAGCGGCGGGATGGGCAGCATGTTCATAAGGCCTAACGATGCCGAGATAACGGCAGTGAAGAACAGGAAGTCCATGAAGCCCGCATCGAGCGCGCTCTTCGACATAACGGCGATGCCCACCACCGAGGTGGAATTGGAAACCGTTTCCGCGGCCGTGGCGGGGTTGAACAGGCCGATGATGGCCGAAACCACCATGCCTAGGTACTTGAAGCCCAAAACGATGGACTCCCACGGCGCCCAGGTGCGGTGAATGGTTTCGCCCGTTTGGGTGTTCTGCAGGTCGAGCCCCATGATGGAGTAGATGATAATGAAGGCCAGAAACACCCACAGCAGGTTCATTGCCGGGCCGGCCAGAAGGATGGTGCAACGCTTCCAAAACGGCAGCGAGCAGTACTGCTGCGACTTCTCGGACGCGAAGAACTCCTCCAGGTTTTCCTGCGGGCGCGGGCTGCCTTCAGGCTGGCCGGCGGCGGCAGGCGTGCGGTAGACGTTCACCTTGTCTTTGCGGTGCGGGCGCTTCAGCGAGCCCCAGTCGGAGAGCTCTTCCAGCAGCTCGTAGGCTTCCTCTTCGGAGAGGAACAGGTCGTGGGCGGTGTCTTCCATGTACACCGTGCCCTTGCGGTAGGCATAGCCCAACACGCGCTTGAGCTGGGGGTTGTTGCTTGCCGGCGCCATTCCGCAGATACTGGCGTAGCCGCCCAGCGGAACGGCGGTGATGCCGAAGCGCGTTTCCCCGCGCGTGAAGCCGATAGAGGGGCCGGGCAGGCCGATCATGAACTCGCTCACGCGCACCTTGAATGCGCGCGCCGCCAGGTAATGGCCGCCTTCGTGGATAAACACCAAGAAGCCCAAGAGCAGCGTGACCGTTATAAGCATGACGATAATATCCATGGCGCCATTCTACTTGAGGGGCCTTTGCGGCCATGGGCAATCCATGCGAAACACAGGACGGCAGAAGAGCAGGCGGCAAGCGCGAGAGGGCGGTGCCGAAACCGCACGGGCTGATGAGCGATTGGGCGGCGCTGGCCTGGAGCAGCGCGGCACGGCTGGAGGTTCGCGGCCCGGCAACGGCAGCGCGGCTGCGGGGGTGTGGCTGGGGGTCCGCGGCGCGGCTACGGCTAGGGCTCCGCGGCTAGAACAGCACGGCAACGGTAGCGCTACCGTGGCTAGGGCTTCGCGGCGCTACGCGCGCACCTTGCCCACAAGGGCCGCCAGCAGCCGTTCGCGGTTGATGGGCTTCACCACGTAATCGTCCATGCCGGCTTCCTTGGCGGCGGCAACATCGTCGGAAAAGGCATTGGCCGACATACCGATGATGGGAACCTCGCCGGCATCGGCGCGGGCGAGCGATCGGATGCGGCGCGTAGCCTCCAAGCCGTCCATGCGCGGCATCAGCACGTCCATCAGCACCACATCGAACGAGCCGACGGGGCTGCCGTCGAACGTTTCGAGCGCTTCAATGCCGTCGGTCGCAAGGGCAACGCTGGCGCCCGCTTCCTCGAGCAGGTACTGGGCGATCTCGGCGTTCAGGGCGTTGTCTTCCACCAGAAGGATGCGCATGCCGGCAATGCCGCCCGCCTGCAACGACTCAGACGCAGGGGCATCCGCGCCGGCATCAAAGGCGGCCGAAGCAGGCGTGTGCCCCGCAGAAGCGCCCGCAGGCGCCGTGGAGCCAGAGCCCGCTTCGCCTTCTGCCCGCGCATCTCGGCCAGGTTCGGCCTCTTCCCCACTGGCAGCGAAGGCCGCATCGGACGGCGCCGTCTGGCCAGCAGTATCGGGCAGTTCCGCCCGGCCGGCAGCCTGGGCCGCCCGGATCTGCGCCTGGGTGGCGCATTCGAACGGCAGCAGCACCGTGAAGGTAGAGCCCTTCCCCAGCTCGGTATCCAAGCGGATAACGCCGCCCATGGCATCGACGATCTTCTTCACGATGGCAAGCCCCAGGCCCGATCCCTTGTAGGTGGTGCGGCCATCGGTACGTTCCTGAGTGAAGGGCTCGAACACGCGCTTGGCAAAATCGCGACTCATGCCTATGCCCGTGTCGGAAACGACGAGTTCCACGAAAACGACTTCGCCTTCTGGCGCCTTCAAACCGCGAACGGTGCGAGCCTCCGACCAGGGAACTTCGCGGACAGAGCATTTCACGGTGCCGCCCGTATCGGTGTACTTCACGGCGTTCGACATCAAGTTCACCGCCACCGAGCGCACATGCACGGGGCTGCCCACCACCCACGGGTGCTGAAGGACAGAGGCATCGGCCAGCTCCACGGCCACACCCTTGCCCGCCGCCAGCGACTGGGGCAAGCCGTCTATGCCGTGCATCATCTCGGCAAGGTTGAAGGGTTCGTGCGTAAGGTCCAAGCCCTCGGTTTCTATCTTCGACATATCCAGCACGTCGCTTACCATGGCGTGCAGCTGGTTGGCGGCGCCGCTGATCTTCTCTAGGCAATCGCGTACGCGGGCGGTGTCTTCCATGTTTTCCCGGGCGATGCCGATCATGCCGACGATGCCGTTGATGGGCGTGCGCACATCGTGCGACATGCGCGAGAGGAACTCGGATTTGGCGGCGTTGGCCGCTTCGGCATCGAGCGTTTTGCGCTGGAGCAGGCGCTCTTGGTTGTCCATGCACACCAGCATCACACAGAGCGTCATACCCATGTTCGAACTGGGGATAGAGGTGAAGTAGAACTGCAGCACCGTACCCGCCACCAGGGGAACCACGTACTTCACGCAGTCGATGAGCATCTTGCGCCGGGCGGGGGTTCGCTTGCGCAGATAGCACACCACCGAAAGCAGGATGGCGCCCACGGTATAGCCGTTGGCCAGCACGAACACGAACACGCCGAACAGCGGGCCGCGCACATAGGTGCCGTCGGGCTCGATATGGAAGATCCAGCCGGTCCAGAGCGATGCCACCAGCGCGAACACCAGCACAACCACCGGAACGGTAAAGAGCGCGAACAGGCGCCTGTCTGCCACAACGCGCGATTCGAAACGCACGCCCCAGTAGCAGAAGAAGAAATAGGCGATGTAGCCTGTGGCCACATCGAACGTGAAATTGAACAGGTAGTTGCCCCAGAAACCGGCCGCCGCACCTATACCGACGCAGAGCGCATCGGACAGGGCGGTTAGCGCCGCGGCCGTAACCAGCTTGACGATCCAGCTTTCCTCGCGCCCGAAGCCGGGCGTGCAGCTGAGCTTTCGGATAAGCACGATGTCTACCAGCAGCAGGAACATGACAAACAGGGAATAGCTCGTGCTTGCCGCAGCATCCATACGCCTATCCCCTATCTACACCGACTGCGCTGGGTGCGGTGCGTTTTCCCGACCAGCAGATTCACAGCCGTCCATTCTACCAGCAAACGGAACGGCCGCAGAGGTAGCTGCAGGGATCGAAACGCCTGCGATGCGCAACTGCAGCTGAACAGCGCACTTTCAGGTTTGGCGCGGTTTTACTTTCAGGTTTGGCCTTAGTGGGAAAACCCAATCAGAACGAAAACGCAACCTGCGGTAAAGGCAAGAGCCCGGCAGCCGATGCCCATAAGGGCCATAAAAGAGAGAAAACTGCTCTCATAATTATTTATATGCTCATTGATAGTATTCAATGGTAGGCTATCAGAATCAAATATGAGCTAAATGAGAGTTACTGCCATGAACCTGATCGACTTCACAGACTACGAACTGGGCAACGTCAACTACGGGGGCTCCGAGCGCAAGCTCTCCATCGTCGTCCCGGACGAGGCCGGCAACAAGCGGGACTACATGCTCAAGTTCCAAAAGAGCACGCCTTTCGGGAAGATGAACAACCACCTCTCCGAGTACATCGGGTCCCACGTCTTCGAGATGCTCGGCCTCAACGCGCAGAAGACGTTCCTGGGGACGTACCGGGGCGAGAACGTGGTCGCATGCCGAAGCTTCCTCGAGCCGGGCGACCAGTTCGTCCCCTTCAACGACGTGGGGGAAAGCACGCTCGACCACGACAAGGACCGCTACCAGTACGAGTACGACGACATCATGCAGATGCTCCGCGACAACTCGAAGCTCACGCAGGTCGATGAGACGGTCCAGGGGTTCTGGCGGGTCTTCATCGTGGACGCCCTGCTGGGGAACTTCGACAGGCACGGCGCCAACTGGGGATTCCTGAAGAGGAACGGCCTCTACTCGCTGGCGCCCGTGTTCGACAACGGGTCGTGCCTCTTTCCCCGCCTGACCGACGAAGACGAGATGCTCGCCGTCATGGGATCTGACGAAGAGACTGAGAAGCGGGTCTACACGTTCCCGACGTCCCAGGTAAGGCTGAACGGCAGGAAGAGCTCGTACTACGAGGTCATCTCCAGTCTGCGGTTCGAGCAGTGCAACCTCGCCCTTTCGGCGATGATGGAGAGGATCGACCTGGGCGCCGTGACACGCTTCATCGATTCCATCAACGGCGTAAGCGAAGTGCACCGGTCGTTCTACCGCCACATGATATCCGCCCGGTATCGGCTGATCCTGGAAGAACCGGCGGCACGGCTTACAGGGGGCGCAAGATGAGGTCGAAGACGACGGAGGGGTGCATCTGCCTAGACGGGCCCTGCGGCCTGGTATACCGGATCGGCACGATATCCTGCACCGTT
The DNA here is from genome assembly GCA_963598325.1 of uncultured Prevotella sp. Lineage (GTDB taxonomy): Bacteria > Actinomycetota > Coriobacteriia > Coriobacteriales > Eggerthellaceae > Anaerotardibacter. Next base: position 3,726 of record CAVBST010000022.1, on the reverse strand, counting down.
TTCGAGGACGAATCCTTCCGCTACGAGTTCCGTCCCAACTGGCCTGTGATCGACTTGCTGGGCCCACCCGAATTCCAAGGCGTGCCGGGCTTCGACCTGGACGCCCGCAAGGACGTCTACGTCCGAGAGAACATCACCCCCACGTTCGTGTCCGAGCGCGCGCCCTCCGAGAACAGGGAGGGGCTGTGGCAGATGCTGGAGGATGCGGGGATGGACCACCTCGACAAGATCGAGTGGCTCGTCCGCACCGACACCCGCTACATCGGCGACGGCCTCTATGTGCGTGCGATCGATGAGGACGGCTCTGCGGCCGATGCCCCGGCAGAGCTGACCGAAGCCGTCAACGACGCACAGAACTCCCTGGTCGCCGAGCTCGCGATCCTCAGAAGGCTTTCCGCCGGGGATCCAGTCAAGCTGGACGGCAAAGTGCTGGGGCCCGTTGCGCGCAGGGCCCTGCACGCAACGCTCAGAGCCCTGCTGGAAAAGTCGTACGCCTACCGCGAAGAAAGGCGCAAGGCCTCCGGACGCGGCGCCCGCGCCGGCAGGAAGCGAAAGGCAGTGGACGGGCTCCTGCTAGCCGAGACGCTGGACATGTACGAAAAGGGCATGCTCAATCCCCGAGAAGCTGCAATGCGCCTGGGCGTCAGCCAAGCGACCTTCTTCAGAAGGCTCAAGGAGCGAAGGAGCGCCGATGGAGAAGATGGCGCCAGCCGATAAAACGCCCAGAGGGCGTTAATGGGCTCCGGGCATGCGCCAGTAAATCAGGGCGTACTGCTCGAGCAAGTGCAGAATAACCAAGTAAAGCTTTTTCGCCATCCAAAACAAAACGCCCGCGGAGGGCGTTGGGCGAACCCGGGGCATGCGCCAGTAAATCAGCGAGCGGGGTTCTGACGAGTGCAGGAAGATTGAAAGGCCCATGGGGCTGGCCTTTGGGCCGCCCCATGGGCCTTGAGATTTTCCTGTGCCGTCAGAATCCCGCGCAGCGTCGTTGCGTTTCGTGAGCACTCCGCTGTTCGGCAGAACAGCGGAACCTAGACGATCTTCTTGCCAAACACCGCAGCGATCTCGCGCAGCTGGGCAACCAGCTCGGTGAACTGGGCAGGCGTAAGCTGCTGGGGACCGTCGGAAAGAGCCTCGGCGGGGTTCGGGTGAACCTCGATCATGATGGAGTCGCAACCAGCGGCGATAGCGGCATAAGCCAGCGGGGGCACCAAGTCGCGAACGCCAGCGGGATGCGAAACGTCAACGCAGATGGGGAACACCGACTGCTTATGGATAACCGGCACCGCGGAAATATCCAACGTAAAACGCGTTGCCGTTTCGAACGTGCGCAGGCCGCGCTCGCACAGCACGATGTTGTCGTTGCCGCCCAGGGTAAGGTACTCGGTAGCGGAAAGCCACTCGGAGATGCTGCCGGCAAGGCCGCGCTTCAGAAGCACCATCTTGTGCGACTGGGCGGTAACCGCGCCCACGTTCTTCAGCAGGCTGAAGTTCTGCATATTGCGGGCACCGATCTGCAGGCCGTCCACGTAAGAATGCACCATTTCACAGTGTGCCGAATCCATGACCTCGGTAAGGGTCTTCAGGCCGTACTTTTCTGCACCGGCCTTCATGATCTTCAGGCCCTCTTCGCCCAGGCCCTGGAACGAATGGGGGTTCGTGCGGGGCTTGAAAGCACCGCCGCGGATCCAGGTAAGGCCCAGGCCGGCAATGCATTCGGCCACTTCGTTGAACTGCTCTTCCGATTCAACGGAGCACGGACCGGCGTAGATGGTTATCTCGTTGGTGCGGGTTCCGTAGTTGGGGATGTTGGAGAGGGGCTTAATCACGTGAAGGTACCTCTTTCATAACTTTCAATATGCCGCGATAGATTTCCGTAAGGTTCTCGTTATACAGAGGGCCATCGTTATAGGAGGAAACGCGGGCGAAGATCTCTTCCTCGCGCTTGGGGTCGTACAGGCCCATGTGGGCATCGGGCTTAAGGGCGCGGATGTCCAGCGAATGGCCAGCACGCTCGTTCAGCAGGGCGACCAGCTTCTTATCGATCTCGTCGATCTGGGCGCGGTGCTTTTCGATCTCCTGGAAAGCTGCATTCTGTTCTGGCATTTTGAATTCCTTTCGTAAGCCAAAAGCACCGTGGCTTCAGCACGGTGCCCACCAATGATAACAAATCTGTATATGTGGTAAGCGAAATTTATACACCTTCCGGCAAACCGCATATCAGAGCAGATACGCGGCGCCGAAAAAGAAGAGCTTACTTGCGGGAAGGGTCGTTGATGGCGGCAATGGCCAAAAGCGCCACCGCAACCATAATGCCGAACTGCCCAAAGAACAGATCGGCCCGCCCCACGACATACGCAGCCAAGGCAACGAGGATAATTACCAGCGCTGCGTAGTTGCAGGTTCGAGAGATCAGCTTATTGGTGCGTTCGCGCAGGTGGGCACGCTCTTCTTCAGAGAGCTCTTTCCGTTTTGGTCTTTCGCGCTTCGTGCTCATACCGAAAGGATACCCTACATCTTGGGCAACGGGCTAGATAAGCCCCATCGCTTTGGTACCGAAATAGCCCAGAACAACAAGGCCCACGAAAATACGGTACACGCCGAACACGGTGAAATCGTTCTGCTTGATGTAGCCCATCAGGAAACGGATGGCGATCATGCCCATGGCGAAGGCGGAGACAATGCCCACAACCAGCACCACGACCTCTACCTGGGTCATGGCGATGCCCGCCAGGAAGAACTTCACGGCCTTCACCATGCCCCAGCCGAACATAACGGGGATGGCAAGGAAGAAGGTGAACTCGGCCGCCGCCGTGCGCGAGCAGCCGCACAGCATGCCGCCGATGATGGTTGCACCCGAACGGCTGGTGCCGGGGACGATGGCCAGCACCTCGAAGAAACCGATCTTCAGCGCGGTTTTCCAGTCCATTTCGTACGGATCGGTAATGCGGAACAGCGCATGATCCACGCTTTCGGGGTCGGCGATGTCGACGGCACGGGCGTGCTTGCCCATAGGCTGGTTACCCTGTTCCAGCACTGCGCGCTTGCGCTTGCGGTTGAAATGCTCCAGCACAATGAAGATGATGCCGTACAAAATAAGCATGGCCGCCACGCAATACGCGTTGTAGAAACGGTCGTGCACCCAATCATCCAAGGCCAAGCCCAACACCGCAGCGGGAATGCTGCCGATTACCACCATGCCCCACATGCGCCAGGTTTTCTTGCGTTCCACTTCATCCTTGGTGCGGGAAACCGGGTTCAGCTTGTGCCAGAAGGTAACCACAACGGCCATGATGGAGCCGATCTGGATAACCACCAGGAACAGCTCAAGGAACTTGTCGCTTACGTTGAGCTTCACGAACTCGTCCACCAGGATCATATGGCCGGTGGAGGAAATGGGCAGCCATTCCGTGATACCTTCGGTTATGCCCAGAAGCAGGGCCTTAAGCGCTTCGATCAGTATGTCGGGAGACATGCACTTCCCTTTCGTTTTGCCGTTCCGAACCACAACGCAAAAGGGCGAAGAACGCCCTGCAACAAACTACCCACGCAAAGGTGGGCAGCTGGGATAGACAAATCAATCGTACGGGAAGCAGCTGAAGCGAAGGGGTTTTTCATAAAAGACCCACCCTGGCAAAGACGTGCAGAAATCATCGACCTGTCCGCGCCGCGGGCCGGGGCACCAGCCCTTCGGGGATTCCCGTTCCGCTGTTTGATGGGGCCCGC
>CAVBST010000021.1:0-28641 GCA_963598325.1 uncultured Prevotella sp. | reverse complement strand
TTTGTAATCAGTGGGTTGCGGGTTCGATTCCTGTTGCCGGCACCATAAAACACCAGGCCACCGGGCATGTTTCGCCTGGTGGCCTTTTCGTTTTCGGGGCAGATTTGGGAAATAGGGCACACTTAGGGCACAGGCTGCCCACACTTTGCCCACACTTTCGACCCAATCTCGACCCACTCGATTGCGGGTTCGCTTCCGCGGGGCCGCGCCCTTTTGCTGCGCTGACGCTGATCTTGTCCGGGGCTGTTGGCGCCCCGTTGCCCGCCCTGCATTGGCGTCGGTCTTGTTCGGGCCGCGGGCATCTATTGACGGGCCTGCATTGGTATCGTTACCCGGGGCCGCGGGCGCTCCTTTGCCGGCCCTGCGCGGTTGCTGCGGGCGGGGCGTTGGCCTTCGGCTCGAAGCCCCTAGTCGAATTCCTCGGTGTAGATCTCTTCGAGGGTTTCCACCTTCACGCAGATCTCGTTGCCCTCGTCGTCCATGTACCAGCAGTAGTGCCCCTTGCCGTCTTCGGTGTAGGAGAGCACCTCCCAATCAAGGTAGCGCTTCACGTTTTCGCGCGTGGGCTCGATGCCGGCGTACTCGATAACCATGAGCGCCGCGTTGATCTGCTGCTCGGAGAGCTCATCGAATTTCATAGGGGTCCTTTCCGGTGATGGACGGGCTTGGCCTGGGCGGTTGCGGCTGGATGCCTGCCCCGCCCTTTTCTTCTGCTTGGCCTAGGCGCTTTTCTGGATGATGGCCACAAAGGAGAGCATCCCGGCACCGGTGTTGGCTATGCCGTGGAAGCTGCCGTCCTCGCAGTAGAGCACGTCACCCTTCTTCACCTGGTACTCGATATCGTTTTCCGTGTAGGTTGCCTCGCCTTCGGTAAGGAAGTACATCTCGGAATCGCCGGAGTGCTGGTGGTAGCCGATGGAGCAGCCGGGCTCGAGCGAGATCTGGGCAGCGTAGGTGCACGCGCCGCCGAGCTGGCTGCCTTCCAGGAGTCGGTCGCGCAGCATACGGCCGTTGCCGCCCTCTACGTGCTCGGCGTACTGCGGCTGGCGGTTGTTGATGACGGGCATGATGTTCCTCCTAGCTTTCGCGGATCCTCGCAGGTAATTGTACCGCGTTGTTTTGTGGAGGTGATATGCAGGGTTGGTGTCGAAACTCCGCGATAATGCGTCATGATCGGGCTAATTGGGCAACGAAACGCCATGGCTTGCGGTGTTTTGCCTCAAAGAAGCCTATAATCCCCAAAGCACGAAACGCAGGGCTTGCCTTCGTGCGCCCAAACCCGGTTCGCCGGAAGGGGATTATCGGGGGCCGGCGGCCTGCAGCGCGCCGGCAAGGAAGAGGAGCCTGAGTGCTAGACCAGTTGTTTGCGTCCATATCGTTTGTGGACATCTTCAATTTCTGCGTCTTCATCGTGTTCTCGGTCTGCTATCTGTACCAGATCATCTACGTGTTCGTCACACTTACGAAGCAGCCTCCCAAGTACGAGGCGAAGAAGAACCACCGCTACGCCGTCATCATTGCCGCCCGCAACGAGAACGCGGTTATCGGCGACCTTATACACAGCATCCGCGTGCAGAACTACCCGCAAGAGCTTATCGACATCTTCGTGGTGGCCGACAACTGCACCGACAACACCGCCGCCGTTGCGCAGGAAGCGGGCGCCATCGTGTTCCCGCGCTTCAACACCGAGCAGGTGGGCAAGGGCTATGCCCTCGACTACGGCTTCGCGTGCATCCGCCAGCACTACAGCGAGAACGGCTACGAGGCCTATTTCGTGTTCGACGCCGATAATGTGCTTGACGTGAACTACTTCCGCGAGATGAACAAGACCTTCGACAACGGCGCCGTTGCCTCTACCAGCTACCGCAACTCCAAGAACTACGGCTCCAACTGGATCACCGCCGGCTACGCCGTCTGGTTCATGCGCGAGGCGAAGTACCTTTCGCAGGCCCGCCTTACGCTGGGCACCAGCTGCGCGGTTTCGGGCACGGGCTTCTTCATCAGCGCCAAGATCATCGACGAGATGGGTGGCTGGAAGTACCACATGCTTACCGAGGACATCGAGTTCTCCACCGCTTCCATCTGCAAGGGCCGCCGCATCGCCTACACGCCCACGGCTATGCTCTACGACGAGCAGCCCCTTACCTTCCGTGATTCGTGGAACCAGCGCTTCCGCTGGGCCAAGGGCTTCTACCAGGTGTTCTTCGGCTACGGCGGCAAGCTGGTGAAGGGCATCTTCACCAACCCCAAGGGCACGCGTTTCGCCTGCTACGACATGCTCATGACCATCTGCCCGGCCATGCTGCTTACCATCATCACCATCATCTTCAACGCCATCATCGTGGTTTTGGGTGCTACGGGCGTCATGTCCACGGGCGTGATGATTACCTCGTCGCTTTCGTCCATCTTCTTCTGCCTGTTCAACTTCACCTTGTTCATGTTCATGTTCGGTGCGCTTACCACCTTCACGGAATGGGACAACATCCATGCGCCCGCCCGCAAGAAGATCTTCTACATGTTCACCTTCCCGCTGTTCATGATCACCTACATCCCCATCGCTTTGGTGGCTCTGGTGAAGAAGGCCTCGTGGAAGCCCATCCAGCACAGCATTTCCGTGGACGTGCAGGAATTCGCCCAGGCAAACGCCAAGGACCGCATTTAGGAAAGCGCTGTTCAGCTTGCCGGTTTGTGCCACCCCGCTTTCCCTGGTTGGGGCGCGCAGCCTTTCTGATGGCTGCTTGCGGCGCTCGCCGCCTTCGGCTCTAGCTTGCTCCATCTGCCCGATTTTGGGGCGCTGCCTTCAGCTGCCCTGTGCGGTTGTTTTAGCCCCACAGCATCAGGCGCGGATGAAGGTGAGCCCAAGCACCTCTTCTGCCCCGGCCCTGCGCAGTGCATCTGCCGCGGTGAACAGCGTTGCCCCGGTGGTGAACACGTCGTCTACCAAGATCACGCGCTTGGGAACCAGGGCGCGCTTGCTCGGCTTAACCGTTATGGAGCCGCGCATGTTCTCCAGTCGCTGGCGCGCATCGAGCTGCCGCTGGTCGCGGCGCTGCCCCTGCTCTAGAAGGCTCAGGTAGGGGATGCCTGTAGCGCCGGAAAGCTCTTTTACGATCATCTGCATGTGGTCGAAGCCGCGCGTGCGCTGTGCCCTCTTGCGGGCGGGGATGGGAACCAACAGGCTGCCGTTATGCCAGCTTGGGGGCATGGCATCGGCCATGATGTTCGCCAGTACCCCCGCCATACGCTCTTCGCCCCGGTCCTTGAAGACGGTTACCATTCTTCGCGTTTTGGTGCTGAGCATGGTGGCCGATGCGCACCCGTCCAAGGGGAAGCGCTCCATTCCGCGCCAGGAAAGCGTTTGGCGGTTGCACTCGCAGCAGATCCCGCGCCCCCACGGCGCCCCGCAGGTGGGGCAGGCTTGAAGCTGGTCCAGGTAGGGAAGGCCCAGCCTGCATCGCCTGCACAGCAATTCGCCGGGCGTATCGCATATCACGCATCGCGTTGGCCAGACGGCCTCTGCCAGCGCCAGGCTCAGAAACGCTGCAGAGTCCCTCAGGGTTCCCATTTGCGCCTCCTTCTGGTTCCGGCCATGCTCGGTGTTGCCTGCCGTGCTCCTGTCGGGGCAGCCGGCCTGTACAGTTCCAGTTTCCCCATAATTTGCGAAACGGATGGGAAAGTGATGCGAAAACAAGCCGATGCCCGTGGTCACAATCGGGCTTTTGCAAGCATCTGATAGACTAGGAATGCTTTTCCCAGGTCTGTGGTTGCGGTTATTCCTAGTCCAGGGCAGATGCGGTCGAAAGGATCCACGTAAGCTATCGGCTTCGGCCGAAGCGAGCATGGCGCATCCTAGAGGTAAGTCGTACCGTCCGGGTTTTATGCAGCATAGGGTTGCACGGGCGAGAGGGCGATGTCCGGAAACGGGCTTGGTCCCAGTATGCGAGTGTGGGGGCAAAGACCAGGTCAGCTGGGAAAACATGTAATAAAGGTTAGAAGGGATCTTAGATGAAACGCGCATCGGTTCTAGTGGTCAGCCTCGTGCTTGCCCTTGGCATGGCGCTTGCGCTTGCCGGCTGCTCTTCGGGCGGGTACACGCCCCAGACGAAGGATCAGTCCGTCAGCAACTCCGCCTTGAAGTCTTCGGGAACGCTGCGCGTTGGCGTGAATGCCTCCAACGCCCCGTATGCGGCGGAGTCTTCGGGCAGCATCATCGGCATCGATGTCGACATCGCTGCCGCCATGGCCGATCAAATGGGCCTGAAGCTTGAGCTGGTGGACGTCGGCTCTTCGGCCGACACGGCATTTACCAAGGAAAACGTCGATATCGTCATGGGCGTGGTCAAGGAGAATTCCGCCTATTGGAAGTCGGACGCCTACCTGTCTTCCGGCGTTGCGTTGTTCTCGCTTACCCAGGGCGCCCAGGCTCCCACTTCCTCGGGTTCGTTCACCGTTGCCGCCCAGTCCTCGTCCATGAGCGCATGGGCGGTTAGCGACGTTTACGGCGAGTCGTGCCTGAAGTCTTCTACCGACCTGCAATCGGCGTTCGAGTCTTTGAAGACCGGTGCCGTCAACTACGTTGCCGCCGACAGCACCATCGGCGAATACGTGGTGCATACCTCTTCGATGCAGGCGTACCCCATCGCGCTTCTGCAGCAGCCTTCCTCCTATAGCGTTGCGGTGTCCAGCACCAATACCGCGTTGCAGCAGGCGGTTTCCCAGGCGCTTTCCACCCTGCGCTCCGGCGGCATCATCGATGTGATCCAAAGCAAGTGGCTTGGCAGCCAGTCCAGCATTTCCTCGCTGAAGGTTATCGAGTCCACCAAGCAGTCTTCCTCGAGCAGCTCCGACAACGAGGTAACGGTGGTTACCGGCGATACCTCTTCGAGCAGCTCCAGCTCTTCCAACTCGTCCAGCACTTCTAGTTCGTCCAGCTCGTCTTCCTCGAGCTCTTCTTCCAACTCTTCCCGCAGCAGCTCCAGCTCAAGCAGCAACTAGGGAAGGCCGACCAGCCCCAGTTGCCACCTGAGTGCGGAAGCCGGGAAAGCCGGCCGGCCCCAGCTGCCACGTGCGCGCGGGAGCTTGCGGCGGGTTCGAGCCTTAATTGGCCGCGTTGGCAGGCTCGTTCGCCCGCGGTCGGGCGCGTCTGTTGCAAATGCACGGGGGTAACCGGCTTTTATCGGCGCTTCTTCGGGCAAAGGGGACGGATAGCGACTCTTTGTTGAAAAGGTGTCGTAACGTTTACAAACGGAGGGTGCATTTTGCTGCGCCCTCCGTTCTTTTTATTCTGGGGACAAAGAGACAAGCCGCGAAAGCGGTGCCCCGTACGCTTCCAAGGAGAGCCCCCATGAACGATTCCGGCAACTATTCCAACGGGCCTGTGCCCCCCGATGCTTGGGCCAATCCCAATGCTAGCCAGCAGGTGCCCAATGCCGCTGCGCCCCACGCTCCTGCAAAGAAGAACTCTTCGCTGAAAACCTTCCTGCTTGCCTTCGCGGGTGCTGCGGTCGCTTGCATCGTATGCCTGGGTGCATACGGCATCGCGCATCCCTCCGGCTCTACAGTGCTGGGCAGCGACGGCAGCGGAACCAGCATCACCGTGAACGGCGAGGACACCACCCTGGCCGAAGCGGTTTCCCAGAAGTGCCTTCCTTCCGTGGTGAACATCGATGTGTACACCCGCCAGCAGAGCCAGAGCCTGTACGGCATGATGGGGCAGAGCAGCAACAGCAGCGAGCTCACGGAATCTTCCCTGGGCTCGGGCATCATCCTTTCCTCTGATGGTTACATCCTTACCAACTACCACGTTATCGAGGGCGCCGACCAGCTTAAGGTGAACGCTTCCGGTTCCGTGTACACGGCCACCGTGGTGGGTACCGACGCGTCCAGCGACCTAGCCGTGCTGAAGATCGACGCAACCGACCTTACCGCTATCGAGATAGGTTCTTCCTCCGACCTTTCGGTTGGCGAATGGGTCATGGCTGTAGGCAGCCCGTTCGGCCTTGAGCAGTCGGTTTCCACCGGCATCGTCTCGGCTACCAGCCGCACTACCTCTGCGCTCAACTCTTCCAGCAGCTCTTCTTCCAGCAGCTCCAGCGCGGTGTACACGAACATGATCCAGACCGATGCGGCCATCAACCCCGGCAACTCCGGCGGCGCCCTGGTAGACAAGGACGGCAAGCTCATCGGCGTGAACACGCTGATCGCCTCTTCCTCCGGCTCCAGCTCTGGCGTGGGCTTCGCCATCCCGGTCGACTACGCCATGAACATCGCCCAGCAGATCATCGACGGAAAGACGCCTTCCCATGCTCAGCTCGGTGTTTCCGGCACCACGGTGAACAGCCAGATCGCGCAGCGCTACAACCTTTCGGTCAGCTCCGGCGCCTATGTGACCAGCGTAAGCTCGGGCACTTCCGCCGCCAACGCCGGCATCCAGGTGGGCGACATCATCACCAAGTGCGGCGACACCACCATCAGCTCTTCTACCGACTTGGTCCTGGCGGTTCGCTCCCACAATGTGGGTGATACGGTATCGGTTACCTACAACCGCAACGGCCAGGAATCCACGGTGCAAGTAACATTAGGTTCGGACTCCTAAATGTGTTGCGCCGTTCTTCCGAACGGCACTTTCCCGCAAGAGACGCGATGACGCTGCGCGGGATTCTGACGGCACAGGCAGGCTTCAATCGGTCGGCGCGGCCGAAGGCCAGCACCTTCCTCTTTCAGCCCGCCTGCACTCGTCAGAATCCCGCTCGCTGGCTTACTACGCCAACCTAGGTCTTTTGCAACCTAGGGCTTTCACAACCTAGGGCGTTTACAACCTAGGGTTTCAATGCTCTTTCCTTTCCTTTCTCTATGGCCCCCTTCGTCTGACAAGGCGAAGGGGGCTCCTTGCTTGGTCGCGCCGTCTTGTCGGACGGCGCTTTTTGCGCCCCTAACCAAGATTGAACGTGTTCTAAAAGGAGCGGGCCTGTGACGTGGGGAAATATGCGAGGATGAAGGCATATACAAAGATGCTATAACCTGGAGCTTGCTTGTTCTGCGCTAGCGGCCCTGTGACCAGCAAGTACGGTGCTATACTCCGATTCAAGGGAGCCGAAGAGGATTACGGCTTTCAATAAGCGGCATCAATATCAAGCCTGAAACCACGATGCCAAGAGGAAGAGCCTGCCCGTAGAAGGCGCGCTCTGAACAAGGGGAAGGAACCAACATGTCCGAACGTATTACCGGCCACACCGAGCTCATCGGCCTTATGGCTTACCCTATCCGTCACTCCGGCTCTCCCGCGATGCACAACGCCGCATTCGCCAAGCTTGGCTACGACTACGCTTACCTTTGCTTTGAGGTTGGTGCCGACGAGATCGAGGCTGGCGTTCAGGCGCTTCGCACGTTGAAGATGCGCGGCTCCAACATCTCCATGCCCAATAAGACCATCGTCGGCCAGTACCTCGATGAGCTTACGCCCGCTGCCCAGATGTGCGGTGCGGTGAACACCATCATCAACGACAACGGCCACCTTACCGGCACCATCACCGACGGCACCGGCTTCATGGAATCTGCCCGCGACAACGGCATCGATCCCATCGGCAAGAAGATGACCATCGTCGGTTGCGGCGGTGCCGGCACCGCCATCCAGATCCAGGCAGCCCTCGACGGCGTTGCCGAGATCTCCATCTTCAACCGCAAGGACGACTTCTGGGCCCGCGGCGAGGAAACCGTGAAGAAGATCAACGAGATGACCGACTGCAAGGCAGTGCTCTACGACCTGACCGATCTTGACAAGCTGAAGGAAGAGATGGCCGATTCCTATCTGTTCGTGAACGCTACCAGCGTGGGCATGCCTCCGCTGCAGGACCAGTCCATCATTCCCGACAAGTCGTTCTTCCACAAGGAGCTCAACGTCATCGACGTTCCCTACGAGCCCCGTTGCTCCATCATGCGCCAGATGGCCAAGGATGCCGGCTGCAAGACCATGAACGGCCTTGGCATGATGCTCTTCCAGGGTTCCGCCGCATTCGAGCTGTGGACCGGCGAGCCCATGCCCATCGAGTACATGAAGGAAACCCTCGGCATCAACTACGACGAGTAATCGGGCCGGCAGTAAGGAGCAACCAGCATGAAGACAGTAAACGTCCGCGGCGTGAACATCGGCGAAGGCCGCACGAAGATCTTTTCCTCTCTGTGCGGCAAGGACCTTGTCGACCTGGTAGATCAGGCGCATGCCCTGCGCGGAATCCCGGTAGATGTGGCCGAATGGCGCCTTGATTGGTTCGACCAGGTGTTCGACACCGAGGCCCTGCTCGCGGCGGCAAAGGTGCTGCGCGAAACCGTGGGCGACATGCCCATCCTGGCAACCTTCCGCTCGAAGGCCGAAGGCGGTGAAAAGGAAGTGGAGCCCGCCAAGTATGCCGAGCTCAACAAGGCGCTTGCCGAAAGCGGTTTGGTTGACATCGTGGATATCGAGGCATTCATGGACGATGCCATGGTGCCCCAGCTCATCGCCGATGTGCATGCCGCCGGCAAGTTCGCCCTGCTTTCCAACCACGACTTCGAGAAGACGCCTTCCTACGACCAGATCATCGCGAACTACCAGAAGATGCAGGACCTGGGCGCCGACATCGCCAAGATCTCCTATTGGCCCAACAGCCGCAAGGACGTCCTGATGACGCTCGATGCCACGCGTGAGATGTTCGAGAACCATGCAGAGATCCCGCTGCTGTGCGTTTCCATGTCGCCTTTGGGCACGCTTGCACGCCTTACCGGCGAGTTCGTGGGAAGCTGCGCCACCTTCGGTGCCGCCAAGCAGGCTTCCGCTCCCGGCCAGGTAGACGTCAAGTCGCTCGATCAGGTGCTGAACACCTTCCACGCAGCGCTTTAGGCGGCTTCAGGCCGACGCTTTTGCGTGGTGCATAAGGGCATTTGCTGGGCTTTCCGGCCCGTTTCACGGAACCGCGGCTAGGGCCGCGGTTCTTTTTTGTGCGCATGGGTAGGGCAGCGGTGTTTTACGGTAAGATGATCAGGATAATGACGATGAAAGGATGTGCCCATGGGCTCTGAGTACAAGTACAAGCGCGTTCTCCTGAAGCTTTCCGGTGAAGCGCTGATGGGCGAGGCCGGCTACGGCATCGACCCCAAGGTTGTCGAGGAGCTTGCGGTTCAGATCAAGGAAATCGTGGAAGACGGCATCCAGCTTGCGGTCACCGTCGGCGGCGGCAACATCTTCCGCGGCCTTGCCGGTTCCGCCGAGGGTATGGACCGCGCCCAGGCCGACTACATCGGCATGCTGGCAACGTGCATGAACGCCCTTGCCCTGCAGGACGCCTTCGAGCGCCATGGTATCCCCACCCGCGTGATGAGTGCTATCGAGATGCGCCAGGTTTCCGAGCCCTACATCCGCCGCCGTGCGGTCCACCACCTGGAAAAGGGATACGTGGTCATCTTCGCGGCCGGCACGGGCAATCCGTACTTCACCACCGATACCACGGCCGCCCTGCGTGCCTGCGAGATCAACGCCGAGTGCCTGATGAAGGCAACCAAGGTCGACGGCATCTACGATGCCGACCCGGTTACCAACCCCGACGCCAAGCGCTTCGAGACCATCAGCTACCTCGAGGTCCTCTCGCGCGAGCTGCACGTCATGGATTCCACGGCCACTTCGCTGTGCATGGACAACAAGCTGCCCATCCTGGTATTCGATCTTATGGTTCCCGGCAACATCTCCCGCATTTTGAAGGGCGAGAACATCGGAACCACCGTCACCGCCTAGGGCAGCGCATCGAAGGCGCCACGCACAGGCTCAGCTATTTCGCAAACAACAGGGGGAAGGACCCAAGATGATCAACGACATCATGGACAAGGCGCAAAAGCGCATGGAAGGTGCCGAGCAGCAGCTGGCCAACAACTTCGCTTCGGTTCGCACCGGCCGTGCGAACGCGATGATCCTCGACCGCGTGAAGGCCGACTACTACGGGGTTCCCACTCCCATCAACCAGATGGCTGCCGTTAAGACCCCCGATGCCCACACCCTGGTCATCGAGCCTTGGGACAAGTCGGCCCTCGGCGGCATCGACCATGCCATCCAGGAAGCCAACCTTGGCGTAATGCCGAACAACGACGGCTCCGTTATCCGCCTTTCCTTCCCGCCCCTCACCGAGGAGCGCCGTAAGGAGTTCGTGAAGGAATGTCGCGGTTATGCCGAGGAAAGCCGTGTTGCCGTGCGCAACGCTCGCCGCGATGCCAATTCCGCGGTAGAGAAGGCGGTCAAGGACGACGGCCTGCCCGAAGACGATCAGCGCCGCGCCGAGGCCGATATCCAGAAGCTCACCGACCAGGCTATCGCCAAGATCGATGACGCCCTGGCCAAGAAGGAAAAAGAGCTGATGGCCATCTAGCCATCTGAAGGCTTTCGAAACGGATCATGCGCCGGCCATACGTGCCGGCGCTTCAGGTTGACGTGCAGATAGGAAACGTTGGAGGTACACGGAAATGAGACAACCGCTTGATTACATCTTTCCCAATCCTCCCGCGGGGCTCGATCCGCAGCAGCTCGACCAGAGCCGGGTTCCGCGTCATATCGCCGTCATCATGGACGGAAACGGGCGTTGGGCGAAGAAGCGCGCGCTCAATCGACTGCGCGGGCACAAGGCCGGCATCGAGGCGGTGCGCGAAACCATCCGCTGCGCCAACGACTGCGGGGTGGACTACCTTACCATCTACTCGTTTTCCACCGAGAACTGGAAGCGCCCGCAAGACGAGGTAACCGGCCTGATGGAGCTTTTCGCCAAAACCATGTTGGCGGAAGTGGACGGCCTGCATGAAGAACATGTGCGCGTGCGCACCATTGGCGACCTTTCCGCGCTGCCCCAGGAAACGCGCGATGCCTTCGATGCGGCTTGGGAGAAAACGAAGGGCAACGACGGCATGACGCTGGTTGTGGCGGTGAACTATGGTTCTCGTCAAGAGATCTTGAATGCTGCCAAGGCCTACGCCGACGCTGCCATTGCGGCGCACGACGCCGGCCGTTCCCTTGAATTGGACGAGGCTGTCTTCGAAAAAGGCCTCGATACTGCCGATATCCCTGACCCCGATTTGCTTATCCGCACCTCGGGCGAAATGCGCATCAGCAACTTCCTGCTTTGGCAGATTGCCTACTCGGAGTTCGTGTGCACCGATGTGCTCTGGCCCGACTTCAACCGTTACGACCTTTTGCGCGCCATGCTGGAATTCCAGGGGCGTGATCGCCGCTTCGGGGCGGTGTAGCGGATGGCGAAGACGCGCATACGCAAGCCGTTCCTCAGGGGCGAAGGCGATGCGGTGGGCAACGGCCTTGCCACCGAGGTGCAATGCATAGAAGCCCATGCTCTTCCCGGGGAAGACCAGCAGCCCGCAAAGAAAAGGAAGCCTGCGAAGCCCAAGCCGGGCAAGAAGGCCAAGCAGCCCAGCAACCTTGCGGTTCGCATCACCACCGGTGCGGTGTACATTGCGCTTACCGTTGTGTGCATCTATGCCTCCGAGCCCACCACGGCCATCTACCTTTCGGTGCTCAGCGCCATCTGCGCTGGCGAGTTCTACTATATGCTCCGCTCCGATGCGAAGCTGCCCAACGAGTTCTTAGGCATATGCGCGGCCGCGCTTTTCCCGCTGGCCACCTGGCTTTTCGGCCTTTCGGGCGTCGTTGTGGTGCTGGCGTTGTTCGTGCTGTCGCTGTTGGTGTGGTACGTGTTCTGGATGCCGGCGCGCATCAGCGATGTGGCGGTAAGCCTGTTCGGCGCGGTGTACACCGGCCTGGTTATGTCCACCGCCATGGTGCTGCGCGCCTCCTTGCCCGACCAGTGGGGCGCCCTGTTGGTATTGGGCCTATTCGCCAGCGTATGGGGCAACGACGCCTTCGCTTACCTGGTGGGCTCAGCCATCGGCAAGCATAAGCTGGCCCCGCACATCTCGCCCAAGAAGAGCTGGGAGGGCTTCATCGCCGGTTTGGCCTTCGCCATGGCGTTTTGGTGCCTGCTCACGCTTATCCCGGGTGTTACCATGTCCATCCCGCAGGCGTTGGTCTTCGGCTTCTTGAACGGTTTGGCAGGTGTTTTGGGCGACTTGGTGGAAAGCCGCATCAAGCGCAATTCCGGCTTCAAGGATTCCGGCACCATCATGCCCGGTCATGGCGGCCTGCTCGACCGCTGCGATTCCCAGTTCCTGGTCACGCTCACCGGCGCCATCATGCTTATCTTAGGAGGGTGCATACCCTATGCCCTGTAACGATGGAACTTGCCCAACCGCTGCGCCGAAGCGCCGCATTGCCGTGCTGGGGTCTACCGGCTCCATCGGCACGCAAACGCTCGATGTGGCCCGCCGCCATCCCGACCGTTTGGAAGTGGTGGCGCTTGCCGCAGACACGCGCGGGGCTGAACTGCTGGCGCAGGCCAAGGAATTCAACGTGGGGCATATCGCGCTGGGCAATCCCGATGCGGCAGGCCCTTCGGCAGTTGCCGAGCTTGAAGAGCATGTAGCTGGCTTTGCCGATTCCGCTTCCTCCATCGGCTTCGGTGCCGATGCTGTGCGCAGCCTTGTGCATTTGCCCGAGGTGGACGTGGTGGTGAATTCGCTGGTGGGTGCTGCCGGCCTGCAGGCAAGCTACGAAACCCTGAAAGCCGGCAAGGTGCTTGCCCTTGCCAACAAGGAATCGCTGGTGGTAGGCGGCGACCTTATCATGCCCATGGCGGCGCAGCCAGGCCGCCTGATGCCCATCGACTCCGAGCACGGCGCCATCTACCAGTGCCTTCTAGGCGAGCAGCCCCGTGAGGTAAGCAAGCTGTGGGTAACCGCTTCCGGCGGCCCCTTCCGCGGTAGGAAACGCGCCGATTTGGAGCATATAACGCCTGCTCAAGCGCTTGCCCATCCCACCTGGAACATGGGCAGGAAGATCTCCATCGACTCTTCCACCCTTATGAACAAGGGGCTGGAAGTCATAGAGGCGCACCATCTGTTCGCCATGTCCTACGACAAGATCGAGGTGGTGGTGCAGCCGCAGAGCGCCATTCATTCCATGGTGGAGTTCTCCGACGGCAGCGTGAAGGCGCACTTGGGTACTACCGACATGCGCATTCCCATCCAGTTCGCGCTCAGCTACCCCGAGCGTTGGGACGCTCCGGTGCAGCCGCTCGATTTCCGTACGTTGGGTTCGTTGGAATTCGCCGCGCCCGACACCGAAACCTTCCGCGCGCTTGCCCTTGCCTACCACGCCGGCAGGGTAGGGGGCACGCTGCCGTGCATCATGAACGCCGCCAACGAGGTTGCGGTGGCCGCCTTCCTGGATGAAGGCCTAAGCTACCTGGGCATTGCCGAGTGCGTCGAGGCATCCATGGAAGCCCACGAGCAGCAGGGCGTGCAGAAAGTGGAAAGCATAGAGCAGCTGCTTGCGCTGGATTCGTGGGCGCGTGAATACGCGAGGGGCTGGATAGCCAAGCGCTAAGCGGCTGGCGTTGTGCCTCACTCGCCTTCCAAGAACTTGTGGATTCCCCTTCTCAAACTCGGCCATTCTGGTATCATTCAACAGGTTGCACGGGAAATCTGTGCAACAAAGGAATAAGTGCGATGATACGCGGGGATTGTGCATACGTTCCGGCGGCAGCCACCCAACACTGCAGCCGACTTGCTACGGTCACGCTTCCAAAGTTATCGCCTTGCGTTTATTCGAATAAGGAGAAATATGTACGCAATCGTTAAGACTGGCGGCAAGCAGTACAAGGTATCCACCGGTGACTGCCTGAACGTCGAAAAGCTTGAGGGTGAGGCAGGCGACAAGGTCGCTCTTACCGCTATCGCAGTCGTTGACGGCTCCAAGGTCGTTGCCGATCCTGCCGAGGCTGCAAAGACCAAGGTAGAGGCAACCATCGTCGAGCAGTTCAAGGGCGAAAAGCAGCTCGTCTTCAAGTTCAAGAAGCGCAAGAACTACAAGAAGCTGCGCGGTCATCGTCAGAATCTGACTCGCGTTCAGATCACCAACATCGCATAGTTAAGGAGGAATACTCATGGCACACAAGAAAGGTCAAGGTTCCATCCGCAACGGCCGCGATTCCGAGTCTAAGCGTCTTGGTTGCAAGCGCTTCGCAGGTGAGTTCGTCGGTGCGGGCAACGTTCTGGTTCGTCAGCGCGGTACGCGCATCCACCCCGGTGAGAACGTGGGTCGTGGCAAGGACGATACCCTTTTCGCTCTGTGCGAAGGCACGGTAGAGTACACCAAGGGCGCACGTCGCAAGGTGCATGTTCGCCCCGAGGCGTAAGCTCCGTTAGGATATCTCGGATATTGGAAGGCCCTCTGCAAGCGTGCAGGGGGCCTTTTCGTTTAGAATCGAAGGAACATGTTTACAGACAAGGTTCGCATATTCGTAAAGGCCGGCGACGGTGGCGCTGGATGCATGTCGTTTCGTCGCGAGGCGCATGTGCCCAAGGGTGGCCCCGACGGCGGTGACGGCGGCAGGGGCGGCAACATCGTCCTAGTGGCCGACATGCGCGTTTCGTCGCTTATCGATTACCGCTTCAAGCACCATTTCAAGGCCACGCGCGGTACCCATGGCAAGGGCTCCAAGATGAACGGCGCCAACGGCGAGGATCTTGTTCTGAAGGTTCCCGTTGGCACCATCGTGCGCGAGTACGACGAGGAGACCAAGCAGACGGGTGAAGTGATTGCCGACCTTACGCACGACGGCGAGAGCATCATCGTGGCCCGCGGCGGCGTTGGCGGCCGAGGCAACACCCACTTCGTAACGCCCACGCGCCGTGCCCCTGCTTTCGCCGAACTGGGCGTTCCTGCCGAGGAATGCTGGATCGAGCTTGAGATGAAGCTCATGGCCGATGCCGCCTTGGTGGGCGTTCCCTCTGCCGGCAAGAGCTCGCTTATCTCGCGCATGAGCGCCGCCAAGCCCAAGATCGGCGATTACCCGTTCACCACTTTGGTGCCCAACCTGGGTGTGGTGAAGGCCGACGAGTACAACTACGTGGTTGCCGACGTTCCCGGCCTGATCGAGGGCGCGCATGAAGGCAAGGGCTTGGGGCACGAGTTCCTGCGCCATGTTGAGCGCTGCGCCGTTATCCTTCACGTCATCGACCTTACCGGCGGCTACGAAGGCCGCGACCCGGTAGAGGATTACCGTATCATCAACAACGAGCTGAAGATGTACCTGCCCGAGCTTGCCCAGCGCCCCTGCATCGTGGTGGGCAACAAGATCGACGCGCCGGGCGTGGAAGATGCGGCGAAGCGCCTTGAGGAAGAGGTGCGCCGCGATTCCATCGAGCGTGCCGGCGGCAACGAGTTCGCCGAAAGCCCGTTGAACCCCAAGGTGTTCTTCACCAGCGCGGTTACCGGCAAGGGCGTCGATGCGCTCATGAAGGCGGCGGGCTCCAAGATCGCCGAGCTGCGCGAAGCGGAGCGCAAGGCCCAGGAAGGCGTTGAGCACTTCGACCAGATCTGGCAGCATCGCCGCGACGAGCGCGACAAGCGCTTCGAGATCGAGCAGCTTTCCGAAGGCGTGTTCCGCGTTACCGGCAAGCAGATCGAGCGCATGGTTATCCAAACCGACTGGGAAAACGACGAGGCCATTGCCTTCTTGCAGCATCGCTTCAAGCGCTTGAAGCTCGACGAGGCTCTGGAGAAGGCCGGTGCTCGCGATGGGGACGAGATCCGCATCTTGGGCTGTGCCTTCGAGTTCGAGTCGGCGCGCATGCATGACGATATCTACGGCGGATTGGACATTTAGCCCATGAGGAACGGCAAGAAGGTCATAGTAATCAAGATCGGCTCCTCCACTTTGGTGAACAGCCAAGGCAAGCTCGATCGCCCGTACTTCGATGGCCTTGCTGCCCAGGTGAACGCCCTGCGCGAACAGGGTTGGAGCCCTATCATCGTTTCCAGTGCCGCCATTGCCTGCGGGCTTGAGGCGCTGGGGATAGATGAGCGCCCAACCGATATGCCATCGCTGCAGGCGGCGGCGTCGGTGGGCCAGAACGCGCTTATGTCCACCTACGCCGATTCTTTCTCCAATTACGGGATCCTTACCTCGTGCGTCCTGATAACCCGCCATTCAACGGCCCAGCGCAATGCGTACCTGCATGCACGCGACACGCTCGAGCGCTTGGTCGACTTCGACGTGGTGCCCATCATCAACGAGAACGACACGGTTTCCGTCGAGCAGATCCGCTTCGGCGACAACGACACCCTGGCCGCCTTGGTTTCCTGCCTGGTGCAGGCCGACCTGTGCGTTATCTTCTCGGACATCGAGGGCCTGTATACCGCCAACCCTTCTGAAGACCCGACGGCCACCTTGGTGCCACGCGTCGAGCGCATCACGCCCCAACTCATGGCAACTGCGGGCGGCGTGGGCTCGAAGGTGGGCAGCGGCGGCATGATCACGAAGATCCGTGCTGCGCGCGTGCTTATGCTTGCTGGCATCCCCATGGTTATCTGCCACGGGCATCGCGCGCATAGCCTGGAAGACATCGTTTCGGGCGAGCAGGTGGGCACCTACTTCGCCGCACGAACCGTTCCGCACGACATCACGCCCCGCAAGCTCTGGATCGCCTTGGGCGATACCGCCAAGGGCGTGCTTGTGGTAGACGATGGGGCCAAGGGCGCCTTGATCGAGCGCGGTTCCTCGCTGCTCTCGGTGGGCATCAAGGAAGTGGAGGGCTCGTTCTTCCGCGGTGACATCGTGGATATCAAGGACGAGTCGGGGCATCTGTTTGCCCGCGGGCGCGTGAGTGCCCCCTCTTCCGAGGTGAGTTTGGCGCGTGGGCGCACGCAAAAAGAGATAAAGGGCAACGAACTGCTGGTGAACCTCAGCGAAAAGCCGGCAGTCCATCGCGATGAATTGGTGGTGTTCGAATGAGCGAGGCAAAGCAGGCCGCCCTGGCGGCGAAGGCAGCGGCAACCCGTATGGCGCAGGCTTCAACCGAGCAGAAGAACCAGGCGCTCTTCGCCATGGCTTCTGCCCTTCGCGCCAACGTGGCCGATATCTGCGCTGCGAACCGGCAAGACTGCGAAGCGGCCAAGGAAAAGGGCATTTCCGCATCGCTTTTGGACCGCTTGGCGCTGAGCCCCGACCGCATTGAGGGCATGGCCTCTGCCTTGGAGCAGCTTGCCGCCTTGGACGACCCGGTGGGCAAGACCATCGAGGAGCGCACGCTGTACAACGGCTTGCAGCTCCGCAAGGTTACCGTGCCCCTTGGCGTGGTGGCCATGGTGTACGAGGCACGCCCCAACGTCACTGCCGATGCGGCGGGCATCTGCGTGAAATCGGGCAACGCCTGCGTGCTGCGCGGCGGCTCACTGGCGGTGCATTCGAATGTGGCCATCGCCCAGGTCCTTCGCAGCGCGGTGGAGGGTGCTGGGCTACCCGCTGATTCCATCGTTGCCATTGCCTCTACCGATCGAGCTGAAACCGACGAGCTGCTGCGCTTGCGCGGTTTGGTGGATGTGCTTATCCCCCGTGGTGGAGCGGGGCTTATCCAGCATTGCGTGGAATGCGCCACGGTTCCCGTCATCGAGACTGGGGTGGGCAACTGCCACGTGTACGTCCATGAATCAGCCAGCCTTCCCATGGCGCGCTCAATTATCATGAACGCGAAAACCCAGCGCCCGGGCGTGTGCAATGCCTGCGAGTCGGTGCTGGTCGATTCCTCGGTGGCCGAAGCGTTCCTGCCGCAGCTGCTTACGGGATTGGCAGATGCCGGGGTTGCAGTGCACGGCGATGAAGCTGTGGCTCGTGCAGCAGGTTCGGCAGGCGGCAAGGCGCAAGAGCTGTTCGTTGCCGCCACGGAAGACGACTGGGGCCGCGAGTACCTGGGCTTGGAGATCAGCATCAAGTGCATCGATGGCGGCGTCGAAGAGGCCATTGCCCATATCAACCGTTACGGCACCGGCCACTCCGAGTGCATCGTTGCCGCCGACGATGCGGCAATCGCGCGCTTCCAGCAGGGAGTAGACGCTGCGGCGGTGTACACCAACGCTTCCACCCGCTTCACCGACGGCGGCGAATTCGGCTTGGGTGCCGAGATCGGCATCTCTACCCAGAAGCTGCATGTGCGCGGCCCCTTCGCCTTGGAGGCACTTACCAGCATGAAGTATCTGCTGAACGGCGAAGGCCAGGTTAGGGGCTAGCCATGAGCGCTATCGACGTTATCGAGGCGGTGCGGAAGGTTTCCGAGTCCGAGAAGGGCTCGAAGCGCCCGGTTGTATGTGAGCGCTTCGATGACCTGGGTAAAGACGGCAAGCCCTGCCGTTTGGGCATCATGGGCGGCACGTTCGACCCCATCCACAACGGTCATTTGGCTTGTGCCGAGCAGGCTCGTGAAGACCTGGGGCTTGACGTTATCGTGTTCATCCCCACGGCGAACCCGGTGTTCAAGCGCGATCAGCGTATCGCACCGGCAAGCGAGCGCTTGGCTATGTGCCGGGCCGCCATCGCCGACAACCCGTACTTCGACGTGAGCGATATAGAGATCGCCCGTGGCGGCGATACCTACACCATCGATACCCTTCGCGCGCTGCGCGCCCATTACCCCAGCAACGTGGAACTGTACTTCCTTACCGGGGCCGATGCCATCGCCACAGTTTCCAAGTGGCGTGGTGCCCAGGAGATGGGCAAGCTCGCCCGTTTCGTTGGCGTTGACCGCCCGGGTTTCGAGCTGACCGAGCAGAAGCGCCGGCAGATCGTGGAAGACGCGAAGGGCATCTCCATATCGTTCGTTACCATCGAGGCGCTGGAGATATCCTCAAGCGAGCTACGTCGCCGCTTGGCGCAGGGGAAATCGATTCGCTACCTTACCCCGCAGGTGGTAGTGGACCATGTTATGGAGCATGAGTTCTACCGGGAAGGGGAATCCCATGGCTAAAAGCAAGAAGAAGCAGCCCGTTGAACTGGACAAGGACCAATTGAGCGAGTTCGCCTACCTTCCCACCGAAGCCGAAGGGTTTAAAACGGAAAAGCCCTTCTGCTCTTCGAACTACAAGCAGATGAAGGGCCTGCTTATGCAGCGGGTAAGCCCCAGCCGTTACGTGCATAGCCTTTCGGTGGCAAAGACCGCCCGCAAGTTGGCCCGCGCCTACGGCGTGGATGAAGACCAGGCGCGTATGGCTGGCCTTCTTCACGATTGGGACAAGGCGCTAAGCCCCAAGCGCTTGGCGTGCCGCGTGCGGGATTTCAGCCTTCCTATAGCGCCGGAAACCGTGCGGGATATGCCCTGGGTGCTCCACGGCTCTACTGCCGCCGCGGTGTTGGGGCAGGAATTTCCCTTTCTGGGAAGCGAGGTGCTGCAGGCCATAGACCGCCACACGGTAGGCTCGCCCGACATGGCTCCGCTCGATATGATCGTGTTCGTGGCCGATAAGATCGAGCCTACGCACGATGTGCCTGAATACAAGCGCCTGTACAAGCAGATCGGCGTTATGGGCTTGGAAGAAATGTTTTGTGCCGTGCTGAAGGAAGGCATGGCGCATCTGGTGAAAACCAACCGTCCAATCAGTTACGATACCGTTCTGGTTTGGAATAGATATTGCAACAGCTGCCCCAAAGGAAAGGGAGAGTAAGTGGAACAGCAGAAGACCCCACGTGAATGCGCTTTGATTGCCGCCCGTGCTGCAGACGAGCGCAAGGCAACCGACATCATGGTTATCAGCGTCGGCGACATCATCGACGTTACCGATTTCTTCGTTATCGCTACCGGTCAGAACACCCCGCAGGTAGAGGCTATCCTCGACTCGGTTGAAGAGGCGCTGCGCAAGGAAGCGGGCGTGAAGCCCATTTCCCGCGAGCAGACCAAAGACCATTCCTGGGAGCTTATCGACTATGGCGACTTCGTGGTAGACGTGTTCCAGCCGGAAGCGCGCGAGTTCTACCGCCTGGAAACGCTGTGGGGCGATGCTCCGGTGGTCGATTTGGCGGAAGCCGGCATCGAGCACCCGGAATACTCCGAGCGCATTGCCAAGCTCGTCGGCCACGTGCAGGAAGCGCGCGGCGAATAGGCTGCTTGCCCTGCTCGGCTAAGCGGAGCAGGGGGCCGAAAACAATTTCGAATGCAGGCGTCGGTGCCCACCGGCGCCTTTTTCATGCACGGATGGTAGGGGGCGCAATCTTGACGCAGGTCGAACAACGCAAAGCGCCTCCCTTGGACTTTGCCAAGGGAGGCGCTTGCTCGTAGGTAGTGTGCTGCTGAAAGATTTGCTGCGAGCTGGCTGTCTTCTATTCAGCAGTGCTGGCTGCGGGTTCTGCGCTCCATTCTTCGCAATCCTTGCCCACCTTGAAGTCTACGCCGGCCTTGCGACGTTCCTTGTAGTCGGCAGTGGCGGTGAACAGCGCATCGGAAAGGGAGTTCAGTGCGGTTTCCACGGAGTCTTGGATAACGCCGATTACGAAGCCGACGCCTACCACCTGCATGGCGATGTCGTTGCTGATGCCGAACAGCGAGCAGCACAGCGGGATAAGCAGCAGCGAGCCGCCCGCAACGCCGGATGCGCCGCATGCGCTAACCGCAGCAAGCACGCATAGGATGCCAGCGGTAACGGGATTGATGGCAATGCCCATGGTGTTGGCGGCGGCGATGGACATAACCGTGATGGTGATAGCTGCGCCCGCCATGTTGATGGTGGCGCCAAGGGGGATGGAAACGGAGTACGTGTCGTGCTTGATGCCCAGGCGCTTGCACAGCTCCATGTTCACGGGGATGTTGGCGGCCGAGCTGCGCGTGAAGAAGGCGTACATACCCGAGTCCTTGATGCAGCGGAACACGATGGGGTAGGGGTTCTTGTGGATGTTCAAGAACACCAGAAGCGGGTTAACTACCAGAAGGATGAAGAACATGGCACCCAGCAGAACCAGCAGCAGCTGGCCGTACTCGATGAAGATCTCGGGGCCGTTTTCCGCAACCGAGGTGTAAACCAAGCCAAGGATGCCGAATGGCGCGCAGGCGATGATCCAGCGAACCACGATAGAGATCACGTGCGACATATCGCCGAAGAACTTCTTGGTTCCCTCGCTGGTGTAGCGCATGGCAATGCCCAGCAGGACGGCCCAAACCAGGATGCCGATGTAGTTGGCGTTGGTGAGGGCATCGACGGGGTTCACCACCATGTTGCCGATAAGGGTGGTAAGCACCTCGGCGATGTCGGTGGGCGCTGCCTTGTCGGCGGCCTCTACGCCGGACAAGGTGAGCTCGACGGGGAAGGCGAAGCTCACGGCCACGGCGGTGAAGGCTGCGGCAAGCGTGCTAACCACGTACAGCAGGATGATGGTGCGCATGGACTGGGGCAGCTTGGTGCGGCATAGCGCGTTGATAACGAGGAAGAACACCAAAAACGGTGCCACCGCCTTCAGGGCGCTAACGAACAGCGTGCCCAGCAGGGTGATGACGGCCAGGTCCTTCGGGCCGAAGGCACCCAGCAGGGCGCCGATCACCAAGCCGATGATGATGCGCTTGACCAAGCTTAAGCTTGTCCAGGCATTCGCGATTGTCTTCATGCTTTTCTCCTTGAGGAGGGGTTGGGGATAGGTGGTGCTGCAGCTGCGGTTTTATCCTTTGCTGCGCACAAAGTCTAAGTATAGCCAAGCGGCAACTTAATGTTGCATCCCGCTGGTTATTTTCGGGGGTTTCGATTGGGGCTGCCGCGGTGGCCGCGGTTGTCCCAATGCGCCAATGCCCCAATGTGCCAGGGCAAAACGAAAGCCCCCTGCGCAGGGGGCTTTCGAAGCGAAGGAATGGCTTTCGGGAAGGCCTACTTTGCCTTGTACTTCTTTACCAGCTGACGGCCAGCGATGTAGTCCATGATCTCGGTGGTGCCGCCACCCATCTCGTTGCCGCGGAGGTCTGCCCAGATGCGGCCTACACGGATTTCCTTGGTGTAGCCGATGGCTGCGTAGATGGACATTGCCAGGTCGGCAACGCGGGTAAGCTCGCGGCAGGCGTAGCCCTTCAGCAGAGCGGACTCCAGGCGGGTGGACTCGCCGTTGTCGATCATGGTAACCACCTGGTAAAGGCGAGCGCGCACGTTCTGGATGATGTTCTCCATCTCGCACAGGTGCAGCTGGATGGTGGTCTGGTGGGCGATGGGCTTCTTGAAGCAGATGCGCTCGGAAGCGTAGGCGCCGGCGTCGTTCAGGGCAGCCTGTGCAAGGCCCAGGGAAGATGCAACAACCAGGCAGCGCTCGAACTCAAGCTTCTTCATAAGGAGCTTCCAGCCCATGCCGGGCTCACCCAGGCGCATGTCCTCGGTAAGCACCACGTTGTCGAAGAACTGGTCGACGAACGGGATGGCCTGCTGGCCAACCTTGTCAAGATGGCCGATGGTGAAACCGGGGGTGTCGTTGGGAACCAGCCACAGGGAGTACTTGTCGTTCTCGTAAGAGGGGTCCTCGTCCTTGGCTACCACCATGGTGTAGATGGAAAGACCGCCCAGGGTAACCCAGGTCTTCTGGCCGTTCAGCAGGTAGGTGCCGTCGGGCTGCTTGCGGGTTACGCAGGTCATGGCGTTGTTGTCGGAACCGGCAGCGGGCTCGGAGATTGCGGAGCAGGCGATGCAGGTGCTCTCCACGTTCTCGATCGCGTTCATGATCATTTCCTGCTGCTCTTTGGAGCCGAAGTCGATGACGTCGGTGATGGTGTTGAAGTCGGTAACGAAGGGAAGCGTTACGCCGGTGAACTCATGGAGCTTCTCTACCAAGAGGATCTCGGTGAGCTTGTCTACCGGAACACCGCCAACCTCTTCGGGAAGGCCCAGGTGCATGAAGCCGGCCTCGCGGTAGGCCATGGCAGCCTCTACGCTGATGTGGTGGTCAACCTCGTAAGCCTGCTTTACTGCTTCGTCGGTGAAGTAGCGGGTTGCGTACTCATGGGCGCTTTCAATGAGAAGCTCCTGCTCGTCGGTAAGCTTGAAATCCATAATATGATCCCTTCTTTATTCCCGTTTCGAATGGAACTGAGGACTGGCGTTAATCCGAATCTCCAGCTCAAGGGCTATCCTAGCATTTGAACGCGTTTCTCTCTATGCAGGGAGCTATTCGGGTTTTGTATGGGAAAACGGGCATTCGCGCACTGCAGGTTATAGCTAAACTCAATATAGGCCTGACCTGGTGTAACACGTTCATAAAAAACGCCCCCGAAGAGCACTTCGGGGGCACGCTGCGTTTTGCTGGCCGGCTTATTCGCGGATGGAACGCGGTCCGAAGCTGGGTTCCATCACCGAATCGGGCATTTCCGGGCCATCGTAGACCTTCACGGATGTTCCGCTCATCTGGGCAATCTGCTCGGCGGTGTAGCCGTATTCGCCCATGATGCGCGCGGTGTCGTAGCCCACCGGGCGGCTGCGGCGCAGAACCGGGTCGCCCACCGAGGCCAGGCGCACCGGCGTGGTGGGAAGCACCTTGTCGCCGAAGGCGTCGTAGTGCAGGGTGCGCAGCGCGTCATTGGCGAAGGCCTCTTCATCGTGCAGGATGTCGTCGGGCAGGAACAGGCGCTGGTAGGGGATCTCGTTTTCCTGGAAGATGGGCTCCCAATGCGCCCAATCTTGGGTAAGGAAGTGCTGCTCCAGCATCTTGATGACCTCGGTGTTGCCGCCGCTTCCGTTGTTGATGGCGGCAGAGGTGGTATAGCGCTCATCGCCTAGGATGGAGGTAAGCCCGATGGAGGTCATCAAATGCTCGAAGAACAGGTCGTAGCTGCCATAGCAGATGATGAACCAAACGCCGTCCTTCGAACGGTAGGTGTTGTTGGAAGGGCAGGTGGCGTCGTAGCGGCTCTTCGGCCAGGCGTCGCCGAACTGGCTGGATGCCAGCATGATGTTCATGGCCCACAGCGCGTTGTGGTGCAGCGTGGTGGTAACCTTGTCGCCCTCGCCGGTGCGTTCCTTGCGCACAAGCGCGGCCAGCAGGCCGGCGGTAAGGGTGATCGAGCTGTTCCAGTCGCCGATGGCAGCGGGCCAGTTGATGGGCTGGTAGCCTTCGCCCGCCTGCGGAAGCGATGCCAAAAAGCCGCCGCGCGCCGCGTAAGCGGTGGTGTCGAAGCCCTTGGTGTCGCGCTCGGGGCCGTGCTCGCCGTAGCCGCGCATCTGCCCCCAAACCAGGTGGGGGTGGCGCTCATGCACGGAATCGTAGTCGAGCCCCAACTTCTTCAGGGCCTTGTCGCGGAAGCTGGTAACCATGATGTCGGCATCGGCGAGCAGCTTTTCCAGGAATTCCTTGCCCTTTTCGTCCTTCAGGTTCACCGAAAGGAATTCCTTGTTCAGCGATGCCAGGTCGAAGGCGGGGTCGTCGATATCGGTTTTGCCCATGCCGAAGGCCGGGCCGTTGGTGCGGTACTCGTCACCCGAAAACGGCTCTATCTTGTAGATGGTGGCGCCCATTTCCCCCAAGATGCGCAGGCAGGCTGGCGCGGCAACGTAGCCGGTAAGCTCGACGACTTTTACTCCCTCAAGACCTTTCATGTGGCCCTCCCAATCGGTAAGCGCCGGTGGTGGACGGCGCGGTTTTGTTTACGTGAAAAGTGTAGCGTAGGCAGGTGAGGGGCGAATGCCCTGCCTTTGCAATGGGTTGCGCGGCTTGCCCCTATCGGTTGGGAGGCTTGGGAAGTCGAGCCCCGTTGGCTGGGAAGCTGAAAGGCCCAGGTTCTGCTGTTTTCCCGTTTGCGCGCGGCTAATGTGCAGTTTTTGCCCAGGTGGGGGATAATAGAACGGCTTACGGGCAGCGCACAGGGGCGTTTCGCACTTTCGCGCTGCTTCCCCGAACTGTTAATCGGCGGCGCATTTGGCTGCCAATCGGACAGGAGAACCACATGAAATACTTCGGTACGGACGGCTTCCGCGGCGTTGCCGGCGAAAGCCTTACGGTTGAGCATGCATACAAGATCGGCCGCTTCATCGGCTGGTACTACGGCGTGCGCCAGGGCCGCAAAGCGCGCATCGTGCTGGGCAAGGACACCCGCCGTTCCAGCTACATGCTGGAAAGCGGCATGATTTCCGGCTTGGTTGCCTCGGGCGCCGATGCCTATATGCTGCATGTTATCCCCACGCCGGGCCTTTCCTTCGAAACCACCGACGGCGCATTCGACTGCGGCGTTATGATCACGGCCAGTCACAACCCTTACACCGACAACGGCATCAAGCTGGTGAATTCCCAGGGCTACAAGATGGAGGAATCGCTGCTGCAGCTTATCGAGCAGTACATCGACGGTGAATACCCTGAAAAGGTGCCCATGGTTTCCGGCGATGCCATCGGTGCCACGGTGGACTACATGCAGGGCCGCAACCGCTACATCGCACACCTCATTGCCAGCGCGAATTTCTCGCTCCAAGGCGTGAAGGTTGGCTTGGACTGTGCCAACGGCTCGGCATCTTCGGTTGCCAAGCCTGTGTTCGACGCCTTGGGTGCCGATGTGCGCGTTATCAACAACAGCCCCGATGGCTTCAACATCAACGTCGATTGCGGTTCCACCCATATCGACCGCCTGCAGCGCTTGGTGGTTGAGCAGGGGCTCGATGTGGGCTTCGCCTTCGATGGCGATGCCGACCGCTGCCTTGCGGTGGACGAGCGCGGCCATGTGGTCGACGGCGACCTTATCCTGTACGTGTGCGGCGTGTACCTGAACAAGCACGGCCGCCTTTCCGCCGGCACGGTGGTTCCCACGGTTATGAGCAACTTCGGCGTGCTGAAGGCCTTCGAGCAGGCAAGCCTGAACTACGAGACCACCGCCGTGGGCGATAAGAACGTGTTTGCCTGCATGCACGCCAACGGCTACAGCCTGGGCGGCGAGCAGTCGGGGCATGTGATCTTCGGCGACATCGCCAGCACGGGCGACGGCATCCTTACCTCGCTGCGCGTGATGGAGGTGCTGCGCGCCGAGCGCGAAACGCTTTCCCAGCTGTGCGCGCCGGTGAAGCTGTACCCGCAGCTGCTCACCAATGTGCGTGTCGTGGACAAAGACGCCGCCATGCAGGATGAGGCTGTGTTGGCTTCGGTAAAGCAGGCGGAAGAGTTCCTGGGCGACCGCGGCCGTGTGCTTCTGCGCGCTAGCGGCACCGAGCCTCTGATCCGCGTCCTGGCCGAGGCTCCCACCGACGAGCTGTGCGCCGAAGCCAGCGAGTTCATGCTGAAGGCCCTAGAGCCCCTGCGCGCCGAATAATCGTCTTACGGCTGCCCAAGGAGCCTGCGGGGCAGCGCCGGGATTGCTGTCCGCGAATCCAAGGCCCGCCTTCTGGCGGGCCTTTCTGCCCTCCGAGGCCAGTCCAGGCGGCTTGGAGCCTCGTGTCAACATCGGCTTTTATGGGCATGGGATGCCGCCAACACCGATGCTATTGCCCCTTCGGCTTCTGCAGCTGCGCTGCGGCGAGCCTTACCCAGCTGCGGGGCAGCAGCCGAGTGGCGAAGGCGACGAACTTCCAGGGAAGCCCCGGCACGTAGGAGGAAAGATTCCAGCGCAGTGCCCGCCTGCCGGCCGACACTATCCCTTTAGGGCTTACCGCCAGGTGCGCCAAAATCGTGCTGCCGGCGCTGGCGCGCTCCCAGAAATCGGTTCGCACAGGGCCTGGACACAAGGCGGTTACGTGCACTCCGCTGCCCAAGAGCTCGGTATGCACCGCTTCGGTTAGCGAGCGCACATAAGCTTTCGAGGCGTAGTACGTTGCCATGTACGGCCCTTCGGGGTACGAGGCGATGGATGCAACGTTTAAGATGCCGCCTTTGCCCCGCTTTGCCATGTCCCGCCCGAACAGGCGCATCATCTTGGTGAGGGCTGCCATATTCACGTTCATCAGGGTTTCTTGGGTGGGCATGTCGCTTTCCACGAAAGGGGCATCGTAGCCAAGGCCGGCGTTGTTCACCAGGATATCCGGGGAAATGCCCTGTTCGCTTAGTTCCCGGTGCAGCTTCGCCGGCGCGGAAGGGTCGGTGAAATCGCACGGGAATACTGCGGTTTCGATGCCGTATTCTGCTCGCAGCTCTTCCGCTAACCCTTCGAGTGCTGCGCGCTTGCGGGCTACGAGGACTATGTTGTGGCCCGCTTTCGCGTATTGGCGCGCAAATTCACGCCCCAGCCCACCCGTTGCTCCGGTTATCAGTACGGCTCGTTCCATGTGCCCGCCCTTCGCTTCCTTACCGAAAAGAGCATAGCGCACCCCTGCTAGCCACGTTGCCGCACAGGTTCGCTATACTGCCGCCTATGGCAACTTACCAGCATATCTCCCATGGATTCGATCCGGTGTTCAATGAGCGCAGCCGCGTGCTCGTGCTGGGCTCGTTTCCTTCGGTGCTTTCCCGGAAGAACGATTTCTACTACGGGAACCCGAACAACCGCTTCTGGCGCATGCTTGCCGCCTGCATGGGACAGCCCGAGCCGGCGTCTATCGCCCAGAAGCGCAGCTTGTTGCTTGGAAACGGCATCGCCCTTTGGGATGTGATAGCGGAATGCGACATCAAGGGCTCCAGCGATTCGTCTATCAAGAACGTAGTGCCGGTAGATGTGCAGCGCATAACGAGCCAGGCGCCCATAACGAAGGTGATATGCAACGGCGCAACTGCCGGAAGGCTCTATAAGAAGTACCTCTTATATATAGTAGGGATTCAGGCAGAGGTGCTTCCCTCAACCAGCCCAGCCAATGCGGCGTGGAGCCTTGAGCGCTTGACCCAGCGATGGGGCAGGGCGTTGGGGTCCGCATCGCCCGCGACCGACCAGCAGCTAGGGGCATTCAGGGCAGCCGCTGAAAAGGAGCGGCTCGAGTCCATCGAATACGCCTCGGTGCGAATCCAAGCTCCCGCAGCGTCAAGCTATGCGGTGCATAAATCCATGCAGGGCAACAAACGCAAGGACACCAAGCCCGAGCTGCTGGTGCGCCAACGCCTGCGCGAAGCGGGGCTTACTGGGTACCGCTTGCAGTGGAAGGTCCCCGGGCGGCCCGATGTGGCATGGCCGGGCAAGAAGGTGGCGCTGTTCATCAACGGATGCTATTGGCACCGTTGCCCGCACTGCAACCTTTCGCTTCCCAAGAAGAACACCGAGTACTGGGTTGCCAAGTTCAACCGGAATCAAGAACGCGATGCGCGGAATCTTGCCGCCTTGCGCGAAGCCGGCTGGAAGACCCATGTAATATGGGAGTGCGAGCTGAAGAAGGGCAGGGAAGAGGCGTTGTTCGCCAAGCTGCTCCCCGAGCTTGCCGCGGAACTGGGCAAGGATCTGCGCTAGGGGCCATCAAATCGCACCGCAAAATTCATCCTTGCATAACTCCTGTGATCCCAGTATACTTTTCGGTTGCGTCTGGCTGTGTATGGATACACCCGGGCGCGTGGAACTCGGAATCGCCGAGGGCTTTCTCCCAAAAGTCCCCATGGCGGTGATGGAGCCCACATAAGTCAAAGGGCCAAAGCACGAGCCTTGGCCCGTAGAAAGGAAGAAAATGGGAGTAAAACAGTTCAAGCCTACGAGCCCTGGACGCCGCTTCCAGACTGTTTCGGACTTTGCTGAGATCACCAGCACCAAGCCCGAGAAGTCTCTGCTGGCGCCCTTGCCGAAGAAGGCTGGCCGCAACAACAATGGTCGTATCACTACGCGCCATCAGGGTGGCGGCAACAAGCGTCGTTACCGCATCATCGACTTCAAGCGCAACAAGGACGGCGT
>CAVBST010000020.1:0-29575 GCA_963598325.1 uncultured Prevotella sp. | reverse complement strand
AACTTGTTGCCGGTGAAGGCGAACGGGCTGGTGCGGTTGCGGTCGGTGTTGTCCTTCATGAACTTCGGCAGAACGGCAACGCCCAGGTCCATGGCAATGCCCTCGGCGGAGTGGTACTCGTCGCCGGAGATCAGTGCGTCCACGATGGCGCCCAGCTCGGAGCCCAGGAAGATGGAGATGATGGCCGGAGGTGCCTCGTTGGCGCCCAGGCGATGGTCGTTGCCGGCAGAGGCAACGGACATGCGCAGCAGCTCCTGGTACTCGTCCACGGATTCAACCACGCAAGCCAGGAAGATGAGGAAGCGCAGGTTGTCCATGGGGTCGTCGCCGGGATCAAGCAGGTTCACCTTGTCGTAGGAAAGCGACCAGTTGTTGTGCTTGCCGGAACCGTTGATGCCCTCGAACGGCTTTTCATGCTGCAGGCAAACCAGGCCATGGTGCGAAGCGTTCAGGCGCATCTTTTCCATGGTGAGCAGGTTCTCGTCGATTGCGCGGTTGGAGTTGGTGAACAGGGGTGCCAGCTCGTGCTGAGCGGGGGCAACCTCGTTGTGCTTGGTCTTGGCGGAAACGCCGAGTGCCCACAGGTCGTCGTCGACTTCCTTCATGAACTCGTTGACGGTGGGGCGGATGGCGCCGAAGTAGTGCTCTTCAAGCTCCTGGCCCTTAAGCGGTGCAGCGCCGAACAGCGTGCGGCCGGTAACGATAAGGTCCTGGCGCTTCACGTAGTCTTTCTCGGAGATGAGGAAGTACTCCTGCTCTGCACCGACGGTGGAAACCACGCGGTGGCCGTCTTCGCCGAAGAACTTCAGAACGCGCTGAGCCTGCTCGTTTACGGCGCTCATGGAGCGCAGCAGCGGGGTCTTCTTGTCAAGAGCCTCGCCGGTGTAGGAGCAGAATGCGGTGGGGATGCACAGCACCTCGTCCTTGATGAAGGCGTAGCTGGTGGGATCCCATGCGGTGTAGCCGCGGGCCTCGAAGGTGGCGCGCAGGCCGCCGGAGGGGAAGCTGGATGCGTCGGGCTCGCCCTGGATAAGCTCCTTGCCCGAGAAGGTCATGATGGCGGTGCCGTCGCCCACCGGATCAAGGAAGCTGTCGTGCTTTTCAGAGGTGATGCCGGAAAGCGGCTGGAACCAGTGGGTGTAGTGGGTTGCGCCGTGCTCGATGGCCCATTCCTTCATGGCATGGGCAACAACGTTGGCAACCTCGATGTCGAGCGCCTTGCCCTCCTTGATGGTTTTGGCAAGGCTCTTGTACGTTGCGGAAGGAAGGCGTTCCTTCATTACATGCTCATTGAACACCATCGATCCGTAGATGTCAGAAACGTGGGCCATCTTCTCTCCTTAAGGATCACGCCGCCCATGCGGCATTTTTAACGAGCTGTTAGCTTTGGTTAATTGTGCCACAAGCTGCTCGCCTTTTACGTATGTCTCAACCCTAATGAGCATTTGTTTCGAACAGTTTTCAGAGGAGCAACGGGTTTGTTTCTATGGAGGACGCTGCACGAGGGCAAGAGCGCGTCGGGCCGCCGGGCGAACAGCAACGTGGGTTGGAGTATTGCGAAACGGGAACCACGAGCGGCAATGCCCCAACCCGGGGCGCGAACGACCCAGGCGCTATCGCGGGGGCCGGGACATAAAAAGAGCCCGGCGTAAGCCGGGCCCTGGCACGTGCGTTGTTCGTTTGGCTTTAGCCGAATGCCACCGAGGTGTGAACCGGGGCGGGAGCTGCAGCTGCGCCGGTAAGCGACTGGATTGCCGCATCGATGCAGCCGCTGTTGATAAGCAGCACCAGCACGAACGTGTTGATGGCGAACCCTGCCCACGTGGCCCATTCGGCCTGCTTGCGGTTGCCCTGGGTAAGGCTGCCCTGGAAGATAAGGGCGCCCATCATGCCGAAGATGCCGCCGAGCAAGCCAAGCGCGAACCAGCGAACCTTGCGGGCGAACGGAAGCAGTTCCTGCTCCTGCGCGGCAGGCGGCATGGGAGCTGCCTTGATGTTGGCGCTTGCCTGAGCAGGGGCAGAAAGCTTGGTGTTGCCGTTCTGGCTGTGCTGGTTGTACGACATGGGCTTCCCCTCCAAAGCTGCTTCGTAAACGCGCTCCCCCTTGCGGGATGGCCTCTTCGAGCTGAACACGTTTTGAACATGTTTTAGAACGCGTTCTATTATTAACCAAGCAAGCGGGGAAATCTATATGCGCTCATAAAATCTATAAATTCCTGCACAACCTTAGGCTGGCGGCCCTCATCGCGGCTTACCACATAGGTTTTGTGGAAGTCTACCGGGGCTTCGCGCACGGGCACGCATACCACGTCGTCGAACGCGTTGATCATCAGCGAGTAGCAGAACAGCGCCAAGCGCGATTCATCGGCCGCAACAAGCGAGGAAAGCGTGATCTCGTCGTCGTAAGCGAATTCCACGTTTAGCCCATAGCCTTCGATAAGGCCTTGGATCTCGTGGTACACCGGCGAAGCGGGGTTGTACGAGAACACCGAGCCGCCCTTCAAATCTTCCAGCGAAACATCCTTCTTCTTCGCCAGCGGGTGCTTGCGGTTAACGCCCAGCACCAGCGGTTGGCTCCAGCACAGGTTGTAGCGCAGGTCGGACGAATCGTCGATGCGGCTGGCGAAGGCAACGTCGAGCTGGCCCGTGCGCAGGCGGCGCAGCAGCTCGCGCGAGTACGCCTGGGTAACGGTGATGTACGGGTCGTAAGAGCTGGCCTTGCGGAACTCGATAAGCGCCTGCGACCAGAACTTGCCCTGCATGGCATGGATGGTGCCCAGGTTGATAACGGCGTTTTCGGTGCCCAGCGATTCTTCCGCCAAGGTGCGCGCCCTATCAAGGCTGCGCAGGGCGCCGGTAACGCAATCAGAAATGTCGCGGCCGATTTCGGTGAGCTCTACCGTGGAACGGTTGCGGGAGAACAGCTGAACGCCCCACTCGTCTTCCAGGCGCTTGATGGCCAACGAGAGCGTAGGCTGCGAAATGCTTAGATCCTTCGACGCGCGTGTGTAGTTCAGCACTTCGGCAAGATGCTCGAAATAGCGAAGATCCTCTACTCTCATCTTCCCCTCCTCAGACGAGACCCCTGAAAAATCATAACCCAAAAGCCCACGTGAAAAGGATGGAACATGTTCATTTTTTTGGCGGCGGCAGCCGCTTCCCATAACCCCAGGATATAAGTAGGCCTCCCGCTTCCCCGGTGCTGAAGGGGCGCCCCGTGGCCCATCGCTGCAGATTGCGATGGGCTTCGGAGTGCGCCTTGCTTCCTTTTCGGGGAATTGGGAGGCCGGTGCATTTTATGCGTTGGCGGAGCTTGAGGCTACAGACCCTCTGCCTCGAAGCGACGAAGCAGGGCTTCCTGATGGTTGGCGTAGCGCAGGGCAATCTCCTTGGAGATCTTGCCTTCCTTGTACACGTTGTAGAGGCCCTGATCCATGGTTTGCATGCCGTTCTTGCCGTTGGAGGCGATGACGGAATCGATCTGGTACGACTTTTCCTCGCGGATAAGGTTGCGGATGGCGGTGTTCATGATCATGATCTCGAACACCGGAACGGTTTTGCCGTCTTCGGTGGGCACCAGCTGCTGGCACACAACCGCCTGCAGCACCATGGAAAGCTGAATGCGCACCTGGCGCTGCTGGTTTGCCGGGAATGCATCCACAATGCGCTCTACCGTGTCGGAAGCGCTGGTGGTGTGCAGGGTGGAAAGCACCAGCTGGGCCATCTCGGCGGCGTTCATGGCAGTGCCGATGGTGTTGGCATCGCGCATTTCACCAAGAAGGATAACGTCGGGGCTTTCGCGCATGGCGGAGCGGAGCGCCTCGGAGTAGGTTGCGATATCAGTAGGGATCTCGCGCTGGGTAACGATGCACTTGTTGTGCTTATGCACGTACTCGATAGGGTCTTCCATGGTGATGATATGGCCTGTGCGCTCGCTGTTCATGCGGTCGAGCAGGCAGGCCAGCGTGGTGCTCTTGCCGCCACCCGCTGGGCCCGTTACCAGCACCAGGCCCTTGTTGGTGCTGGCAAGGTTCATGACCGCATCGGGAATGTTCATTTCCACGGGGTTGGGCAAGCCGAACGGGATAACGCGGATAACGGCACCGTAGCTGCCGCGCTGACGGAAGATGTTGGCGCGGAAGCGGCCAACGCCGGCAATGGCGAAGCTGAAGTCGTCGTCGTGGTTGATGTTGCCCTCGAAGATGGCAATGTCGCGGCCCGCCAACTTGTAGATGCCCTGGATGTACTCCTTGGCATCTGCCGGGGTAAGCGGATCGGTTTCGGTACGCATATGCACACCGCTTGCCTGGTAGGACAACGGCAAACCGGCATTGATGAAGATGTCGGAAGCCTTTACGTTGATCATCTTTTCCAAAAGCTCTTCAAGCTGCATGTTCTATGCTCCTTGCACTATTGGTTCCCGGAAGAACCCGACCATAGGGCCTGTTCAGTTTCCTGCTGGGTGGTGGAAAGCTTCCATTCGGAAATGGAGGCGGTACCGTTTTCGTTAAGGGCGATAGCCCCGTTGAGCACCTTGCCGCTGGGAAGCGCAGCCGTGAAAACAACAGCCGTGCCTTCAACCTTGGCGTTGATCTGGGCATCTTGCCCGTTTGCCTGGCTAAGTGCCTGCTGCTGCAACTGCGGCAGCTGGCCCGAAACGGCAGCGGCGGCATCGGCCGCAGAAGCCGTACCCGCAACCTGCGCGTTCACGCCGGCAAGCAATGCCTGGCCGCACGCATCGAGCTGGTAGGTTTCGGCAACGCTTGCCGCCTGGCGGTCGGCCATGGTGCGCGTGGCGTTTGCGGTGGTAACGCACAACATGGCAAGCACTGCCAGAAGCAGCACCGAGATAAGCGTTACCAAGCTGATGGGGCCGATGCGCACGCCTTCGTTTTGCTTAGCCATGCTATTCGCCCCCTTCCACGAACCGGGCAACGTCCAAGGCATAGGCTTCGCCTTGGCCGTCGGACACGGTGATGTGGGCGGAATAGAACGTGCCCACCGCCTGGGGCTGGGACGTTACATCGCAGGAAACGGCGAAGCCTTCGGCCTGCGCGCTAGACGTGGCGCCAACGCTCTTGCCGTCCTTGGCCGCAACAGGGTTGGCGCTGAACTCCTCGGCGGCGTTCTGGGCAATGGCCGTTGCATCGGATATGCGCTGGGCCTGCTTGGCGCTGTCGGTGGAATAGGCGAACAGCGCAGTGAACACCGCAAGCGATGCTACCAAAACGAACAGCAGCACCAGCGCCTCTATCATGAAGGCGGTGTTGGTCCAAGGCGTTTTGCCCCGCTTCAATGCGGCCATGCTATTCGCCCCCTTGCAAAGATCGCAGGGCAACTTCGGCAGTGCCCTGATCGGTGGTAACGGAAAGCAGCCCGTGGCTGTAGGTGAAGTCGAACGAGTTGGACTGGGTTACCGTGTTGGCCCGCTCGGGCGTGTACATGCTGCCGGCAAGGCTGTACTCCTGCACAACTTTGCCCTGATACAGGTAGAAGCGGGTTTCGTAGGTTCCCGACGCAAGCTTTTCCACCACAACCAGGCTGCGGCCTTCCGGCCCCTGCCCCACTGCGATGGCACCCGAAGCGTCGTTGGCGCGCACGGCATTGGCAACCAGCCCGATTCCCTCGCGTTGGGCATTGGCCTGGGTCTGCACATCGGTGACGTGCTTGTACACCAGCACACCGGCGATAAGCGCCAACAGCAAAGCTGCGAAGAACACGCCCATCACGATGGCCGAGAACACATGCTTATGCGGCAACGGGCCGGCGCCCGCTTGGCTGGTTCGTGCAACCGACGAAAGCGCATCTATGCGGTTTTCAGCGTACTTTCCTGCTTTGCTGCTCATCGGGGCGTCACCACCACGGTAGGCATGATGTTGTCGGCGAACGACTCGTAGGAAACCAGGTAGTCGTTGTGGTTGATGGAAAGGCCGTAGTTCTTTTCCAAATGCTCAAGAGAGCTGGGGTAGGTGCCTTCGATGGCGCAGCACTGCTTGGCCGCGTTCACGATGGAATCGTGCAAAGCCAGGGCGCCCTGCTCGCGCGCATTGGCCTGCACGGTGGTAAACGCCAGGCATACAGCAACCACAAGCAGCACCACAACGCAGACCAGCACAGCAAGGCGCGTGCGGCGGCGCTTCAGCTGGGTATCTGTTATCTCGTGAAACATAGCGGCCTGCGTTCCCTACGCGATGGATCCCATGATGCCGATAAGCGGCAGCATAACCGCAACGAGCGTGGCGCCCACCGCAATGGTAAGGAACGCGGCGAGCGTCGGCTCCACGGAATCGACGGCGGCATCGATCTGGTCGTTGGCGTCGTCGAAGAAGATGTCGGAAAGATGGGCCAGCACTTCATCGGTGGAACCGGAACGCGTGCCCATGAGCATCATGCGGCCGTACACCGGCTCGAACACCTCGTTTTCCACGATGGCCTGGCCTAGGCTGCGCGGGTTGTCAAGGTCGACCATGCTCTGCAAGGAAGCTTCGAGCTTGGCCTTCAGCTCCGGGTGCTCCACCGTTGCCAGGGCCTGGCGCAGCGCCTCTTCTTCCTGCACGCCGGAAGCAACGAACGAGGAAAGGGCGTTGGTGAAGCGGGATGTGGCCATTTGATACATGGCCTGCTTGGTAAGGGGAAGCTTTTCCATCATGGCGGAAACGCGGGTGCGGCCATTCTGACTGCGCGCCATGCCGGAAATGACGAGCGCCGCAACGGTGGCCACCAGTACCAGCACAAGGGCAACCCAGCCGATAACCACCGAAACGCTTACCATGCTGAACGAGCCGGCGGTAAGCGAGCCGGACATGTTTTCGTACGTGCTGGTGAAGATGGGCAAGATGAAGGCAACCGTGAACGCCAGGATGATGCTCATGATGCACAGCAGCGCAGCCGGATACCCAACGGCGCTTTGCAGCTTGGCGAAACTGCGGCGCTCGCTTTCGTAGTAGCGGCCCAGGCTGCGCAGCACGCGCTCGGTGCGACCGGCGGATTCGCCCACGCGCACCATTTCCACGGCGTAGGTGGGGAAGGCACCGCTTGCCTCCATGGAAGTTGCCAGGTCGGCGCCTTCAACCAGCTTGCCGTACACGGCATCGCACACGCGCTTGAAATGGGACTGCGCGCGGTTTTCCGAGAGCATGTGCACTGCTTCGTCGGTTTGGACGCCGGCAGCAAGCATGGTTGCGATGCTGCCGCAGAATGCGCTGACGGCGCTGCTATCCAGTTTTTTCTGAGCCATCTTTTCTCCTGTTGGTAAGGGCTGCTCCCTATTTTCGCACGTTAAACAACTTTTTGAAGCGGGAATCTGCAATGCAGCCAACCGCCCCTTCTGCTACTGCAGGGCAGCCTTCAGCGCATCTACCGTTTTTCCGTACTCGGCCTGCACCAAAGCGAACAGCGCGTCGGAGCCTTCCAGAGAGCCGCCGCGCAGCGCCTCGGTAAGCTCGTTCACGGGAGCGAACAGGTTCGAAAGCCCCAGGTTCTGACATACACCCTTCAACGTGTGCGCTGCCATGAAGGCGGCTTGGGCATCGCCCGCGGAAAGCGCCTGCTGCAGGCTGGCGAAGCTTTGGTCTTCCAGGAACTTCCCCAGAAAGCGAGCTACCAGCTGCTCGTTCATCAGGCGCTTCAGCACGTCTTCATAATCGGCGCCGATCTGCTGGTATGCTTCTTGGATTGCGCTCATCGGCTCAACTCCTTGTTACTGGTTCCTAGTTACTGGTTTCTATCGACATTGAAGAGGGGGGGGGTCAACGTCGGTTCCTCGATCTCTATGCGGATGCGCTCCTGAACATCTACCAAGCATTCGATCAGAAGCGGGTTGAACACGCCGCATTCACCGTTCAGGATCATGCGCATCGCCTCGTCGTGGCCGACGGCATGCTTGTACACGCGTTCGCTGGTAAGCGCATCGTAGACATCTGCCATAGAGACAACCTGGGCGGAAATAGGAATCTCGTCGCCCTTCAGGCCGTCCGGATAGCCGCTGCCGTCCCACCGCTCGTGGTGCCAACGGCAGATGTCGTGCGCGGTTTTCAGCAGAACGGGGCTGTCGGAGTACATGTTCAGCTTTTCCAGCATATCGGCGCCCAAGGTGGTGTGCGCCTTCATTTCCTGGAACTCTTCGGGCGTTAAGGTGCCGGGCTTGTTCAGCACCTCGTCGGCGATGGCGAGCTTGCCTATGTCGTGCAGAGTGCTGGCCATGGCGATGGTGTTGCGCTCGGCGCTGGAAAGGGGGTAACGGTCGGTCTTCTGCACCAGGCGCTCCAGCAG
Source organism: uncultured Prevotella sp. (assembly GCA_963598325.1). Taxonomy (GTDB): domain Bacteria; phylum Actinomycetota; class Coriobacteriia; order Coriobacteriales; family Eggerthellaceae; genus Anaerotardibacter. Next base: position 21,304 of record CAVBST010000020.1, on the reverse strand, counting down.
GATATCGGTAAGGTTGCGCACATGCAGCACGTGCGGGCCGCTTTCGCCGTTTCGCAGCTCCATTGCGCCGCCCATGATGTTCACCAACATGTTGCTGTCTTTTTCGCGCTCGTAGTACTGCTGGGCAAGAAGGTTGCTTAGGCGGCGCTGGCGGGCGTACAGGCGCATGATGTTGCTTACGCGCTGACGCACCACGCGCATGTCGAACGGGCGGCCGATGTAGTCGGATGCGCCCAGCTCGTAGGCGCGCAGAACCGCTTCGTCCGATTCCTCACTGGATATCATGATTACCGGGATGTCCTCGATCCAGCCGCTGCGCACCATGCGCGAGAGCACCTCGAAGCCGTTCACCACCGGCATGATGATGTCCAGCAGCACCAGCGATATCTCGGCCCCGTACTGCTCTAGGTAGGAAATGGCCTGCTTGCCGTTTTCCGCTTCGATGATCTCGTACTCATCGTGCAGCATTTCCTTCAAGATCTCGCGGTTCATCTCCGAATCGTCCACGATAAGCAGCAGCGGGTTGCGGGATTCCGGAGCGTCGGCCACATCCGCCTCGGTGATAACGGAGCTATGCCGCTGCTTGGCGCGGTACATCAAGGCATCGGCACGCTTTACCGCCTCTTCCACCGAAGAGCCGTTGGAAAGCACACCGCCGATGCTGACGGAAAGCGACATCTGGTCGTAGCCGGGCACCGTTGTCTGCGAAACCTGCTTCGAGATGGACTCCAGCTTGCGGGCGAAGTCTTCCTCCGAGATGTTGGGAAGCACCAGCACGAACTCGTCGCCGCCGTAGCGCAGCAGGATGTCCGACTCGCGCACCCGGCTTTTCATGGCGCGCGCGGCTGCGGTGATGGCAAGGTCGCCCGCATGGTGGCCCAGTGCGTCGTTCACCAGCTTGAAGTCGTCCAAGTCGATGACGGCCACGCCCGCGAACATGCGCTGCCGGCGCACCTTGTCTTCGTAGAAGCGACGGTTGTACACGCCGGTTAGGGGATCGATATACAGCAGGGCCGGGTCGACCGAAGGCTCTTCCTGCGATTCCACGGGCAGGGCATACAAAAGGACATGCGGCTCGCCGTCTACTTCCAGGTAGCGGACAGTGGCGCGGTGCTCGTTGTCGCCCATGCGCAGCATGCGCGTTTCCTGGCCGCCGCTTTGCAGAACCTCGCAGGCAACCCTGCGCATGCAAGGGCAGCCCTCGCCGTGCAGCAGGCAGCTTTCCTCTTCTTCGACGCTTTGAGCATCAAGAAGGCGCACCACGGGAAACACGTTGCTCAGATGGCCTATTTCCTCTTCGGCCTGTGCGCGGGTAACCTGCACGTTCTTGCAGCTATCCATTGCTAGGCTCCGTTCCCTTGGCATCGGCCTTGGCCGCCTTCGATGCCCGGTAAGCACGGGTATGCTCGGCCAGCGTCTTCATCAGCAGCGGCGCATCGATGGGCTTGCCAAGGTGGTCGTCCATTCCCGCCTCGCGCGCCATAAGCTTGTCTTCGGTGAAGGCGTTCGCCGTCATGGCGATGATGGGCAGGTCGGAATCGGGGCGGTTGGTGGCGCGCAGCGCCTTGGTTGCCTCGTAGCCGTTCATTTCCGGCATCAGCACGTCCATCAGCACGGCATCGAACGTGCCGGGTTCGGAGGCCTCGAACACGTCTACCGCCACGCGGCCGTTTTCGGCCACGGTAACCTTCGCCCCGGCGTCTTCAAGCAGGAACTGGGCAATCTCACGGTTAAGGTCGTTGTCTTCAGCCAGAAGCACGTTCAGCCCCTGGATGCTGGGAACCTCGGTAGGATCCGCTGCCGGCGCAACATCGCCGGCATCGCATACCGGCAAGGTAACCTCGATGTAGTAGGTGGTGCCTACCCCCTGCTGGCTTTCGAAGGTAATGCTGCCGCCCATGAGCTCCACCAAACGGCGGGCAATGGGCATGCCCAAGCCCGTTCCGTTCACGTTGGCGCCCGGGCCGGAAAGCTCGCGCGCAAAGGGCTCGAACAGGTGCTTCTGGAATTCCTCGCTCATGCCGATACCGGTATCGGCGCAGGTGAACAGATAGGTGGCGTTCTTCCCATCGAAGGCGGTTTCCTTACAGGACGTGGTAATGGTGCCGCCCTGCTTGTTGTACTTCACCGCGTTGGAAAGGATGTTCATCACCAAGCGCTTGATATGCGTTGCGCTGCCAACGATATAGCGATGCTCTATCTGGTACGGGATGTTGATGAAGGTGACGCCGCGCTGAGCAGCCTGCTGCTCCAGCACGGGGAATATCGAATCGACGGTAGCGCACAGGTCAAGGGGCTGGTTGTCCAGCACGATCTTGCCGCTTTCGAGCTTGCTCATGTCCAAGATCTCGTTCACCAGGCCAAGCAGAAGCGCAGAGGCATCGCGAATCTTGTCGCGGCATTCGATCTGCTTTTCCAGGTCGTCCGAGCAGCGCTCAGCCACTTCCACCATGCCGACGATGCCGTTGATGGGCGTGCGGATGTCGTGGCTCATCCTTTGCAGGAAGGTGGTTTTGGCCTCGTTGGCTTCCTTGGCGCGCTGGGCCGATTCGGCAAGCTGCTCGGAATAGCGCTTTTCCATTTCCATGCGCTCGCTTAAGTACTTGCGCTCGGACCTGTTGCGGGAACCAACAATAAGAAGGGCCACGGCAACGTACAGGGCGATGAACACCACGGCGTAGATTGCCATCTCGGAGAGCATATGGGCTGCCGGCACGTATTCGTAAAGGTAGTTGTCGCGCGCTTGGTCGATGGTGCCGAAGTACAGCCCCGACTCGCAGCTGACCAGGGTAAGCTTGCCTTGCGTGCCCTGGGCCTTCAGCGCCTCTACCACCGCGTCGTCTTCCACCGAGCCATCGGCGATAGTGTGGCCGATTACCTCCTGCTTGTTGGATGCGACAATCTGCCCCTCGGATTCAACCACGATGGTTCCGTTGTCGGAAAGGCTATAGCCATCGAGCAAGGTTTGGATGGAAAGATAATACTTATCAACGTACGCAGCAGAGGTGTGGTACAGGGAAACCACCACGCCCGAGGCATCCAGGCGGTCTGCCGCAGCAAGATCGACCACCGAACCGTCGGAGAGGCTTACGCGCGTGAAGTACTCCTTCTTCGAATGGGAGGTAACGCCGCGCACAGCATCGCTTTCGATGCGCTCGGTTACTTCCTGCGGAAGGCCGTCTGGGTAATAGGATGCAACAACGGCGCCCTGGCCATCGAGCACCACCGCGCCGGTAAGGCGCAGGTCGCTTACGGATGCGGCAAGGCCGCTGCCGGTTAGGACGTTGGGGTCTGATTGGATGCTGCGCGCCAGGCTGGCGGCTGCCTCGAAGCTCCTTACCGAGCTTTTGCTGGTAGAGGCGTAGTTGTACAGGTCGTAAATGGCACTTTGGCGCGCCACATAGGTAATGGTACCCGAAGCGCGTTCCTCGAACTCGGAGTACGACCTTTGGAACACCAGCACCAGGGAAAGGATAACGCCGACCACGCCGATGGCGATGCCAAGGGCGAACAGCAGGCGTTTCTTGCCCTGCGATTGGGGCTGATATGTTTCCTGCGGCTTATTCATCGGAAGCATCCACGGTAAGGTACTTTTCGGCGTTTTCCAGGTACCCGCCCACGATCTTGGCCAAGGTGCCGTCTTCGTGCATCTGGCTTAGGGTGGCATCCAGCTGCTCGGCAATGCCGCGCGTATCGTTCTTGTCGAACGCGTAGCCCAGGCCCACGTCTTTGATGCTCTCGTCCAGGATGCGATAGCTTACCGAGTAGTCCTTTTCGTACTGCAGGATGGAAGCCTCGTGGGCAGCCAGGGCATCCACATAGCCCTTGGATACCAGCGGGTACATGAGCGCTCGGTCGCCCACGCTGTAGAGCTTGCCTATTTCGGGGACGTTCGGGTTGGTGTTGTTCAGGAAGATCTTCTCGGGCTGCGTGGTGGTTTGCACGGCGATGGTTTTCCCAGCAAGGTCGGCCAGGGTCTGTATAGAGCTTTCGGGGTCGACCGCAACCACTTCGCGGCTGGTCATGTACGGGCCCGCCCACAAATAGTCGTCTTCGCGCCCGTCCATACTGAAGCTGCCGCACACCACGTCGATCTCGCCGTTGGCAAGCAACGTTTTCTTGTCTTCCCAGTTGATGTAGGAAATATTCACCTGGTAACCCATGCGGTTGAACGCTTCGGTAAGGATATCGACGTCGATTCCCGTTGGGACGCCGTTTACGTCGAGGTAGTTGTAAGGCGGATAGTTGTCCGACCCAATCTGTATCACCGGGCGGCTGTCGTCGGTAGCCTCCGAAGACTTGTTCTGGGATGAACAGGCAGTAAGCGAAAGGCAACAGGCAACAGCAAAAAGAAGCGCAAGCAGCGCAACTGGCAGAAACGCAATCTTGACCTGGAGCTTCGCCATCCCTTTCCTTCCGTTAGGCACAAGCCTGTATTGTATCGTGTTCACCTGAAAATTGAAACGGCAACAGCAATAAACCACCAGCCCAAGGGAAAACCCCCGCGATGCGAGCAAAGCGAGCGAGCCCTCCCCCGAACACAACGGCTCACTACAACCAAATAACCCACCGCGCCCGCAATGCGAGCGAGCCAACCCAACAACGGAAGAAGAGGCGCCCTCCGGCGAGTCGAGTTGGGTTGAAAGCAAAGCACCCGCTTCCTCACGTGCCTTAGCACGCTGAGGAGCGGGCGCGGAGCTTGAAACTCAAATCGGCCGCCCGAGGGCGCCGTCTGAGCAGACAAGAGCAACAAACCCCGAAGACCAGCACACCCGCGATGCGAGCGTAGCGAGCGAGCCCTCCCAAAACGCAACAAGGGGGAACTTCCAAAGGAAGTTCCCCCTTCGAGCAATAGCGCTTCGCTCGAAGCGCTACAAAGGTTCGCTTTTGGGCGAGCAGATTGCCGTGAAAGATTTGCGCAGCGTACTTAAGTACGTAAGCAAATCTTGGAGCGGCAAGATGCCGCCCAAAACGAACCGACTAGCGCTTCGAGAACTGCGGACGCTTACGAGCCTTCTTCAGGCCGTACTTCTTGCGCTCAACCATACGGGAGTCGCGGGTGAGGTAGCCAGCCTTCTTCAGCTCTGCGCGGTAGTCGCCAGCCTCAAGAAGAGCGCGGGCGATGCCGTGACGAAGAGCGCCTGCCTGACCGGAAACGCCGCCGCCGTTGCAGCGAGCGATAACGTCGAAGTGCTCCTTGGTGTCGGTAACCACAAACGGGGTGGTAGCGTAATCGACCAGAGCCTGACGACCGAAGTAGTCAACGCCCTCGCGGCCGTTAACGGTGACCTTGCCCGTGCCGGGGACGATGCGAACGCGAGCGATTGCGTTCTTGCGACGGCCGGTGCCGTAATACATAGCTTCGCCTGCCATTAGTTATCCTCCATCTTGATCTCGCGGGGCTGCTGAGCTGCGTGCGGATGCTCTGCGCCAGCGTAAACCTTGAGCTTCATGCCCATTGCACGGCCGAGCGTGTTCTTGGGAAGCATGCCCTTGACTGCGTGCTCGATGACGCGCTCGGGGTGCTTCTGCATTGCCTCCTGGAAGGTTTCGCACTTCAGGCCGCCGGGATAACCGCTGTGACGATAGTATTCCTTGCTGGTAGCCTTAACGCCAGAGATCTTGATCTTGTCAGCGTTGATGATGACCACGAAGTCACCGGTGTCAACGTGAGGCGTGTAGGTGGGCTTGTGCTTACCCTTAAGAATGTGAGCGGCCTTCGTGGCGACGCGGCCGAGAACCTGGTCCTCTGCGTCGATGAGAAGCCATTCGCGCTCAACTTCGTTGGGCTTTGCGTAATAGGTCTTCACAGTGTTCCTCCAATAAAGTAACAAGTGTCGTTTTTCAAAAGTTGCTGCCAACCCGAGGTGCGGGATCCTACTCCGCAGCTCCAGCTGCGCTTCCGGGCGGTGCTGCAACAAGGTTCTGGACAACCCTGCGCGGCGTGCGCCGTTTCCGCTTCGCCGGAGTTCGAATCGCAAGCATGTACGGGGCTTTTGAAAGCGAACTTTTGCAGTTTATCGTGTACGCGAACGCCGCGCAATCGTAGCGGGCGGCCAATTTCCCCGCCTTGCGCGAATCTTCACGTTTTCTGCGGAAAACGACGGGGACGCGGACCGGCAGCGCATTGCCTCATTCCCACGCCAAGCCCGTATACTAACTAAAGAACGAATTCGTCTTCCCCGGCGCACTTGGCAGGCTAAAGCCCCGGCGCGCGGGACGAAAGCGAGGCACTGTGGCCTATATAGAGTTCGACAACGTAACCAAAACCTACGGCGAGGGCGCCGCGCAGATCCATGCGCTCGACGGCGCCAGCTTCCAGGTAGAGCGCGGCGAGCTGGCCGTTATCCTGGGCGCTTCCGGCGCCGGTAAAACCACCGCCCTCAACATACTGGGCGGCATGGACGGCGCAACAACGGGGCGCGTGCTGGTAGACGGCCGCGACATCGCCCGCTGCAGCGAATCGCAGCTGGTGGAATACCGCCGCGCCGCCGTGGGCTTCGTGTTCCAGTTCTACAACCTGGTGCCCAGCCTTACCGCGCTGGAAAACGTGGAGCTGGCCAGCCAGATATGCCCCGATTCGCTCGATGCCACTGAAACGCTGCGCCGCGTGGGCCTAGGGCAGCGCCTGAACAACTTCCCTGCCCAGCTTTCCGGCGGCGAACAGCAGCGCGTGGCCATCGCCCGCGCCCTTGCGAAGAACCCGAAGCTCTTGCTGTGCGACGAGCCCACGGGCGCGCTTGACTACAAAACCGGCAAGCAGATATTGCAGCTGCTGCAGGACACGTGCCGAAACGAGCGGATAACCGCGCTGATAATCACCCACAACGCCGCGCTGGCCCCCATGGCCGACCGCGTTATACATGTGAACAGCGGCCGCGTTACCAGCGTCCAGCTGAACCCCAACCCCACCCCTATCGCGAACATCGAGTGGTAACCCCATGGCAAGCGCGCTGCGGAAAGACACCCTTCGTACCATCGCCCGGGAGCGGAAGCGCTTCATTTCCATCCTGCTGATATGCGTGCTGGGCACCACCATGGTGTGCGGCCTGCGTGCTGCCTGCGTGGACCTTCGCCAATCGGCCGATGCGTTCTTCAGCCAGCAGGGCCTCTACGACCTGCGCATACAGAGCACGCTGGGGCTTACCGATGAAGACGTGGAAGCGGTTGCCGCGCTAAGCGATGTGGAAGAGGCCGCCGGCGCCTACGAGGAAACCACCTACACGCAGCTGGGCAGCAAGCGCGCCAGCGTGGGCGTGAAGGCGCTGCAAGGCAGCTTCAACCAACCCTACTTGCTTGACGGGCGCCTACCCGAAGCCGCCAACGAGGTGGCCGTAACCGAAAACTACCTTACGGATTCGGGCGCCCAGATTGGGAGCACCGTTTCGCTGGAGCCGGGCGATTCCGAGGTGTTCGAGCGCACCGAGTACCGCATCGTGGGCACGGTGATAGACCCCACCGAGCTCACCAACCCCAACGGGTCCATCGCCGTGCGCGCCAGCGCCAGCCCCGACTACCAGTTCTTCACCACGGCCGATGCCGTATGCGCCAGCACCTACACCGTGCTGTACGCGCACGCGCACAACCCGCAGAGCGCGGCCGCCTATTCCGACGAGTACAAGGCGCTGCTGGGCCAGGTAGAGCAGCAGGTGCTGGCCATCAAGGAAGAGCGCGAGCAGGCCCGCAGCCAGCAGATTCGCCAAGAAGCGCTGAGCGAGATAGCAAAGCGAGAGCAAACCGCCAACAACGAGCTCGCCAATGCGCAGGAGCAACTTGATGGCGCCCAGGCAACGATAGATTCCGGCAAGCAGGAAATCGCCGCCAACCGTGCGAAGCTGCAGAGCGGTGCGGCGCAGATCGTCGAATCGCAAGAGCAGATTGCCCAGCAGGAAAGCCAGCTTAACCAGGCCGAAGCGCAGATAAACGACGGCTACACACAGATAGAAAGCGGCCTTGCCCAGATTGCCAGCGGGCGCGAGCAGCTTCAGCAGGCAAAGGCTCAGGTGAACAGCCAATGCGACCTGGCGATTGCCCAGGTAGATGCCGCGTATGCAGCCGGGGCCATCAGCGAGGAAGAGCACGCCGCCCAGGTTCAGGCCATAGAGCAGCAGCGCGCGCAGGCGCTAGAGCCCATAGCCCAGCAGGAACAGCAGCTGAACGCCAACGAGGCGAACCTGCAGCAGGAGCGGGCGAGCCTGGACGCCAAGGCCGCCGAGGTTGCTGCCGGCAAGCAGGCCATTGAAGCCGCAAAAGCGCGTATTGCCGCCAGCGCCGCCGAATTGGAGCAAGGCAGAAGCCAGCTTTCCGCCGCCGAAGGCGAGCTGGAAAGCGGCCAGGCCGAGCTGGATGCCAACAAGGCCACGTTCGAGGCCCAGAAAGCCGAAGCCCGGCAGAAAGTCGCCGACGCGCGCGCCGACGTGGACACGCTGGAAGACGCGCGCTGGTACGTGCAGACGCGCGAATCGAACACCGGGTACGCCAGCGTGGAATCGGACGCCGGCTCCATCGAGGCCATCGGCTACGTGTTCCCCGTGGTGTTCATCGTGGTTGCGGTGCTTATCGCGCTTACCACCATCACCCGCCTGGTTGAAGAGGAACGCGGGCTCATTGGCACGTACAAGAGCCTGGGCTATTCCAACCGCGCCATCCTGGGCAAGTACCTGGTGTATGCCCTGTTGGCCTGCCTGGTAGGCGGGGCGCTGGGCGAGGTTTGCGGCTTCGTGCTGTTCCCCACCTTCCTGTTCGGCGTGTTCCAGGTGATGTACCTGCTGCCGAACTACCTGCTCTCGTTCGACGCGCTCTACGGCATTGGCGGCATCTTGTTCTTCGTTGTAGGAATCGCCGGGGCGGCGGTGCTTGCCTGCCGCTCCGAGCTGCGGCAGACGCCGGCCATGCTCATGCGCCCCAAGGCGCCGCCGGCCGGCTCGCGCATCTTCCTTGAAAGGGTCGGCTTCATCTGGAAGAAGATGTCGTTCCTGAACAAGGTAACGGCGCGCAACATCCTGCGATACAAGAAGCGCTTCTTCATGACCATCTTCGGCATTATGGGCTGTATGGCGCTGCTGATCTGCGGCTTTGCCATCAGGGATTCCGTGCATGCCCTTTCGCCGCTACAGTACGGCGGCGTGTACCGCTACGATGTGCAGGCGGTGGTCTCTTCCGACAGCTTCGACGATGCACAGAGCTACCTACAGGGAACCGCCGAAGTAAGCCAGCTGCAGCCTATCGCGGTAGACACCGTTACCGTTTCCACCGCTGGCGACGAAGAGAGCATGCAGCTGTTCGTTGTGCCCGACGGGGCCGATGTTTCGCCCTACCTTTCTCTGGCAAGCGGCAGCGAAAGCTTCGAGCTGGACGGCAGCGGCATGATACTCACCCGCAACGCCGCCGAGCTGTTGGGGGTTCAGGCTGGCAGCACGGCGCACCTAAAAACCAGCAAGCTCGACGAGGCGGATGCAGCTGTGGCGCATGTGGCCGACAACTACCTGGGCAACGCCGCCTATGTTTCCCAGAGCACCTACCGGCAGCTGTTCGGCAAGGAGGCAAATCCGAACGGCTTCTACCTGAACCTGGCCGAAGGCACCGACGCAAGCGCGTTCGCCGATAGCCTGGCAGAACGCGAGGAATTCCTTTCCGTTACCAGCACGCAGCAGATGAACGACGAGTTTGCGCAATCGTTCGCGCTGATCAACACCATCGTTTACGTGATCGTGGGCCTAGCGGCGGCGCTGGCCTTCGTGGTGCTGTTCACGCTTTCCACCACCAACATATCGGAGCGCATCCGCGAGCTTGCCACCATCAAGGTGCTGGGGTTCCGCACGCGCGAGGTGAACCACTACGTGAACAAGGAAACCATTCTGCTTACCGCCATCGGCATGCTGCTGGGCATACCGGCGGGCTACGCGTTCAGCCACTCGCTCACCTACGTGCTGAAGATGCCCAGCATCTACTTCGCGGTTACCATCGAGCCAGCCAGCTACCTTATAGCCTGCGCGCTCACCCTGCTGTTCGCCGTGATAGTGGCGTTGCTTTCCAACCGCAGCCTGAAGAAGATCAACATGATAGAGGCGCTGAAGAGCGTAGAGTAGCGGCCCTTCGCGGGCTCGCCGCTACGACTATCGCTCTCCAAGAATGCGCCCGTGCGCAAAAGGACCCGACCGATTGGCCGGGCCCTTGCAGGGTTGAATGCTTCAGCGTGCTTAAGAGGGACTGTCCCTACTGGCTCCTGGCTCACTTCGTTTCCTTGCTATGACCCGGCTTGCGGCGCGGGTTGAAGTGATGGCTCAGCGCATCGCCCAGCAGATGCAGTTTCACGATGGCGTAGGCAGTGACAACGCCCACCACGATAACCACAGGGATGCGCACCAGGTTGTCGGCACGGGTAACCACCACGGCGGCCACGGAAAGCAGCGCCGTCCAGCCCCACATGATGAGCACCGTTGCGCGCTGGCTGAAGCCCGCCTTCATAAGGCGATGGTGGATGTGCCCCTTGTCGGCTTCGTCGATGGGACGATGCTCGCGCTTGCGGCGGATGATGGCGAAGAAGGTGTCAAGAATGGGCACGCCAGCAGCCAAGATGGGCACCAACAGCGACACGAACAGCGCAGAGCGTGCCACCGCGAACAGCGAGATAAGACCCAGGGAAAAGCCCAGCAAAAGGGCGCCTGAGTCGCCCATGAATATCTTGGCGGGGTAGAAGTTCGACTTCAGGAACCCAACGCAGGTGCCTATAAGCACCACGCTGAACAACGCCGCGTCGGGACGCGAGGTAAGCACCGCAAACACCAAGATGGTGATGGCCGAAATGCCCGTGATGCCCGACGCCAGGCCATCGAGCCCGTCGATAAGGTTGATAACGTTTGCGAACGCCACCAGGTAGAACACGGTGATGGGGTAAGCCAGTATGCCGAAATCGATGAACCCGGAGCCGATGGGGTTGTGGATGCTGGAAAGCAGCACGCCCGAAGCCGCCACGATGCACGCGGCAACCACCTGGCCAAGCAGCTTCACCTTCGCGTTCATGTCTATCACGTCGTCGATGGCGCCTACCAAAAAGATTACCACTACGCCGGCGAACACGCCCCAGTAGTTAACGTCCATGCCGGGGATGGGAACGAACGGGTCTTCCCAATGCAGCAAGCGCACGCCGGCAACAGCAACGATGATGGCCGCGATGATGCCGCCGAAGATGGCGATGCCGCCCATGCGCGGGATGGGAAGCATGTTCACGCGGCGAGCACTGGGGTAATCGATGGCGTCGAACTTGATGGCGATCTTGCGCGCAAGCGGAGTGAGCGCAATGGTAACCAACGCCGCCACGGCGAAGAGCACGGCATATTCAAGCCAGTTCATATGTGCTCCCCCTTGGCGGTTCGGTAGACAAATCAAACGCGCCCGTTTCGGGCAACGCCAAATGACAATTATATACTGGGCGCACCGGATCCTTGGCAAATAGGCGCTTTAAAGGCCCCGCACCCGCCGATAAGCCCCTCGGGCCACATGGAAACCTCACTTGTGCGCCGTTTGTGAAGAGGGCGCGGGCAAAACGTGGAGCTACCTTGTTTGTGACGCATGGGTGACAGGCGCGGCTTCTACGGCAGGTAGAATGAACGCGTTGGAAACCGAATCGAAGGCACAGAAGAGGTGCACGTGTCACACAGCCCTGCGATAAGCGTCATCATCCCCGTGTACAACGTGGAATCGTGGCTTCGCCGCGCGGTGGGCTCGTTGCAGAACCAAACGTGCACCAGCTACGAGATCCTGCTTGTAGACGATGGCAGCACCGACGGCAGCGGCACCCTGTGCGATAAGCTGGCCGACGACGATGTGCGCATCCGCGTTATCCACCAGGAAAACCAGGGCGCGGCGGCCGCACGCAACGCCGCCATGGAAGTTGCCCGCGGCGACTACCTGTACTTCATGGACGGCGACGACTGGTGCGAGCCCACCATGCTGAAAGACATGCACCGCGTGGCCTCGGAAAACGACCTTGACCTTCTGATAACCGGCTTCACCATCGACACCTACTACGACGACGAGGGCAAGTTCTTCCGCGAGCTGCGCAACGCGCCCGACCGCGTTTTCGAAAGCCAGCGGGAATTCCGCGAGCACGCCTGCATGCTCTTCGACGCCCAGCTTCTGTATGCCCCGTGGAACAAGCTGTACCGCCGTTCGTTCCTGAACGAAAAGGGAATCCGCTTCCCCGGCACCTTCTGGGACGACCTGCCCTTCAACCTGGATGTTCTGCGCGACGTGGAGCGCGTGGGCTGCCTGGACGGCCATTACTACCACTTCCTGCGCGCCCGCGCGGAAAGCGAGAACACCAAGTACCGTCCCGACATGTACGGCAAGCGCGAAGAAGAGCATCGCTGGATGAACGAGCTGTACACATACTGGGGCATCGACACGCCCGAGGTGAAGGAGTTCCTTGCCCGCCGCTACGCTGAGCGCCTGGTGGGCTGCATCGAGAACATAACCAACAGCAACTGCACCCTTTCGCGCGAGGAAAAGCGCGCCGCCATCAAGGAAATGATTTCCACCCCGCAGGCGCGCGAAGCCCTTGCCCACGCCAAGCCGCGCACCAAGATGATGGGCGTGGTGCTCACGCCGCTGAAGATGGGCAACGTCACCCTTACCATGACGGAAAGCGAGCTCATAAGCTGGGTGCGCCAGAACAGCACCAACCTCTTCGCCCGCCTGAAGGCGAACCGCTAACCGCCGGCGAGCAGGCCCCGCCAGCCAGATTGCCTGCGCCAGCCCGCGAAGGGCCTTGGGGCCGGTGGGCGATGAATGCCACTCTGAACACCGTTCCTGCCAGATTCGCGAACGCGAATCTTCTTCAAATGCATGAAGCAATGCAGCGCACGAAGAGATAGGGATCTTCTGATCCCTATCTCTGAGCAGCGGAATGGGTGGCTTGAATCGCATGCCGGCCCCAAGGCCCTTCGCGGGCGGACGGATGCCGGTTCAGCGGCGCTGCCTGGCCAGGCCTCCCCCGCCGCGCCGGCGAGCTACTTGAACAGCAGCACGCAGCCGATGATCGTAAGCAACACGTAGGTGAACTTCACGAACTGCTGCTGGCTGATGCGCTTCTGGATAAGCCCGCCCAACCAGGTAGAAAGGATAAGCAGCGGGATGCACACGGCCAGAACCAGCAGGCCATCGCCTTCCAGCCCGCCGCCGGTAACGCCGAACAGCGCGTAGCCGCCGTTCAAGAACACCCAGGCCATGGTGGTGGTTGCGCGGAATTCGTCTTTGTCCTTCAGCTTCTGCAGGGCGTAAATGGCCAAAAACGAGCCGCCGGAAACGAACATACCCTGGATAAGGCCAGCTATAACCAGGATGGCGTAGAGCAGCCATTCAGGCAGAAGGCGCTCGTCCTTGTTGAAGAACAGGCCGCGGATAGCGATGACCAGCACCGCCACGCCGTAGATCTTGGAAAGGATGCTGAGCGGCGCCACCGTGTTGATCCACGCGCCGACGGCCATGAAGACGGCCATGATAACCACCATCTTCGCCAGCTCTTTCCAGTTGCAGTGCTTGATGCTGGTAAAGGCGATAAGGCAGCTGGCCAGAAAGCCCGTGCAGTTCAGCACCACGATGGATTCCGCATGCCCGATGGAGATCATGCCCACCGGCATAACGAAGATGTTGCCGGCAAAACCGGTGATGCCGTTGATCAGGTAAGCGACGAAGAACGTGCCCCAAAACAGGTACTTTTCCATGCGGCCCCCTATCCCCTTGCGCGCTCCCCCAAGCGCACATCTACGGTGGGAACTTTACTCTTGGGAAGTGAAGAGCGCAACGAGCCTGTCGAAAATCGTCTGGCCCCGGGAAGAACTCTCGCTTTCGGCGGATTCGGCCGTGCTGTTTTCAGGCTCCGAGATGCCCTCTACCACGTAGACGAACTGCACCGCATCAACGTTGGTGTTGCTGGGCACCACGTAGGAATGCGCCTTGAAGCCCTTGCCCAGCTTTTCGTCGATGGTGGCCTGCAGCTCGTCGATGATCTTCTGGTCGAGCCCGCTTACGCTGCTGGCCAGGGCCTCGGTTCCAGAAGCTAGGCTTGCCGACCCTTGCGCCAGCTGGCTGGTTGCACTGGAAAGGCTGGTTGATCCCTGGGCAAGCTGGGCTGCCCCGTTTTGCAGCTGGGCAGACGCCCCGGCCGCTTCATCTGCGCCGGAAAGATACGCAGAAAGGCCGCTTGCAAACTCGCTTGCCCCCGAAGGAAGCGCCTGGGCCTGGCTGTTCAGCGAATCGATGCCTTCACCCAGTTCAGCATAGGAATCCTGCACGCTGGTAAGGGCTTGGTAGGCGCCGGCGGCAGAGGCCGTCTGTGCCATGGCCTGGGCGGCGGAGTCCATTTCGGCGATGGCGGCCGAAACCGCCTGCAGGTTATCGGACGTCGGGCTGGCCTGGTACGCAGCCATGGCCGCCTGCACTTGCTTTGCCGCCGCAGCATATGCCGCCTGGCTGGCCTTCGCCTGCTGCGCTCCGGAAGCCTGCTGGGCCGCTGCTGATTCGAGCCCCGCCTGGAACTTGCTGCTTCCCTGCTGCGCCTGGCTGATGCCCTGCGCCAAGGCCGAAATGCCCTGGCTCAGCTCCTGCCAGCCGGATTCCACGTTGCCGCCGGCCGCGGAAAGCTTGGAGAGCCCCGCCGCTGCCTGGTCGATTCCGCTGGAGAGGGACTGCGCTCCTTCCGCCACGCTGCCAGCGCCGCTAGAAACCTGGCCGGCACCGCTCGAAAGCGTTCCCGCCCCGCTGTTCAGCTGGGACGTGGCGTCTTCGAGCTGGGCGGTTTTCTCCGTAAGCTGGGAGGTGTCCTGACTGGCCAGGTCTATGGCCATGGAAAGCGACATGCCCGCAATCTGCCAGCCGTCGTAGCTGAAGTTGGTTGCGTTGCCGGCTATCTCGAAGGTCTTCGATTCGCCAGGGAGCACCAGGCAGTTCACCACCTGGTTGCTGCCGGAATGGGCCACGGTGGCGCCGCCGGCGTCGGTGATTGAAAGAGCATCTTCGGCAAAGGTGCCCTGCGCCTGCAATACGTAGCTTTCGGCGAAATCGGAAACCGCGGCGTCGCTAGTGGCCGCCTGCACATCGAGCACCACCTTCAGCTGGCCGTTTGCCCCCGAAAGCTGGGAAGGCTGCTTCTCTTCGCCGTCCAAGTAGTACTTGATGCTTATCTTCCAGGGCAGCGCGCTGGTTGCCTCCATATCGCCCTGATAGTAGAACGGCGTGCCGGCCGCCACGGTTGCCTGAACGCTGCCGCCTTCCTGTGCGAGCGCTTCGGTAGTGGAAAGGTTCTGCACCGAGGTGTAGCTTGCCGGGTCGGACACCTGGCCATCGGCGCTTTGCTCGAAGACGTTCACCACATATATGCCCTCGGTTTCGCCGTTGGGCGCCGCCTTGGCATACACCACTTCGTCCTTGGCGCCATCTTGGGCAGCATAGGCGCTGGCCGGCGCGGCAACGGGGAGCATAAGCCCCGCCGCCAGCACGAAGGCAACGGCAGCGTGGGCGGCGGGTTTCATCAGCAATTGGGCATTCATCGTAGTCTCCTTCAGCGAATCGGCGGTGCCGATGTGGTTGGTCTCGGGCTTTGGCGCAAGGTTTCCCGTCATTCGAACTGTCCGACCGGCCTTGCATCCGAGCGTGCTCTTGCGTGCTTGCGATACGTTCCTGCTCATTCGCGGCACACCTTCAATCCCCAGGTGGTGCAGCAGATAGCGCCGTCGAAGGTTTTGAACAGCCAGGGCAGGAACACGAACATCATCAGCATGGCGAAGAAGGCGCCGCGCCCCACCAGCACACCTAGCTGGCTGATAACGCCGTTGGACGCGATGAGCCACACCGCGATGCCCGCGCACATAAGGATGCCCGACGAGGTAAGGATGGTGATGCCCGCATGCTTCACGGCGGAACGGGCCGCTTCGCCCGGCAGATACTGCTGGCGCCGGTCGAAATACTCGCGGGCGTAGATGATGGCGTAGTCCACCGCCGCGCCAAGCTGCACCGCGTCTATCACCAGGTAGCCGATGTAGTTCAGGTGCTCGCCCAGGAAATACGGAATGGCTAGGTTCATCCAGATGGAAACCTCGATGGCAATAAGGATCAGGAACGGCAGCGAGATGCTGCGGAACATCACGGCCAGCACCAAGCCCACCGCCAGCATGCTGAACAGCTTCACATTGCCGGAATCCTCGTGGCACACCTGTTTCAGGTCGTACGTGGAAACCGAGTTGCCCACCAGCCGATACGTGTCGCCGTAATACTGCTGGCAGGTTCCGCGCACCGTTTCCACCATCTGGAAGGCCGCGTCGGAGCCTTCGGCAACATCGAGCGTAAGCACCAAGCGCGACCAGCCGTTCGACACCACCTGCGAAAGCGTGCTTTCGGGCACCACCGCGGTGGGCAGCGCACGGCCGGCAACGGTTATATACGAGGTGACGCCAGTTACGTGCTGCGTGGCCTTCAATTCGTCGAGCAGCGCCTGCTCGTTGGCCCACTGGCCTTCCGGCACCATAACCACCCAGGTCTGCGATTGGCCGAACGCCTCGTTCACGTGCGAAGATTCCTGCCCGAGCTGACTTTCGGGCGTGTTGAAGTCGGAAGAGCCGTACTGGAAGTCGGTGCGCCCTTCCGCCAAGAACGCCGGCACGGCCACCAGCACCACCACAACCGCCATGGGCACCATCAGCTTCTGGCACACCTTCGCGAACTTGTCGAACGGCGGGATGAGGTAGGTGTGCTTGGTGCGGTCGAGCAGGCGCAGGCTCAGCAAGATCAGGCACGGCATAAGGAACATAACCGTGAAGAACGAGAACACGATGCCCTTCGCCAGCACGATGCCCATGTCCACGCCGATGCCAAAGCGCATCACCGTGAGCGAGAGGAACCCGAAGAACGTTACCGCCGCGCTGGAGAGCACCACCGAAAAGCCGCGCTTCATGGCGTGGGCCATGGCAACTTCGGGGTCGGCGAGCTCACGTTGGCAGCGGCGGAACGTATGCAGCAGCACGATTGCGTAGTCCATCGAAACCGCCAGCTGCAGGATTGCACCGCAGATTTGGCTTACGAAGCTGATCTGGCCCATTACCAGGTTCGTGCCCATGTTCAGCACGATGGCCACACCGATAACGGAAAGGAATATCACCGGCTCGAACCAGGAATGCGAGGTCAGCAGCAGGATAAGCGTGATGATGAGCACGCCTATCACCAGGATGAGCGCCACCTCGGTTGCGGTGGATTGCTGCGCCGATGCCGTGGTTACCGCCTCGCCTTCGAGCGAGACCTGGGAAGCGCCGGTTTCCTCGCACGTCTGGCGGATTAGGGGCACCGCTTCCTTGCCCTTGCCCGATTCGATGGCCACCTGGAACAGATAGCCGTCTTCGGTTTTCCAGTTGGCAACGGTTTCGGCGTCCTGCAGGGCCGAAGGGATGTGGGTGTCCACCGCAGTGCCCAGCCACATCACCTCGTTCACGCCATCGATTTCGGCCAAGGCCTGCGAAAGCTCATCGGCCGTGGCAAGGTCGATGCCCTCCACGTAGGCGCGGGCGTTGGGAAGCGAGCTGCCGAACGCATCCTTCATGTCGTCGAGAGCTACCACCGAATCCGCGTCTTGGGGCAGGTAGTCGGTCATAGAGTAGTTCACCTTCACCTGCGGGATGCAGGCCGCGCAAGCAAGCGCCACCAGAATGAACCCGATGGTTACCGCCTTGCGGTGCCGCAAGAACGCCTCGCAGAACTTGAGCATGTGCGCATTCCTTTCCCAGCTGCGCCCAAGGCCGAGCGGCGCACTGCATGTGCACCTTCGGCGGAATTGGATCATCTTGTTTTTCGTCAGGTGTCGTTTAACATACAAGTATCAAAGAACGACGGCAGGCGGCAATACGCAATATTGCTACCCGTTGTCGGATACTCGACATTCGACTGAAAATCGTTGGGGATTGAGGGCTTTATGAGGAAATCAACCTACACCGACTGGCCGGCAAGCACCACCGTTGGGCTGGACCGACGCACACGCCGGACCAGGGAAGCGCTTCTTCGCGCACTGGTTGGGCTGCTACAGGAAAAGCCGCTGAACAGCATCAAGGTTACCGAGCTTACCGAGCGCGCCGACGTGAACCGCGCTACGTTCTACACGCATTACCAGGACATATTCGACATGTTCGAGCAACTGGAAAACGACCTTACCCAAACCTGCCGCAACATGGTGGATGCCCACGGGGAAGAAATAGCGCAAGGAAGCTACGACGGGCTGATAGCCGATATCTACCAGTTCTTCGCCGACAACGAGAGCCTGTTCGACATCGTTTTCCCAAGCACCAACGACAGCACGTTCTTCTCTTCCCTTATCGAGGTGATACGCGAAGCATGCACCAAAAAAACGCCGGCGTGCACGCAACCGTAACCGACCAGCTGAAGCGCGGTGGCCTTCCCGCCAGCAGCGCGAAACACGCGTGCGAGACCGTGTGCCAGTATCAGTTCTATTACATAGCAGGCGGCGTGGTGAGCATGCTGCGCAAATGGATGCGAAGCGGCCGCAAGGAAAGCGTGGAGCAGATGACGATGCTCACCAGTGCCTGCATCAAGAGCCTGAACCCCGACGGCAACTTCCGCTACGCGGTGGATGTTGCAAGGGAGTTCGCCGCGGAAAGGTAGCCCAGGCGGACGGCAGGTGCGGGCTCCAAACAAGCCCTTAGCCGGCTTAACCGCGAGCTGCACCACCGCACAAGGTCCACTTCCACGCTGGGACAACATCTATCTCGCCATGTTTGCCCGCGATGCGCCCCTCTTTCCGGAGGGTAATTATCGCCGCCCGCTGAACGCGCGTCTCGCCCATCGCCACCTCGAGCGAGCCCACCTCGCGCCTGCGCGTCTTTTCCGCCGTCATGTCGACGGTCACCTGAAGCAACTCGTACGGCTCGGTGGCCAAGGCGTCGCCAACAAGGAAATCGACCTTCTCCCTATTCGCCGTTCGGGCCGTATACGAAGTGACCGTTTCCATTCTGCCGTTCGCGGTCCTACGCATCAGTTCCCGGTACACGGCCGTCTCAAGGCGCTTCCCAACGTCTTGCTGGCTGGCGCGGGACGCCGCAAAGGCCATGCCCTGGTCGATGGCGTACACCTTTCCAGGGACGGTAGAAGATGGGGCTATCGACATCGAGAACTCGCGGAGAAGCCCAATCAGGTGCGCCTGCTCAAAGAGCCGGACCACCTCGGAAACCTTCTCCCACGAGGTTCGGTACCCGATGGACTTCAAGTCATCCACCAGGTTGTTTACAGAAAGATCGCAGCCGGTATTGCGAAGGCAGAACAGCCCGACTTGATTTGCCAACGAGATATCCGTGCGCACGCTGCGCTCAATCACATCGCGCGCGACCACATCGCGCACATAGGCCTGGAGCATTTGGATCCGCGATCCCTCGGTGAGGGCCTGGACACCAGGGAACCCGCCCTCCACTAGATAGCGGTCGAATGCTCCCTCAAGCTCGGTGCGGGCTTGGGGGGACACCGCGCCCACTTCGCGAAGCTCAGACGCCTCGGGCGCGTGGATCCCGTGAAACCGGCAGAATTCGCGGAAAGAAAGCGGCTGCATGGGATGCTCCTGAGAACGTCCGCGGAACTCGGTCGCAATATCGTCCGCCGAGAGCTTCGAGGATGAACCGGTGATGACCAGGGTAACTTTCTCGTGCTCTGCGATGCGCTGACATGCACCCTGCCAGGAACCGGCCTCTTGAACCTCATCGAGAAACAGATAGCAGCCCTCGGACCTTGCCCGCGGAACCTGGCGCCAGTACTCCTCGAGCACCTCGCTCATAAGGCCCGCCGGAGCCGGGCGCAGGCGGTCATCGGAAAAGTTGAAGTAGAAGATACGGTTGCGATCGACGCCCTGGGAAAGCAACCTGTGGGCCCACTGGAAGGCATAGAAAGTCTTGCCGCAGCGACGGATGCCGGTGATGATGTGCACGAGGTTGAACGGAGCAGGCTCCGGCAGCGATTCGATGATGTCTTCGCGAGAGGACGGCTTTGGAAATTGGAAGTCAAGCGCCTCCCGCACGACCTCGGCAAGGTTGTGTATCTGTGCCGACATGGCGTCATCTCCTTGGCTATCTATACTTCTCATCCTACACGAGAAGTATAGTGCAGAACTTCTCGTGCTGCACTAGAAGTTATAGGCTCAGCTTCTCGTCCTGCGCAAGAAGCTGGACTTAACCCGACCTAGTCGGCAGCGCGACAGCGGCCTGTTGCTCCCCCATAGAACGAGCGCGCAGGTATTCCGCAAAGCCAAAGGCGCGCTTAATATCCGAGCAGCCCAAGGCATGCGGCAGCACCCATCCCGCCCTACCCGCTTGCACTCCAGCGCCCAATAGTCCGGCAATCCCGTTACACTGGAAGGCGAAGGGAGCGCGCCTAGGCGCGGGCGAAACGAAAGGATGAACCATGAAGAACCATAAATTCTGGGCTTATGCAGGCCTGATCTGCATGTGCATGGCAGTTATCACCGGCAGCAAGAAGTTCGGCAAGTAATGGGAAACACCGATCTTGGCGTCGCTTTGGCGCAAACATTCGCAAGCGACGACCTGCTGCGCAATGAGCCCATGCGCAAGCACACCACCTTCAAGTGCGGCGGCCCGGCCGACTACCTGGTGCGCCCCAGCGATGCCACCGACATCACTGCTGCCATTTCTGCCGCGAAGGACGCAGGCGAGCCCTGGTGGGTTATCGGCTGCGGCAGCGACCTGCTGGTTTCCGACGCGGGTCTGCGTGGCGTGGTTGTAGAGATCGGGCAGCGCATGGCGGGCATCTCCATCGAAGGCAGCGTTGTGCACGCCCAGGCAGGCGCTACCAACGAAGCCGTTGCGCAAGCTGCGCTCGAAGCAGGCCTTGCCGGATACGAGTTCGCCAGCGGGATCCCCGGGTCCATCGGCGGCGCGGCAATCATGAACGCCGGCGCTTATGAAGGCGAGTTCAAGGACGTAGCCGTTAGCGTGACCTGCCTTTTCCCCGACGGATCAGTGCGGGAAGTTCCGGCATGCGAAGCCGATTGGAGCTATCGCCACAGCATGATGGGCGATGCAGGCCTTATCGTTCTGGCCGCCACCTTGCAGCTTCACCCCGGGAGCAAAGAGGAAATCCGCGCGAAGATGGACGACTTGGCCGAACGCCGTTCCTCCAAGCAGCCGTTGGAAATGGCCAGCGCCGGCAGTACCTTCAAGCGCCCCGAAGGATACTTCGCCGGCAAACTGATACAAGACGCCGGTATGCAGGGCCATTCGGTGGGCGATGCCCAGGTTTCCACCAA
>CAVBST010000019.1:0-31934 GCA_963598325.1 uncultured Prevotella sp. | reverse complement strand
AAGCAGGCTTGAGTGGCCTTTGCAAAGATGATGAGTCTACTGGTGCTAAAACTATTACCAAAGTAACCACTTCTGGTGGCTGGGGTGGCTATGGTAGTTGGACAGAAGGCAGCACGACCCCTGATCAATTCTGGCTCTTATCTCATACTGAAGTCTTTGGCACTAAGACTGATGGTAATCCCCTTGTACATACCTATTTCAAAAATGAAGGAACTCAATACACTTGGTTTGCTAGCAAAGGCGTCAATGCAAAGTCTCGTTGGGACACCCCAAACTCCGCTATCAGAAAGATGACTCAGACCCGTGCAGGAGGCGACCCGGCTGGTTGCGAAGGCACGTTTTGGTCGCTTCGTTCGCCTTCTGTGACTGACTCCCGCTTCTTCGGCCGTGTGAGCTTCGGCGGCCGTCCGCTCTACACCGCCGAGACCAACGTTTCGGGTGGCGTGGTGCCTGCTTTCTCAATGTAATCTTGCAATCACGGAAGAGAAGGCACCCGCAGGGTTGTCTTAAAAGCAAAGGGGCTGCGTCTTTTGATGCAGCCCCGAAGGGCTGGTGCCCCAACCCATGGCGCGGACGGATTCAGGGACGCCAGCTAGCGCGGACAGACGGGTTAGCCGTTGAAGCCTTCGTCTTCGATTTTGCCGGGGCCATCGGCGGCGGCGGTGGCGAGTGCGTCGCAGCGCTCGTTTTCGGGATGGCCGGCGTGCCCCTTCACCCAGTGGAAGGTTACGCTGTGCGGCTCCATTGCGGCGAGCAGGCGCTTCCACAGGTCGGTGTTCTTCACGGGCTCCTTCTTGGAATTCTTCCAGCCCTTCTTCAGCCAGCCGTCTACCCAGTGCTGGTTGAAGGCGTTTACCACGTACTGGGAATCGGAGTGCACTTCGACGGTGCAGGGGTGCTTCAGCACTTCCAGGCCGGTGATAACGCCCAGCAGCTCCATGCGATTGTTGGTGGTGCGGGTGTATCCCTTCGATATTTCGCGCGTGTGCAGCTTGCCGTTGCGATCGGTGTAGTGCAGCACGGTGCCGAAGCCGCCGGGGCCGGGGTTGCCGCGGGAAGAGCCGTCGCTGTACAGGATCACTTTCATGGGTGGTTTCTCCTTGGATAGGTCGGGCTACCTGCAGGCCGCTTCGATAACGCGCTTCAGCTCGTCGAAGCCGGTGCCCTTTTCCGACGAGCACACCACCATTTCCACGTCGGCCGGCAGCTGCAGCTGCTTGCGGATGGCGGCCTTCTGCTTGTTCGCCGCCGACTTGCTAACCTTGTCGGCCTTGGTAAGGGCAATCATGAACGGCAGCTCGCAGGAGCGCAGGAATTCCACCATCTGCTCGTCGAGCTTGGTGGCGGGGTGGCGGATGTCGATCAGCGAAACCACCAGCGCATAGTAGCGGTACTGGTCGAAGTAGCCGTTGATCATCTCGGACCAGCGGGCCTTTTCGCTTTTGGCCACCTTCGCGTAGCCGTATCCTGGCAGGTCAACGAAGTCTATCTCGCTGGTGGTGAAGAAATTTATGGTGCTGGTTTTGCCCGGCATGGACGAAACCTTCGCCAGCTTCTTGCGGTTGAACAGCTTGTTTATAAGCGAGCTCTTGCCCACGTTCGAGCGGCCCACGAACGAAACCTCGGGGCGCACCGAAGCGGGGATCTGGGCGGAAGTGCCGTAAGCCCCCTGGAACTTTACCTCGTTGTAATTCATGCGTGCCCCTATCGTTCGTTCGGAGTTTCCATGATACCGTTGCCCGCCCCGCGCGCGTGCCACGATAATGGAACCCCAAAGCAGAACTACGGAAAGATGGAACCCATGACCCCAATGGACCAATTCGAATCTTTTGTTCAGAACATCACCGGCGGCGGCTTGCTAGGCCGCATCGTCGTAGCGCTGCTGATATTGGCAGGCATTGCCGTCTGTTCGCACCTGTTGGTGCGCTGGCTGCGCCACATCATGCGGCGCGAAGACAACACCATGCCATCGGGCTCCATCTTCATCAACATCATGCGCATCATCGTGTGGGGTTTGGGCATCAGCTTCATATTGGACACTTGCTTCGGCGTGAACATGACGGCTGCGCTTGCTGCCCTGGGCGTTGGAGGCATCGCGCTTTCCTTGGGCTTCCAGGACACGCTTTCCAACCTCATCGGCGGCATGCAGGTGTCGCTTATGCGCATCGTCGGCCCGGGCGACCACATCCAGGTGGGCTCGAACAAGGGTGTGGTGCAAGACGTTACTTGGCGCCATACCACCATCGAGAACCGCCTGGGCGAAACCGTCATCATACCCAACTCCGTTATCTCGAAGAATTCCGTAGTGCACCTGCCGCCCGTGGAATGCCTGGTTGTTCCTTTTGTTGCCACCACGGCCGAAGATCTGGATTCTATCGTTGAGCACGTGGAAAAGGCGGCGCGTGAAACGGCGCTGCATTTCGCCAATATCGTTGAGGAACCCCATGTGCTGTTCACCGAGGTCATTGCCGAAGGCGTTGTGGGCAAGGTGAAGGTGGAGATCGACGATCCTTCGCAGGCCACGCCCGCATCCGACGCCATCACCCGCGCCATTGCCCCCATCGTGCACGTGTAGGTTCCGCCGTGTATTGTTGCGCCCTGGTGAACGTTCGGCGCTCTATGCGCCGGGCGGGGCTTCAGTGCACGGGCGTTTGCTATCATGGGAACGTTCTAGAGTCGTGCCGGTTTCCGGTGCCGGCCGGGCGCCTGGTGCGCTTCGGACCGCAACGCAAGGCGGCACGTGGATTGTGCCGGAATCGGCGCTGTTCAGGCTGGCTTGCCCCAGCCGCAGCGCTGCCGTTCGGCATATGGCGATGAAGGAATACCATGACCCAGCATCTCACCGAAAAGGACGTGCGCGGCATTGCCACGTACGCGCGAATCGGGCTTACCGATGAAGAGGTAACTTCCATGACCGAAGACCTCAACAGCATCATCGAGAGCCTGAAGCCCATCACCGAGTACGACCTCGAGGGAGTGGAGCCCACGTTCCATCCCATCGGCGGCCTTTCCAACGTCATGCGCGAAGACGTGGAAGGCGAAAGCTTCACCCAGGAAGTTGCCCTTTCCAACGCTCCCAAGCAGCAGGACGGCAGCTTCCTTATCCCGGCTATCTTGGGCGGAGGCGATGAATAATGGCCAAGTCGTTCGCAGAGCTTTCCGTTGCGGAAATCCAAGCAGGCCTTTCCGCCAAGGAATTCAGCGCCAAGGAAGTGGCGCAAAGCTCCCTTTCCCGCATCGCCTCGGCAGATAAGGCCGTGCATGCGTTCCTGGAAACCACCGAGGAAATGGCCCTCAAAGCAGCCGAGCGCGTGGACGCCGTCGTTGCCGCGGGCGACATTTCCCAGGCCGGCCCCTTGGCAGGCGTGCCGGTTGCCTTCAAGGACAACATGAACCTGGAAGGCACGCATACCACCTGTTCTTCCCACATGTTGGAGAACTACGTTTCCCCCTACACGGCAACGTGCGTGAGCAAGATCATCGAAGCCGGCGGCATCCCGCTGGGCAAGCTGAACATGGATGAATTCGCCTTCGGTTCCTCCACGGAAACCTCGGCGTTCGGCCGCACGTTCAACCCGTGGGATCTCCAACGCGTGCCGGGCGGCTCTTCCGGTGGCTCTTCGGCTGCCGTTGCTGCCGGCTTGGCAACCATCACGCTGGGCTCCGACACGGGCGGCTCCATCCGCCAGCCGGGCAGCTTCTGCGGCACGGTTGCCGTTAAGCCCACCTACGGCGTGGTTTCCCGTTACGGCGTGGTGGCCTTCGGCTCCTCGCTCGACCAGGTGGGCCCGTTCGCCCGCAGCGTGCAGGACGCGGCGCTTGCCATGAACGCCCTGGCCGGCCACGACCCGCTGGACTGCACCAGCCAGCCCGTTTCCACCGACTTCACCGCCAACCTGGCCGAAGGCGTGAAGGGCATGCGCATCGGCGTGGTGCCCGCCTTCATGGAGGCCGAGGGCTTGGCGCCCGAGGTGCGCGCGAAGGTGCAGGAGGCCATCGACCACCTGCAGCAGCTGGGCGCCCAGATCGTCGAGGTCGAGCTTCCCAATGCCCAGGCGGCCATGAGCGCCTACTACGTGCTGGGCCCGTGCGAGGCGTTTTCCAACCTGGCCCGCTTCGATTCCGTACGCTACGGCTACTGCGAGCCGGGCTGCAAGGACCTGGGCCATCAGTACGAGGCTTCCCGTTCCGCCGGCTTCGGCCCCGAGGCGCGCCGCCGCATCATGCTGGGCAGCTACCTGCTTTCCGCGGGCGTGTACGAGAAGTACTACTACCCGGCAC
Organism: uncultured Prevotella sp.; assembly: GCA_963598325.1. Taxonomy (GTDB): domain Bacteria; phylum Actinomycetota; class Coriobacteriia; order Coriobacteriales; family Eggerthellaceae; genus Anaerotardibacter. The sequence continues at coordinate 27,653 of CAVBST010000019.1, read as the reverse complement.
AGCAGGTGCGCACCCTTATCACGCAAGACTACGTGCACGCTTACGAGAAGGTAGACTGCATCGTGGCGCCGGTTGCGCCGCGCACGGCCTTCAAGTTCGGCGAGATCGCCGACCCCACCAGCATGTACCTTTCCGACATGTTCACCATCTCCATCAACATCGCCGGCAACGGCGGCATGAGCATGCCCATCGGCTTGGGCGCCGATTCCGGCCTTCCGGTGGGCGCGCAGCTTATCAGCCCCGCCTTCAAGGACCAGAACATGCTGCGCGTGGCCGCGGCTCTGGAAACCGTGTACGGCCCGGCGCCTGTTGCCCCTGCGTTCGCTGACGGAAAGGACGGTGAGTAGCCGTGAAGAAGCTCGAGCAGGTACTCGAAGATTGGGAAGCGGTTATCGGCCTGGAAATCCATGCCGAGCTCACCACCCTTGAAACCAAGATGTTCTGCAACTGCAAGCTGGAGTTCGGCGCCGAGCCCAACACGCACACCTGCCCGGTATGCCTGGGCCTGCCCGGTGCGCTGCCGGTGCCCAACAAGGCCGCAATCGAGAGCATCGTGCTGGCTGGCCTGGCCACCAACTGCGACATCGAGAAGCGCTCGATGTTCTACCGCAAGAACTACATGTACCCCGACATGGCCAAGAACTTCCAAACCACCCAGGGCCCCATCGCCTTCTGCATGCGCGGCCACCTGGACTTGGACGTCGATGGCGCCGCTGCCAAGGAACGCATCGACCTGGGCGATCTGAAGCCCGGCGAGCAGGGCGCAGCCGGTTCTACGGCGGCGAACGTCACCCGCACCGAAGACGGCTACGTGGCCCACGTGGGCATCGAGCGCATCCATATGGAGGAAGACGCGGGCAAGATGATCCACGTCGGCGGCGGCGAAGGCCGCATCGCCGGCGCCACCCATTCGCTGGTAGATTACAACCGCGCCGGCACGCCGCTTATCGAACTGGTTACCATGCCCGATTTGCGCACGCCCGAGGAAGCGCGCCTGTTCATGCAGAAGCTGCGCCAGATCTACCTGGCCATCGGCATCTCCGACTGCTCCATGGAAGAGGGCTCGCTGCGCTGCGACGGCAACGTTTCCCTGCGTCGCCGCGGCGAGACGAAGCTGGGCACCAAGACCGAGCTGAAGAACATGAACTCCTTCAAGAACCTGCACGACGGCTTGGCTTACGAGATCTGCCGCCAGGCCGAGGTGCTTGAGGAAGGCGGCATCATCTACCAGGAAACCCGCCATTGGGACCCCAGCCAGAAGCGCACCATCGTGATGCGCGTGAAGGAAACGGCAGACGACTACCGCCTGTTCCCCGAGCCCGACCTGGCTCCCTACGACCTTTCCGACGAGTTCATCAGCCGCGTGCGCGCCAAGCTGCCCGAGCTTCCCGACCAGAAGTCGAAGCGCTTCGAGCAGAGCTTCGGCCTTTCCGCCTACGATGCGCGCCACTTGGTGGAGCATCGCAGCACGTCGAACTTCTTCGAGGCATGCATGGAAGCCGCCGGCGATTCCGGCAAGCTGGCAAAGCCGCTGGCCAACCTCATCATCAACGACGTTGCGGCCTATGCCAACGCCAACGGCGTAACCGATATGGCCGAAACGGCGCTTTCGCCCGAGCGCGCGGTTGAGCTGGTGAAGCTTCTGGCCGAGGATGCCATTTCCTCCAAGCAGGCCAAGGAAGTGTTCGCGGCGGTGCTGGAAGAAGGCAAGGATCCTTCTGCCATCGTTGAAGAGCGCGGCATGAAGCAGGTGTCCGACACGGGTGCCATCGAGGCCGTGGTCGACGGCGTGCTGGCCGCCTTCCCCGACAAGGTGGAGCAGTACAAGGGCGGCAAGACCGGTCTTCTGGGCTTCTTCGTTGGCCAGTGCATGAAGCAGATGAAGGGCCAAGGTAACCCGAAGGTCATCAACCAGCTGCTTGAGCAGAAGCTTTCGTAGCCAAGCGGTGCCATAGCTAAGCAATGCAAATGCGGTGCGCTGCCTGAATGCGCGCATTGCTCCAAGCGCCCGGTCTGTTCAGGCTGGGCGCTTGCTGGTTAAACAGCGCAGACGCGTTTGGAATCTGGATTTTGTTTTGGAGGGTGTTCGATGGCCGAAGAACCGAGCAATCAGATGATGGCCGCTGCCCATGCGGCGCTGAAGCAGCACTTCGGTTACGAGGATTTCCGCCCGGGGCAGGGCAGCCTGGTTCAGGCGCTGCTTTCGGGGCGCGATGCGCTGGGCGTTATGCCCACCGGTGCCGGCAAATCCATCTGCTACCAGGTCCCAGGCGTGGTGCTGTCGGGGCTTACCCTGGTGGTTTCGCCCCTTGTGTCCCTGATGGGCGACCAAGTGCGCGCCTTGCTGGAAGCGGGCGTGCGCGGGTCGTACTTGAATTCCACCCTTACCCCCGGCCAGCAGAACACGGTGATGCGCCGCGCGCTGGCGGGCAGCTACGACATCATGTACGTTGCCCCCGAGCGCTTGGCCGACCCGCGCTTCATCGAGTTTGCGAGCCAGGCGGATATCCCCTTGGTGGCCGTGGACGAGGCGCACTGCGTTTCGCAGTGGGGGCAGGATTTCCGCCCGGCCTACCTGGGCATAGGCGAGTTCATCGCAGCGCTGCCAAAACGCCCGGTGGTGGCAGCGCTTACCGCAACGGCAACCCAGCGCGTGCGTGAAGACATCGCCGCTCTATTGGGGTTGCGCAACCCGTTCACGGTGGTCACCGGCTTCGATCGCCCCAACCTCCATTTTTCCGTTGAGCAGCTTGCCGGCAAGCGCAAGCTGGCGCGGGTGGTTTCCTACGCGCTGGACCATGCTCAGGATTCCGGCATCGTATACTGCTCCACCCGCAAGGACGTGGAAAAGGTGCAGGAAGCCCTGACGGCAGCCGGGGTGAATGCCGTGCGCTACCACGCCGGCCTTTCGGTGGAAGAACGCACCAGCTCGCAGGCTGCATTCGTTGCCGACGACGCGCCGGTGATGGTGGCCACCAACGCCTTCGGCATGGGCATCGACAAATCGAACGTGCGCTACGTGGTGCACCATAATATGCCCGGCTCGCTGGAGGCGTACTACCAGGAAGCGGGCCGCGCGGGCCGCGACGGCGAGCCTTCCGAATGCCTGCTGCTTTGGAACGATTCCGACATCGGCACCTGCCGCTACTTCATCGAGCAGGAGGTGGAAAACGAAGCCCTTTCGCCCGAGGAACGTCAGCTGGTGCGCGCATCGCAGCGCAGGCTGCTTGCCGCCATGACAGGGTATTGCCTTACCACGCGCTGCCTGCGTCGCCACATCCTGGAGTACTTCGGTGACGGCGACGCGAAGGATTGCGATAACTGCTCCAACTGCGAAGGCGGCTTTGAGGCCGTGGACGTTACGCAGCAGGCGCGCGCGGTGATGCGCTGCGTGCAAGAGCTTCGCGGCCGTTACGGCAAGGCCATGGTTGCTGATGTCCTGCATGGCTCGCGTAATCAGAAGCTGTTGGAATTCGGGCTGGAACACTCGAAGAGCTATGGGCTGCTGCCCAACGAGAGCGCCGTGCGTTTGAAGGAAATCATCGAGATCTTGGCGAGCGAGGGGTATCTGGACATCGACGAGGGCCGCTTTCCTCTGGTTGGCCTGGGCTCGCGTGCCCGTGAAGCCGCGGGGCCCGATTTCCACCTGGCAATGAAGCGCCCTGCTTCCAAGGTGATGCGCCTGAAGGGGGCTGAAGGCGCGGCCGAGGCGTTCGGCACATCGGGCAGTGCGAAGAAGAAGGCGAAGGCCGCCCAGGGCTTGGACCCCATGGATGCCGAGCTGTTCGACCGATTGCGGGCCTTGCGAAAGCGCATAGCCGCCGAGGCAACGGTGCCGCCATACGTGGTGTTCTCGGACGCAACGCTGCGCGCCATGTGCCTGGCTCGCCCTGCCAATGAAGAGCAGTTCCTGCAGGTTTCCGGCGTCGGTCAGGCGAAACTCGAGCGCTACGGCGAAGAATTCCTACGCGAGATAAACGCTTAACGCAACCTACCCGCGCCGGGCGGGCCCACGCTCCACTTGACCCGTCCGAGCCGCGGGCCGGGGCATCATCCCTTCGGGGATTCCCGTTCCGCTGTTTGATATAGCTCGCCGATGCGAGCTATATCTGCATGCGCTGCACTGCTTCATGCTTTGGAAGGAGATTCGCTTCGCGAATCGAACAGGGTCAGCTTTCAGAGAACCCCTCAGGGCGATGCCCCAACCCACGTCGCTGCATTATTGGAACCGTAGCGCCAGACGGGGGTGGCGGTGTTACTTCTTCAGTGCTTCTGCGGGGTCGATGTTGCGCAGCAGGCTGGGGTCTTCGAAGAGCTTGTTGCAGATTAGGCTTTCGTGCGAAAGCTCGTTTTGCTTGAACCCCAGCACGTTCTCGTAGAAGGCCAGCAGGAAGGCATCGGTCGGGAACACCTTTGCTGCGGCGTTGCGGTACGTGGCCCGCACCAGCGCATCGCGGAAATAGCGCGCATGCTTTTCGAAGGGGTCGTTGGTTACCGAAAAGCCCAGGTAGTTCAGGTACAGCTCGGAAAACACGGCAACGGTTCGGGTGTTGCCTTCCGCAAAGGGGTGTATCTGCCACAGGAACGCGATGGTGCGGCAGAAGCGCTGCATCTCTTCTGGAGTGAATGTGGTGTAGGGCTGTGCCTGCTCTGCTGCGAATGCTCCGCGCAGCGACATCTCGTACGTTAGCGGGTCGGCGTACAGCACGCTGTCGCCGTTGAGTATCTCTTCCTGTTTAACCATGCGCTCAGTCTTGAACTGGCCGGGGCGGTAGATGGCAGGGTCCAGGTCTTGGAACAGATGCCGGTGGATCTGCCCCAGCATCTCGGGCACAAGGCAGAACGCGCCGCCGGCAAGCAGCTCGGCGATGCGTTGGCTTACCAGGTCGGCCTCGGCAGTTTCGGGGTTGGCGGCGCCTTTGTGGTACGAGCGCACAAGCTCACCTGTTTCCGAAAGCGTTTTGCTGCCCGCGATGTAGTCGTTGGCGACTTCCCGCAGATAAGGCGAAACACTAAGCCCATCGACGTCTTGCAGCCCGATTGCCACTGCCCAGTAGTGCCTGCGCGAAGCTTCGGAAGTGTGTGCGGCGGCACTCTCGTAGTCGAAGTTGTCTAGGCTGTCGGCAGACATCAAGCTCTCGTTTCGGGCTGGGTTTCGGTCGGCTTCCATTCTACTGCATCGGCGAAATCGAGCTGCAGCCGAGCAGCGACGTGGGTTGGGGCATCGCCTTCTGGCCGGGACCCGGTAGCGTCGGGCGGGGCCTGCGCGGCGAGGAGCCTTTCCGTAGCGCGGCTTCCGAGCAAGCGCCTCCAAGGCGGCGCCCATGGTACTTGATCAACGATGTGGGGATGAGGCGAACCATGCGTCAAGCCGTTTCTCCGCGCCGCCCCTTCGCGCTTGTTCGGAAGCCGAAATAAGCGAAGGCGGCGACGAGCTGCGTGGGCCCCGTCCGGCGCGGACGGGTGGGGCGGCGCGGGCGGATGACGCAGACAGCGCTGGCGGCGCGATTCGCCGGGAACTTTCTCCGCACTTCGAGCTGTGCGCCCGCCTGGCGCGAACAACGGCTAAAATTGAGCGGTTGTATCTACGCAGAGAAAGGCGGGCGCATGGCCAGCCAAAACGATATCGAGGCAAGCAGCTCTGTAGACGGCAAGGGCCGCGAGGGCTTTTCCACCCGTTTGGGGTTCCTGCTCATCAGCGCGGGCTGCGCAATCGGCCTGGGCAACATCTGGCGCTTCCCTTACATCACCGGCCAATACGGCGGCGCGGCGTTCGTGCTGCTCATCATCCTGTTCTTGGTGCTTCTGGGTCTGCCGGTGCTGGTGATGGAATTCGCCGTCGGCCGCGCCAGCTACCGCTCCACCGCCCGCAGCTTCGATGCGCTCGAGCCGCGCGGCACCAAGTGGCACTGGTTCAAGTGGTTCTCCATTGCGGGCAACTACGTGCTTATGGCGTTCTACACCAGCGTGTGCGGCTGGATGGTGGCCTACCTGTTCAAGATGGCGGCGGGCACCTTCAACAGTGAAAGCGTGGACTTGTCGGCGGTGTTCAGCTCGATGATCGGCGACCCGCTTGAAATGACGGGCTGGATGCTTCTGGTTACCCTGCTGGGTTTCGGCATCTGCGCGCTGGGCGTGCAGAAGGGCGTCGAGCGCATCACCAAGGTGATGATGGCGGCGCTGTTCGTGCTGATGGCCATCCTGTGCGTGCATTCGTGCCTGCTTGAAGGAGGGCAGGAAGGCCTTGCGTTCTACCTGCTGCCGAACTTCGACAACCTGTTCAACAACCCCGATGCCAGCTTCGCCGAGATCGTGTACGCGGCTATGAGCCAGGCGTTCTTCATGCTCTCCATCGGGTGCGGCTCCATGTCCATCTTCGGCAGCTACATGGCGCGCGACCACAAGCTCATGGGTGAAGCGGTGCAGATTGCCGGCATGGATACCATCGTGGCCATCATGGCGGGCCTTATCATCTTCCCGGCGTGCTTCGCCTACGGCGTAAGCCCCACTTCCGGCCCTAACCTGGTGTTCCTTACACTCCCTGCCGTGTTCCAGCAGATGCCGCTGGGGCAGATGTGGGGCGTGGTCTTCTTCCTGTGCATGGCGTTTGCGGCCCTTTCCACGGTGATCGCCGTGTTCGAGAACATCCTGCGCTTTTCCATGGACCAGTGGGACATCACCCGCAAGCGCGCGGTGGCCATCAACGTGCCGCTGCTCATCATCATCTCCATGCCGTGCGTTTTGGGATTCTCGGTGCTTTCAGGCGTCACCATCCCCGGCATCGGCGACATCCAGTCGCTGGAAGACTTCATGGTGTCGAACAACTTCTTGGTGCTGGGTGGCTTGGTGTTCGTGCTGTTCTGCACGCGCAAGGCCGGCTGGGGCTGGAAGAGCTTCCTGGCCGAAGCCGACGAGGGCAAGGGCATGGCCTATCCCAAAGCCCTGTACGCATGGACGCGCTACGGCGTGCCGCTGCTGATCATCGTGGTGTTCGTCGCCGGCTGGGTGCCGAAGATCACCTATTGGCTGGGTATGTAGCGGCCTGCCTGGGCGCATATACTTCGAGCATTGCAACTTCCAACCAGAGGAGCACGGTAACGTGGCAGAAAAGGAAATCGTCGACGAAGGGCGCGAAAAGTTCTCGAGCCGTTTAGGGTTCATCCTCATCAGCGCAGGCTGCGCCATCGGCCTGGGCAACATCTGGCGCTTCCCCTACATCACCGGCCAGTACGGCGGCGCGGCGTTCGTGCTGCTCATCATCTTCTTCCTTATCGTGCTGGGCGTGCCTATTCTGGTGATGGAGTTTGCCATGGGCCGCGCCAGCTACCGCTCCATGGCACGCAGCTTCGACGCCCTGGAGCCCCGCGGGTCGAAGTGGCACCGCTTCAAGTGGCTGGGCCTGGTGGGCTGCTACCTGCTTATGATGTTCTACACCGTGGTATGCGGCTGGACCATCGCCTATTTCGTGAAGGCCGCAACGGGAACCTTCGACGGCACCGAAGATGTTTCGATGGTGTTCGGGAATATGATCGGCAACCCGTTCGAGCTTACCGGATGGATGCTCTTGGTGGCGGTAGTCGGCTTCGGCATTTGCGCCCTTGGCCTGCAGAAAGGCGTCGAGCGCGTAACCAAGGTGATGATGGCGTCGCTGTTCGTGGTGATGATCCTGCTGTGCGTGCACTCGCTTACGTTGGAAGGCGGGCAAGCGGGCCTGGCGTTCTACTTGCTGCCCGATTTCGGCAACCTGTTTAGCAATCCGAACGCCAGCTTCCCCCAAATCGTGTACGCGGCCATGAGCCAGGCCATGTTCATGCTCTCCATCGGCGTGGGCTCCATGATGATCTTCGGCAGCTACGTTACGCGCGATCGCAAGCTTACGGGCGAAGCGGTGAACATCGCCCTGTTGGACGCGCTGGTGGCCATCATGGCGGGCCTTATCATCTTCCCCGCGTGCTTCGCCTACGGCATCAGCCCTGATGCGGGCCCCAGCTTGGTGTTCCTTACCCTGCCGGCGGTGTTCGAGCAGATGCCGTTGGGCCAGCTGTGGGGCGCACTCTTCTTCCTGTTTGTGGCCGCCGCCGCGCTTTCTTCGGTGATCGCCGTGTTCGAGGCCATCCTGCGCTTCTCCATGGACCAGTGGAACATCAACCGCAAGCGCGCCGTTGCCATCAACGCGCCTATCCTGGCGCTGCTTTCGCTGCCCTGCGTGTTCGGCTACAACATCTGGTCCGATTTCCTGGTGCCGGGCATCGGCGACGTGCAGTCGCTGGAAGACTTCATCCTTTCCAACAACATCCTGCCCATTGGCTGCTTCATTTTCGTGATGTTCTGCACCACCAAGCGCGGCTGGGGCTGGGACAACTTCATCGCCGAGGTGGACAAGGGCACGGGCGTGCGCTTCCCGCAGTGGGCGCGCCTGTGGGTGAAGTATGGCGTGCCGGTACTCATCGCCATCGTGTTCGTTACCGGCTGGCTGCCCACCATCCAAACCTGGTTGGGAATAGGGTAGGCCCGCGGCTAGCCGTCGCGCGTTGCGTTTGCGCAAAACGAAACCTCCATGCGGGATGCGTTCCTGCATGGAGGTTTTCCGTTCGGTATGCGTATAGGGTGATAGGCTACTTCACCACGAGCACTGGGATGTCCGCCGAGCGCAGCACGCCGTAGCTTACGCTGCCGATTGCGCCGCGGATGGCGCCCAGCCCGCGCGAGCCCATCACGATAAGGTCGCACTCGTAGTGCTTCGCCGCGTCGATGATGGTTTCGATGGTGTAGATGCCGAAGATCACTTCCGCGGTAAGGCTGCCGGGGAAATCCTTCACCAGCTCGGCGATGTTCTTCTGCAGCTTCTCGTCGTCTTCTTCGTTGCGCTGCTCTACCACGGTGGCGAAGTCGGCCTTGGAAACGGTGGAAACGCCCATGCCGAAGCCAGTTTGGTTGATGCTGCTGTACACCAGGTCTTGCGGCGGCGCAGCCACCTCGACCACATGGATGGTGGCTTCAGGATCGCCGTTGGCCATGCTGATGGCTTCCTTCAGCGCGTTTTCTGCGTGAACCGAATTGTCGTACGGTACGAGGATGTTCTTGAACCCCATGTTAATCGCCCCCTCAGGCTCCTTATAACTGCTGCTTATTATACGCGTTTCCTGCCTATCAGTGAACGTGTTCATTCCTTTCGGCGTAAAGGAAACAAGGTTGTAGCAATCAGGTATATCGGTCGCTGTCTCTGCTGACCGATATCCTTGAAAATATAGCTTATAGGATATATTATTGAATACAGTGAAAGGGTTGGAATGTGGGTTGTTTACTACAGACATATCATCGCCTGGCTCGACGGCTTGGATGATGAAACGGTTTCGCATATCTTCGCTGCCCTCGAGAGGCTTGAGTCGGACGGGCCATCAATCGGGCGTCCCCTTGTCGACACCCTTGCAGGCAGCACGATCAAGAATCTGAAGGAACTTCGCCCGCCGTCGCCCGGGAGGACGGAGATTCGCATCATCTTCGCATTTGACCCGAAAAGGCAGGCAATAATGCTGCTCGGCGGGGACAAGTCGAAGGGGAAGAACGGTAGGGCCAAGTGGTCTGGGTGGTACAGAAAGGCTATTCCGCAGGCCGAGCAGATTTTCAGAGATCATTTGCGCGAGTTAGGAGACGATGATGGGCAATCTCGATGATTACATCAAGCAGCGCGGCATCACCGAGCAGCAGATGGAACAGGCGCGTCGGAGCACCCAAGCCTATATCGACGCTTACAACCTTAGGGAGGCACGCAAGGCAAGCAACATGACGCAGGTAGAGCTTGCTCGCGCGATGGGGGTTTCCCAAAACCGCGTTTCTCGCATGGAAAACGGCGATATCAACGCTATGAGCCTCGATACCGTGCGTAAGTACGTTGAAGCGTTGGGCGGGCACATCACTTTGATGGCGGACCTCCCAACCGGCAGGGTGTCGCTTGCCTGACATCTTTTGCGGCCGCGAGTGGGCCTTTGTTGAACACGTATCGGGCGATATTCCGTATTTGAATTGAAGTGCAGGGCCCTCGCAGTTTTGCGAGGGCCTTCGTGTGCTTGGATGGTGCTTGCCAGATTGGGTTCGTGCCTTTGCCGAATAAGCCTTAAGGGCGCCGAGAACTTACCTTGAGGTTTTGCGGGGGAGGGGCGTCCCCGCTGCCTTCTTTTCCGCCCACGCTATCGGCAAACTTATGTGTTGTTGTTGCTTTAGCACTCTACTGTGATAAAGTGGTTGCAACGGAACGCGGGCCGGCCGGAGCTGTTCTGCCTCGCTAAGCTGGATCGCGGGCTGGTCGGCTGGCGTTGGTCTGCTTCGCTGAAGCGGTTGTGCGTTGGGTTGTTTTGCCAAGCTGGTTCGCGGGCACGTGCTGAATCCGGCGCCCCGCAGCTCCACAAGGCGAAGCGCCCTGGCTGCATGAAAAGCTGCATGAAAAGGCTGTAAACGTGCCCGTTCCCGTTGGGGCGCTTGCCGCAACGGGGCATAATAAGAAGGTTCGAAACCGAAGGCGCCCCAGTGCGCCCAGCTATAGAGCTATAGGAAAGAAGGAACATGAACTACGTCACCCCGGTTGGTTTCCGCGATGTGATGAGCGACGAGGCTCTGGTGCGCGAAGACCTTACGGCGCGCGTCCGCGCATGCTTCGCGGCGAAGGGCTATCGTCCGGTGGAAACACCCACCCTTGAAGTGCTCGATGTGATGGAAGCGGGCGGCCATGTGCCGGAAGCCCCCTTCAAGTTCTTCGATTCCCATGGCGACCTTCTGGCCATGCGCCCCGACGTTACCATGCAGATCGCCCGCATGTGCGCCACCCGCGGCATCACCGCCGAAGAGCCGCTGCGCCTTCGCTACACCCAGCGCGTCTTCCGCGAGAAAACGGCCGAAGCCGCAGCTCGCGAGCTTACGCAGTGCGGCATCGAGTGCATCGGCGCTTCCGGCAGGGAAGCCGACGTTGAGCTGGTAAGCCTGTTCGCCGCGGCCCTTTCCGAATGCGGCTTGGAAGAGTTCACCATTGCCCTTGGCTCCGCCGGCGTGCTGCGCGACCTTCTGGCCGCATCCAATGCCTCCGACCAGTGGCAGGCCGCGGTGCTGCAGGCCTACCACACCTCCAACTTCGTGTACCTGGGCGAGTTGGTTGCCGCCGCAGAGGCCGCTGCTGCCGGCACGGCGCAAGCCGATGCCAAGGACTTCAAGCTGGCCGACCCGGCGCTTGCCAACCCCGGCAACGTGATTCCCGCCATCGCCCAGGCCATCTTCGCGCTTTCCCGTTTGCGCGGCGGCAAGCAGGCTTTGGCCCAGGTGCGCGCGCTGCTTGAGCCGCTGGGCTGCGCCAAGGGCGTAGGCGAGCTCGAGGAAGTGTACGACGCGCTGGTGGCTGCCGGCCTGGAAGGCAAGCTGCTCATCGACTTCTCGGTTATGAGCTCGTTCGACTACTACACCGGTCTGGTGTTCGAAGCGTACGCGCCCGGCTTGGGCTCGCCCTTGGGAAGCGGCGGCCGCTACGACAACCTGCTTGCCCAGTACGGCGCCGCCGAGGTCCCGGCTGCGGGCTTCGCCTTCTACTTGGAGCAGGTAATGGCGGCTCTGGAGGCTTCCCAGCAGAAGCGCCCGCTGCGCATTGCCGTGCCGAAGGGCTCGCTCAAAGACGACGCCATCGCCACGCTCGAAGCCGCCGGCCTGGATGTGACGGGCCTGGCCGACGCCGGCCGCACGCTGATGCTGCGCAACGGCGACGTCGAGTACATGTTCGTGCGCCCCACCGACGCCCCCGTGTTCGTGGCGCTGGGCGCTGCCGACTGCGGCATCTGCGGCGAAGACTCGCTTATCGAGGCATCGCCCGAAGTGGTGGAGTTGGCCGACTTGAAGTTCGGCGGCTGCCGCTTCATCGTGGCTGAATCGGCCGGCACTACCCAGAAGGTGGAAAGCCGCTACCGCAAGCTGGGCTCCATTCGCGTGGCAACCAAGTACCCCAACATCACGCGTTCCTACTACGCGAAGATCGGCACCCCGGTGGAAATCGTGAAGCTCCACGGCAACATCGAGCTGGCGCCCATCACCGGCATGGCCGAGCGCATCGTGGACATCACCGCAACGGGTACCACCCTGCGTGAGAACAACCTGGTGGTGGTCGATGACGTTCTGGCATCCACCGCGCGCTTCTTCGCGAACCCGTGCTCGTACCGTACCAACCAGCGCGTGGGCGAACTGGCCGACGTGCTTTACTCGCAGGCTAAGGAGAAATAGCAGATGAGAAGGATAGAACTTGCACCCGGCCAGACATTCGAGAACAAGATGCTCAACCGCATCGGCGCCTTCAACGCCGATGCCCTGGTCGCCGCCACCAACATCGTGGAAGACGTGCGCACCCGCGGCGACGAGGCGCTGCGCGAGTACACTGCCAAGTTCGACGGTGTGGAAATGGAGCAGTTCCGCGTTCCGCAGGAAGCAATCGACGAGGCCCTGGCGAAGGTAGACCCGAAGGTCGCCGCCGCCATCCAGCACGCCGCCAAGCAGATCCGCGACTTCCATGAGCGCCAGAAGCAACAGGGCTGGTTCACGCTGCGCGAAGACGGCGCGCTGGTGGGTGCCAAGATCGAGCCGCTGGATTCCGTGGGCATCTACGTGCCCGGCGGCCGCGCGCTGTATCCTTCTTCCGTGCTGATGAACGCCATCCCCGCAGCCGTCGCCGGCGTGAAGCGCATCGTGTGCGTAACCCCGCCCACCAAGGACGGCTCGCTTGATTCCGCCATCTTGGAGGCCTGCCGTGTGGCCGGCGTTACCGAGATCTACGCAGTGGGCGGCGCCCAGGCAGTTGGCGCGCTGGCTTACGGCACCGAAACCATCAAACCGGTAGACAAGATCACCGGCCCGGGCAACGCTTTCGTTGCCGCAGCTAAGAAGCTGGTTTCCGGCGATGTGGGCATCGACATGGTGGCCGGCCCCTCCGAGGTGTGCGTGGTTGCCGACGAATCGGCCCTGCCCGAACTGGTGGCCATCGACCTTATGGCGCAGGCCGAGCACGACCCGCTGGCCAGCTGCTACCTGGTAACCTTCAGCGCCGAGTACGCTGATGCGGTGGAAGCCGCCATCGCCAAGCACATGGAAGGCTCCTACCGCGCCGAGATAACCACGGCATCGCTGGAAAACCGCGGCCTGGTGGTGGTGTGCCCCGACATGAACTCCGCCATCGAAACGGTGAACGTCATTGCACCGGAGCATCTTGAGCTGCACCTTCCCGATGCTATCGACCTCATCGGCTCCATCCGCCACGCCGGTGCCATCTTCCTGGGCGAATGGACGCCCGAGGCAGTGGGCGACTACGTTGCCGGCCCGAACCACACGCTGCCCACCGGCGGCACCGCGCGCTTCTCCAGCCCGCTTTCGGTAGATGAGTTCGTGAAGAAGAGCAGCGTGCTGCAGTACTCGCCGGCCGCCCTTATGGCCGATTCCGAGGCCGTTATCACCCTGGCCGACCACGAGGGCCTGTGGGCGCACGCCCAAAGCGTCCGTCTGCGCCGCCAGCTGGTGGAACAGGCCTTCGAGCAGCAGCAGGCCGCAAGCACAGGCGTTGCGGGGGCGAACTAGCATGCACAGCGTACGCGCATCGCAGCCCAACCTGGAGGGCATCACCCCATACGACCCGAAGTACCTGCCGGCGAAGATCTACCTTTCCGCGAACGAGAACCCCAGCAACGTGCCCGAGGAAGTGCAGCTGGAAATCCGCAAGGCGCTGAAGAGCTTTTCCTTCAACCGGTACCCCGACCCGCTGGCCAACGAGCTGCGCGATCTTATCGCCGAGGCCAACGGCCTTTCCCGCGAAAACGTGCTGCTGGGCAACGGCGGCGACGAGCTGCTGTTCAACCTGGCGCTTTGCTGGGGCGGCCCGGGCCGCAAGTTCCTGAACGTGCCGCCCACGTTTTCGGTGTACGAGGCCAACGCGCGCCTTACGGGCACCGAAGTGGTGAACATCCCGCGCAAGGAAAACTTCGACATCGACGAGGAAGCCGTGCTTGCCCGCATGGCCGAAGGCGACATCGACTTCGCGGTTATCACCAGCCCGAACAACCCCACCGGCAAGATTGCCAGCGAGACGTTCCTGAAGAAGCTGCTCGATTCGTCCGATGCGCTCGTCATGGTGGACGAGGCATACTTCGAGTTCAGCCGCTTCTCCATGCGCCCGTACCTTGATCAGTACGAGAACCTTATCATCCTGCGTACCTTCTCGAAGGCGTTCAGCCTGGCGGGCGTGCGCATGGGCTACGTGCTGGCGAACCCGGGCGTTATCCGCGAGTTCCTGAAGGTGCGCCAGCCCTATTCGGTTGATTCCGTTTCCCAGGCCATTGCCACGGCGGTGTTCAAGAACCGCTCGCTGTTCGTGCCGGGCATCAACCAGATCATCGAGCAGCGCGGTGTGCTTATCGAAGAGCTGAACAAGCTGCCGGGCGTAACCGCGTACGATTCCGACTCCAACTACGTGCTGTTCCGCGTGAACGGCGCCGACGAGGTGTGGGAGCAGCTGTACAGCCGCGGCGTGCTGGTGCGCGACTTCTCGCACGCGCAGTACCTTGAAAACTGCCTGCGCGTGTCGGTGGGCTCGCCCGATGAAAACAAGGAATTCCTGGCCGTATTGGCCCAGGTCCTGAACGAACGGGGGTAAACCTGATGGCACAAAACCGCAGCGCGAACATCGCGCGCACCACCAAGGAAACCGATATCAGCCTTCAGCTGGATATCGACGGGGTGGGCACAACCGAAATCGATACCGGCATCGCCTTCTTCGACCATATGCTGGATGCGTTCGGCAGGCATGGCCTGTTCAGCCTGAGTGTGAAGGCCAAGGGCGATATCGAAGTGGACGCCCATCATACCGTCGAAGACGTGGGCATCGTGTTGGGCCAGGCGTTTGCCCAGGCTATGGGCGAAAAGCGCGGCATCAACCGCTTCGCATCGCAGTACCTTCCCATGGACGAGACGCTGGTGCTTGCCGCGGTGGACATCTCGGGGCGCGGCCAGCTGCATTGGGATGTGGATGTGCCGCTGTGCCTGCTGGGGCAGTTCGACACCTCGCTTGCCAAGGAGTTCTTCATCGCGTTCGCCACGAATGCGGGCGTTACCCTGCACGTGCGCATGCTGGCGGGCGAAAACGCGCACCACATCGTGGAAGCCTGCTTCAAGGCGGTGGGCCGTGCCATGTGCCAGGCGCTGGAAGTGAACCCGCGCATCGCCGACCAGCTGCCCTCCACCAAGGGAATGCTGTAGCGCAGGGAAGCGGCTGCGTGCGCGGGCGGCTTGCGGGTTGCCTGCGGATGGGCCGCAACTTCGGGCTGTGCGGGCAGTCCGGCTGGCATCGCAGGCAAGCCGCTCGCCCTTCTTGCGCACAACGTAGACGAAACATTGGTGCGCTAGGGTAGGGAAGAAACCGATTTGGCCGAAAGGTTGTTTGATAGATGATCGCAGTGGTTGATTACTGCAAGGGAAACCTGAAAAGCGTGGAGCGCGGGCTTCGGGCTGTGGGTGGCGATGCCCATATCACCGACAGCCCGCAGGCTATAGCCGCGGCCGATGCCGTGGTGTTGCCGGGCGTGGGCGCCTTCGCCGATGCTTCCGCCACCATGTTGCAAACCGGCCAGATGCAAGCCGTGCGCGCCGCCATCGAGGCAGGCAAGCCGTTTCTGGGCATCTGCCTGGGCGAGCACCTGCTGTTCGAAAACGGCGTGGAAGGCGCGGCTGGCCCCGGCGCCGACGGCACGGTGGACGATGCGAATCTGCCCGTTGGCCTGGGCATTATCCCCGGCACGGTGGCGCGCATGCCCAACGCCGATTCACAGGGCAAAGCGTACAAGGTGCCGCATGTAGGCTGGAACTCCGTCGAGTTCGCCCAGGGCGCCTGCCCCTTGTTCGAGGGCATACCCTCGGGCGAGTTCTTCTACTACACGCACAGCTACATCGCCCCCGAAAACGACTTCACGGTGGCAACCACCACGCACTCGGTCACGTTCCCCTGCGCAATGCAGAAGGGCAACGCGTTCGGCGTGCAGTTCCACCCCGAAAAATCGTCCGATGCCGGCGCAAAGGTGTTGGCGAACTTCCTGAAAGTAGTAGAGGCCTGCAAGTAGTTCGTGCCCAAGGCCCAGGGGCGCTATCCTCTAAGGGCTTTTCGGGCACCCGGCACCTGCCTGCCAGGTGAAAGGAACATCATGGATATTCTTCCTGCTATCGACATCTTGGGCGGCAAAGCGGTCCGCCTGGCGAAGGGCGACTACAACGCCGTTACCGTGTACAACGACAACCCGGTTGCCCAGGCGGCCGAGTTCAAGGAAAAGGGCGCTTCCTGGATCCACGTGGTCGACCTCGATGGCGCCCGCAGCGGTGTGCCCGAGAACATCGACGCCATCGAGCGCATCATCAAGGAAACCGGCCTGAAGATCGAGGTGGGCGGCGGCATCCGCAACCTGGAAACCATCGACCGCCTTGCGTCTGCGGGCGTTTCGCGCGTGGTGCTGGGAACCACGTTGGTAACCAACCCCGAATTCGCCAAGGAAGCGCTGGCTAAGTACCCCGACATGCTCACCGCGGGCATCGACGCCAAGAACGGCGAGGTTGCCGTGGCCGGTTGGCGTGAAGGCGCTGGCGTTCCCGCTGAAGAGCTCATCGCCGAAGTGGGCAAGCTGGGCTTCAAGCACCTGGTGTACACCGACATCTCGCGCGATGGCATGCAGACGGGCATCGATGCGCAGCGTTACGTGGAGGTGGCGCGCGTGTTCGGCAACCCGGTTATCGCTTCGGGCGGCGTTGCCAGCATCGAAGACGTGAAGAACCTGGCTGCCGTTGCCGGCTCCATCGAAGGCGTAATCGCCGGCCGCGCGGTGTACGAAGGCTCGCTCGATGTGGTGGAAGCGTGCAAGCTCTGCGAGGAAACAAAGGATCCTCGCTAGCCAAGCTGCTTCGGGCTGGGTGGTCTGGCCGGTAACGTTACGAAAGGAAACCAATGCTTACCAAACGCGTGATACCTTGCATGGACGTGAAGGACGGCCGTGTGGTGAAGGGCGTGAACTTCGTGAACCTGCGCGATGCGGGCGACCCCATCGAACTTGCCCAGCGCTACGACGAGCAGCGTGCCGACGAGGTTATCTTCCTGGACATCACGGCCACACACGAAGGGCGCGCCACCACGGTGGAAATGGCCAGCCGCGCCAGCGAGGAACTGCACCTGCCCTATTGCGTGGGCGGCGGTTTCCGCAGCGTTGCCGACATCCGCACCATGATCGCCGCCGGCGCCGACAAGGTTTCCGTTAATTCCGCCGCCATCGCCGACCCAAGCCTTATCACCACGGCGGCAGCGGCGTTCGGCACCCAGGCCATCCTGTGCGCTATCGATGCCAAACAGGTGCCGGGCAACCCCAACAAGTGGGAAGTGTATGTGCATGGCGGTCGCAAGAACACCGGGCTCGACGCCGTAGAGTGGGCGGCCGAGGCCGCCAAGCGCGGCGCCGGCGAGATACTGCTCACCAGCATGGACCGCGACGGCAGCAAAGACGGCTTCGACCTGGCGCTTACCCGTGCGGTTGCCCGCGCGGTGAACATCCCCGTCATCGCCTCGGGCGGCGTAGGCAAGCTGGAGCATTTCGCCGAGGGCATCATCGAGGGCGAGGCCGATGCCGTGTTGGCGGCTAGCGTGTTCCATTTCGGTGAGCTTACCGTGCGCCAGGTGAAGGAGTACATGCGCTCCCAGGGAATACCCGTTCGTCTGTAACGGTTGTGA
Organism: uncultured Prevotella sp.; assembly: GCA_963598325.1. GTDB lineage: Bacteria > Actinomycetota > Coriobacteriia > Coriobacteriales > Eggerthellaceae > Anaerotardibacter. The sequence continues at coordinate 9,883 of CAVBST010000019.1, read as the reverse complement.
GCCGGCCTGCCGGAGCAAAGGAATAGCAGCCAATTCAAGGAGTGCGAACCATGAGCGAAAAAGAAACCGCGGCCCTTTCCGCCGCCGACCTCGCGTACAACGAGCAGGGACTTGTTCCCTGCATCGTGCAGGATGCCGATTCGCGCGAAGTGCTGATGATGGCCTGGATGAACGAAGAATCGGTGCGCCGCACGTTAGACCAGAAAACCACCTGGTTCTGGAGCCGCAGCCGCCAGAAGTACTGGCACAAGGGCGAGGAATCGGGCAACACCCAGCAATTGGTGGAGCTCCGTTACGACTGCGATGCCGATACCCTGTTGGCGCTGGTGAAGCCCGCGGGCCCTGCCTGCCATACCGGCAACACCACCTGCTTTTATCGCAGCTTTTAGCATGGGCGCATTGCGAACAGCCGTGTTGGCGGCCAAGGCGGCAGCCATCTCGCTCGCTGCCGTTGCCGCTCTGGTTTCCCGCCCCCGTAAGGCTGAATAGCCATGATGGGCTTCGTCCTTCCCGGGCTGGAGAGCCTGGGGGAAGAAGAGCGGGTGCGCTACCACGCGGTGTACTGCGGCGTATGCCGCTCTATCCGCGCGCGCTATGGGCAGCGCTGCCGCCTAACCGTTTCCTACGACATGACGTTTCTGGCCATGGTGCTGGGATCGCTCTACGAACCGGAAGAGCGCAAGTCGCAGAAGCGCTGCCCGGTGCATCCGGCACAGCCGCAGGAAATAGCCCAAAGCGAGTTCACCGACTACGCGGCCGACCTCAGTGTGGCGTTGGGCTACCACAAGCTTATGGACGACTGGCTGGATGCCCACTCCGCCAAGGCCCGCGCTGCCGCCGCAGCCATCGTCGTGCCCTACCGCAAGGCTTGTAAGCGCCGCCCTGCCGAATGCGCGGCCATCGAGCAAGCCATGGCCGACATCCACGCCATAGAGCAAGCGGGCTCGGCCGACCCGGATGCCGCCGCCAACCGCTTCGGCCTTCTGCTGGGCAGCCTCTTTGCGGTGAAGGATGACTTTTGGGCAACGGATTTACGGCGTTTCGGTGCACGGTTGGGGAAATTCGTCTATGCCATGGATGCGGCCGTGGATCTACGGCAAGATCAAGAAGAAGGAAATTACAACCCGTTCATCGCAGCGCAGCGCAGCTTCGCCAGCTTGCGGGAAGACCTGGAACTGCTGGCCGCCGAAATGGCCGATGCGTTCGAGCGCTTGCCGCTGGAACGGGATGTTCATGTGCTGCGCAGCGTGCTGTACCAGGGGGTATGGCAGCGCTACAACGTTGAAGAGAGCAAGGTAGGAAATGATGAAGGACCCGTATGAGGTTCTGGGGGTAAGCCGAGGCGCTTCGGCAGACGAGGTGAAGAAGGCGTACCGCAAGAAGGCGCGCGAAAACCACCCCGACCTGAATCCCAACGACCCTAAAGCCGCCGAGCGCATGAACGAGGTGAACGAGGCGTACGACCGCATCATCAACCCCGAAAAGTACGCCGCCAGCGATGCCCGTGCCGCAGCCAGCGGTGCCGGCAGCAGCGGGGCAGGGCAGGGCCAGGCCAACCCCTTTGCTGGAAACCCCTACACGCGCGGGTCGTACACCGGCCAGGGCCAGCAGGGCTACACCACCGAAGGAAACCCCTACGGCTGGACCACGGTGAACTTCGAGGACTTGTTCGGCTTCGGGGGCATGGGTGGCTTCGGCGGACCCATCCGCCCCGAGGCGTCGGCCACCGACAGCGCCACGGTGCGCAGCGCCATCGACGCCATCAACGCCGGCAAGCACCAGCAGGCGGTGGACTTGCTGAACTCCGTTACCAGCGATGGCCGCAATGCCCGCTGGTACTACTTGGCGGCCCTGGCCAACAAGGGCGCGGGCAATTCCCTGCGCGCGTTGGAGCAGATTCGCCGTGCCATGAAGATGGACCCGAACAATCACGACTACCAGCGCGCTTACCACCAGTTCCAGGCGGCAGGGCAAAGCTACCAGGAACAGGGCAAGCAGCGCGGCTTCAGCATGAGCGCCATGGACCCGGGCCTTATCTGCTGCGGCCTGTGCCTGGCGCAATACGCCTGCAGCATGTTAGGCAGGGGGTATTACTTCTAGCAACAGGCGGCTCTGGGTGGGAAGGCACGCGCAGGCTTCGCTTCCGCTTTCCTCCTCGTTTTCAATTTGCAGTGGGCTGAGCGGAAACCAGCATGACGCATGGTTCACTGCATCCCGGAACCGTTGATCATGGACCGGGGGCTCAGCCTTGTAAGCTCAATGAAAACGAGGCGCTCCAGAGAAGCCTGCGCGCACCTTCCCACCCAGAGCCCCACATCCCAGGCCCGTTCAGGACAACATGCGCGGCGCAAGGCAAGGCGCGGCATTCATCGAAACATCTACAGCAAGGAGGCCCAGCATGGGCGCAACCATCGGAATCGACTTAGGCACAACCAACAGCTGCGTGGCGGCGATGGAGGGTGGCCGCGTAACCATCATCCCCAACGCGGAAGGCGAGCGCACCACACCCAGCGTGGTGGCGTTCTCGAAGAACGGCGAGCGCCTGGTGGGCAGCTTGGCCGTGCGCCAGGCGGCGGTTAACCCCGACCGCACTGTTTCCTCGGTGAAGCGCCATATGGGCACCAAGTGGAAAACGCCCAGCATCGACGGCAAGGCGTATTCCCCGCAAGAGGTTTCCGCCATGATCCTGCGCAAGCTGCGCAAAGACGCCGAAGCGTACCTGGGGCAGGAGGTAACCGATGCGGTTATCACCGTGCCGGCGTACTTCGACGATTCCCAGCGCCAGGCCACCAAGGACGCCGGGCGCATTGCAGGGCTTAACGTGCTGCGCATCATCAACGAGCCTACCAGTGCGGCGTTGGCGTACGGCCTGGACAACGGCACCCCGCAGAAGGTGATGGTGTACGACCTGGGTGGCGGCACGTTCGACGTTTCCATCATCGAGATAGGCGGCGACGTTATCGAGGTGCTGGCCACTTCGGGCGACAACCACCTGGGTGGCGACGACTTCGACGAGCGCATCGTTTCCCACATCGTCGATGAGTTCAAGGCCCAGCACGGCGAAGACCTGCGCCGCAACGCCATGGCGCTCCAGCGCGTTACGGAAGCAGCGGAACAGGCCAAGAAGGAGCTTTCCGCAACCACATCCACCCAGGTGAACCTGCCGTTTATCTCCCAGAACGCGCAGGGGCCGCTGCATTTGGACATGACCCTTACCCGCGCCGAGTTCGAGCGCATGACCGCCGATTTGGTGGAGCGTACCACCGAGCCGTTCCAGATGGCGCTCGACGATGCGGGCATCGCCGCCTCCGAGCTGGGCTGCGTGCTGCTGGTGGGCGGTTCCACCCGCATCCCCGCCGTGCAGGAGCATGTGCGCAAGCTCACCGGCAAGGAGCCTTCTTCTTCCATTAACCCCGACGAATGCGTGGCAACCGGCGCCGCCATCCAGGGCGACACGCTATTGGGCGCAACCACCGGCATCGTGCGCTCGAACAGCCTGCTGCTGTTGGACGTCACGCCGCTCTCCCTTTCCATCGAAACGGTGGGCGGGGTGGCAACGCGCCTGGTAGAGCGCAATTCCACGCTGCCCGTGCATTACTCGCAGATCTTCAGCACGGCGGCTCCGTTCCAAACCAGCGTGGAGATCAAGGTGCTGCAGGGCGAGCGCCCCATGGCCAAGGACAACAAGGCCATCGGCACCTTCCGCCTGAAGGGCATCAAGCGCGCCCCGGCAGGCGTGCCGAAGATCGAGGTCACGTTCGATATCGACGCCAACGGCATCCTTACCGTTTCGGCGAAGGATTTGGGAACGGGCAAGCAGCAGTCCATCACCATCGACGATTCCGACCGCATGTCCGACGAAGAGATCCAGCAGGCCATCAACGACGCCCAGGAATACGCCGAGGAAGACGAGTTCCGCCGCGCCACCATGGACGTGCGCCAGCGCGCCGAAACCCTGGCGGCGGAAGTGGAACGCGCCATGGGCAAGGTTGGCAAGCAGCTGGATAAGCAGGAAAAGAAGCAGGTGAAGGCCGATTTGGCAGAGCTTCGCCGCATCCTTATGAAGCGCCCCGGCAAGAAGGAGCGCCAGAACCCCGAAGAGGAAGGCCGCCGCATCGTGGTTGCCGCCGAGCAGCTGGATCGCAGCAGCGCCCACCTTCGCGAGCTCGCCGCCGAATAGGGCGCGGTGGCTTGGCTGGGTAGGCGGAGGCCGTTCCTCGCGGGTCAGGGGCCAGTAGGGACAGTCCCTCTTTAGCACACTGAAGCAGGCAGCAAACCCAAAGAGTCCAGCCGGCTGGGCTCTTTTGCGTTCCCGGTGCATCAACGGCTGTCGTTTCCCGTTCACTCCCTGCAAGCCAGCGGCAAACGGCCATGATGCCAGCTTTCGGTGCACGCTCCTAAACCCCAGGCTGAAGCACATTTTGGCCTGCGATTTCCTTCCCATGCCTTGCCGCACGTGGTATGGTATTCTAATTAACAGTCTGGTTTCAGTGTAGTAATGGATAAAGGAGCATACATGAACGGAGCAGAAACGCAGTTGCCGTTGTCAAAGCGGCTGCTGGCAGTTCTCTTCGCGCTTGTGCTTGTGGTGGGCATGGCCCCCGTAAGTGCATGGGCCGAAGGGGAAGGCAATGCGCAGGACAGCGCAAATACGCAACAGACGGATAACGAGCTGAACAACGAGAACAGCACCGATGTTACCGGGGGGGGCGAATCCTCCGATAACGCCGACCAGGCCGGTTTCGAGGCTTCTCTTCTCGGCGGATCCGGAGAAGGCGCCATCACGGTTGCCAGCCTGAACGATAGTCTCAACGCAGTGGCCGATGGGGACACCAAGGTCAAGGATTATTCCAATACGTTCTCCAATAAGGATATGTACAACTTCCTTAATAGCAATTGGAAGAGGGGTCTTGGTGGATACACGTATAGGCTTGATAAAGGCGATCAGTATTGGCCCAATATTGGTTCCGGCGATTTTGCTCCCAAAAACAAAGGACTGTGCTCGTATACGGTCTATCGTCTTCAGCTCGGATGGACAAAAGTCGGAACGCTTATCGTTAAGGAAAATGTCGCGATTGGCGACGGCGACATCAAAGACGTTACCTATGATGGCTCTCCGCACAAGCTTGCCCCCACGGTAAAGGGAGCAGACGACAGGGATCTTGTTCAGGGTTCCGAATACGAGCTTAAGTACTATCGTGGCGATATTGAGACCAACGACTTCACCAGTGCAGGCGAAATCAAAGTCGTTGTCAACTTCATTGGCAATTTTGGCGATGACAGCTACTACCCCAGCGTAACCAAGACCTACAATATCAATCCCGCCGAGGTGACCGTTAGGGTTCAGGGTGATACCGACCAGATCACCTACGATGGTGATGAGCACTCTGTCAAGGGTTTCACCACGAGCATCGAAGAAGGCTCCAATCTTTACGACACCGATAATGTTGTCCTTAAAGACGGCGTGAAGGCAGAGGTTAGCGGCACCAATGCTGGGACTTATCAGATGGAGCTGAATCCGGATTCTTTCGAGAACGCCGATCCCAACTTTAACGTTGCCATTAAGGTGACCGACGGCTCCCTTACCATCGATCCCGCCGAAGTGACCGTCAGCGTTGAGGGCAACACCAAAACCGCCACCTACAGCGGCCAGGAGCAATCTGTCGAGGGCTTCAAGGTGATCGGCGTCAAGGGCGATGATGCACTGGAATACTTCGACTATGAAAGCGTTTTGCCGGCCGAGTCCGCCTCCGCTAAGGCCGTAGGAACCGATGCGGGCACTTACAAAATGGGCCTGAACGAAGACTCCTTCTACTGTGCCAATGAGAACTTCAGGGTTGTCGAGTACTTGGTGACCGACGGTTCCCTGACCATCAACAAGCGCGTCATCGAGGCAAGCAATTCCGCTTCTGTTGTTTACAACGGTCAGGAGCAGGTGCTGAACATCACTGAAGCCAATGCGACTGGCTTGGTGGAAGGCGATGAGCTGTACCTCAAGAATGCACAGGTGAAGGGCACCGAGCCCGGTACTTACACCGATGTCACCGAGTACGACTGGACTGTGATCAGCGGTAACCTCATTGTGACAAACAACTACGACCTCAAACTCTCCGGCGAGCTTACCATCACCAAGGCCGATAGCGGCTCCGGCTCTGCTGCCGACAACGGCAATACGGGCAAGGCCGACAAGACGAAGGCGTCCTCCGCTTCCCCGCAGACGGGCGACTCCATCGCTCCGTTCGCGATGGCTGCAGGCATCATCGCCATCGCAGCAGCGCTGGCAGCCTTCTTCGTGTCCCGCAAGCTCCGCGGCACCACGAGGCGCTAACACTTAGCTAAAAGCTAGCCAAGCCTAAAAGAGCCCAGCCATCTGGCTGGGCTCTTTTGTGTTCCTGTCGCATCAGCAGCTCAGCCGGAACTCCAGGCATAGGCGGAAAGCCCTGGCTCCTGCCGGGGCTTTCCTGTTTCCGGGGTCTTTCCCTATCACGGCACCGTGCTCAGCTTTGGCAATGTGACGGTAGAAGTTGATCCCTTTGTCGCATTCGAGAATTGGGCGAAGGGCGTTACGCCGCAAGCCCTTCTAGCGCATCTGCTGCAGCTTCCTGATCCGTGCGTGCGCTTCTTTTTTGTGCCGCACTGCGGCAGCAGGGAAGGTCTTGGACGCTTCGCCTATGCCCGCTTCCAACCTGTCCAGCGTTGCAAGCACGACATCCTTAGAAGCCGTTTTACCCAACCCCCAGCTTGCAGCCTCGGCAACAAGGGAGCTTCCACTAACCTCTTCAGGGTTTAGGGTTCCGTTTACCCTCATGGAAAGCAGCTTTGTTCTCGGCTCCACTTCGGCTATTGGCACCACATCGTAGAGCGGTGCGATTACCGGGTCTGCGAGTTTCGGGTACAGGAGCGAGGTGTTCTTGGCGTGGGCATCCCAGTTGCCCAGGGCTAGGTTTACCGTCACCTGCCCTAGAAGCTCTTCCATCTGGGCTTGCGGCGCTGTGCTGAATTGCGAAAGCAAGCCTGCTATTCTCTGGTACGTGGGGTCATCGCCTTTCTGCGCGGGGCTGCTTGCGTATTTCCTTTCTATGGGCAGACCGAGCGCTTGGCATGCATCTTCCTGGTGGTGGCGCCTCACCTTGCCTGCTGCCGAGATTTCCCGGTCGTAGCGCTCTACGACAAGCGTTGGGGGCGCATCGTCCAATTTCAACAGCGCGATCTTCGAGGCCTTTGCGGCAAACCCGGCTGCAGCCATGGCCCATGCTTCGGATTCCGCAAGGCCGGGGTAGTTCGCCGGCTCCGGCTTGAGGATGTGGGTGCTTGGCTCACTGCCTTGGGGAAGCGCTGTTTCCAGGTGGTTGATTATCTGCCCGCTTTCTTCAAAAGGGGGCGCAACAACGCAGAGCTTGCTCTGGTACCCGCCCAGCGACATCCGATAGAATTCCGTCTTCGATGCCGGCTGTTGGGCAGAGATGCTCGCCAGCCTCTCGGCAAGCTCCGGGCCGCTTAGACGAACAAGGCCGCAGCCATGGTTGAGCGCTTTTCCTTCAGGGAAAACCTGCACCGCCCCAGCGCATTCCCATCCTATTTCGGAGAGCAGCCCGACCCAGTCGTACGGATCTATTCCCAGTTCGCGGCAGGTTAGGTTCCTGCGCTCACCTTCGGGCAGCAGCCCTTCGAACCAGTTGCGCGTCTTGGCTTCGCCAAATGGCTTCTTCTTCACGGGAAGGGCAAGGGAAAGGAGCGGTTCTCCGGGATGCATTTGCACAACCTTGGGTTCATATTCGAACCTTGCGCCACGGCGGGTTTCGACGATATGACCTATGGCCTTTCCTTGCAGATGGACTTCGAGTACCCTCATTCTTTCACCTGGCAATCGGCCGATTTCGGTAGGACGACGATGCGGAATCCGAGCATTTGCAGGTAGCGTTCCACCTTGGCCGCCGATACGTTCTTGCCTGTTTCCAGGGCCGAGAGCGTTACCGACGAAAAGCCCAGGATATCGGCCATTTCCTTCTGGGTGATGCCCTTTTCCTTGCGGGCTTCTTGGAGGAATTCCCCAAGCGCTTCGCGCGAGTACACGTTGGTCCACATCGCCGGCGAGCCTCCTTCTGGTTCAAATTACTTAATATTTTAGCAAACAGCGAAATATTAAGAAAACTTAATATCTGTTGAAGCCGACGGGACTTAGCTCTGCCGGCGCGACGGGCCTTTGGCAGCAACATCCCGTTAACCTGTGCCTTCGGGCAATGCGATATGCTTAACGGACCGAAAAAACACGGGAGGGGAGCCCTCTATGCAAAAGGAATCGAATCAGCGCAAGCCCGGCTTTCTCGTCGCCGCTTTGATCATCGCCTTTATGGTGTTGGCCTGCGTGCTTGCCGCGCCCACACCGGCCCTTGCCTCGTCTTGCGCGCACTCTTGCGGCGCCGACGGCACGACGTGGTACGAGACCATCGACGAGGCCGTCAAGGACGGCTACAACGGCAAGACCATCATCATGGACACCGACTGGTACACCGAGGTGTATAGCGGCGATGACGACATGGACATCGGCGGTATCACCGTCGAGGCGGGCAAGAAGCTCACCATTGACATGAACGGCCATACGGTCAACAACAAGAGCCGTGGCAGTGTTGCCATGTTGCGCGACACCCCGACGTTCTCGGTGCAGAAGAACGCCGAGCTGGTCCTAACCGCCAACGACTCGGCCAGGAACACGGAGATCGCCTACAAGGGCTTCGACCCCGCGGACGAGACGAGCAAAGAGAGCAGGGTCGACTGCACGGCGACGACCGGCGGTCTGGTGACTAACACCTCCAATTGGATGCCCGGCATCCTGGTCTGCCAGTCCGCTAAGCTGACCCTCGACGGCGTGACGGTCGCCGGCTGCTACGGCTCGTTCACGGTCGAGAGCGATAAGACCTACTACAACTCTAAGAGTGCTCTGTACGGCGGAATTACGCTCTATGAGGACTCGACGCTCAACATGAAGAATGGCGCCTCCATCGAGCACAACGCATCGCTTATTGCCGGGGCGGGCGTCTACATCACTGGCTCGAACGCAACCGTCAACATGGAGGGCTCTTCCATTCACCACAACCGTGCCTACGCCAAATCGGGTAGAGTTGCTCACGGCGGCGGAATCTACGCGTGGGGCTCCAACACGCGCATCGAGATGAGCGGCGACTCCAAGGTCTACTCGAACTTGGGCGAGGCGGGCGGCGGCATCTACTTTAACGCGAGCGGCTTCACCGTCACCTCGAGCGACGGGAAGGCCTACATTTCGGGCAACAAGGCCGTGCACTCGGATAGGGGCTCGCAGAGGTATCACCTGGGCGGCGGCGGCATCCACGTCGCGTCGGATTCCGGCAGCAGCGGCCGCATCGAGAACGTCACTATCAGCAAAAACTACTCGGCCTACGACGGCGGCGGCATCGAGCTCGATAAGAAGAACACCACGGTCAAGAACTGCACCATCAAGGACAACTGGTGCAAGTACGAGGGCGGCGGCATCTGCGTCTCGAGCGCCGGCAACGTCATAGACGGCTGCACCATCACCGGCAACTACTGCAACGACGACGAGAGCAACTACGAGGGCGGCGGCGTCTTCGTGGGCTGCCAGTACGACCTGGGGATGTGCGGCACCTGTGTGATCAAGGGCAACACGCGCCGCGCCAACTCGGGCGATGCCGACGACGTGTTCCTCAGCGCCAACGTTGGCGCCAGCATGAAGGCCTACATCGTGGGCACCCTGGAGAGCGGGTCTTCCGTGGGCGTGCGAACCGGCACCACCGGCGACCGCCGCATCGCGAAGAACTTCAAGCCCGCCTCCAAGGACTGCCTGTTCTACGACATGTCCGGCTACTACGTGAGCTACGGCTCCGACGAG
>CAVBST010000018.1:0-32213 GCA_963598325.1 uncultured Prevotella sp. | reverse complement strand
GGTTTTGGTGAACGATGGCAGCTCCGATGGCACCTTGCAGGCCTTGCGCAGCACCCCTGTTCCCGCTGCTTGCCAGCGCTCGGTGCTGGTGGATTTCTCGCGTAACTTCGGTAAGGAATCGGCCTTGCTTGCCGGCCTTCAGCACGCAGAGGGCGACTGCGTGGCCATCATGGACGCCGACCTGCAGCAGCCGCCTGCAACGCTGTTGGAAATGTACCGCATGCTGCAGGCAAATCCCCAGGCCGATTGCGTTGCCGCCTACCAGGAGCATCGCAGGGAAAGTGCCCTGTTGCGCTTCTTCAAAACCTCGTTTTACAGGGTGTTCGATGCAACTTCCAAGCTGAACATCCCACCCGATGCCTCCGACTTCCGCGTGTTCCGCCGCAGCGTTGCCCAGGCGCTTTCCGCTATGCCCGAAAGCTTCCGCTTCTCGAAGGGCATGTTCGCATGGGTGGGCTACGAGACGCTGCCTTTCCCCTATACGCCGGCACAACGCGCGGAAGGTGAGAGCAAGTGGTCGTTCCGCAAGCTGTTGAGCTACGGCGTGGGTGGGGTGCTTTCGTTCACCACGTTCCCGCTGAAGATCGCAACATTCGTGGGCATGCTTGCCGTCATAGCTGGCTTGGTGCTGCTTATCGAGGTTATCGTGGAGGCGGTCATAAACCCGGCCATGCCCTCGGGTTACCCAACCCTTCTGTGCGTCATGCTTATTTTGGGCGGGCTTATCCTGGGAACGCTGGGCGTTATCGGCGAATACATCGCGCGCATCTACATCGAAACCAAGCACCGCCCCGCCTACATTGCCAAATCCGTAGAAGTCAGGGAGCCGTAGTAAGCGTTTTTCTGCTTATCTGATTTTCGGCAGTTCTTGATGCATGCTCCATTAGCTTTCGTGCAGTCGCCCTGCTTACCTTTGATGCGTCCCCTTTGCTTAGGTAGGCATATACATTTCCCAGGTTAAGCCCCAAATCTTTACATAGGCGGTACGAGGTTAGCCCTGCTGCCTTCATGGCATCAAGGGTTTTTCTCCTCATGATCATGATGACTCGCCGGTCATTTTTGGGGACATTTCTTTTAGCTTGGTAAGCAAGCCAAACCTTTTTGTAGCGGTCGGGTGCGCTTTCGGACCGAAGCCAGGCTTCGACGTTCTCGTAGCGTTCCATTGCTTTGCAGGCTGCTGCGTAGTTGTTTTCGACTTGCGTTCCCTTTGAAAGGGCAAGTAGATAACGTTGCTTGTCCTTCGCGGCAGCGAATGTCATTACTGCCTCGGCGGCAGCTGGTTGTTCGGAAGCGACTGAACCGCAAAGCTTTTTCAGGCTGTCGGTTTGCAAGCCCGTTAGTTCCCTGCAGTACCCCCTTAAGAAGCCAAGAAAAGTGAGATTCATTTTCCGCACCTTTCTTTAAATCGTTCGTAGGCATCTGCCATTTCACGATACCTACGCTGGACGAGCGCTGACGCTTGAGCTTCGTCTGGGCTGTATACGAGTTCCTCCAGCAAATCCCAATCAACTAGACCTTGCTTGGCTGCCCCATCAACGTCCAGTAGATCATTCGGGCGTTCGGCATAGAGCTTCATCACAATTAGGTCCTCCGTGCAAGGGGTCATGAAATTTATGGCCCGTGACGGTATGGGAATCCTTTCTAAACGATCTTCAAAGTTGTAGGGAATCTGGTCGGAAAAGGAGGCAACTGCGCCATTGATGTTGGGGTAGTTCGCGATGATGCCTCTCATCTCAGAATCGGCCATTAACACATCAATGTCGTGGGTCACGGTTCTGGTTGTCAGATCGCGCAAGAGGAATGCTGCGCCCCCAACAATCACAATGCAAGGTTTTGGCGATGTTTCACCGTAGAGCAGCCACGCTTCTTCATCCAGTTCGAGCAGGGTTTTCTCTAGCTCTTCCTTTTTCATCGCTGCTCCTTTTATTATTATTATTCAACAAGAATAATAATAACAGCGTTTTGGAGAAGCGCAGCTGTTCGTTTCGTTAAGTGGCCTCATCTGACAGAAAAAGCGCCGTTGCGTTGGCAACGGCGCTTTTGCGTTCGGGGCTAGATGCCCCGTTTGGTTCGGTATGCGGTTCCTGCCGGTTGGGCTGGGCGGACCGGCTGCTTAGTTCCCCTTGTAGGGATACTTCTCTATAAGCTCCTGCACGGTGATGAAGCTGTAGCCTTCTGCCTTCAGCTTGGGCAGCGCCTCGCGCAGACCTTCGATGGTTTGGCTGCGGTCGCCGCCGCCGTCGTGCATCAGAATCACGTTGCCGGGCTTGGCGCTTTCGATGCGCTGGGCAATAACGCTAGCGCCGGGCTTCTTCCAGTCGGTGGTGTCGATGTTCCAGCCGATTTCCGCGGTAACGATGCCGTCGAGGTCGGAAGCCACGCTGGAATCGAAGTTGCCGCCGGGGCAGCGGAAGATGGTGCTGGCCTTTTCGCCGGTAACCTTCTCGATGGCGTCAAGACCCTTCGTTACCTCGTCCTTGCGCTCCTGCGTCGACATCTTGATAAGGCTTACGCCCTGGCCGGAACCCTCGGCGTGGTCCCAGGTGTGGGTGCCTATCTCGCAGCCCATGCTCGCCGCGCGCTTCACCTGGCTCTCGTGCCCGGAAATGCACTGGCCAACGGTGAAGAAGGTGGCCTTGGCGCCGTTCTGCTCAAGGATGTCCAGGATCTGGTCGGTCTGGCTGTCCCAGGGGCCGTCGTCGAATGTCAGCGCGATAACCTTGTCGTTGCCGGCGTCGATGTTGTAGTACTGCACCACGTTGTCTACCGGTTCCTTGGTGGTGACCTGCGTGGATATGCCCGATTCCTTACCGGTGCGTGTTACCTGCTCGCCGTCGGTGGCATCTTCGTTGTACAGGTGGATGGCGCCGGTGCCCTTGATCTCGGTTTTATGCGGAAGCACCTGCGGGTCGCTGTCGGTGTAGGCCTCCGAGATGTCGGTGCCGTTGGAGATCTCGATCTTGTCGCCACCGTTCAGGTGCGTGTTCAGGTTGTCGGTCTCATTGCCGTTCACCTTGGCGGTGCAACGGGTGCCTTCGCCTTGGCGCATAACCGATCCATCCACCGCAATGTAGTTACCGGCCTTTACCGAAACCAGGTTGCTGTCCAGGATGCCCGAAATCGAGCGCTGGTCGCCAGAAATGGTTACCTGGTCGCCGTTGAGCGTTACCTGCACGGCTTTCGTTGCCATCCAGTTGGTGAAGCCGAACACGCCGCCAACGGCAATCACGGCAACAACGACAAGGGCGATAAGGCTCTTGCGCGTGAAGAAGTTGGCCTTCTGCTTCTGGGAGCGGCGGTTGCCCACGTAGCGTGCGGCGCTGTAGGCCGAAGCATCGGGCATGCCGTTGCCGCTGCCATTTCCCGAAGCAGAGCGATGGTAGTTTGCCCGGGAATAGGCTGAAGCGTCCTTCTGGATGTTCTGCACCGTTGGCATCTGCTGGCTGCTGCTTTGGGGGACCTGCGTGCCCACGCGGGCGGCGCCTTGGCGCTGTGCCGTTGGGCGTGCTTGGCCGCTGGGCCGCTGGGCGGGCATCTGCTGGCTGTTGCGTGCCGATGGACGCTGGCCTGCAGCCTGTTGGCTCGCACGGGCAGAAGGGCGCTGGCCTGCTGTGCTTGCGTTGCGGCCGGGCTGGGCGCCGGCTTGCGCCGGTTGCGGAATCTGGCCGCTGTGCTGCGCATCTGCATTGCGCATATCGCGAGGGTTTGGCGCTTGGCTTGCGCGCCGTGCCCCCGCGGAGTTGCCCATCGGGGCCTGGCCTGCTTGAGCACCCTGCCCGTTGCGGGCGCTGATGGGGTTGCTCTGCCTGCCAGCGGGCATCTGGCCTGCGGCGTTGCGCATTGCCCCTTGCTCGGCCTGGTTACGGGCGGCTTGGCGCTCGGGCAGCAGGGAGGTATTGGGGTCGTGCTGGCTGTATAGCTGGCGCTCCCGCTCAAGCTCGCTGCGCGCGCTGGGCACTTCCGCACGCTGGGCGCTTCTGCGCTGCGGCGCGGGCCTGCGGGAAGGTCGGTTTTGATCGTATGGTTGGTTCATGTGGTCCCCTATTTGAAAATCTACGCAGACCATTGTACCCGCTGCAAACGAAAACGCCCTGCTTTACACATTTGTTGGAAAAGGGCGTTCTGCCGGGTTGGAAAAGAGCTTTCAGCCGGTCGCCGCTGCGTCTGTTGCCAATACCCCCAGGGGGTATATAATCGGGCTGAAAACAACGGAAAGGAACAACCATGTCGGAAGAAAAGCACGAGTGCTGCTCTGCCAGCGAGCCGGGGAAGCGTACCTGCGGTTGCCGCTATAAGGCAACCGAGCGCAGTGGCGCGTTCCAGGCCGACCTGCAAAAGCGCCTGAACCGGGCAATCGGCCAGCTCAACGGCGTGAAGGCCATGATCGACGACAACCGTTACTGCGGCGATGTGCTCACCCAGCTCGCCGCTGCGGAAAGCGCGGTGCGCGGGGTTTCTGAAGTGCTTCTGCGCGACCATCTGGAAACCTGCGTGAAGGAGCGCATCCAGCAGGGCGATGACGAGGTTATCGACGAGGCAATGAAGCTGATAAAGAGGTTTATGCGATGAGCGAGAAGATGCGTTTTGCCGTAACGGGAATGACCTGCGCGGCCTGCTCTGCGCGGGTGGAAAAGGCCACGGCGGGCGTGCCGGGCGTTTCCGGCGTTGCGGTGAACCTGCTGAAGAATTCGATGGAAGTGCAGCTTGGCGCCGAAGCCGACCCGGCCGCAACGTCGGCTGCCATCGTTTCAGCGGTGGAAAAGGCGGGTTATGGCGCGTTCCCGTCGGGCGAAGGCGCGGCTGCTGCGCCTGGTGCCCCCAACGCCGCCGCGCCCGGCGCCAACCCAGCTGCCGCCGCCGAAGCCGAGCGCAAAAGCGTGCTGCAGCGGCTTGTGATCTCGCTCGTGTTCACCGTGCCGCTATTCTACATATCTATGGGCGATATGTTCGGCTGGCCGCTACCTGGCGTGCTTACGGGCATGGAGAACATGATGGTGCACGGCTTGGTGCTGTTCATGCTGTTGGTGCCCGTGATCTTCGTGAACTTCAAGTTCTTCCGCGTTGGGGTGAAGTCGCTGGTGCACGGCTCGCCCAACATGGATTCGCTCATCGCCCTGGGCTCGGGCGCGGCCACGCTGTACGGCATGTACGCGCTGCTGTGCATGGCGTTCTACGTTGGCCACGGCGACCTGGAAACCACCCACCACTACGCCATGAACCTCTATTTCGAGAGTGCGGGCATGATTCTGACGCTCATCACCTTGGGCAAGTTCTTGGAAGCGCGCGCGAAGGGCAAGACCACCGATTCGCTCTCGCAACTGATGGACCTGGCCCCGAAGATGGCCACGCGCCTGGAAAACGGAGTGGAGCAGAAGGTTCCCGCCAAAGACGTGCGCGTGGGCGACGTGCTGGTGGTGCGCACGGGCGAAGCGGTGCCGGTAGACGGCGTGGTGCTGGAAGGCGAAGGCTCGGTGGACGAATCGGTTATCACCGGCGAGCCGCTTCCCGTTTCGAAGCGCAAGGGCGCTGCAGTTACGGGCGCTACGGTGAACACCGCTGGGTGGTTCACCATGCGGGCGGAGCGCGTGGGCGCCGACACCGTGCTGGCGGGCATTGTGCAGCTGGTGGACGAGGCCACCAGCTCGAAGGCCCCTATCGAGAAGATGGCAGACAAGATCAGCGGTGTGTTCGTGCCGGTGGTGATGGGCATCGCGCTTGTTGCCTTCGTGGTGTGGATGCTGCTGGGCGCTGAGTTCTCAACCGCGCTTTCATACGGAATATCGGTGTTGGCTATCTCGTGCCCGTGCGCGTTGGGCTTGGCCACCCCCACGGCCATCATGGTGGGCACGGGCCGGGGCGCCTCCAGCGGCATCCTGGTGAAATCGGCCGAGGCGTTGGAGTCCGCGCAGGCGGTACGCACGGTGGTTTTGGACAAGACGGGCACCATCACCAGGGGCGCCCCGCAAGTTACCGACGTGCTGCCGCAGCCCGGCGTTGCCGAAGGGGAGCTGCTTTCCCTGGTGCATGCGCTGGAAAAGCCCAGCGAGCATCCGCTTGCGCGCGCCATGGTTGCCTATGTGGAGTCGAAGCTTGCGGGTGGCGAAGGCGCTGCGGGCGCAGGCAGCACGGGCGAAGTCGCCGCGGGCGAAGGCGCTGCGGGCGAAGGGCCCGGCGATGGAGCCCCGGCGGCAGTGGTCGCCTCCGACTTTTCCCAGGTCCCCGGCCAGGGCGTTTCCGGAACGGTTGACGGCTATGCCTGCGTGGCGGGCAACGCACGCATGATGGAGGCCAATGGCGTTTCCATAGACGAAGCGGCGGCACAGCAGCTAGCCGACGCGGGCAAGACCGTCACCTATTTCGCACGGAGCGGAAAGCTTGTTGGCGCGGTTGCCGTGGCGGACGTGCCCAAGCCCACGAGCGCCGCCGCCATCGCGAAGCTGCGCTCCATGGGAATCCGCACGGTGATGCTCACTGGTGATGCCGAGCGCACGGCGAAGGCCATCCAGGCGCAGGTGGGTACCGACGAGGTGATTGCCGGTGTGCTGCCCGCCGATAAGGAGCGCATCGTGCGCAAGCTTTCCGCAAAGGCCCCGGTTGCCATGGTGGGCGACGGCATCAACGATGCGCCGGCGCTGGCCCGCGCGGATGTGGGCATCGCCATCGGGGCGGGCACCGACATCGCGCTTTCCAGTGCCGATATCGTGCTGATGCACAGCGATTTGGCCGATGTTCCCGCTGCGCTCTCGCTTTCGCGGGCCACGATGCGCAACATCAAGCAGAACCTGTTCTGGGCACTGTTCTACAACGCCATCTGCATTCCGGTTGCGGCGGGTGTGTTCGCCTGGGCGGGCTTCAGCCTGAACCCCATGATCGCCGCTGCTGCCATGAGCTTCAGCTCGGTGTGCGTGGTGACGAACGCCCTGCGCCTGCGCCGCTGGAAGGCATAGGCGCGGCAGTCAGCCCAACGCAAGCGTGCTCAAGGGGTTCAGCTGCGTCCAATCTCCCATTTCGTCTGATGGCCGGCGCCCCCGTTCGCAGCCTTGTCTCGGCGCGCCAAAAAGCGCTCCGCATCGTGGTGATGTGGAGCGCTTTCATTTGCGGGGTACGGGGCGCGCAGCCTGCGCGCGGCGTTTGCGTTCGAGCTGCTAGCCCTGCGTCTTCGCTTCGCGGGCCTTGCGCATGATCTCGCTGGGGGAATCGAAGTCGTCGGTGCTGGCGCTGCCGGGGGCAACCCACTGGTCCAGCTTCTTCACCACCATGCCTAGGTTCTCTACCCAGGCATAGATCTCGAACTCGCGCTTGCAGCGGAACGTGCACTGGATGCAGGGATCCTTCGAGCAGTAGGCGAAGGCATCTTCGTCGGCCAGGGCGAACGTGATGGGCGGCCACTTCTTCGGCTGCACATACTTATGCATGATGCCGGTGAAGGTTTTCAGCCCGAACCAGCGCGGCTTGCAGGTGGAGTCTACCGAGCGCCAGTTCACCTGGATGCAGTTGCTGTTAAGCCCGCCGGCAATCTCGTAGGAAAGCTTGAAGCGATCTTCGACGTCTGCTGCGGGAATGGGCTCTACGGCTTCCATTTCCTTGCCGCAGCACGAGATATGGAACTCCAAATCGGCATAGGGCGGCTTGAACAGAAGCGAGCGCTCGCCGTCGTTGATGCTCTCGATTTCCGTGGGCCCGTCGATGCCGCCGACGATGCGGCCGCACTCGGGGCAGCGGTAGTAAACGAAGGGCTTTTCGGTAACGCGCGGCTTCCACGTCGCGTGGGTGTGGGTGGCACTGTACTCTGCCATGTAAAACCTCTTCTTTCTACAGTGCGGGAAGTGCATATTAAGAAGCGTAAAACCCCTGCTGTCCTTGACAAGGAGCGCTTCGAAAAACTAGGATTCACTTATCTTAAACCAGTTTTCCAGTTTGGAAGGGGAATGCGCATGAGTGTGTATCAGGACGCATACAAATTGCCCGAGTTCAAGTACGAGTACGAGCGCCTGAAGGTTGAGGTTCGTGGCCCGATCCACGTTGTCTCCTTCGACGACGCTGCCAACCTGAACGCAATGTCCTACCAGCAGATGGCCGACTTCAACGACTATCTGAAGAAGGTCCGCATGGACCCCGAGTGCCGCGTAATCGTCCTCACCGGCGAGGGCAAGTCCTTCTGCGCTGGCTTCAACCTGAACGAGCTCAACTACGAGCCCCCCGCCGACATGGGCCGCGCTCAGCGTGACCACTGCATCATGCAGACCGTTTGCTCCGACCAGGCAGTGAACATGCATGACGCCATGCAGCCCATCATCGGTGCTCTGAAGGGCTACGCCATCGGCGGCGGCCTTTCCCTGGCTTGCGCCTGCGACCTGCGCGTTTGCGGCGAGTCCTTCAAGATGCAGGCAGGCTATTTGAACATCGGCCTTACCGGTACCGACATGTCCGGTTCCTACTACCTGCCCCGCATCGTGGGTTACGCCCGCGCTGCCGAGGCTCTTATGACCGCCCGTCGCATCGGCGCTGAAGAGCTGCTTCAGTGGGGCTTTGCCAACAAGGTCGTTGCCGACGAGGACGTTCTGGACGAGGCCATCAAGATGGCAGAGGCTATCTGCAAGAACTCCGCACCTTTGGGCATGCGCCTGACCAAGGAGTCCCTGCTCGCTTCCTTGGACAACTCCTTCCGCGGCCAGATCAGCATGGAGAACCGCAACCAGGTTCTGGCTTCTCAGACCGAGGACAACCGTCGTGGCGTTCGCAAGATGAACCCGAAACTGCGCGAAGAGGTAAAGGCTCATCCCGAGAACTTCACCTTCAACAACTTGTAAGCCGTAAACCACATACGCTTATCAGTTGCAAAGGGTCGCCGTTATGGCGGCCCTTTTTGTGTATAGGGAGGGTAAAACGCCAGGTAAGATCCGAAATAGATTTTTGTTGTTCGAAAAAACAAAAAGCTGTTAGCAAAACTGACATCTTGGAAACAGAATAGGTACCCGGAAGTTGCGCAGCCGCTTGTTTTGTTGGGTGGAACGGCGATGGGCGCAACGGTTGCCTTCGATCGGGCACATCGCACCAGGGGGAGGGGCCATTGGCCCCATGGTGCTTCCAAAATCGGAGTTCAAATGAGGGATAAGTAGGGAATCCCTTCGCATGGGGGCGAAGGGACTAGGTTGTTTTGTGCCTGGGAGGGGGCAAAACAAAAACAAGAAAGGAAGGTGCATAAATGTCCGACGTAAAGCAAAGCTCGTATCACGGTATCGCAGCACGTCTTGACCGCATGCCCATTTCCGGCTTCCACAAGAAGATCTTGTGGTTGCTCGCCGGCATTACGTTCTGCGACTCCGTCGATATGGCTGTTGGCGGCCCCATCGGCAACATTTTGCAGAACACCTACGACGCAGCTGGCAACCAGTGGATGACGCTGGAGCAGTTCGCGCTGTTCAACTCCATTACCATGATCGGCTACCTTATCGGTGGTCTTATGGCAGGCGCTCTTTCCGACGGCATCGGCCGTAAGAAGGCAGTGCTCATCTGCGGCTCTATCTTCACCGCATTCTGCTTCGTGGCAGCCGGCTCGCCCGACGCCACGTTCCTCACCGCATGCCGCTTCTTCATGGGCCTTGGCCTGGGCGCTGCGTTCCCTGCAGGCTATTCCGCCCTCACCGAGTTCACGCCCCCGACGAAGCGCGGCAAGTACCAGTCCTACGTCGGCCTGATCGCTAACTGCGGCACCCTGGTCGCTTCCGCCATGAACATGGTTGTCCTGCCGATGCTCGGCTGGCGCCCCGTGTTCATCATCTGCGGCTGCATCGGCCTGGTCGTTGTGGTGCTGTGCTTCGTGTTCCTGGAAGAGTCTCCCCGTTGGCTGGCCATGAAGGGCCACAACGCCGAGGCAGAGGCTATCGTTTCCAAGCTCGAGCAGAAGACTGCCGCCAAGGGCATGGAGCTCGCCCCGGTTTCCGAGGCCGAGATCGATGCTCGCGCTTCCGAGGAAAAGGTCGAAGAGCTTCCTTGGGCGTTCCTCTTCAAGAAGAAGGTTGTCCTGCGCACCCTGACCGCAATGTTCCTGTGCTTCACCATGAACGTGCTGGTTTACACGGTTATCACCTGGACGCCCACCATCCTTACCAAGAACGGCTTCGACCCGCACATGTCCACCACCCTTACCGTGGTCATGCAGCTGGGCATCCCGGTTGGCGTTGGCCTGCTCACCTTCTACGTAGAGAAGGTGAACCGCAAGGTTATCCTATGCACCACCTACGTGCTCATCGCCGTCATCGGTCCTATCTGGGCATCCCTGCCTACCGATAACACCGCGCTGATCATGTTCGTCGGCTTCCTGCTGTGCGTGTGCACGTTCACCAACTCCGTTACCACCGCAGCGATCTACCTGTCCGAGCCTTTCCCCACCGCTTGCCGCATCCGTGGCGCCGGTGTTGCGAACGCCTTCGGTCGTCTGGGCTCCATCTTCAGCCCTATGTGGATCTCTTTCCTCATCACCACTTCGCTGGGCACCATGGGCGTGTTCCTGATCAACGGTGCGATCGCCATCTTCATGGCAATTTGGCTGGCAATCTTCGGTGTTGAGACCCGCGGCCGCACGCTCGAGGACATCACCAAGGGTCTGCTCGACGACTAGTCATCGATCGGACTTAGGCCTGCAATACCGGTCCACCCATCGGATCTGCATACAGCCTGCAACGAGCGGGACCCTACGGGGTCCCGTTTTGCTATAGTGAAACGGTTCATTTGCGATGATGATTGATAGCCGTCTGCTATGGGTTAGGGAGCTCGGCAGCGGCCATTCGCTTGTGGGCACAAGGGAGGGAATCGCTCCGCACGTTTCGATGCGGGCGTTATGACTATCAGCCGCAAGGCGGGAAGATGGCCAATGAAGCTTGATCATTTGCGTTATTTCGATCGCTTGGCAGAAATGCTCAGCTACACCAAGGCTGCCCAGGACCTCTATATTGCGCAGCCAACCCTTTCGGCAGCTATCAAGCGCATGGAACAGGAAATCGGCCTTACGTTGTTCCGCCGCGCCGAAGGCGTTGCCTCGGGTGTCGAGCTAACCGAGCAGGGCGTGGTGTTCCACCGGCACGTGAAGCAGGCTCTTGAGCGCTACGACGAAGGCCTTCGCCGTGCCATGGGCATCCAGGAGCAGGACGCCAACAGGTTGCGCCTGGGCACGGTGTATTCCATGAAGGGGAGCTTCTGGTCTGCCGCCATCGATGAGTTCGTCAGCAAATGGGGCAGCTTCCCGCAGTTCCACATGGAGCAGGCGTATTCCGCCGATTTGGCCAAGCACTTGAAGAACGGTGCCATCGATGTGGCCTTTGCCGCCATGACCGAAGAAGCCAAGGGGCTGGAGTTGGTGCCGGTGTGGTCGCAGTGCCTGGTGGCCTGTGTGAACCGCAAGAACCCGCTTGCATTGCGTGCCGAGCTTACCTTGAGCGACCTTAAAAGCGAGCGCTTGCTTACCTACAGCGACAAGTCGTCGGTAGCGAACAGCCTTGCGGCGGTGCTCGCCGGCCGCGAAGAGGAATTCGACTTGCTGCGGATGTTCGACGATGAGCTTTCGCTGGCGTCGTTCGTTTCCTCGCACACCGACAACGTTGCCCTTATGGTGTACTCCATTTTGGTGAACGCCTACGAAGACGTGGTGTGCATCCCCATCGTGGACGCGCCGGCCGACTTCCACAAGATCTACCTTATGAGCCGCAAAGAGCGCCATTCGAAGATAGTGGGCGAGTTCATCGAGTTCATGCAGCAGCGCGAGTTCCCCGACGTGTTCGCCGAAAGCCGCGCGCTGTAGGGGGCAGGGGCGCCCCAGTACATTCCGATGCATGAAAACATGCTGATGGGGCGGCTGGCCTTGTTTTTGCGCACGAAAGACGTGCTTGTCCGGCGGCTGGCCCTATTATGGCTAGCCGTTTCTTATTACGTAGATGAATAAGAGAAGAGCCCCTAATGCGCCTGGATTGACGCTATTGCGTTCTGCAATACCCCTTCAAGATGCACCCCTTAACGCTATTGGATTCCCGGGTTTCCGACTCACATAATCAGAGATGTCAAAGGGGATGGCAAAACAAGGAGGGGATCCTAATGGATACGATCAAGATGGCGGTGCTCGGTTTGAACCAGGGCTCCAAGATTGCGCGCGACGCGGAAGCCAACCCGGAAATCGACCTGGTTGCGGTTGCCGGCTTCGGCGATCACGATTTGGCGGTTGCCGAGGAGCTGGGTGTTCGCCTGTACAACGACTACACGTTGCTCCTTAAGCAGGAAGACCTGGACGCGATAGCAATCGCGCTTCCCAACAACCTGCATGTTCCGTCCGTTGAGCTTTCGCTGGCCGCGGGCATCAAGAACATCCTGCTTGAGAAGCCCATCGCGAACACCGTGGAAGACGCCCAGCACATCATCAAGATGTGCAAGGATGCGGGCGCAACGCTTCTGGTGGGGCATCATCGCCGCTCTTCCAGCCGCTACCAGCTTCTTCGCCAGATCATCGACTCGGGCAAGCTGGGGCAGATCGTGGGCATCCAGTCCAACTACGCCATTGCCAAGCCGCATGAGTACTTCGATGTGGAATGGCATACGAAGAAGGGCTCCGGTCCGCTTTTGATCAACGCCATCCACGACTTCGACGACTTGAACTTCGTCACCGGCATGAAGCCCACGAAGGTGTATGCGGCGGCTCGCAATACCATCCGCGGCAACGAGGTGGAGGATTCCGTTTCGGCGGTGGTGGAATACGAGGGCGGCGTAACGGCAAGCTACTTCGTTTCCGACGGCACGCCGGGTCCTTGGAACTACGACCTTGCGGCAGAGGAGAACACCTTCTTCACCATGTGCCCCGGCGAGAACAGCATGCGCATCTTCGGCACCAAGGGCTCGTTCGGCTTCCCGAACATGGACCTGTACTACCAGGACGATGATGCATACGGTTGGCTGAATCCCATCAAGCACGAGCATTTCGATGTGGAGAAGAACGATCCGATGACGGCCGAACTCGAGCATTTTGTCGATCTGTGCAAGGGCCGCGAAACCGTTCCGCGCTGCACGGGTGAAAATGCGCTGGACACTCTGAAGGTGATCAACGCCATCCAGGAATCCGCTGAAAAGGAAGCGGCGGTTACCCTGCACAGCGATGAGCCGAAGGCGCCTACCACCGTGCCTGCCGCCACCCCCGGCAAGGCAGCTTAGCTGCGGGTTGCCGCCCAGCAGTTTTGCGCCCCGTGTTGGTTGCCTCGGCAATGAAAACCGCAGCACCTATTTATTCTGAGCACGCTTGGCCCTCCAACGCGCAGATGCCTCTTGTTAAGAATCTATAATCCAAATAGGGGATCTTAATAAAACGGCCGAGGGGGACGTTTCAATGAGGCTTGATTATCTGCGCTATTTCGACCATTTGGCGAAGGTGCTGAATTACACGCGCGCGGCGGAGGACCTCTATATTGCCCAGCCCACGCTTTCGGTTGCCATGAAGCGCATGGAAAAGGAGCTTGGCATAAAGCTGTTTCGCCGCGGGGAGAAAGGCACGCATATCGAGCTCACCGAAACGGGCGCGGCGTTCCACGAGTACGTGGCGCTTGCGCTGAAGAACTACGACAAGGGATTGCGTGTGGCGCGCGAGATACAGGGGGAGCTGAATTCCTCGGTGAAGGTTGGCACCATCTACGCCATGCAGGGGCGCATATGGTCGCAGGCCATCCAAGCGTTCATCGCCACCCAAAGCGTGAAACCACAGATAGCCATCGAGCAGGCGTATTCGCCCGAGCTGTTGGCGCGTGTTGAGCGCGGCGACTTGGATGTGGCGTTCTGCTCCCGCGTTGAGGGCGTAGGGGAGGACCTTGCCTACACGCTGGTTTGGTCGCAGCCGATGGTCTTGGGTGTGCAGAATGGCAGTAAGCTTGCCAAGAAGAAATCCGTCAGCCTGTCCGAGCTGGGCAACCGCGAGATCCTTACTTACTCGAAAAGCTCGCCGGTGGCGCCTTCCATCGATGGCATGTTGCCGGTTGATTCGCTTAACCTGCGCCGCGAGTTCGACGACGAGATAACCCTGTGCTCGTTGGTCTCATCGAACCCCGATGCCATGGCCCTGTTCTGCTATTCGTTTCTGGTGGCGGCGTTCGATGACGTCACCTGCCTTACCGTGAATGACCTTCCCACCGACTTCCATAAGGTGTACTTGGTAAGTCGCCGTGAAACCCACCCAAGGGTGGTGTCCGATCTCATCGACTTCATGGGAGCCTACCGCTTCCCCAACGTGATGGATTCGTAGGCGGGCTTTGGCCTGGTGGCGATGTGCTCGCACGTGCTCATGGGTTGGTCGCTGCTGCCGTTTCCGCGCCACCTGCGCCTTATTTCTGCCGATCGATGTGACGCCGCGGGGGCGGGCGGGCTTCAGGTGCGGCAAGCGGCAGGATTCTGGGACACCCGCGCGCTTCTGACGGGCGATTCTGGACAAAACACGTTCAAATGACCGGCAAGGGCTGGTAACAAACGACACTTTTTGTGTAAAACGTCTCCATTTGGCAGAAAAATACCCAATCCCGAATTGTTGACCGTCCAAACAAAACGCGCCTATGCCGATACTTATTAGGTAATGCTATTTGCCTTGCTCGGACGCGCTTACAGCCTGTTCCGCGGGCGAATTCCATGGTCATTCATATTGGAAGGAGAACAGTCTGTATGTCCACTACAGATAAACTCAACGGCTTCGGCCCTCTCGCGGGCGTCAAGATCGTAGAGCTCTGCGAATGGGTTGCCGCTCCTGCTGCAGTACGCTGCCTGTCCGAGATGGGCGCTACCGTCATCAAGACCGAGCCCCTGCACGGCGATGCTCAGCGTACCCAGGGCCCCGGCTTCGGTTGCGAGAAGAACGACTACGAGGATCCCACGTTCGACCTGAACAACACCAACAAGGACCTCGTTGCCATCAACCTCAAGGACGAGGATGGCATGAAGTTCATGAAGAAGCTTCTTGCCGACGCCGACGTCTTCGTCGTCAACCTGCGCGACAAGGCTCTGAAGAAGCTCGGCCTCGATTGGGAAACCATCCATGCTGAGTTCCCGCACCTCATCTGGGCTCAGATGCGTGGTTACGGCGAGTTCGGCCCCGAGAAGGATTCTCCTGGTTACGACGCAGTTTGCTGGGCTGCCCGTGGCGGCGTTGCAAACGTCTTCCGCGAGAAGGATCAGTCCCCCGCCATCGCTCCCCAGGCATTCGGCGACAACAACGCTGCATGCATGCTGGCTGGCGGCATCTGCGCTGCTCTGTTCAACCGCACCCGCACCGGCGTGGGCGATAAGGTTGTAACCAACCTCTACGCAGCTGCGATCTTCGCATCCGACATCGGCATCTGCGCTCAGCAGTTCGGCGCCGACTACCCCAAGTCCCGCACCGACGTGCCGAACCCCTTCAACAACACCTACCGCACCTCCGACGACAAGTGGATCTACATCTGCATGCCTCAGTACGACAAGTACTACGCAATGATGATGGAGCTCTTCGGCCGCGAGGATCAGATCGACAACGTGGATACCCGCGACCTGTCCCACCTCAAGGCTTCCGGCAAGAACAAGGAAGTTATCGGTTGGCTGGAAGAGGCATTCGCAAAGCAGCCGTTCGAGTACTGGATGGAGCAGTTCCGCGAGCATCAGGTTCCGGCTCAGAAGCTCTTCCGCTTCCCCGACATCCTGCGCGACGAAGAGGCTTACATCAACGACTCCCTGCGTACGGTTGAGTACGATGAGTGGGGCAAGCATGCTCTGCCTATGACCCCGCTGCGCTTCGAGTCTGCTGGCGATCCTCCGGTTATCCTGGCAAAGCCCATCGGCTACCACACCAAGGAAATCATGGAGAAGTACGGCTACTCCGAAGACGAGATCAAGACGATCGAGGACAAGGGCGGCGTTGGCATCTACCACGGCGAGCCCATCCCCGACACCATCTTCAAGTCGAAGCGCCAGGAGGCTGGCGAAGCGGCTTGCACCTGGGAATAAACGGTGAAAAAGAAAACCGCCTTCGGGCGGTTTTCTTTTTCTTCGCGTGAGGCGCGATGACGCTGCAAAGGCCTGTGGTGGCACAGCTAACGCTGCAGGCGGGCTTGACGTACAAAGTACGCCTGGCGCCCGCCTTCCCGTTATCTGCACTCACCACAGGCCTTTTCGCTGTTTCGTCCGTTCTCAGGGCAGGATGCGGTTTCTCCTTTGTTGATAGGTGGGTGGCTCCCGGGGACGGGCAAGGCGCTGCGCTGTTGCCCTGGTTCCGGTTGGGGTCAACCTGTGGGGCGGGCAAGGCGCTTCGCTGCTGCCCTGGACGTCGTGGGGTTCGATCCCGGGGACGGGCGGGGCGCTTCGCTGCCGCCCTGGATGGGGCTGTTCGGCCTAGGGGGCGGGCAGATCGCTGCGCTGCTGCCCTGGTCTTCGTGGGTTCGCTCCCCGGGACGGGCAAGGCGCTTCGCTGTTGCCCTGGTGCGGGCTATGGGTTTCTTTGTTTCCATGCTTTTGTTGGTCGGGCGCTCCTTTGGCCGGTGCGTGGGGTTATTGCGTTCGTGAACACGTTATTATGTGTTTGGGGAACAGTCCCTGCCTGCCGTGTGGCTAGGCGGGGTTTTGATTAAGGAGTGGGTATGGACATCGAACTCAACTATCGCGAAGCGGGCGAAGGCTATCCGCTGATCCTTCTGCATGGCAACGGCGAAGACAGCACGCATTTCCGCCATCAGTTGGACTTTTTCTCTACGAAGGGGTACCGCGTTATCGCCATCGATACGCGCGGTCAGGGGGAATCGCCTCGCGGCACGGCGCCCTTCACGTACGAGCAGTTTGCCGACGACTTGGAAAGCTTCATGGACGAACATGGCCTGTTCCGCGCCGATATCCTGGGCTTTTCCGATGGGGCAATCACGGCGCTCCTCTTTGCCATGACGCACCCGGAACGCGTAACCAAGCTCATCCTGAACGGGGCGAACCTCGACCCTGAAGGCATCGTCGAGCCCATCCGCAAGAAGATCGCCAGCAAGGCCGAGCAGTTCGAGAAGGCAAAGGACGAAAGCCCGGAGGCTATGGCTCAGTACGAGAACTTCGAGCTTATGGCCAAGCATCCTTCCATCGACCCGAAGGAACTTTCGAAGGTCGAATGCCCCACGCTGGTTATCGTGGGCACCAACGACCTAATCGATGCGGCACACACCGAGCTTATCTACCGCAGCCTGCCCAATGCCGAATTGGTGTTCGTGCAGGGCGATCATTTCATTGCCTACGACAATCCTGGCGCGTTCAACGATGCCGTCTACAAGTTCCTGAAGGAAGTTGGCTAGCGCATCGCTTCTGTATGGCGGTTTGCGGCGGCTGTTCCGCCGTTGATGCGGGCGAAGCTCTGATCCGATTCAGGGCTTCGCCTTTTTGCTGTTCGGCCCAGGCGCTTGTTGCCTTCTTCGTATGCCCGACAAAGACCGAGTTTTGATGGGCGGTGCAGCCTGAATGGGCTTATTGGAGCTGTTGCTTGGCTTGAATCGCGGGAGCCAAGGTTACATTTCGTGGAACTTGGGAATATGCCAGCGTGTTTCGGTGCCGTATGCTTTTCAATAGATAGCTGCATAAAGAAGGAATGCGCAAAGAGGGGTGCACGGTGGATTTCTCGTTGTCCGAGGGGCAGAAGAGCATGATCGCGACGTTTCGCGAGTTTGGGGAATCGGTGTTCACGCCCGAGCATGTGTTCCAGTGGCGAAAGGACCAGGGCCTGCCCGACGAAGTGGCGAAGGGCTTTGTGGACCGTTATTTCAGCTTGGCGAACCAGGGCGATATGGGCATCATGTCTCAGACGCTTATCCTTGAAGAGCTGTGCCGCTGCGCCGGTGCCGCCCTTCCGTTCCAGAACGACCTGTTCAACCTGCAGATCATGGCCGACTTCGCCGATGAGGCGGTGTTCGCGAAGGTTCTGGATGAGTATCGTGAAACCGGCCGCCTGATGTTCTCCCTTGCCGTTTCCGAGCCCAATGCCGGCTCCGACACCATGAGCATGACCACTTCGGTCCAAACGGTAGACGGCAAGCTTATCTTGAACGGCAAGAAGACCTACGTGAACAACGGCGAGTATTCGCCCAGCATCCTGTGCGCTGCCATCGATAAAGACGCCGATACCGACGACAAGTACCCGCCGCTCTCGTTTTGGCTGGTGCCGCACAACCTTCCCGGCATCCGCGCGGTCCCCATCAACAAGATAGGGCAGTCGATGGTGCCGTTCGCCTCGGTTTCCTTCGACAATGTGGAGATAAAGCCCGAGTGCCGCCTGCGTGGCCACGAAGGCGGCTTCCGTCATCTGTTCAAGCTGCTGGAGCTGGGCCGCGTGTTCACCTGCGCGGCATCGCTCGGCATGGCGCAGGCTGCTATGGAAGACGCGGTTGCCAACGCGCGCGTGCGCAAGGCGTTCGGCGTTTCCATCGGCGAGTTCCAGCAGGTAGAGCGCATGCTCACCGACATGGAAGTGAGCCTGCGCACCATGCGCTCCATGCTGTACCAAGCCGCTTGGGCCATCGAGACCGACCAGCCCGACAAGCGCTTGGCCGTATCGCTGATGAAGCGCTACATCCCCAAAACCGCTACCCAAGTGGCAAGCGATGCCATGCAGATCTTGGGCGGGCAGGGCTATACCGAAAGCGCGCGCGTAAGCACCATCTGGCAGGATTGCCGCGGCAACCAGATCGCTGAAGGCACCGATCAGATCATGGTGTACATCTCCGCGCCGCTCATCATGGCGGCTTACGAGTAGGGCGCCGTCGGGGACGGGAGGCGTGCGTGCGCCACGCTTCGCTTATTTCAGCGCGCTTTGGCGCTAGGGAAGCGGCGGATTGTTCGACGCATGGTTCACTTTGTCCCGGCATCTATGATCGAATACCTGGGGCCGCTTCTTTGGGGCGCCAAAGCTTGCGCCGCGCTCAGAGTGCCGTGCGCACGCCACCCGCCGGCAACGAGCTGGTCGTGGTGTTTCATGACGAGCGTCGGCTTCGATTGGGGCGCTTTTTAAAAATCCCAGGTTGGCGTAGGAAGTCAGCTGCTCGCAGCGTCGAGGACGTACTTCGTTCGGCAGAACGAAGTACTCAAAGATTCCTTCGCAATTGCGCTTCTTTGATCTCGCTTTCCAGCGAGCTGTGGATGATGTTGGCGAAGGGGCCGGCGTTGGTGATCAGGTGCTTCGTTCCTAGCTGCTCGCACTTGCGTGTGAAGTAGGAAAGGAACGCGCAGGTGTAGAACTCGCTTAGGAACTCGATGTTCTCTTCAGGCAGGTAGCGGTTCGCCAAGATGATGGTGATGTCGTTGCGCAGGGCGGGCAGGTACAGATCGTACAGGTAGTTGCGCAGGGCGGAAGGACCCATCTCGGAAAGCGCCTGGCGGTAGAACGAGCGGTTGCGCTCCAGTACCAGCGCGAACGAGTCGAAGAACTTCGAATGGTCAAGCGAGCGCACGCCCGACTTCTGGGTGATGTAGTAGGGGAAGCCCGCAAGCGAGTCTTCGTCGCCCTTCTTGTACACCAGGATGTTCTCGGGGAAGCGGTTCTGCAGCTCCAAGCCAAGGTCGTAGCGGAACTTCCAGATGATGAGCGCGTCTTTGTCCTCGAAATGGTAGTAGAACGTTTTGCGGTTCTTGCCGGTGCGTTCCACGATGTCGCTGATGGACACCTTCTTCAGAGGCTGCTCGTTGCAGAGCTCTACCAGTGCATCGGCAATCAGCAGTTTTGTGTCGAGCGTTCCCATCGCGCGGTCCTTCCCTGTCTTTTCAGGCAGTAGTTTACCGCTGTTGGCAAAATTAGGGGTCAAAACTCCAAAAATGAGTAGTTATTGTCACAACCTGGAGGAAAATAACTTCGATAGGTGCGGTGCTATAGGTCCTGTGACCGTAAATTATGCATAATGCCGCCGTTTCGTCCGATTATCTGTTTTACAATATCGTGAGCGAAGGAGTGCTATCGATTGGTCATCACTGGTATAGATCGTTGCATGCAGTAAGTAAGGCGGCTTCCGAAGAGGGGTCGTCGTTTTCGTATGTCCAAACGGTTTGTGCCAGGTATGTCTGATCCGCTCCGAGAATTGAAGGAAGTTCACATCACTTGTTCTTACGAAAGGGGCCGCGACGTGAAGTACGAACTACTGAACAAGCCGTTTAAGATCGGCAATGTGGAGCTGCGAAACCGCTTCGTCATGCTGCCGATGACCATCGAGAAGACCGACAACTACCATGTTGGCGACGACCTCGTAGATTTCTACGAGCAGCGCGCAAAGGGCGGTGCCGCTCTGATCGAGCTCGGCTCCTGCTACGTCTGCGACGTTTTCGACACCACCCCGAAGTACCACACCACCACCGGTGCTGTGGGCGTTTGGGACGACTGCTTCATCCCCGGCCTTACCCGCACCGCTGAGGTTTGCCACAAGCACGGTGCAAAGCTCGCAGCTCAGCTGCAGCTCTGCTACGAGTGGCGCGCAACCGGCGAAGATGAGCTGCATTCCTACGCTCCTTCCATCGACGTTGCCTCCGGCCCCTTCGTCGGCATGCCCGAAAAGGAATTCACCAAGGAAGAGATCGCTCTCGTTGTGAAGCAGTACGGCGATGCTGCCAAGCGCTGCCAGAAGGCCGGCATCGACATCATCGAGATCCATGCAGGCATCGGCTACATGGTCATGCGCTTCATCTCCAAGTACTCCAACCATCGTACCGACGAGTACGGCGGAGACACCAAGGGCCGCTGCAAGCTGCTCACCGACATCATCGATGAGATCCACAAGCAGTGCGGCGAAGATTACCCGATCCTCGTCCGTTACTCCGCAGACGACCTTATGCCTGGCGGCCAGCGCGTAGAGGACCTGAAAGAGGTCATCGAGTGCGTAGAGGCTCACGGCATCGACGCTTGGTCCATCCAGGCTGGCTTCCATGAGGCTCCTCGCCCCGTTGCCAACCAGCTCGTTCCCGAAGGCGAGTTCATCTACCTGTCCAAGGAGGCAAAGAAGTACACCTCTCTGCCTTGCTTCCCTGGCACCCGTATCAACCACCTCGACGTTTGCGAGAAGATCCTCGCCGACGGCTCCGGCGACGCAGCTGGTATGGCACGTCACTGGATCGCAGAGCCCGAGATCGGCGTCAAGGTTGCCGAGGGCCGCTCCGAGGAAGTTCGTCCCTGCATCGTTTGCTCTCGCTGCCTGGACAACATCTTCATCGGCAAGCCCTGCAAGTGCTCCGTCAACCCCAACGTGTACTTCTCCCAGTACGGCCTGCCCGAGGACCACAAGGTTTCCGGCGCAGAGGCCGAGAAGAAGATCCTCATCGTCGGTGCTGGCCCTGCTGGCCTCGAAACCGCTCGCAACCTCAAGATGCGCGGCTTCAAGAACGTCACCGTCGTTGATCAGAAGAAGAAGCCCTGCGGCCTTCTGAACCTCGCTCAGGTTCTGAACACCGAGCTTCCTCCGATGGTTGATTGGTACAACAACGAGATCAAGCGCCTTGGTCTCGATGTTCGCTGCAACACCAAGGCCGATGCCCAGTACATCAAGGACTTCGGTGCTGACGAGGTTATCCTCGCTGTAGGCCCCGAGACCCAGTCTCCCGATGTTCCCGGCAAGGACCGCAAGAACGTCATCGACTCCCACGCACTGAAGGAGCTCGTTGAGGGCAAGAACACCCCGGGCATGGGCGCTATGTGGGGCCTTTCCTGCTTCGGCATGGGCATCCTGGGCGCACCGCTCGGCCTTATGAAGTGGGGCCTTGGCACCCACCTGCTGGTTAAGAAGCGCATGGCCGTTATCGGTGGCGGCTTCGCCGGCATCGAGGTTGCCTCTGCAATGAACGAGGGCCGCGAGGTTACCGTTATCGAGCCCGCCAAGAAGGCTGGCGCCGAGATCGGCATCATCGACAAGAACCCCGAGCTTCGCAAGCTGAAGAAGGAAGGCGTGAAGATCCTCACCCTTACCAAGGTCAAGGCTTACACCGACGAAGGCGTTCTGTGCGAAGACGCCGAGGGCAAGGAGTTCACCGTTCCCGCCGACACCATCATCGAGGGTACGGTCTGCGTTTCCAACACCGCTCTGTACGACGAGGTCAAGGGTGTTGTTGACGCTGAGCATCTGCATCTCATCGGCAACGCTTCCCCGCACGAGGACTTCCCCGGCGTTGCAAAGAACGACCCCTACGGCACGCCTGAGTACAAGCGTCTGCTCGAGGCTGTTCGCGACGGTTACATCACCGCAATGAGCCTGTAGTTCAACGAACTAGCAGCTTTCCTGAAACGCCCGGTCATAATGGCCGGGCGTTTTTGTTGCGCTGTTCTACGAACAGCGCAAAGAGTCGACGCTGCGCGGGACCCTGGCGGCGCAGCTAGCGCTCCAAGCGGGCTTGACGTGCAGAGCACGCCTGGAAATCCTGCTCAGCAATGTGCCGAGCAGGATGCGTCCGCTCGGACGCATAGTTTGGAACCAAACATGCCACTGGCATGTTTGCCCACGCTATCTGTACTCGCCAGGGTCCCGCTCGCTGACTTGGCCTTTGCTAGGTCTTTGCCTCTATTAGCTTCAACTGACCTCTCTTTGGCGCGATATTGCCTTTTTATGCTTAGCGTGGGATACCATTGAGGTGATGGTTCTTGGGGAGCGGGTTTGCTGCGTGCGGCGTGCCCGTTTGGTTGAGTGGAGGTTGTCATGCGTATCGATTTGAACGGCAGCTCGGTTGAGTTCGTTCCTGGGGCGAAGGCGCTTGGGCATATCGAAGATGCATGGGCTAACCCCGATTTCAAGCCGGTGGAGCCGCGTTACGCTGCCACCGTCATGCTGGTTCGCGATTCTGCGCCCGGTCAAACCGAGTACCGCATAGAGAGCAGCCATTTCCCGCCCGATTTCCCAACGGGGCAGGAGCTTGAGGTGTT
The DNA here is from genome assembly GCA_963598325.1 of uncultured Prevotella sp. Taxonomy (GTDB): domain Bacteria; phylum Actinomycetota; class Coriobacteriia; order Coriobacteriales; family Eggerthellaceae; genus Anaerotardibacter. The sequence goes on along the minus strand of CAVBST010000018.1, from coordinate 9,316 downwards.
TATGCTGCGCCGGGTGAAAACCATGGCGTTCGCAGCCGATGCAGTGGTGTTCCCCGGCGGTCGTGTGGACGATGCCGATGCCGACCCGCTCATGCCTTGGGCCGGCCCTTCCCCTAGCGATTGGGCTCACCTTATGGGCGTTCCGGAAGATGTTGCCCGCAAGGTCGTTGTTGCGGCTGCACGAGAGCTTTTCGAAGAGTGCGGTGTGCTGCTCGCCGGATCGCACGAGGGTGATGTTCTGCAGGATTTGGGCGATCCTTCCTGGCAGCAGGCGCGCGATGCGCTGGAGCGGCACGAGATATCGTTTGCGGAATTCCTTTCGCAGAACGGGTTGCTGCTCCGCACCGATCTGCTTGGCCTTATCTCGAATTTCTGCACGCCGGAAGCCGAGCCGCGTCGTTACGACACGTTCTTCTTCAGCGCTTTGCTGCCGGAAGGCCAGCAGGCCGATGGGGCAACCGGCGAAGCTCAGATAGCCGACTGGGTTACGCCGGCCTACACCATGCGCGCTGGCGATGCGGGCAACTGGCTGGTACTGGCGCCCACCGTCTACAACCTAACGTGCGTTGCGGCGGCGAAGAGTGCTGCCGAGCTTGTTTCAACGCGCCGCCCTCTTACGCGGTTCATGTCGGTTCCGAAGCGAAGGGAAGACGGTACCATCGTGCTGCATTGCGACTTCCCCACACGCAAATAGATTCGCAGCCGCATGCCTAGTGGCGGTGCTTGGGTTTTGGAGGAACTGCTGCATAGCCAAGCACTGAGCCTGGGCTTTTGGGCGGGCTGCCGTATGTCTAAGCGGTGGAGCTAGATCATTGGGCAGGCTGCCATGTTGGGAATGCGGTTCATTCAAGGAGGGCTATTGATGGCTTTCATTAAAGACGAAGCACCCTGGCCGGGCGGCAGGGTGAGCGAGCGGGCGCTTTGCGTTCGCGCCAACAACCCCAGCCCTATGACCTATACCGGCACCAACACCTGGATAGTGGCTGAACCGGGCGCGAGGAGTTGCGTGGTTATCGACCCTGCTCCTGAAGGCGCCCATATCGAGCGGATCCTTGAAGATTGCGAAGAGCAGGGCTGGGGTGTTGGAGCTATCGTGGCAACACATAGCCATCCCGACCACATCAGCGGCATCCCCCAGCTTGCAGCCGTTACCGGTGCACCGGTGTATGCGGAAAACCCCGAACGCGTCGCTTTGCTTTTGGGTAGCACGGAAGGGGATACGACCGAAGCCGAGGACGGCGCTGACCTTGAGGCTGTTCTAGACAGGGCGGGTTCTAGGCGGATGGAAACGCTATCCGGGGAAGGAAGGGCTCAGGCGCGGACGCGGGCCCTTGAGGTCATTGAAGTTGCTGGTCTTCGCCCAGGCCCCTTCTGTCCCTTTGAAGGTGCGCCCCAATTCCAGGTTGTTCTCCTGCCAGGGCATTCGTCCGATTCGGTGGGGCTGCTGCTTTGCGAAGAGCAGGCGCTTTTCACGGGCGATGTGCTGTTCCGTCATGGGCCGACGGTTGTTCTTTACCCCGATGGGAACCTTGCCCGCTACTTAGATTCCCTAGATAAGCTTGAAACGTTGGTTCGCGGCGGGGAGGCGCAACGTTTCTACCCTGCGCACGGCTACCCGATCGAAGAGCCTTTGCGGATAATCGAGGCAACGCGGCAGCATCGCATGGAGCGGCTGCAGCAGGTTCGCGATGCCATAGCCCAGGGCACCCCGGCCCAGCCCGATGCCCTGTTCGATGCAGTGTATGCCGGGGTGGACCCACGGCTCAAGCCTGCTTCGGTGCGCAGCATCCAGGCTCAGCTGGAATACCTAAGAGGTACGAGCAGTCGATGATCAGGCAGGAAAAGGCTCTGTTGGATCCGAATTGACATGGGCCAAGCTGCCCTTGCATACCTATGGGCAGGCCCTTTCAGCAAGCGATATGGGGGCGCGGCGCTAAGGAATCAAGGACCCACCGACTGAGCGTCAATCTTGGCCAAACAGAGCCATGAAAAAAGAGGAGATCGGATGATCTCCTCTTTTTTGTTGGTGTTTGCCGTCTGCAAGCCGACGAGGCTGCAAAGGCGAAGCGATACCAGCGGATAGCGTCAGCCAGGTTAAACCGTGCAGCTTGAACTGCTGCTTGGCTTACCGTTTCAGCAGGGGCTATTCCGCAGCGGGTGCTTTCTTCTTCCCGAAGATGGTCTTCGCACCCTTCACGGCAAGGATGATTGCCAGCACGAACAGCACGGCGGCGAGCACTGCTTGAACACCGGCAGCGAACAGGTCGCCCGAGCCGGACATCAGAACGGTGGTCTTCGCCATAAGGGTCTGCACCAGCGAGGTAAGGGTTACCGCAAGCATGAACACCATGGGGATGTAGAACATCTTGTTGTTGCGGCCCGCGTTGCCCAGCCATGCGCATACGGCCAGAAGGGCCAGCGCGGCGAGCAGCTGGTTCGCAGCGCCGAACAGCGGCCAGATGATGGTGTAGCCGGTCATGCCAAGGCCAACGCCCAGCACAACGGTGATCAGGGTTGCCACGTAGGGGTTGGTCAGAACGCCGCGGATACCGGTGGTTTCCTCCATGGTCTTACCAGCGGGCACGAACAGCTCCTGGAACATGTAGCGGCCCAGGCGGGTTGCCGTGTCGAGCGAGGTAAGGCAGAACGCGGAAACGGCCAGGATCAGCAGCGTGTAGGCAATGCCCTCGATGTCGGCAAGGCCGGGGATGCAGGCGAGCATCTGGGAAAGGCCGCCAGCGAATACGGCGGTAGGCGAAGAATAGCCGCCTGCGCAGTACTGCGTCCACACGAAGCCGACGGCGCACAGCGAGATGATGGCCAGCAGGCACTCGATGAGCATGCCGCCGTAGGCGATGGGGCGGGCGTTCTTCTCGTTGTCCAGCTGCTTAGAAGTGGTGCCGGATGCCACCAGGCTATGGAAGCCCGAGATGGCGCCGCAGGCAATGGTGATGAACAGGGCGGGGAACAGGAAGCCGGAAGCGGCAGCCTTGTTGGTTACGGCCTTGCCGGTGGCAGGGTCGATGATGGCGTTGCCGGAAGCGTCCACCGCTGCGTTCGATGCGAAGAAGTCGGTGAAGGCCGGGATCTGCAGGTTGGCAGCGTCGCCGGTGATGGTGGCGCCCACGATGCCGATGATGGAAAGCGCGATCATGCCGTACAGCAAAAAGGAGCTGAGGTAGTCGCGCGGCTGAAGCAGGATCCATACCGGCGCAACGGCAGCGATCATGATGTACACGCCCAGAAGGATCATCCAGGTGGTGTAATCAAGGCTGATCAGCGGGAAGTTGTAACCGATGGCAACCAGCACCACGATGATGGCGATGGCGGAGACGATGTTCGCAACAGCGGGGATCTCGCGGCCGCGGGTAACAAGGCCGTAGATAACGGCAACCACGATGAACAGCATGGAGATCATGGCGGTGCGCTGGTTGGCCAAGTTGGATGCGTCGGTGGCATTCGCCAGGCCCACCGCGAAGGTGTTGGCAACGATAGAGGCGAATGCCGCAACAACCAGCACCAGCGTCAGGTACGAGAAGATGCAGAACAGGCGCTTGGCCGTGTCGTCGATGTTCTCGGCGATAACGGTGGCGATGGTCTGGCCCTTGTGGCGCAGCGAAGCGAACAGGGCGCCGAAGTCATGCACGGCACCGAAGAAGATGCCGCCGATAAGGACCCACAGCATAACAGGGACCCAGCCGAACACGGCAGCCTGGATGGGGCCGTTGATGGGGCCGGCGCCTGCGATGGACGAGAAGTGGTGGCCCAGCAGGATGTAGGGCTTGGTGGGAACATAGTCTATGCCGTCGTGCATTTCCTGCGCGGGGGTGGGATGGTTGGCGTCTACGCCCCACTTCTTGGCAAGCCATCCGCCGTAGAAGACGTAGCCAAGAACCAGGACGACCAGTCCGCCCAGAAGGGCGAGCATTGCGTTCATCTAGGAACCTTTCGTTGGGGGTTGTTACTGCATCAGCGCCAGGTTGCCTGCGATGGCATCTTTGAGCTTCTTGCCCGCAGCGTTGGTTGCGATGCCCTCTTTCCCGCGGGAAAGGTCGACAACGGCCAAGCGCAAATCGGACCAGCCATGGATGCCGAAGCGGTAGTTCTTGCGAAAGCGCGTGCTGCGCACGGCTTTCAGCGCTTCGTCGGTGCAGGTGTTGGCGATGATGACTAGCGAAAGAGCAGAAGACATGTGGTTCGGGCCGGCGTTCACCTTGCGAATGGCCTTTTGGGTCATGAAGGCAACCTCGTCGTGGATGTTCGGCGTATCCAGCCTATCCGCCAGCTCGAAGAACATGAAGTCGTGCGTGTTGACTTCCCAGAGCTTTGCCCGTTTCACCAAGACGTATTGCTCGCCGTAGGTGTGGAACTCTGCGAAGGCGGGGAACGTGCGACCTTCAAAAAGATAGTCTCGCCTGATGTCGTAGAAGGATTGGTGTGCCGCCAGAATGCGCGTAAGCAGGTCTTCGCGTTTGTCTTCGGGCACTGTGCCTATCCTTTCGCCAGCAAGGGGGACCATCCATTCTCCAAGAAAGCGGCAGCTATCTGCTCTTTCTCAAGCTTGTAAAGTGTATAGCTTTGCGTTACCTAATTGTAATAAACGGCAAACAGCGGACGTTTTGCGGGAGTGAGCGGAAAAGCATCTTGCAAAAGGAGCGAATCCGAGCCGCTCCTTGAGCGCCAACTGCTGCCCAGACGTTTTTTTGAGATAATTAAAAACTAGATTTTGTAGCTAGGAGATAAGTCTGTCAGGGGGATTTTATGGGTGGACTACGAGGCGATTCGCGCCTTTTCCGGGGGCGCACATTTGCTTACAAATTCATTGCCGTTCTGGTTTCTGCGGTGATGGCTGTTTCGCTTTGCCCGATAGCCAATGCTTATGCGGACACCGAACAGGAAGCGGAATCGCACTGGTACGACAATATCGATCAGATGCTGGATGCCGGAAATTACGTTGAAGGCGAAGTGATTGCTGTTGTTTCGGCTGGTGCCGAAGCGGCAACCGCCTCTTTGGATGAAGACGATGCGGGGGAAACGGATCCTTCCGGCTTGCTTGCCGAATCCGAAGACATCATGGAGGCTTCGGCTTCCTCTGCATCCCTCGCGTTGGATTCCGACCTTGAATGCAGTGCCCAAGCTGCTTCCTTGAGCGATGGGGAAGACGGATCGAGCGCGGCAGAAGAGCCTGGCGTGCAGATTGTCTTGGTGAAGAAGGAAGGCGTAAGCACGCGAGACTTGTTGCAGCAGCTTGCGCAAGATGCACGTGTTGTAAGCGCGGAACCCAACTATGTTATCCAAACTGCAGACAGCGAGTCTTCCGATGCCGCGGTAAGCGATCAGGGGGCTGATGACGATAACAGCAACGGTGGCAATGGCGATAACGGCGACGGTGACGACGATGATTCCGCCGAGGGCAACAGCTCGGCTGCCTCTGGCGAGCCTGAGCAAGACGGTGAACCGACTGCTGGTGAGGATGCCGTCACCTTGGCATCGAATGGAGGTTCCGGCCAGGACGGCAACGGCGCTTATCAATTCGAGCCATCGAAGCCCTCCCAAATCGCATCAAATGATATGCCCAACATTACCGACTATCAGTGGGGCAACACTGGTGGGGCAGATGAGGTCCTTACAGGATCGAAGAAAAATGACGGCGGCGTTTGGGTTCCTGGGTGGAATGGGAGCGCAGATAACGCCGGCGGCATCGTGTGCACGGTTGATACGGGCATCGATTACACTCACGCTGACCTCAGAGACAACATGGTCGACCTGTCTGATTACGTAGACAAGATCGGCGGCGGCAAGTACGGCATCAACACGTCGGCCGAGGGCGAAGAAGACGACCCGATGGATGTTAGCGGCCACGGAACCCATGTTGCCGGAATCATCGCAGCCCAGTGGGACGACCGCGGAACCAGTGGGGCCGCTAAGGGCGTACAGCTTATGTCGGTGAAGATCGGTACGGATAGCGGGATGAGTTTGGAAGCGGCGCTGAAAGGCTATGCGTACATTTCCCGTGCGCTGGATGCCGGTGTGGACATTCGCGTTATCAACAATTCCTGGGGAGCCGATGGAACCACCGTTGCCCTTAACCTTGCCATGACGGAAGTTGGCAAGAAAGGCGCGATTTCGGTATGCGCATCTGGCAACGATAGCCGCGACATCGATTCTTACACGCTTACCCCAACAGGAACTTCTACTAGCCCTTATACCGTGATAGTGAATTCTTCGAGCGCCAATGGCGAGGCATCTCTCTTCAGCGACTGGGGCAAGGAGTGCACCGACCTCTATGCTCCGGGCGCCATGATCATGAGCACGATTTGTCAGACCAAATCTACCTATATGCCATGGCTTAGTTCTGGTTCGGTTTCGAACAATGTTGCCTACGACACCTTCAATGGCTACGGCAAGGTTGAGGTGTATGCGGGCTATGGCACCGATGCCATACAAGAGCAGAATAAGGTGAATTACGATGGGGATCACGGCTACCACTTCGATAAATCGGGCTCGATTTCGATTACCGGCAAGCAGCTGAAAACGGCCGACCAGGGCGCTACGGCGAACGCCAAGCATCGATACGCGGTTACCTTGAAGATTCCCGTTAAGAAATCGGATCTGGATAAGGTGTCCTGCTTTGGGTTCTCCACCACCGCAGATACTACCGATTTCTCCGTGGTGTCTACGTGCTATGAGGCCGTCGATGAATCCGGCAGTGTAGATTTCATTCAGGACCAAACGTGCACTGCCCGCGCTATCAGCAACATCGGCTGGGGAAGCACCAGCATCAACCTCAAAGATTCCTTGGGGTGGGCCGACCGCCAGAAGCTGGTATGGCACTCCAACGACGATCAGGCCACCAGCGATGATGGGTACATGCTTGTGTCGTTGATGTTCGAGACCCAGGCCGATAGCCTTTCGGATAACGAGAGGGTGTACCTGGATTGCGTTGGCCTGGGCAATACCGTTGCGCCCTACAGCCTGATGAACGGTACCTCTATGGCGTCCCCATTGGCGGCCGCCAGTGCGGCAATCTGCTCCACCAAGGTGGATCGTAGCAAGCCTGCCAGTGAGCGCGCCCTTGAACTGGTTTCTTTGCTGAAGAGCTGCACAACGCAGAAGTCGGAGTTCGAGGACAAGTGCACTTCGGGTGGCATTCTTGATTTGTCCAAGCTCAGCGATCGCAGCCAAGCCCAGCCCGTTATAAGCGGGGCAACCCTTGAAGAGGGAGAAGGCGCCAATTACATCGTCGTCGAAGGCGCCTGCTTTGGCGACAGCAAGGGAACGGTAACCATTGGCGGCTATTCCGCGCAGGTGGTTAGCTGGAGCAGCTCTTCGGTGAAAGTGGAGGTTCCCGGCGAGGTAACCTCCGGCAAACGCGAGGTGGTGCTTACCACCGCTTCAGGGAAATCGTATAGCAATACGATGGTTGTGCGTTTCACTGAGAGCTTGCCAGAGGGCGATGTTCCTTTGTTCGAAGAGCCTATTTCCCTGGATGGGCTTGGGTTCGCCGATCAGGTTCAAAGCACCCAGATCATTGGCTTGGACGGTTATATCTACGCCTTCCCCCAGCTCAAAGCCTTGAACAAGGATTTTGAGTCGAGTCTTTCCTTCCAGTCTTTCTATCGCTATTGCGTAGAGACCGGAACCTGGGAGGCTATGGGAAGCCTGCCGAGTGTCCAGATCGGCAACGATACTCTCGATAAGTACGCAACGGTTAGCCTTGCACTGTGGGAAGGGAAGCTCTTGGTGCTTGCGCGAACCGGTGCAGATGAGCTGCTGAGCTATCAGGCCTTGTTCTCGTACGATCCCGATGCCAATGAATGGACGCAGCTCCAGCAGGCGGGTGCGAATATTCCCCTTGGTGCCTCTATCGTGAACGTCGAGGGAACCCTTATGGCAATCGGCGGCAGTTCCGACAGCACCACTGCCGAGGATCCAGATGCGGAAACCAGCCTGAATGGCAACAGCATTGCATCGGTAGATATGCAAACCGGCGAGGTGAAGGCGCTTGGGTCGCTTAGCTCCCCGCGCAGCAACTTCGGCTCTTCCAAGGGTCAGTTGATGCAGGTAGCGGCAAGTGGCAGCACCATTTATGTGGCCAATGGCGTGCGCTTGGATAAGGGTATTGCCGTTGACAACAACCTTCCCTCTGAGCGCTTGGTGAAGCAAGCGGATGGCACCTACAAGGCGGAAACCTTGACCGAGGTATTGCCTGAAACCCAGTTCTACTACGACTATTCAGCGGGCCTTGCCGCCGGTACCGATGGCGCGGTGTTTTCTTCCCTTAAGGTAACTGAAGGCGATGAAGACACCTTCCTGGTTGGCAATTCGGCCAGCACTGCAACTGCATTTGGCAAGAAGGCGTACGACACTCCGTTGTCCTACGCAACATCGCTTGCCTACCACGGCAAGCTTTATACCGTAGGTCTGGATGAATTCAATGGTGGTTCTGCCGTTATGCGCGCTACTGCGTTCAACACGCCAGAGCATCCCGCCGGTGAGCTTTCCGGTGATCCTGATCCCAGCCCCAGCCCAGCACCCGATCCAACCCCGAGTCCCAGCCCAGCGCCTGACCCAAGCCCGAGTACTGAACCGGAACCTGTTTCCTATTCGGATGGCGACGGCAATGCCAAATCGATCTCGGCAAAGACTGATGACGCATCCCGTTCAGCCGCCGCGGCTGCTTCCTTTGCAGCACTCGCCGCGTTGGCAACGGCTGCCTTCTGTGCCAGGAGGCGCCGTATTAGGGAGTAGGATCTGCCGCGGTTTGCTTGCTAAGGCCGCGTGAGCATAACGTGCTTCTGCTCCTAGGCTACGGCTTGAATGCCCATGCAGGTTTGGATGGTATCCGCATCCTGCGCTGCTGAAAGCACATTGATTCAGGGCGTTGGGTACCGTCAAGAATCTTTCGCAAATTTAGGCTGACCCCTATTAATCCATCGGCATGTCTTCAAGTTGCCGTCGGCTAGGCCTCCACCTCCTCTAGGAGCGATACATCCAGATAACGGCGCTTGCCCCACTCGCACTCTGCGATGTACTTGAGCCTTGCGGTCACCAGCATGAGGGCCGAATGGCCGTCGGGGAACGTGCCAACCACGCGGGTCCTTCGCCTGATCTCGCGGTTGAGCCGCTCTATGGCGTTGTTGGTGCGTATCCGCGTCCAATGCTGCAGCGGGAAATGGGTGTACGTCAGCGTCTCGAGGAAGCCCTCGCGAACGACCTTCGCCGCCTCTTTGAGCCTCATCTCATCGAGCTTGGCGGCGACCTCCTCCGCCTTCGCCGCCGAGGCCTCCAGCGATTCCTGGGCGTGGACGGCCTT
>CAVBST010000017.1:0-33675 GCA_963598325.1 uncultured Prevotella sp. | reverse complement strand
ACCGCACGAGCGAAGCGAGCAGGGTAGCGGGAATCCCCGAAGGGATGATGCCCCAACCCACGTCGCGGACGGGTTGCGAAGACCTACAGTCCTGTTCAGCAGTACCAAAAGTATAAATAGAAAGAAAAAGCCGCCCGGAGGCGGCTTTTGGATTGTGGTGGTCGGGGCGGGACTTGAACCCGCGACACGCGGATTTTCAATCCGCTGCTCTACCAGCTGAGCTACCCAACCGAAAGCATCATTGCTGACGCGAAAAAGTACATTACGGCAGTAACGGCATTAAGTCAAGCACTTTATGCCAACGGGGAAACAAGCTCCATCTGCCCACCAGACGGACGCCATGAACCCCGCCAAGAAGGTGTTTCGCCTACTCCCAGGCGCTGCGACCCTGCAGGGCGCGCTTGCCGATGTCGGTACGGTACTGAACGCCCTCGAACGTAATGAGCTTGCAGGCCTCGTAGGCGCGGTTGCGAGCCTCTTCGAAGGTATCGCCCAGGGCAACCACATTCAGCACGCGGCCACCGGCGGTGATGAGCTCGCCATCGGGGTTCAGCGCGGTGCCGGCATGGAACACGATCACATCGTCGAGCGCTTCGGCTTCCTCTACGCCCAGGATAACCTTGCCCTTCTCGTAAGATCCGGGGTACCCCTCGCTGGCCAGCACAACGCTTACCGCCCACTGGTCGGACCAATCCAGAACAATGTCCTCGGGTCGGCCTTCAGCCACGGCGAGCATGATGTTCACCAAATCGCCCTTCAGGCGGGGTAGCACAACCTGGGTTTCCGGGTCGCCGAAGCGCGCATTGAACTCTAAGACCTTCGGGCCCTGCGGGGTAAGCATGAAGCCGCCGTACAGGCAGCCGCGGTAGTCGTTTTCGAAGGGAGCCTTAGCCGTTGCCGCGGCAGACGTCTCCATGATGGAGACCATCGTTTCCATTTCCTGGTCGGTAACGATGGGCACCGGGGAGTAGACGCCCATGCCGCCGGTGTTGGGGCCGAGGTCGCCGTCGTAGGCGCGCTTGTGGTCCTGCGCCGGGGCCATGCAGAAGGCCTTGCCGTTGGAAACGAATGCCAAAAGCGAGCACTCGGGGCCGGTAAGGCATTCCTCCACCACAACCTTGCTGCCCGCCTCGCCGAAGCTGCCGCTGAAGCAGGCATCGACGGCATCGAGGGCGGCTTCCAGGGTTTCGGCAACCACTACGCCCTTGCCGGCTGCAAGGCCGTCGGCCTTAACCACCAAGGGGGCACCAAGCTCCTCGCAATACGCGCGGGCAGGCGCTGCTTCGGTGAAGCTCTGGTAGCGGGCGGTGGGGATGCCGTTGGCCTCCATGAACTCCTTGGAATACGTCTTGGAGCCTTCAAGCTGCGCGCCCTGGAAATCGGGGCCGAACACGGGGATGCCCGCCTGGCGCAGCACATCGGCAACGCCGGCAACCAATGGAGCCTCGGGGCCGATAACCACCAGCTCGATGTTGTTCGAGCGGGAGAAAGCCAGTACCTCCTTGGCGTCTTCCACGTTCAGGCTCTTCACGTTATGGGCAAACGATGCCGTGCCACCGTTGCCGGGAGCAACGTAGAGCTCGGAGCAGCGGGGGCTTTTCGCCAGCGCCCAGGAGATTGCATGTTCGCGGCCGCCGCCGCCCAAGACGAGGATGTTCACGGTTGGTGCCTTTCTTGTTCGTCTTTCGAAAACACCTCCCGGGCAGCCAAGTGCCAGGGAGGTGAACGGAAAAGCGGGGCACAACGCGCCCCGCCGATGCACTTTCTAGCGGCTTTCCCAGCCGTTGAAGATGGTCTGATCCCTGTCGGGGCCAACGGCGATGATGGAAGCCTTCACGCCGGAAACCTCTTCCAGGTACTTGATGTAGCTCTGCGCGTTTGCCGGCAGGTCCTGCAGCTTCTTGCAACCCGAGATGTCGATGCCTTCCCAACCAGGAAGCTCTTCGTAGATGGGGGTGACGTTCTTCGGGTAGATAACCGAATGCTGCATGGGGAAGTAGTCGTAGCGCACGCCGTCGGCCTCGTAAGCGACGCACACCTTGATGCGCGGCACGCAGGAGAGCACGTCGAGCTTGGTGAGTGCCATGTCGGTCATGGAGTTCACCTCTACCGCATAGCGGGCCTGAACCGCGTCGAACCAACCGCAGCGGCGCTTGCGGCCGGTGGTAACGCCGTATTCGCCGCCCACCTTGCACAGCAGCTCGCCGGTTTCATCGTGCAGCTCGGTGGGGAACGGGCCGGAGCCTACGCGGGTGATGTAGGCCTTGGCAATGCCCAGAACCTTGTCGATAGCCTTCGGGCCAACGCCGGAACCGGTGGGAGCACCGCCGGCACAGCAGGAAGAAGAGGTAACGAACGGGTAGGTGCCGTGGTCGACGTCGAGCATGGTGCCCTGAGCGCCCTCGAACAGGACGTTCTTGCCGGCGCGCAGCTCGGCGTTCAGCAGCTGCGTGGTTTCCGCCATATGCGGACGCAGGATGTCGGCGTAGGGCAGGTACATCTCGCAGATCTGATCCACCGTGTAAGGCTCCAGGCCGTAGATCTTGGTAAGGATCTGGTTCTTCAGGAACAGGGCGGCCTCCACCTTCTCGCGGAAGATCTTTTCGTCCAGAAGATCCTGAACACGGATGCCGCAGCGGCTGATCTTGTCCTCGTAAGCAGGGCCGATACCGCGCTTGGTGGTGCCGATCTTGTGCTTGCCCAAATGACGCTCGGAAGCACCGTCGAGGTCGATGTGGTACGGCATGATGATGTGCGCGTCGCAGGAGATGCGCAGGCGATCGCAGGAAAAGCCCTCGCGTTCGAGCATTTCCATCTCTTCGGTAAGGACCTTCGGGTCAACGACGCAGCCGTTGCCGATGATGGGCGTGATATGGTCGTACATCACGCCCGACGGAATAAGGTGCAGGGCAAGCTTCGTGTCGCCGTGGATAACGGTATGCCCGGCGTTGTTCCCTCCCTGGTAACGGACTACGTAATCGAAGTCACTCGAGATAAGGTCGGTGACTTTGCCCTTGCCCTCATCGCCCCATTGGGCGCCAAGGAGAACCGTGCTTGGCATGAAAGGTCCTTTCGATGTTCTGTATGCGTGAAGCCGGGCTTTGCGCCACGGGGCGCACGACCCCAGCAAGCAGAATCATACTACAGTTCAAGCCGCTTACTGCTCGGATCGACAGTCCCCATAAGGGCTGCAACGTCCTTATGGCAGGTGAAGAGCACTACCTGCCGCGTGCGGGCCAGCTCGGCCAGGGCGCGGGCAGCCTGCACCCGGCGGGTGTCGTCGAAGTTGACCAGGATATCATCGCAGACCACCGGCAAGCCCCGCCCCACATCCGAGGCGGTGATGAGCAACGCCAAACGCAGGGAAAGGTACAGCTGTTGGCGGGTTCCCACGGAAAGAAGATGCGGAGGCAACGCGGTGCGCAGTGCATCAACCGCTTCGATGGCGCCGGCATCGCTCAGGCGAACCTGCACCCATGCCCCGTCGGTCATCAGGGAAAGCAGGCGGGAAGCCTGCCGGTACACTTCGGGTTGGCTCTTCCGATCCCAATCAGCAATGGCCTGCTGCAGGGTTTTCTGGGCTATGAAAAGCACCATCAAGTTGTGTTGCGCCGCCTTCAAGCGGGCGGATGCCTCTTCGTATTCCAGCTTTGCCCGGTCGAAGTCCATGGACCCCCGCGCGGCGGCCAAGCGCTCGGACAGCTCGCCGCGGCGGCGCTCGGTTTCGGCCGCCGTACGCTGCGCCTGCTGGCGCTCGGTTTCCTTTTCAGCCAGCGCCTCGTCAAAGGCTTTCAGCGGAGCGTTGTCGGACAGCTTGGCAGAGCGGCACAGCTCGATGCGCTTGCGGCGAAGCTCCGCGATGGAGCGGCGCAACTCGGCCTGCTGAAGGCTTGCCGCCTTTTCCCTTTGCTGGTTCGCAGCCTGCATCGCACGCGAGGCATCAAGCTGATCGAGCGCCCTTCTTGCCCGCCGGATTGAGCCGCCCGCGAAGGCCAGGCCCTGCTCGGAAAGAAAAGCCGCAACGCCGGATTCATGTTCGTCCAATTCCCGCTGACGAGCAGCAAGGAACTTACGGTCCTGTTCCATAACCCATCGGCGCTTACCCAGATCGTCGTCAGCCAGGCGGTCGTCTTGCGGCGGATGCAACGCCAATGCCAAACCGGCCGCCGCGATGACCAGCGCAAAGGCAATGAGCATAATGCCTATGGCAGTGTATGAGAGGCCGAGCGCCTGAACGGCAATGCGAATACCCGCAACAAGCAAGCCGATGCTCAACACCGCGCAGACGCCCACAATCGCGTGGCGCTGGCGTTTGCGTGTGCCGGTGCCCCCTTGGCGGTCATGCGCTTCCGAGGCAACCTCGAAGTCTGCCTGGGACCTGTCTGCTGCGGCGCGCGCGGCATCCACGGATCGCTCGAGTTTTTCCCGCTTGCTCTCAAGGGCGTCAAGCTCATCGCGAAGGCGCTCCTCGTCTTCGCGGGAAAGCGCTGTGAGCCCGGCTGCAGCAGCGGAGGTTTGGGTTTCTTCGGATGAAGGGGGTGCAGAATCGATAGTTTGCAGCGACTCCCGCGCACGGTCGAGGGACTGCTCAAGGGAAATCAGCTGCCCACGGGAACTCTTCAACTGCTCGATATCGCCATTCAGTTGCGCGCTGGCTTGGGAAAGAACCAGGGCGCGCTCGGTGAGCGCAGCAAGCTCGCGCTCTTGGGAGCGCAGAGAATCCGCCTCGGCGCGGCCATCGGACACCTTGGCGCGAAGGGCGTCCAACTTCGCGGTGAGGTTGGGGATAGAGTCGGGAAACTGAGAAGAGCGGGAAAGCACCTCTTTTATCCGTCTCTCAACCTCGAGCAACGCATGGGCCGGGGAAGAAGGCGTGCCGGCGCCGGCGGTAAGCAGGCGCGCAGTAAGGTTGCTGTGCCCATCGAGCCCCAGCAATTCATCGCTGGTAAGGGAAAACAGCGTTTGGTACGTTTCCCGGTCTATATCGCCAAGCAGGCCCTCGGGGATCTCCGCCTCTTTGGAGCGCTTCGCCTCGAAAACCTCGTTGCCCCTGCGAAAGAATAGGCTCCCCACCCGTTCGGCCCCTTCGGGCCGGTAGGGGTTTGCCTGCCCGCGCGCAGCTGGCCAACCGAACAGAACAGCCTTGATGAACTCGCTCGCCGTGGTCTTGCCAGCTTCGTTTTCGCCGTACACCACGTTCATTCCCGGCCTGAACGGGCCCACCACCTTGTTGGCGAACTTGCCGAAGCTGGTCATCTTCTCGTATTCGAGATACGTGCGCTGCGGCTCGATCTGCGGCAAATCCAGCAGGCGCTTCTTGCTTTGAGGCTTCTTCTTACTCACCGGGAAGCCTCCTTGCACAGCAAGTCGAGCACCAGCTCTTCCGCTTCGCTGCTGGCTGAGCCCAGCGCAGAGGCAAGCCCCTTGGGAACAGCCAGGCCGCGGGCAGTGAACTCAGACTCGACCGAAGAGACCGATCGGGTGGCATCGGCCGCGAACGACGAAACCGCACCAAGGAACGCCGCAGGGAACAGCCCTTCATTGCGAAGGGCTTCCTTGTCCCGCGGAGCCGAAGCCTCATTGGCGATGGCGTCGATGAAGAAGAACGGGTACGAATCGTTTATCGCCGTGCGCAAGTCCTCAAGCACCCTAGGCGTAAACGATGAATACAAGGGAGTGCGCCCCTGAAGGATGATGCGGAACACCATGCGCTGACAGGCCGAATCGGCATTGGCGGCGAATTGGGCAGATACCACTTCCCGTTGAACATCGGCAACGGTATGGCAGGTAGACACATCCACCCACAAACGCTGCCACTCAACCTGCGCGGTGGAGATGAAGCGCGCCTTGTTCGGCGTACCCTCTTCAAGGGTCACTTCCAGAATGCCATGGCGGCCGGTTTCCCAGGTGCCGCGCCCCTGCGGGCTTCCGGCGAAGGCAATTACGGGGCATTCCTCGGAGGGAAGCAGGCGCCCCTGATGGATGTGCCCGCAAGCCCAGTAATCGACATCGCGGGCCAGCAAGTCGGCTGGGCGCGCAGGCGAGCGGGTTGGGTCTATGTCCAGGCCGGTGTGCAGCACCCCGATCATGAACGGAGCCTGTTTTCCCAGGTGGGAAGTGGCTGTTTCACGTGAAATACCGTCGGAAACATCCACGCCCGCCGGCCACGCCTGGTTGAAATAGCTCCTGCCGCCGATAAGGGCAAGCGGCTGGCCGTCACGCTCGAAGCAGGCAAACCCCGGCCCATCCACACCCAGCAAATGGGTATTCGGGGGAAGCATCGCGAAATCGTTGTTCCAAGAGGTGTAGGGGTCGTGGTTGCCGTTGATGAAGTAAACGGGGATGCCTGCCTCGTTCAAACGCTGCATGCCGGAAACGAACAGCGAGAAGTCCGCATAAGAGGGGCGCGTATCGTCGAACACATCGCCGGCTATCACCATGAAATCGACCTGATGATCGATGGCAACATCGATGATGCGATTGAACGCAGCGGGAATGGCGGCAAGCATGGTGTCGGCCCATTGCGCAGACACTGCCCGCAACCCTTTGAAAGGGGCGCCAAGATGCAGGTCCGCTGCATGTATGAAGGTTACGCTGCGCATGGCACCCCTTTGCAGATGGCAAGGATCAGTAGCCGGAATCGTCGAAGTGATTGGTGAACTTGGTGAACTCCGGAATGAAGGTGAGCTTGATGTCGCGCGTGGGGCCCGAACGGTTCTTCTGAACCATGAGCTCGGCAACACCCCAATCTGGGCGGCTGTCCGATTCCGCTTCCGCCGGGCTTGTGCTTCGATCGATGAACATAACGATGTCGGCATCCTGCTCGATAGAGCCGGATTCACGCAGGTCGGCAAGCATGGGGCGCTTATCGGTGCGCGATTCAACGCTACGGGAAAGCTGGGAAAGCGCGATGATGGGCACTTCCAGCTCCTTGGCCAGCACCTTTAAGCCTCGGGATATCTCGGCCACTTCCACTGCGCGGTTGTTCGGATGGGGTATCACCGGCTGCATAAGCTGCAAGTAGTCGACGATGATCAGGCCGTTCTTCTTGTTACGCATCATCCTGCGCGCCTTGGTGCGCAGCTCGACGATGGAAAGGCCCGCAGAATCATCGACGTACAGCTCGCAGTTGGAAAGCTCGCTGGAAGCCTGAATAAGCTGCCCCCAGTCGCTCTCCGACAGCATGCCATTGCGCATTTGTGTGAGCGGCAACCCCGCCTCGGCCGCAAGCAGGCGCTGGGTGATCTCGTTGGAGCTCATCTCCAAGCTGAAGAAGGCAACAGGGGCGTTGGCCTTTGCGGCATTTGTGGCCAAGTTCATGGCAAACGATGTCTTGCCCACGGCAGGACGCGCCGCCAAGATGATAAGGTTACCGGGACGCAGTCCGCAGAACAGCTTGTCCACATCCAGGAACCCGGTGGGAACACCCTGCAACGTGCCTGCTCGGTTACCCATTTCGGCAATCTCGTCGTTTGCTTCCATAAGAAGCTCGCGAATGTTCTTGAAAGAAGAGTTCACGGTTTGCTCGGTAACGCCGAACAAGGCTGCCTCCGACTGCGAGATAAGCTCTTTCGGGTCGGCGGGGGAATCGTAGGCTAGCGAGGTTATCTGCGCGGCAGAGAGCAGAAGCTCCCTGCGGATGGCGTCGCGGCTCACGATTTCGGCATGGTGCTGCCAGCTGGTGAACGCGAAGGTGTTGTCCGCAAGCTCGAGCAGGTACTGCTTGCCGCCAACGGCATCGAGCTGCCCCGCTGCGGAAAGGTTGTCGGAAACCGATATGACGTCGATGGGGATGGAACGCGAGTTCATTTCGCGCATCGTCTCGAAGATCATCTTATGCGCAGGTCTAAAGAAGCTTTCCGGCTTGAGTTTAAGGGAAACCTCTTCGAACACGCCCGTGGAAAGAAGGCATGCCGCAAGCACCGTCTGCTCTGCTTCTATGTTCTGAGGAAGCGTCTTGCGCACCTCAGAGCCCTGATTGGCTTCCGGCATACCCACAGCTCCTTGCCCTATACACATCGATTGCGTT
The DNA here is from genome assembly GCA_963598325.1 of uncultured Prevotella sp. GTDB lineage: Bacteria > Actinomycetota > Coriobacteriia > Coriobacteriales > Eggerthellaceae > Anaerotardibacter. Next base: position 25,646 of record CAVBST010000017.1, on the reverse strand, counting down.
GCTTGAGGTTCAATCATAGCAGCCGCCGAGCCGTAAAGCGGGAATCGACCGCCGCTTCAAAAGACCACCTTCACCCCGGCAGCAAAAAGGGCCACCTTTCGGTGACCCTTCAAGAAAAGCCTTCGGAAAAGAAGCGCTACTCTGCAGCAGCCTCGGTCTCTTCCGCAGCCTCTGCCTCAGCCTCGGCAGCAGGCTCCTCAACCTCTTCCTGGGCAGGAGCGGCGAAGGTTGCCTCGTCGCCCACCAGAAGGGTGATGTTTGCCTTGATGTCGCGGTACAGGGAAACAGAAACCGTGTGCTCGCCAGCGGTCTTGATAGCGTTCTTGATGTCGATGCGACGACGGTCAAGCTCGATATCGGCCTGGGCCTTAACGGCGTCGGCCACCATCTGGGCGGTAACGGAACCGAAGAGGACGCCCTCTTCGCCAACGCGGGCCTCTACCTTGATGGTAAGGGGCTCAAGGGTTTCCTTGATCTTGTTGGCATCGGCAACGCGGTTCTCTTCGCGGGCAGCGATGTGATGCTTGCGCTGCTCGAGCTGCTTCAGGTTGCCCTTGGTGGCCAGGATGGCCATGCCCTGGGGAAGCAGGTAGTTGTTGGCAAAGCCGGGGGCTACGTCTACGACGTCGCCTTCGCCGCCCTTGTTCTTAACCTCGGTAAGAAGGATAACTTTCATCTCATCCTCCTTTTAGCGGTTGCGGCGGTCGCCACGGCCGCTGACGGCAGGCACAGCGTAGGGCATAAGAGCCATCTCGCGTGCGCGCTTCACGGCATTGGCGATATCGCGCTGGTGCTGGGTGCAAGCGCCCGTAACACGGCGGGGCTTGATCTTCCCACGATCGGTAACATACTTACGCAGCATCTGGGTGTCTTTGTAATCGACATATTCTGCGTGGTCCTTGCAGAACTGGCAATACTTTCGACGAGGCTGCTTGGTGTAGTCAGACATGTAAACCTCTTTCGAATGATTAGAACGGGATGTCTTCGTCGTAGACAGAGGCATCGACGACCGGAGCGGCCATCGGGGCAGCTGCCGCAGGGGCAGCCTGCACGGGTGCAGCGGCACGAGGAGCAGCATCGTTGCGGCTGGTCATGAATTCGATCTCGTCAACGATGACTTCGATCTTGCTGCGCTTCTGTCCATCGCGCTCCCACTGGCTCCAACGAAGCTTGCCTTCGATGGCCACTTTGCTTCCCTTGGAAAGGAAGCGGGAAACGCTCTGGGCACGAGCACCAAATATGGTGCAGTCGATGAAATTCGGATAATCCTCCCATTCACCCGTCTGCTGGTTCTTGCGGCGGTCGTTCACCGCCACGCCGAAACCGAGGACCGGCATACCACTGGCAGTGGAGCGCAGGTCAGGGTCGCGGGTAAGATTTCCGCTGATAACGACTCGATTGATGCTCATAACAAACCTCTTTCATAGTGCGAACATCCGCGTTCGCCTTTGATTTCCAAAAATTAATCGCGATCGGTGCGTGCAACGATCATGTGACGCTCAACAGCATCGGAGATGCGAAGAACGCGGTCGAGCTCAGCGATATTGGTGGGCTCTGCATGGAAATCGATAAGGGTGTAATCACCGTCAGTCAAACCGTTTACCTCGTAAGCGAGCTTGCGCTTACCCCAGTTGTCAACATTGTCGACGACACCGTTACCTTCTGCGAGGGCGGTCTCGATACGCTTCATAACAGCGATACGAGATTCTTCGTCGATAGACGGAGCTACAAAGTACAAGAGTTCATAAGCCTTCATCAGTTCACCTCCTCTGGACTTACGGCTTCGGGTGATAAAGGAAACCCCGAAGCAGGATTAGCCTTTGTAAGATACCAAACGGAAAACCCGTTAGCAATTGATGAAGCCAGCGAACCCACGCTTTGCACACATGGGGCCTTATCTATTCCAGCGATAAGATCGTAGCGCGCGGTTCTTAAAAATATGCGAAGACGATGCGAAGCGGATCGCAAACCAAACGCAGGGCAAACAGAAAGGCCGCGCCCAAGGCTCCAAGAAACCTTAGGCGCGGCCCATGCGCTGAAGCGTTGGCCATAGCGGCTAACGGGCTATTCGGCGGTTTGCTCGCCGTCAGAATTGGCTTCAGACTCAGGCTGCTTGGTGGGATCAAGCGACCCTTCCATATCCAACTCGAGCTTCAGGCCCTCCATGAAATTCGGGGCGGGGCCGATGTAGACCACTTCGCGATCCACCCCATCTTCGTCGTAGAGGTAACCGAACGCGAAGCCCTGCTCTTCGCCAGGCAGGCCGCCTTCGGCGATAAGTGCATCAACGGCGCCATCCTCGGTATCAAGGTAGCCATCGTAGCAGAAGGCATATGCCGTAGCCCCACGGGCGCCCTGAACCTCTTTGCGGGCGGCAAGGAAGATCTTCTCAGTGTCGTCGCCCGGGTGGGTTTCGATGAAGAGATTCTCCTTCACGGCCAAGCCGGTGAAAGGAACAACCTCTTCTCCCGCTTCCATCTTGTCGGCCGCTTCGTTGAGCACTGCGATGATCACGGTTTTCAGCGTATCGTCAACGTCTTCAACAGGAATATCGTTTTCGGGATCTACCACACGATCAACCATGGCTTTCCTTTCCCTTTTTCTCTAAACCATGCAGCCCAGTGTACCCAAGCAAAAGAGAAACCACCAACCCAACTCCGCCAACGCCCAAAACCAGCACACGAGCGCCGGCAGAAAGCAAAGGAAATATAGGGGATTGAAATCAGCAGAAGAGCAAAGCGCACTCGGCAAACACCCGAAAGGGCGTTAATCAAAACTTAGGGCACCGCGCAGCGACATCCCGCCTCATATGAAAAAAAGCGCCGGCTGATAAGCCGGCGCGAACAAACTGGCGGAAGGGGAGGGATTTGAACCCTCGTTACCGGGAGTGCCGGTAAAACGGTTTTCGAGACCGCCGCATTCAGCCGCTCTGCCACCCTTCCGAATATGTGAAGACCGCAAGACGGGCCTTAAAAAGAAAGCGCCCTTTCGAGCGCTTCCGGTAATTCACTGGCGGAGAGATGGGGATTCGAACCCCAGATACGCTTTTGGCGTATACACGATTTCCAATCGTGCTCCTTAAGCCAGACTCGGACATCTCTCCAGCTGCAGCGCTATCTGCGCGTGCAAGGCTGTACTTTACACCAAGTCAGTACCTGCTGGCAAGAGAATAATAGCCATCTTCCGACAAGATCTTCAAGGGAACTTCGAATAGGTCGGAAACGCAATCGGTGGTAAGGGCCTGCTCTTTGGGAAGGTCCTGGTAGATCTGGCCTTCCTTGATCATCACCACGCGTTTGATCTCGGGAATGATGTCCTCGGGGTAGTGGGTTACCAAGATAATGGATTTCCCTGCCGCCACCAAGTCGCGCATGGCCTTGCGCACGAAGTACATCCCCTCGGGGTCGAGCGCGGTGGTGGGCTCGTCGAACACCAAGACCTCCGGGTTGTGGATAATCGCCCTGGCAATAAGCACGCGGCGCGCTTGGCCAGACGAAAGCGTCATCACATCGCGGTTGGCAAGGTCTCCGATACCGAGGAAATCCAATGCCTGCTGGGCCTTCTGCGTTCCCTTTTCGGACATCTTATGGCGCTGCGGCACGCCAAGGGCGCCGTACAGGCCGCCGTAGACCACCTCGATAACGGGAAGGTGAACGGTTATCTGGTCTTGCATGGTAGAAGAAACAATGCCAAGGCATTTCTTCACTTCCTCCAGCGTAACGAGTGCTTTGCCCTTGAACAGCACCGGGGGAATGTCGCGATGGAGGGGGAATGCCTCTCGGGTTATCAGGTGGATGAACGTCGATTTCCCAGCGCCGTTGGGGCCGATGAGCGCGATGTTCTCACCTTGCCCCAAGGTAAAATCACCGATGCGAAGTATTTCCTTGCCCTCGCGGCGAACAACCGCATCGTGCAGCTCTATCAGGGGCACCTTCGTTGCTTGCATATGCTGCCTTTCTCTCGAAAACACCAAGGTCACCCCGATACGAGGTGACCTTGGAAAATCAAGCGTTGTCGGTTTTCTTCGACGCTAGTTGCCGGAGTTTTCAGTAGACCCCGAAGATTCACTCGACTGGGTGGTAGTAGAAGTACTCTCGGTAGAGGTCGACGAGTCGGTGCTATCCGAAGAGCTCTGGTACTTGGTCATATCAAGATTATAGGGAACGTTGTCAGGCATATCGTTGTTCTGGATGGTGGCCTGAGACTTGTAGTCGCTGAACCAGGTGCTGTAAGCGGAAGACTGGTTCTGGCTCTTGATGATCTTCGAGATGTAATCGACGAATTCCGAAGGGTAGGCGGAAAGATCGGTTGCCGTGCCATCGGTGGTGAACACATCGGTGCATTTGATGATATGGATACCGTAATCGCTGGTAACCAAACCGGAAACCTGATCCTTGGAAAGGTTGTCGAGGGCGTCGGTGTACTCGGTTACGAAGTTGTTCACGCAGTCCCAACCCACGTTGCCGCCATCTGAAGCGGAAGTGGTGTCGGTGGAGTACTGCTTGGCAGCCTCGGCGAAATCAAGCGTGCCGGCGTTGATCTGGTCGAGCACTTCCTGGGCCTTCTCGGTATCGTTGGAAGAGAACAGGATATGCGAGCTCTTCTTCGCCCCGTTGAACATGGTGTAGTAGGTGTTCAGCATGTTAAGGACGCTGGCATCGTCGGCGGTTGCGGAATCACCGGCAACAGCATCTTCCAACGCCTGGTCGCGAAGGCCGGCGGCAACGGAGTCGCGGTACTGCTCTTCAGTCATGCCGGCGGAAGAAAGGGCTTCCTTCCAGGCATCGTCGCTGTCGTAGTTGGATTTCACTTTGTTGATTTGCTCATCAACCTGGGAATCCTCTACCGTGATTCCCTTCTCGTCGCAGGCCTGCTTCTTCAGCTCGATCTCGACGTAGTAGTCAACAACCTGATCGCGCACGGTGGAGGGGGTGAAGGAGTTCTCGCTCATCCAATTGCCCCAGTCGTCGTCGCTGGTAAGGTCAGAGCTGGTGCGGAAATCCTGAATGTACTTGGTGATGGTGTCTTCCTGGATCTCCGACCCATTGACCGTAGCGGCCACGCCGCCGGTGTATCCGTAGTTAGTGCCGCCGCAGCCGGTAAGCGCCAAGCAGCAAGCAGCTGAAAGCCCTACGACCGAGATCTTGCGAAGAAGAGATCCGTTCATCATGTAAGTACCTTGTCTTTCTAAGAACCTATCTGCCGTGTTTGAAACGCGGCAACGATGCGTATTTTTGCACAACGCGTTTTTCGGCAATACGTTCGCACAATTTACCCACGTATTGCCGCAGGTTAACCACAAGCCCTTCATAAAACAGAAAGCCAGCAGGTGGTTTACCCACCTTGCTGGCTTTCCTTGACTCATCCAATGGCTATGGATGCTTACTTGTTCTTCGCCTCTTTGCGACGCTGGGTGGCCGAAAGGGTGCGCTTGCGCAGACGGATCGACTTGGGGGTAACCTCTACCAGCTCGTCGTCCTCGATGTACTCAAGCGCTTCTTCGAGGGTGAAGGTGATAGGCGGGGTAAGGCTGATGGCCTTGTCGGCGCCGGAGGAACGCTGATTGCCCAGCGATTTCGCCTTGGCAACGTTGACCACCATATCGCCTTCGCGCGAAGACTCACCGACGATCATGCCCTCATAGCAGTCCTCACCAGGGCCAACGAACAGCTGGCCACGCTCTTGGAGCGTGTCGAGCGCGTAGGCCACCGACTTCTCGGTTGCCATGGCGATCATGCAGCCGTTCTTCCTGCCCAGCATCTCGCCGGAGTACGGGCCGTACTCGCGGAAGTGATGGAACAGAACCGCTTCGCCGTGCGTGGCGTTCAGGATGCGGGTTTTCAGGCCCATCGTGCCGCGGGAAGGAATAGTGAAGGTGAGGTGGGTCATGGTCTCGTCAGACACCATGTCTTCCATGATGCCGCCGGCGGTGCCCATAACTTCGATTGCCTTGCCGGAGTAGTCGTTGGGAACGTCGACCGTTGCTTCCTCGATAGGCTCGAGCTTGTTGCCCGCCTCGTCGGTCTTGTACACAACCTGAGGGCGGCCAACCTGGAATTCGAAGCCCTCGCGGCGCATGGTTTCCATGAGCACCGAAAGATGCAGAACGCCGCGGCCTGCGACGCGGATACCCGACTTGTCTTCGGTTTCCTCGATGCGCATGGAGATGTTGCTCTCCTTTTCGCGCATAAGGCGCTCTTTAAGCTGGCGGGCGCCCACTATTTCGCCCTCGCGGCCGACCAAGGGGCTGGAAGACGCCTCGAACACTACCGCCATGGTGGGTTCCTCAACCGCCAGGGGCTCCATCTCAACCGGATTCTCGGGGTCGGTGATAACGTCGCCGATATCAGCCTGCTCAACGCCGATAACCGCAACGATGTCGCCCGCGGTTGCCTGCGGGACCTCGGCTTTGCCCAGGTTCTCGAAGGTGTACACCTTGCGCAGCTGGGCATTGTAGCGGTTGCCATCGGGCTGGATAACCAGCACCTGCTCCTTTTCGTGGATGGTGCCGCTCTGCAGGCGGCCGATGCCGATGCGGCCCTCGTAGCTGCTGTGGTCAACCGTGCAAACCTGCATGGCAACCGGGCCATCGACGTCTACCTCGGGGCAAGGGATTTCCTTCAGGATGGTGTCCAGCAGGGGGATCATGTCCATATTGTCGTCGTCAGCCGCGTAACGGGCATAGCCATTGACCGCAGAGGCGTACACAACGGGGAAATCAAGCTGTTCGTCGGAAGCGCCGAGCTCCACCATGAGGTCGAACACCTTGTCTACCGCAGCATCGGGGTTCGCATTCGGGCGGTCGATCTTGTTCACCACAACCACGATGCGAAGACCGCGCTCCAGCGCATGGGAAAGAACGAAACGGGTCTGAGGCTTCGGACCCTCATAGGCGTCCACGATAAGCAGAGCGCCGTCGGCCATGTTCAGCACGCGCTCCACCTCGCCGCCGAAGTCGGCATGGCCCGGGGTGTCGATGACGTTGATCTTCACATCTTTGTAGTGGATGGAGATGTTCTTCGACAGAATGGTGATGCCGCGCTCGCGCTCCTGATCGTTGGAGTCGAGTACGCGCTCGGCAACCTCTTGGTTCTCACGGAACACATGGGAGGACCAAAGCAGTCGGTCGACCAGGGTGGTCTTGCCGTGGTCAACGTGCGCGATGATGGCAACGTTGCGAATGCTTTCTTGTTTCATCCTTCTTCTTCCTACTTGGCGGCGTTGGGTATATCTTATCCGAACATCAAAAAAGGCTCGCTGGAAGCGAACCTTGGAATTCATGGTGGAGCATAGGGGGATCGAACCCCTGACCTCAGGCTTGCAAAGCCCGCGCTCTCCCAGCTGAGCTAATGCCCCACGTTGGTTGTGCGATTTCAGTTATCAATAAACGCTCCACCGGCAAACTCGGCTCACGGTGGAGCGTTTATCAGTAAAAAAATGGTGGGCCCAAGCAGATTTGAACTGCTGACCTCACGCTTATCAGGCGTGCGCTCTAACCAACTGAGCTATGGGCCCGAAATCGCGCTCAATTAATATACTTTCCTGCCCGCATCCGGTCAAGGATTAATTTTGCCAATTTTGAAAAAGTTATGTTCCACGTGAAACTTTATCTGCTTGACCTGGCTTTTTGCGTCTAAGAACACAGAACAGCCTGGAAGGCGGTTACCCTCCAAGCTGTTCGGGAATCAAATTCCATTACGCCGGCGCAGCCTTCTGGGCTACGGCAGCAATTCCACTACTCCTCGGTTGAAGAACTCTCGGCAGCTTCGGTCGCATCGGACTCTAAGGCCTCGTCTTCTTCCTTGCCATCCGAAGAAGAGGTGGCAATGGCGGAAACCCTATCGTTGCCGGCAACGTTCATAACATGAACGCCCTGGGTCGAACGACCTAACTGGGAAACGCCGGAAACAGGAGTGCGCACCACAGAGCCTTCCTCGGTGATGATCATGATCTCGTCATGAGGGTCAACGACCTTCATAGCGGCAAGAAGGCCCTTCTTGTCCGTCATGGTGATGGTGTTGACGCCCTGACCGCCACGATGGTGGGTGGGGTACTCGGCTACAGGGGTGCGCTTGCCGTAACCGAGCTCGGTGATAACCAACAGCTCGGTACCCGGTCGGGCTATCTCCATGCCAAGTACGCGCACCTCGTCGTGCACGGTCATGCCGCGCACGCCCATGGTGTCGCGGCCCATGGAGCGCACCTCCGACTCGTCCCACATGATGGCCTTGCCGATGCTGGATACCATCATCACCTTCTCGCCCTCGGCGACGCGCTGTACGCTGATGAGCTCGTCGTTCTCCTTCAGGTTGATGGCAATCAGGCCGTCACGTCGCGTGCGGTCGTAGAGCTTCATCGAAGTCTTCTTCACCATGCCAGAAGATGTGGCGAACATCAGGTACTCGTCTTCAGGGAAATCCTTCGTGGCGATAACCGCCGCGATGGTCTCTCCCTTTTCCAGCGGAAGAATGTTGACGATGGCGGTGCCGCGCGCATGGCGGCTTGCCTCGGGGATCTCGTAGGCCTTCAAACGATACACCTTGCCGTTAGAGCTGAAGAACAGCAAGTAGGCATGGGTAGAAGAGATGAACAGGTGCTCGACGAAATCCTCTTCCTTCAGGTTCACGCCCTGCATGCCCTTGCCGCCGCGCTTCTGCTGGCGATAGGTGTCAACTGGCAGGCGCTTCACGTAGCCGGCCTTGGTTACCGTGATGGCAACCTCTTCCTCTGCGATAAGGTCTTCAACGTCGAAATCCTTGGCAGCATCGGTGATCTGGGTAGAGCGTTCGGAAGCGTACTTTTCCTTAATCTCGATAAGCTCTTCCTTGATGATCTGCTTCACCAGGCCCTTATCGGAAAGAACGCGCTTGTAGTAATCGATGCGCTCGCGAAGCTCCTTCAACTCGGCCTCGATCTTCTCGCGCTCCAAGCCGGTAAGGCGGCGAAGCTTCATCTCCAGAATGGCTTCGGACTGCTTCTCGGAGAGCTTGAAGCGCTCCATCAACGTGTCCTTCGCCTCACGGTCGGTCTCGGACGAGCGGATTATCTGGATTACCTCATCGATGTTGTCCAGCGCAATAACGAAGCCTTCCAGGATATGGGCGCGCGCTTCAGCTTTTGCCAGGTCGTAACGGGTACGACGCTCCACAACCTCTTCCTGGTGCAGGATGTAGTAGTGCAGGATCTCCTTCAGCGAAAGGACGCGGGGCACACCTCCCACCAAGGCCAGCATGTTGCAACCGAACCCAACCTGCAGCTGGGTGTGCTTGTACAGCTTGTTCAGCACCACCTGGGGGATGGCATTCTGCTTCAGCTCGATGATGATGTCGATGCCGTGGCGGTCGGCGCCGTCGTGGACGTTCGAGATCTCGGGGAGCTTCTTATCGCGGATAAGGTCGGCGATCTTCTTCAGCAGGTTCGTGCGGTTCACCTGGTAGGGGATCTCCGAAACCACGATGGACTGCCTGCCATTCTTGCCTTCCTCGATGCGGCAGGTAGAGCGGATGGTAAGGCTTCCGCGGCCGGTTTCGTAGGCATCGCGGATTCCCTTGCGGCCCATGATGATGCCGCCGGTGGGGAAATCGGGGCCAGGGAGCACGGTCATCAGGTCGTCTACCGTGCAGTCGGGGTTGTCGAGCATCATGCAGGTGGCGTCGATGGCCTCGCCCAGATTGTGCGGGGGAATATTGGTGGCCATACCCACCGCGATGCCAGACGAGCCGTTTACCAGCAAGTTCGGGAAACGCGCAGGCAAAACCACCGGTTCCTGCAGGCTTTCATCGTAGTTCGGCTGGAAATCAACCGTTTCCTTGTCAAGATCGCGAAGCAACTCCATGGCAGGCTTGTCTAGGCGAGCCTCGGTGTAGCGCATTGCTGCGGCGGAGTCGCCGTCGATGGAGCCGAAGTTGCCATGACCGTCCACCAGGGGCACGCGCATGGAAAACGGCTGGGCCAAGCGAACCATGGTGTCGTATACCGCCGAGTCGCCATGGGGGTGGTACTTGCCGATAACATCGCCGACGGTACGCGCCGACTTGGCGTGAGGGCGCTTCGGCGTGATACCGCTCTCGTTCATCGCATACAGGATTCGGCGGTGAACAGGCTTCAAGCCGTCGCGAACATCGGGCAAGGCGCGGGACACGATAACGCTCATCGAGTACTCGAGGAACGAAGTGCGCATCTCTCGGCTCAGCTCGGCAGGCAAGACGTTTGCTGCAGCAGCGGCAACCTCTTCCTGACCTGCGGCTTCATTGTTTTCTTCTGCCACGAAGACTCCTTCTTTCGTGTTTCTCTATCGGGTGAATGCGAAGTCTCTTGCATAAAGCGGGTAGCAGTAAAGTGCCGCCCGCGAACGTTTAGAAATCGAGGAAACGCACATCGTGGGCGTGCTTCTGGATGAACTCCTTACGAGGCTCAACCTGGTCGCCCATCAGCTCGCTTACCACGCGCTCCGCCTCGGCAGCATCCTCGATGCTCACCTGCAGCAACGTGCGTGTGGTGGGCTCCATGGTGGTTTCCCAAAGCTGCTCGGGGTCCATCTCGCCCAGACCCTTGTATCGCTGCAGCGAAATGCTGTCGCGGTCGGGAATCTCGGCCAAGCGGGCATTGAGCGCTTCGTCGTTGAAGATGTACTCCAGCTTCTTGCCGCCCTTCTTCTTAAGGCCGTACAGAGGAGGCTGGGCAATGTAGATATAGCCGCGGGAAATGAGCTCGGGCATGTAGCGGTAGAAGAACGTCAGCAGCAGGATGCGGATATGGGCCCCGTCGACATCGGCATCGGTCATGATGATGATGCGGTGGTAGCGGGCAGCGTCCGCGTTGAAGTCCTCGCCGATGTTCGTGCCGATAGCCGTGATCAGCGACGAGATGGTGTCAGAGGAAAGCGAGCGGTGCAATCCGGCGCGCTCCACGTTCAAGATCTTGCCGCGCAAAGGCATGATGGCCTGGTACTTTCTATCGCGGGCCTGCTTCGCGGAACCGCCTGCGGAATCGCCCTCGACGATGAAGATCTCGGAGTCGGCCGGGTTCTTGCTGGAGCAGTCGGCAAGCTTGCCCGGAAGGCTGAACGAATCCAGCACGCCCTTGCGGCGGGTCATCTCTCGCGCCTTGCGCGCAGCCTCACGCGCCTTCAGCGCCTGCGACGCCTTGTTGATGATGCGCTTGGCCGGCGCGGGGTTTTCCTCAAGGAACTCCGCCAAGCCCTTGGTAACAGCCGTCTGCACCAGGCCGCGGATCTCCGTATTGCCCAACTTGCCCTTGGTCTGGCCCTCGAACTGCGGGTCGCGCAGCTTCACTGAGACAACAGCCGCCAAGCCCTCGCGCGTGTCATCGCCCGAAAGATTGCTTTCCTTTTCCTTCAAGATGCCCTTGGAGCGAGCATAGTCGTTGATGGTGCGCGTGACACCCTGCTTGAAGCCGTCGAGGTGAGTGCCACCATCGATGGTATGGATGTTGTTCGCGAAGGAAAGGACGCCGTTGCTGGAGTACGAAGACGACCACTGCATGGCAACCTCTACCATGCCGTCTTCGTTTTCCGCCTCGAAATACACCGGCTCGTTCAAGGTTTCCTTGCTCGTGTTCAGGAATTTCACGAAGTCGACCAAACCGCCCAAAGCCTGGAATACCTCGGTTTGGGGGGAGCCGTCTTCGCCAAGGGTGCGCTCGTCGGTGAGTGTGATCTTCAGGCCCTTGTTCAAGAACGACATCTCGCGGAAACGGGTCTTGAGCGTTTCGTAATCGTAGACGGTGGTCTCACGGAAGATCTCGGGGTCGGGCCAGAAGGTAACCGAGGTGCCGCTATGCTCGGCGGTGCCCACCTCGTGCAGCTTTTCCTTGGTTTTGCCATGGTCGAAGGAGATCTCGTACTCTTTGCCGTCGCGGCGAACGCGCACAACCACCTGGGTGGAAAGCGCGTTAACCACCGATACGCCCACGCCGTGCAGGCCGCCGGACACCTTGTAGCCTTCGCCGCCGAACTTGCCGCCTGCATGGAGGATGGTAAGGACAACCTCTACGGTAGGGATCTTCTCTTTGGGGTGCTCGTCTACGGGGATGCCGCGTCCATCGTCCACCACGGTGATGGAGTTGTCTTTGTGGATGGTTACCTCGATATGGGTGCAGTAGCCGGCAAGGGCTTCGTCTACCGCGTTGTCAACAACCTCGTACACCAAATGGTGAAGGCCGCGGGGGCCGGTAGAGCCGATGTACATGCCCGGGCGCTTGCGCACCGCTTCCAGACCCTCTAGGATCTGGATATCCTGTCCGCTGTAGTGGGATTCGTCAGAAGCCACGTATCTCCTCCTTGAGCGCAAATGACCGCGAAACCGCCAAGACGGCACCGCGTAGAGGGATTAATAAACTTCAATATTGTACCAGAATCATAGGTATATAAGGTGTCCCACAGCGTCGTTTGAAGCCTTTCAGAGCGATTCTCCGGCTAGAAAACGCATTATATGGACTTAAAACTATCCTTTGGAGTTGTTTAGGCGCTCATTCGCCGCCATAGCGCGCTTGAAGGAATTGCGCAGGGCAGGGTCCTCGATCTTGGCGGTAAGCTCGTCAATCCGCTTCGCGCTTGCCTCACTGTTGCCGTCAAAAACGGTTTCGGCAGCTGAGGGCTTGGGCTCATCCACACAGAACGGATGCTGCTCCCGGTACCGCCCCTTCGAGATGCGTATCTCGAACACATCGACCAAGGTGTCGAACCGTTCGCGGTACTTCAGGCGAATCAGCTCCCGCCTCGCATTCAGCTCTGCAGCACAAGTGGAATTGTCCAGATACACCACCAAGTCGAACATCCCCTCCAGCGATTTGCTTTTCAGCAGATACACGGAGTTCACGTGGCGAAGGATGAACGGATCGACCACCTCGGCGAATTGCGACTGCACCTTCTCGATGCGGCGCTCGACCAGAATACGGCTGCGCACCTCTTCCGGCATGCCGGAAAGGAAGGAGTCGATAGAGCCGGAAACAGGCCTTAGCGCGTTTGCCCTCTGATTCTTCGCGTAGATAAAACGATGCGGATCGCTCTTCGAACCGTGTTCGCCGCTGGAATACGTCACAGCGCTCCCTCCATCCGCACAATTCGCCCGCCAAGCGAAGACAAATCCCCTAAAGCCTCCGCGTTGGTGGCAGTGATAAACGTTTGGATTTCCCCAGAAATCAAAGAGAGCAGCGCTTCGCGGCGAGAGCCATCGAGCTCGCTCATAACGTCATCGAGCAAAAGGACCGGCGCCTGGCCGAGCTTTTCGCGGATCAACTCTACTTCCGCCATCTTGAAAGCTAACACCAGGGAACGCTGCTGGCCTTGGGAAGCGAAGGTGCGGGCACAGCGGCCGTCGAGGTAGAACTCGATGCCATCGAGCTGCGGACCCTGCGTGCAGATGCGGCGCTCGCGCTCCTTCCGGGCATCGTCTTCCATTGCCTTAAGCAAGCAATCCCGCGCTTCGAGCCGTGACACCTCTGGCACCTCGGGAAAACGGGAGAAATCAACCTCGTGGCGCAACCATGAGGGAACATACGCCAACGAAACCTCTTCCCCGCCGCTCGATATCCGCTCGTAGCAGTTTTTCAGATAAGGTTCGAGGGCAGAGAGCATGCTGTGGCGCAGCTGATACAGCTGGGAGCCGACGGTTGCCAATATGTCGTTGATACTCTGCAGATACAGGTTCGAACCGTCTTCCTTCAGGTAGCGGTTCTTCTGACGCAGAACCTTCTCGTAATCCTTCTTGACCGTCTGGTAATTCGCGCTGAGCTGCGAACCCAAGTGATCGGCTTGGGCACGGCGCACTGACTGGCCGCCTTTCACCAACTGCAGATCGTCGGGGGAAAACATCACCGAGGGCAAAAGCCCGCGCAGATCCCGAGGGCGCTTCTTCTTTCCATTCAACCGGTACTCGCGAGCATCGTGTTTCACGTGAAACTCCAACGAAAGCTGACGCCCATCGCCGCAAAGATCGACGGCAAACAGCCCAGAGCTTGCACCTTCGCGCACAAGAAGAGCGGGCGTGGGGTTCCTAAACGAGGCGATAGCGGTAACAAGCTGAAGCCCTTCGAGCATGTTGGTTTTCCCAACGGCGTTCAGCCCAACGAAAACCGTAAGGCCACCGATGTCGTTCAGCTCGAATGAACGGTATGAGCGGAAATCCCGACAGGACAGGCGCTCGATTCGCAATCCCACTTCTAACCGCCAGAATTCGGCTACACGCGCACGGGCATGATGAGGTACAGGAAGTTTTCGCCTTCAGCGCGTAGTATGCCCGGCTTCATGGATCCAAACAGATCAAGGTGGACGGCATCGGTCTCAATGGAATTCAAGCCGTCGAGCATGAACGAGAAATTAAAGGCAATATCAACCGATTCGCCTTGAACCTCACAGATAAGGTTCTCCTGCGCATTGCCGATGTCCTGAGAGTTCGCAATAAGCGTGACCACTCCAGAATCAGCATCAACACGAATCTGAACAGGGGAAACCTTATTGCTCATCAACGAAACACGGCGAACCGCATCGGTAAGGGCATGCGTGGAAAGCGTTGCCCGGGTGGTAAACCCATCGGCAATCAGCTGCTTGTAGTTCGGGAACGTTCCCTCGATGCGGCGGTTAACGAACGTCACGTCGCGATAGGAGACGATGATCTGATTGTCGTTCAAGGCCAACGTGATGGGATCGGCAGACTGCGGCAAGGAAGCGATGTCCTGCAGGAAGCTGCCGGAAATAACCGCCTCGAACTCTTCGGGGCACGGCGCCTCCAGCTCCGTTTCGGCAACCGCAAGGCGGTAGGAGTCGGTGGCAACCATCTTCAGCGATGTCCCCACACAGGAAACAAGGACACCGGTAAGTACCACGCGCGTTTCGTCGTGGGATACCACCTTGGCAGTGCGCTTGACCATCGAGGAAAAGGCCTTGAACGGGAACTGCGCTTCTTGATCAGCTTCGATCTCGGGGAATGCAGGGAAATCGAGGGGGTTTAGAGCTTTAACCGAGAACGTTGTGGTATCGCAGAACACCGATGCATTCGAATCGTCGGCCTCGACGCGAACAGCCATGTCCGGCAAGGTTTTCACAATGTCGAGGAACAGCTTTGCGGGAACCACGGTTTCGCCTGGTTCTTCAACCATCGCGAAGCAGGTTACCCGGATCGATAGCTCAAGGTCGGTGGTCTGAAGGGTGATTCGACCCTCTTCGGCTTTTATGAACACACCCGCAAGGATGGGAAGCGTTGACCGAGTGGAAGAACCTTTGGCCACTACCGATAGCGCATTCTGCAATTCGGATTGGTTAACGCTGAATTTCATACGTGCTCCTTCGCGGACGGTTCGTACCCAAGTATGATACCGAATCTTCTTGCAGCTTCCAGCATGGCCTGGAGCTGTGATTTCGCACCTGGATTTTTTCCAGGTGCTTATTTCTTTATCTTTATTTAAATATCTAGTCGTAATGGTAATAAGGGCATTTGATTTGTTGATAATTTCCAAATGCCCAGATCATCTGTTAGAAATTATTGCTTTTGGCAGTGTTGATAACCTAGCGGGAAATCCACATGGACAACGTGGGGAAAACTCTATCGACATGATTGCGAGGATATCCTCAGGGTTATCCAAAAGATATCAACACGGTATCGGGCAGCCTAGTACTGCTGAATGCGGATTTTCTCCCTAATTGCCTCAAGCTCTTCGCGAAGATTGCGGTCTTCCTGCAGGCGGTCGGCAACCATATCGCATGAATGCATTACCGTGCTGTGGTCTCGGTTGAATGCCTCCCCGATGTTCTTCAAGGTGGTTTCAGAGAGCTCTCTGCACAGATAGATGGCAACTTGCCGCGTTCGCGCGATATCGCGCTTGCGTGTTGATCCAACCAGGTCTTTGTGTGCAACCCCGTAGAAATCCTCAACCGCGCCCTGCACCATATCGATGGTGATGCGCCTTTTGCCTCCACCAAGGAAGTGATTGCCCAGAAGTTCTTTTATCTGGGTTTCGGAAAGCCCTTCTTCCCCGCTCATCTTTATGGCGAAGATGACGTTGGTAACCGCGCTTTTCAACTCGCGGATGTTGGAGCTGGAGTTCTCTACGATGTAGTCGAGCACCTTGTCGGGGATATCCAGCGATATTCCCTCTCGTGTGCGGTAGTGCTTCACGAATCCCCTGATGATGTTGCGCTTGGTTTCGTCGTCGGGCGGTTGGATATCGATCGTTGCGCCTGAGTTGAAACGCGAGACATATCGTTCGTCGAGGTCGATGTTGCGTGGTGCGCGGTCGGCGCTGAAGACGAACTGCTTGCCCTTCGGGATCATCGAGTTGAAGATCCTGAACAGGGCATTCAGTGTTCCTGGCTTGCTTTGCAGCCCTTGGATATCGTCTATCAGCAGCACGTCTGCCTGCTGGAAGAAGCTCTCGAAGTTCTTGAAGCTCTGCTTGTCGACGCTTTTTTCGATAGCTGCTTCCGAGTATTTGTTCACCAGCTCCATCGAGTCGATGTAGCAGACGTTCAGGTTCGGGTACTGCTCTAGGATGTAGTTCCTGATAGCGCACATGAGGTGTGTTTTCCCTACACCCGAACGTCCGTATATGAACAGGGGGTTCAATTCGGATGTGCCTGGTCGTTCCGCCACTTCAAGCGCCATGTTGTAGGCCATGCGGTTCGATTCCCCGATAACGAAGGAATCGAACGTGAGGGCGTTCTCTGCGTTCACCGGGTCGTTTTCGGCTCGCTTTGGAGCCTCACCGGCTGCCGGAACGTCGTTTTCCTTAGGCGTTTGAGGCTGGGGGCTAACGGCGGCCTGCTGCGGTGCGGGGGCTTGCTGTCTGCCTGCTTCGCCCGCCTGCCCTACCACTGCGCTTTGGGGCTGAAGCGGATTTCCGCTGCTGTTGCCGCCGTCGGGGCCTGCCTTTTCCGCCGTGCCGGGGGCTGGTGTGGCGGTTGCGGGCGCTGTGGGCGCGCTTTGCGCTGGCGCGGCGGTCGGGTCGACTTCGATAAGCACATTGAAGTCGACATCGTAGAGGTCTTTCAAGGCCTGCACGATGTCTTTCATGTAATGCTTTTCGATCCAGTCTTTGATGAAGCCGTTGTCGGAGGTGAGCATCACGAAGCCTGGGCTTGCGGCCTGCATTTGCACACGTGAAAAGAACGCGTCGATCTGCGATGCGTTCACGTTCGGGTACGACTTAAGCTGTCGTATCAGGTCTTTCCACGTTTGCTCTAGGTCCATGGTTCCTTATCTTGCCGTGCGGCTGCCGGCGAGCGCCAGCTTGATTTTCTCGTTACAAGGATAGTGCAACCTGCCTGCCTTGGGTGGTAAGGCTTCGCTTCTTGTTCACCTTTTGCACCAGGCCGGCAGCTTCCATTTTCGAAAGCGCTGTGTGCACGCTTGAGACCGCGATGCCGGTGAGCTTATTGATCTCGCTCACGCCAAGCACGCTATCAGGTGCGAGCATTTTGAGTATCGCCTCTTCGTTTTCGGTAAGGTCGAAAACAAGCGGATCGGCTGGTGATATGTGTTTTTCGCTTGCGGGGACAAGGCTTATGGTGACGACCGAGCCCTGGTTCACGTTGTCTTCGATCTCTATCCGCCCATGGGAGGTTTCCAGGTAGTCCTTGACTATGGGCAGGCCCGATCCAACCCCGCGGATATAGCGCTTCATGGGTTCGATCGCTGAAGAGAACCCCGGTTCCTGTACCAGCTCTTTGTTCTTTATGCCGGGCCCCTGATCGGCGAAGCGTATGGTGTTGCCTTGGTCGAATATCGACACCACCACCTCGCAGAATTCCGCATGGATGAAGTTCTCGGACACCTCGCGGACTACCGTATAGGGGATCATCCCGCCTTGGTCTTTGGCGCTCTTGTAGGTGATCGATGCTATCTGCTCTATGTACTCGTGGGTTGGGCCGCCTGGTATCTGGATGACGCGCGGAGCGGTTTTCAGCGAGTCGTATATGGCGATGCGCGCGGGTGTGCTTATGCGGCTGTAATCGAATGAAGAGGGCGCGCTTTCCTGACCTGGGAAAGCCCCGCCGTTCATGACATGTGCGCTGCTTGTTGTGTAGGGCGCTTGCTCGACGAAGGGAGGGGGATACGAGTCGGCACCTGCCGGCACGCCACCGCCGGGGTGGTTTGCCGTTTGCTGCGCGCTGTTCGAGCTGAGCGGATAGGGTGTAGCTGCCGCCATGGTTGCGGCCATTGCGGGTTGCCCCTGGTTTTCCACTTTCGATTGAGGGCTTGACGCGGGTTGCCAACCCATGGGTTGTGGATATCCATAGTAAGGAACCCCAAATTGCAGGGGAACGCCTTGCGTGGGAGGAAATGCCCCTTGAGGTATCGCCTGCCCGCCGTTCCCGTTTTGGGGATATGGCTGCCCGTAGCCGGTCGTATACGGATAGGGCGCCGATTCGGGCGCTGGGGCGTTTCCCCTAGGCATGTACGAGGCGCTGCCTTGCATGTTGGGGACCCCCTGCTGCTCACCGCTTTCCATCGGTTGCATATGTGGTGTGTTCTCTTCGCTCATGATGCTTTCCGATTATTCGAAAGGGGTGGAAAAGGTTGAAAATCGCGGCTCGATTCAGCTCGATCCGCGTTGATCTTTTCAGCATTTTAGACAGCTATTCATTGTTTTTCAATCTTGCACAGCTTTACCAACAAGGCTTTTCCAAGTTTTCAACATTCTTTCAATAACATGTGGAAAAGTACGAAAACAAAAGACGGCGATTCTTGAAAACCTGGAAAACAGGATGCGGCACAGCGTGCGGCAGATGCTGCGCTCTGCATATTTAAGGGGTATCCAGTGTTCCGGTGAGCACCTCTGCCGGGATTCGCGCTGGAGATGTTTCACGGCAAACAAGCGCGCTTGAAGTGTGCAACCACCTGCGCGTTCTTTCTTCTGGGCCGCGTGTTCCCCTAAGGTTTACTTCGTTTAAGAACAGCTGTCGAGCACAGGGCCTTTCTCTGGGATAATGAGCGAAGAGGGGTAATTGAAAGCCCTTCTGGAGTTATCAACATTATCCACATCGTTATACGATTCATGTGTGGATAACTTACCGATCTTGGGGAAAGTGGAGGCAGACGATGAACATTTCAGTTCCTTTGGAGGGTGGTTTGCTGCCCGACCGTTTTGGGAAGTACTCGGCAGATGAGCTAAGGAAAGACGGAAACAACATCAACTCGTTTCCTGTGCATGTTGAGGGGGTTCCGGCCGGGGCCAAGTCTCTTGCGCTCACCTTCGTCGACTTCGACTCCATACCGGTGTGCGGCTTCGCTTGGATCCACTGGGCAGCATGCGATATCGACCCATCGGTTCAGCTGATCCCTGAAGGGGTAAGCCATTCTGGGGCGTTCGAGTTCACTCAAGGGGCGAACAGCTGCTTGTCGCGGGCGAGCGAGACCAGTGAGGACGTTATCAACGGCTACATCGGGCCCTGTCCGCCCGATAAAAACCATCGCTATACGCTGCGTCTCTATGCGCTGGATTGCGAGCTCGGTTTGCCCACAGGCTTTTACTTCAACGACCTTCATTGGGCGATGGAGGGGCATGTACTCGATTCGGCTACGCTGGATATCGAGTCGCGTGCGTAAGGTCTGCCGAAATTAGCGTGTGCATTGTGTGGATCGGCGGGTTTGGCCGGCGCGTACAGGCTTCTTTTTCCTTGACGCTCGATTCTCCCATCGTATAATTTCGAGGTTACTGTAAATCTGAAAGGAAAAGTGATGAAGCGCACCTATCAACCGAACACCCGTAAGCGCGCAAAGACTCATGGTTTCCGTGCACGTATGGCAACCAAGGGCGGCCGCGCCGTTCTTTCCGCTCGTCGTGCCAAGGGCCGCAAGCGTCTCTGTGCCTAATTTTCCTTGTGAGAAACCGTGTTAGGAACCATAAAATCCAGCACTGAGATCTCCTACCTGTTCTCGCACGGAAAAAGACATGCAACTCCTGTCGGTACATTGATCATGTACCGGGGGGATACCCAACACGGCCCTAGCGGCCGTGTTGCATTTATAGCCGGCAAGAAAAATGGCAACGCGGTTTGGCGCAATTCTGCGAAACGGCGCCTGCGCGCTGTTTGCCATGATCTTGGTGGCCCTTGGCCCGAGTTGAATGTCCTTTTCATCGCAAACAGGAAAACTACGCGAGCCACCTATGGAAGGGTGCTTGCGGAGTATAAGAAGGCAGTCGAATCCTACCAAGGCGAAGAAGGCTAGCCGTGAAGCGTATATGGTCGGGCATCGTGGCGATTCCGAAGTTGCTGCTAATGCTCCTGATCAAGTTCTATCGCTTGGCGATTTCCCCTCTTCTACCCGCAACCTGCCGCTTTATCCCGACTTGTTCGGAATATGGGCTTGTTGCGGTAAAGCGATTCGGCTTTCTGAAGGGTTTGTACCTTACCTGCAGGCGCATACTCAGGTGCAGGCCCGGCGGAGGCAGAGGATACGATCCCGTTCCCGAGCAATTCCGCTTTTTCAATAAGTAGGTTACCGACCGAGAGGACTTAGTACTACATGTGGGAAGCGTTTAAAGACGCGATCTTCTGGTGCATCGAGGCTGCGTATGGTTTCGTTGCTGACTGGGGTCTGGCTATCATCATCGTCACGCTGATCCTTCGCCTGATCCTGTTCCCTCTTATGCAGAAGCAGATCAAGTCGTCCTATCGAATGCAGCAGTTCAGCCCTCGCATTCAGGAAATCCAAGAGAAATACGCCGATGACCAGCAGCGTCAGGCAGAAGAGATGCAGAAGGTCTATGCCGAGATTGGGTTCAACCCCATTACCGGTTGCCTTCCGCTGCTTCTTCAGATGCCGATCTTCATCGCTCTGTTCCAGGTATTGCAGGAGATGGGCAGCCGTACCGAGGGCATGACCTATTCGTTCTACAACATCCTGCCCAGCCTGATTTCCTCTCCCTCCACCATGTTCAGCCAGGACTTCGTATCGTTTATCCCTTACGGCGTCCTGCTTCTGATCTTCGCGTTCTGTACGTTCCTCCCCTCGCTTCTTCAGCAGGCGGGCACGAACAGCCCTCAGAAGAATCAGACCATGATCATGATGGGCATCATGTCGCTGTTCATGCTGTGGCTCGGCTGGGGTTCCCCTACGGGTGTTCTCCTGTTCTGGGCAACCTCTTCGCTGTTCGGTGTTTTCCAGCAGATCATCTCCACCCGCGTGTTCAAGCATAAGGATGCCGAGGTTGAGGCTGAGAAGGTTGAGGTCAAGCCGATAGAGGTTGACGTGGTCCGTAAAGAGAAGAAGAAGCGCCCGACTAAGAAGAGCAAGTAGCCTTCCGCGGTTTTCGCGAATGCAATAATGCCGTCTACTCCCCCTATGCAGCATTGCCGCATAGGGGGAGATTTGAATGTAAGGAGGTTCTCATGGAAGAAGAGAACGAATTGGAGGTGGCAGAGGCGGTAGAAGCCGATGCTGGCCATCAGTACAGCGAGGAAGAGGTCGACAAGATCGCGGATGTTGCCACGGAGGCCATCCAAGACATCTTGAAGTACTTCAACGTCGGTGAGGTTGAGATCGAAGAGTACGAGGGTGACGAAGGGGAGCTAATCCTTGATATCACCGGCGACGATCTTGCGGTGCTTATCGGCAGGCACGGCAAGACCCTTGATGCCCTTCAGTTCCTGATCTCGTCTATCACCACCCGCACGGTTGGCCATCGCTACCCCATTGTGGTCGACGTTGAGGGATACAAAGGCCGTCAGCGTCAGAAGTTGGAAGACATCGCCGCCAATGCTGCCGATAAGGCTGTTTCCCAAGATAGGAGCATCAAGCTTCGTCCTATGACTCCGTACGAGCGTCGCATTATCCATGTTGCGCTTCGTGAGGATGGCCGCGTTGAGACCGTCAGCGAAGGCGAAGGCCGCGCACGTCGCGTTGTGGTGATTCCGAAATAGACGCTCGGATTCGAAAGTGATCTTATGACTGAGATAACGGTTCCTCAGCCAACTGACGAGCAGCGCAAGCTGCTCGATCAGCATCTAAGGCTTGTTATAGAGGAAAACAAAACCACCAACCTCACGCGTATCGTTGATTGGGAGAGTGCCCAGATCCTCCATATCGAAGATTCCATTCAGGGCTTGCCTGAATTTTCCGATGCTCCTGAAGGGCGGTATCTGGACATGGGCTCTGGTGCAGGCTTCCCTGGCATACCTTTGGCTGTCCTTTCCGGAAGGGAAACCCTTCTGGCAGATTCGGTGGGGAAGAAAACCAAGGCGCTTGATAAGTTCATTTCAGAGCTAGGTCTTTCGGAAACAGTGAGCACCTACCACGGCAGAATCGAAGACTTGGCCACTGAGCATCCCGCGGAGTTTTCTGTCATCACCGCGCGAGCTCTTTCACAGCTCTCCTCCCTCCTTGAGCTTGCCTCTCCGCTTCTTTGCAAGGAAGGTTCGCTGGTCTGCTATAAGACCCAGGCTGAGTCAGAGGAACTTAGCCATGCGACGGCGGTGGCTCAAAAGCTTGGGATGGAATTTGTTTCTGCGCGAGGTCTTGTGCTTTCCGATGGTGAGACCAAAAGGGCGATCATCGTATTCCGGAAGAGATGCAATCCCTCAATGAAGCTTCCAAGAAGGGTTGGCTTGGCCCAGAAAAAGCCCTTTTAATGAATACGGCACCTTAGAGCCAATCTAAGGTGCCGTTTCTTTTCAGACGATTAATCTCTCATGAATGGTTCTTTTTGTTCCCCACAGAAGGTTTCAGGGCCTCGTTTTCTTAGGACCGCTCTGTAAAATCGTTTTGCGCCGAGCGTTGGTTCCGTTATTTTCTTAATCAGCCGAACAATCTGATTTGCCGCTATTTTCCGATAAGCGTCAGCAGGGTATTATGGGAAAACAAAAGCAAGGAGCGCCTTTGATCCTCAAACAGTCCGTTTCTTGTTTTACGTGCTATCTCTTCGTTGGGGCTTCGCTTCAACGTGTACATATCTCCTCAATAGAAATCATTGTTGTTATACCTGCACTAGTTCAGGTTTCACGTGAAACAATAAGGACAGCTGTTTGAAAGGAGCGCTCGTGGGATTCTTCGGTAGTCGTAAAAAAACAAAGAACGTACCAGTGACTTCCGTTGTCGAGCAAGAGAGCCCAGAGGATATCGAGCAAGAGGTTATCCAAAACGGTTTCGATGATGCAAATGAGCAGGCTCAGGTAGTGGAAAGGGACTCCGCTCCCGAGCCAGAAGCTGTTGACTCCTCTATGGAAGAAAACGAGGCAGAGTCCATCGCGGACGACGAGGAAGACGATGGTATCCGTACTTTCGTTCCATTTCGCGACAAGCCCACTGTTTCACATGTAATCGGCCAAACCAAGATCTTGGCCATCATCAACCAAAAGGGTGGAGTCGGTAAATCGACTACGGCAGTGAACCTTGCCGCGGCGCTTGGATCCATGGGCAAGGAAGTCCTTCTGGTTGACCTTGACCCGCAAGGAAATGCAACAAGCGGCTACGGTATAGACAAACGAGCCCTTGACGGCTGCGTATACAACGTCCTGCTGGGTGAAACCCCAGCGGAAGACGTTATCTTGTCTTGCGTTGCCGAAGGCGTAGATGTGCTGCCCTCCACTATCAGCCTTGCCGGTGCAGAAGTTGAGTTGGTCAACGAGATGGCGCGAGAGAATCGCCTGAAGAATGCGCTCGGCAGCCTTAGGGGTCGTTACGATTACATCCTGGTAGACTGCCCTCCTTCCCTTGGTTTGCTCACTATCAACGCCCTTGTTGCGGCGGACAAACTGCTGGTGCCGATCCAATGCGAGTTCTACGCACTGGAAGGTGTGACAAAACTTCTCGATTCGATGAAACGTGTCAAAAGTATCCTGAATCCGAGCCTGGATATCTTCGGCATCGTTCTTACTATGTACGATTCCCGAACCAATCTTGCCAATCAGGTAGTTAATGAGGTCCGTTCCTTCTTTGGTGATGCGGTCTTCGAAACTTTGATCCCACGTACCGTTAAACTGTCCGAAGCTCCAAGTTATGGCCAGTCGATAATCGAGTACGCTCCCGACAACAAGGGAAGCCTCGCGTATGTCGATTTGGCTAAAGAGGTGATTGAACGTGGCTAAACAGAAAAGCGGCCTTGGGCGCGGGCTGAATGCGCTGTTCGACGAGAGTCCTCGTCCTGCTGTTTCCGAACCGAAGGTCGAAACGAATGCCCAGGCTCAACCTAAGGTGCCTGTTGCGGCGAAGGAAGAACATGCTCCTGCGCAGAACAAACCCGCGGAAAAGCAAGGTGTTCTGCATAAGGCGCTTCGTGATCGGGCAAATACGGTAGCCCGAAAGGCCAGCACCTCTTCCAACATCTATATTTCGGAAGAGGCTCTGGAAAACGCCAAGGTTGTTTCACGTGAAACGAAAAAGACGCCGCATCAGGTTGGATCCGGTACTACCGCCAAAGCGGTTAAGCGCCCTGAACCGCAAACTAAGCCTGCACCTGTTGCGGAAAAGCGCACCGGCGCGGTTTCCGAGCGCCCGGTTGCGAAAGCTAAACCGGTTGCTGCTGCGGTGAAGCCGGCAGAAGCTAAACCAGCTCAACCCAGCACCGCCAAAGGGGATACCGGTGTGGTGAAGCTGTCTTCGGTTCAGCCGAACCCCGACCAGCCTCGTACCAATTTCAAACCCGAGGAAATTGAAGAGCTGGCCGGTTCCATTAAGAAGGAAGGCCTGCTTCAGCCTATCTTGGTTCGCAAGGTTGGGGATCATTATCAGATCATCGCGGGTGAACGCCGTTGGCAGGCTTGCAAGAGCTTGGGAATGGAAGAGGTTCCTGTTCGTTTCTGGTCCGCCGACAACGACAAGGCCCTCGAGCTTGCCCTTATTGAAAATATCCAGCGCTCCGACTTGAACCCCATTGAAGAGGCGTATGGCTATAAGCGCCTTATGGAGCGAAAGGGTATGACTCAGTCCGAGCTGGCGAAAACGGTTTCAAAGGGCCGTTCTACTATCGCCAACGCCCTTCGCTTGCTTGATCTTCCCGAGCAGGCACAGCAGCTTCTTTTCGAGGGGAAGATCACGGCAGGCCATGCGCGCGCTATCCTTTCCGTGAACGACCCCGAAGGGCGAAAGAAGCTCACTGAAAAGCTTATGACCGAAAAGCTCTCTGTTCGCCAAACCGAGCAGATAGCTCGGTTGATGTCCGGCAGGGAAAAGGCTCTTGAAGAAGGTAAGGCCAAGCGCGTTCCCGCTCCTGCAAGCTTCAAAAAGGCTGCAAAGGGCTTAACCCGCTTCCTTTCCGCTCCTGTTCGCGTTAAAACCGTCCAGGGCAAGAACAAGATCGAGATCCAGTTCAAAGACGAAGAAGAGCTTCAGCGCATTATGGATCTGATATCAACTGCTTCGGAAAAGTAGACGATACGTTTCGTTTGGGCTTTTCGGCCCTATCTGCAGACGTAGAAAAACCAAGGCCTCTCGTGATTCCGCTGCGAGAGGCCTTGTTTTTGGCTCCGTTAGACCAGAATTGACATGCATGAAGTCTCTCCGGCAAACCTCGCGGACACCCAACTCAGCCCGCAATGCAAAAGGTAGAACCCGCGGTACCGTCAAGAATCTTTCGCAAATTTAGGCTGACCCCTATTAATCCATCGGCAT
The DNA here is from genome assembly GCA_963598325.1 of uncultured Prevotella sp. Classification (GTDB taxonomy): domain Bacteria; phylum Actinomycetota; class Coriobacteriia; order Coriobacteriales; family Eggerthellaceae; genus Anaerotardibacter. The sequence goes on along the minus strand of CAVBST010000017.1, from coordinate 81 downwards.
GTCTTCAAGTTGCCGTCGGCTAGGCCTCCACCTCCTCTAGGAGCGATACATCCAGATAACGGCGCTTGCCCCACTCGCACT